>CAYLRO010000040.1:0-16866 GCA_964386635.1 uncultured bacterium | reverse complement strand
TCCCGGTCCTTCTTATGTTACAGTGTTGCAGCTGGTGTTCCCGTATGTGTCAGGCATAGTATTTCCGGAGGTTTGGATGGGCTTGAAACCCTCAATCGAAATAATGGCTCCAGCAGGTTCGTACGAAACTTTAAGAGCAGCGATAAATGCAGGTGCCACATCTATATACTTCGGCGCAGGAAATCTGAATATGCGGTCAAAATCAGCCAATTTCCAACTGGAAGACCTGGTTTCTGTGGCTGAGATCTGCGCTGAAAACAGAGTCCGAAGCTATCTCACGCTGAATACCATCATGTATGACGAAGACATTTCTGAATCCCGTCATATCTGTGATCTTGCTAAAAAGGCAGAAGTCAGTGCAGTAATTGCAACTGACATTTCTGTTATTGAATATGCAGTGTCTATCGGGCTTGAGGTGCACATTTCAACCCAGGCGAACATCTCAAATGTTGAAGCTGTGAAATTCTATTCCAGATACGCAGATGTGGTGGTTCTGGCCAGAGAACTTACTCTGGAGCAGATAAGATACATCTCTGATTACATAAAATCCCGGAACATCTGCGGCCCTTCCGGGAATCCATTGGGGGTTGAGGCTTTCATTCATGGCGCCATGTGTGTTGCGGTATCCGGGAAGTGCTATATGAGCCTGGCCCAGTACAACAGTTCTGCAAACAGAGGCAGGTGTCTCCAGACCTGCCGGAGGAAGTACAGAGTTATTGATGAAGAGACAAATGAGGAGCTGATCATTGACAACAGGTTTGTGATGTCTCCCAGTGACATGTGTACCATAAAAATACTGGATAAAATCATTGATGCCGGAGTAACAGTGCTTAAGATAGAGGGCCGGGCACGGGGGCCCGAGTATGTTGACACTGTAGTCAGGGTGTACAAAAATGCTCTTGAGCACATTGCTTCAGGAGAATTCACTGAAGACTTCAGGGAAAGATCCTACCACGAGTTGAAGAAGGTGTTCAACAGGGGTTTCTGGGAAAACGGATACTACATGGGCAGGACCTCTGGTGAGTGGTCCGGGGTATACGGATCTCAGGCAACTCTCAAGAAGGTGAAGGTGGGAAAGGTGGTAAACTTTTTCCACAAGCCGGGAGTTGTGGAAATCGCCCTTGAGTCAGGCGATATCTGCAGAGGCGATGAAATTGCCTTTACCGGACCTACTACAGGTATTGTCTATTCCACTGCGAACTCCATTCTGGATTATCACGGCAATTCTGTTGAGTGTCTGAAGAAAGCCACTTCAGGAACCATAAAAATGGAAGAAATTGTGAGAAGGAACGATCTTGTGTTCCTGATAAAACCGAGAAACAGCAAGTAGATACAAAAAATTGGAGTAAGTGTGCATATCCCAGGCAGCAAGTATATCGCTAACAGAGTGCTGCTGATGGCTGCCATGACAAACGGTGTGTCCAGAATAACCAATGTTCCCTGTAATCATGATATGGCACTGCTTCTGCGGTTCCTGGAAAGCATTGGTTCAGTGAGCAGAACCGATTCAGAGCATTATGAGATCAGAGGCATCTATTCGAGAGGGTGCGATCCCGGTAGAGAAAGACTGATGAATGCCGGCGAATCAGGTACTCTGTTGAGGTTTGCCCTTGGCATGGCCTGCATTCTCCCTGGTAAAACCGTTATTGCTGCGGGAACCAGAAACATGGAGAGACCGGTTCAGCCGCTGATTGAGGCTTTAAGGGATCTGGGAGCCAGGATCGACCCGGCTTCAAAACCGAATAATTTCCCTCTTATGGTGCGAGAAGGCCTCACAGGAGGAATGACAGTTATCGGCGGAGAAATCAGCAGTCAGTTCATCAGTTCCATTCTGATTGCAGCGCCTTACGCAAAGACCGATGTGAAAATTGAAGTTCAAAAACCGATTGTCTCTTCCTACTACATCGACCTTACAATGAGAGAGATGATGAAATTTGGAGTTGACTCAGAAAGAATCAGAGGCCCTCAGTCCGATCTGTTCTTTGTGAAAGCAGGTCAGAGGTATAATCCCCGGGACATGACAATTCCCGGAGACTGGAGCTCTGTGAACTACCTGATAGCCGCATCTGTGATACTGAACAGAGAGATCAGGATCTGTGGAATGAATGTGGAGTCAAATCCGGGAGAGTCTGAGTATCTTTCAATTCTGAGCAGAATGGGTTGTCGTATACATGTCGAGTCCCGCGGTGTATCAATACTGAGATCGGAGATGATCTCCGGCATTGAGGTTGATATGAAAGACAGCCCTGATTCTGTACTGACTCTTATACCAATTGCTCTGTTCGCCTGTGGAACAACTGTTATCAAGAATATCAGCCACTTGATCTACAAGGAGAGCAACAGAATCCAGCATGTTGAGAAAGAGCTGAGAAAGATAGGCGCAGACATAAGAACAACGGCAGACTCTATAGTTGTTCAGGGGCAGAAGCAGCTCTATGGGGCAACTGCTGAGACACACAATGACCACAGGCTGGCCATGTGTCTTGGTCTGATACAATTGATGAACAGAACTATGAAAATAGAGAAACGGGAATGTGTTCAGAAATCTTTCCCGGAATTCTGGGATTACCTCAGGAAGATTGATGAAGGCGGTAAGAAATGCCTGGAGATTCAATAGGAAAAATGTTCAGAGTAACAGTTTGGGGTGAATCTCACGGACCTGCAGTGGGTGCTGTTATTGAAGGATGTCCACCGGGAAAAGTGCTGAATCTGAAAATGATTCAGGATTTTCTTGACAGAAGAAAACCAGGCAGGAATGAATTTGTTACTCCCAGATGCGAAGAAGACCGTTTTCAGATACTGTCAGGATTGTATGAGGGAACTGCCACAGGAACCCCAATCAGTATTCTGATAAAGAATGAAGGGTTTAAAAAGGAAAATTATAAAAAACTGGAGAAGGTATTCAGACCGGGCCATGCGGATTTCACCTACCAGATGAAATACGGAGTCAGAGATCCGGCAGGAGGAGGAAGAAGCTCTGCCAGACTTACAGCCCCAATAGTTGCCGCCGGTGGTGTTGCGAAGCAGATCCTCACCGGTGAATCGGGAATTGAGATAACAGCCTTTGTGAGAAAAATAGGAAACATTGAAGCCGGAAAGGTTACCGCAGCAGATCTGAATGCCAGCATTGTCAACTTCCCGGACTCCGGAAAGGAGGCTGAGGTGCTGGAATTTCTTGAGAAGCTGCAGCGAGAAGGCAATTCAATCGGCGGTGTTGTGGAATGTGTTGTTAACAATTTACCTGCAGGGCTTGGTGAACCGTTGTTTGACAAACTGGACGGAGACCTGGCTAAAGTTATGGTGGGTCTGAATGGAGCCAGGGGTTTTGAGATCGGGAACGGATTTGGTTCTGCAGTGCTCACCGGCATGGAAAACAATGACGAGTTTACAATTGCCAGCGGAACAGTGGTGACTTCAACCAACCGTTCAGGCGGGGTGCAGGGAGGAATATCCAACGGTATGCCACTGGTATTCCGGGTGGCATTCAAACCTGCGCCGAGCATCTCAATGAAGCAGAGAACTGTGGATATGGAAGGGAACAGCATGGAACTTGTGATACACGGAGCTCATGATGTGTGTATCGCCATTCGCGCAGTACCTGTGGTTGAGGCACTCACAGCAATAGTTCTATGCGATCACCTCCTCAGACAGAGGGGACAGTGCGGTTGAAATGAACACAATTGAAACCTTTCGGAAAGAGATCGACCTGATCGATGCCGAGATCGTGAAGCAGCTTAACAAGCGAATCCAGGTGGTTCTGAAGATCAGAGACCTCAAAATCACAAATGGCCTGCCTGTGGAAGACCTGGATCGAGAAGAGAAAGTCATATCAAAAATGGATCTGGACCAGCTGGATGAAGAGTTTATCCGGAAGCTGTATGAAGTCATTTTCCGCTACTGCAAATCAAAATGAAGCAAGGTTAATCAGGTTTTCAATGCTTTCAATGACCCCGAAGTGGGTTGATCTTGCCATTCTGTGACTGTCAGATAAAAGATAATATCAATAGTATCAGATAGGTGCGTACAGTCATTGACTGATAGCCTCGGTAATGACATATAAAGATTCTGTGGCGCTAATGTCAGCAAACAGGGATATGAAGTTCAGCTCTATCTGAATCAGAGGCTGGTATGAAGAATCTTGTCTTTTGCTCTGATGGTACACGGAACACCCCGAAAGACAGAACAAATGTTTATCAACTGTATAACATGCTGGATGAGAGCCCCAGTCAGGTAAAGGCTTACGACAAGGGAATCGGTACGAAGTTCGGCAATGTTATCCGCGGGTGTGCATTCGGTGCCGGGCTGTTCAATAATGTTCTGGATGGTTACCGCTTTTTGTCGGAAAATTATGAATCAGGTGACAGGATCTATCTTTTCGGCTTCAGCAGAGGTGCATACACCGTTCGCAGTCTTGCAAGCATGGTATGCATGTGCGGTTTAGCTCCTGCAGGTTCAACAGGGAAAGTATCAAGGAAATTCTGGAGGGCCTACAAAGCAAACAGAAAGTCTTCGTTTCCTTCAATGCTGGATGAGCTGAGAAGTGAATACGGCTTGCGGAAGACCTTGATAGAAGCTGTATGTGTATGGGACACTGTGGGCTCTATAGGCAGGCAGACAAGAACCAGGGACATACGCAAAAAACTGCGGCATCGCTATCACAGGATGTCCGTTCCTGTCGGTATCAGAAGGATTTACCACGCAGTTTCAATTGATGAACGGAGAACTCAGTTCTACCCTCATCTTCTTCACAATCAGGTGGAATCCATTGAAGACACTTCAGTTGAAGAAGTCTGGTTTGCAGGTGTGCACTCCGACATAGGAGGCGGATACAGGGACAGCGATTCGGCTCTTGGGGACATAACTCTGAAGTGGATGATTTCTCATGTGTCCTCTGAACTTGCATTTGACCAGGAAGCCCTGGAATCACTGAATCCAGATCCGCTTGGCAAAATGCATAACACTGAAGGCGGCATCATCTTCAGTTTCTTCAGAAAGAAGAACAGACCTGTCAGGAGGGGCAGTGTCCTCCATCAATCTGTGATAGAGCGAATTGCAGAACCTCCACATGAATACCAGCAGCACAGGGAACCCTCCGGGAACTACTCACCTCATGCTCTTACATTCTGCTCTTTCTCAGCACCTCCTTCTTTTGGTATTGAAGTCAACTACAGAATTTCAACAAAGATTAATCCCTCATCTCATTAAATTCTTGACTGCTATTGGATTGACTTTGCCGTGTTTTCCCGGTATTTCTGCTGAGCTGGTTTGATTTGCCAAAGGTTAATATTGCGTTGCTTAATGCTGAATTGTATCGGAGGGATACTACGACTGAAGAAGATTCCAGCCGCGACTTACTTGCTCGAATCACTGAGCTGGAGCAGGAGCTTGCTGAACTGAGAGCCGGCAGCAGCGGGGAAGAGTCATCTTACAATTTTCCCGCTGAGGAAAGTGACAGGAAGTTCAGAAGCCTCTTCAATGGTATTAATCAGCCGGTTATAGTCCATCCTCTGACAGACAGAAAATTTAAGAATTTCATTGAAGTTAACAGCAAAGCATGTGAGATTTATGGCTATTCCCGGGCAGAGTTTCTTCAGTTGTCACCTTATGATATCACTGATCCGTCAGATGAAGGAAAGGAAGCTTCCGCCAGGGTTTTAAAGCAGTTATCTGACACCGGTCATGTTACTTTCGAGTCAATTCATGTAAGGAAGGACAGCAGCCGTTTCCCTGTGGAGATCAGCTCAAGCATCTTCAACTGGGAGGGGCAGGAGGTTTTTCTTTCCATTATCAGGGATATCACCCAGCGGAAACACGCAGAAGAGTCCATGCTGGAAACCGAAGAACGATTCAAAACTTACATCACAAGCTCACCGAATGGCATTATTGTTGTGGACCATACCGGTCGGTGCATTGAGGCCAACCAGGCCGCCTGTGACACATCAGTGTTTTCTCAGGATGAAATCCTGGGAAAAAGTCTTCTGGATTTCATTAAAGAGCATGACCATGACATGATGCTGCAGAAGTTTGCTGAGGTGAAAGAAAAAGGAAAGGCAGCAGGAGATTTTTCTTTTCCCAGAGAAGACGGCAGTTGCAGTTACTGGAAGATAAATGCTGTGAAGCTCTCGGAAAACAGGTACGTGGGGTTTGTGAGTGATGTTACTGAAATCAAACAGGCTGAGAGGGATTCCCTTGAAAGGGAAAAGTTTATTTTATCTCTTGTGAATGCCATCCCTTCACCGGTTTTCTACAAGGACAGAGATGGACTGTACCTGGGCTGTAACCTTGCATACACCGAGTTCATTGGTGTTACAGCAGAGCAGATGAGGGGAAAGAAACCTCATGAACTTCTTCCTGAAAGGTTCACCCCTGTTCATCATGAAGAAGACATGGAGTACATGGAGAATCCCGGCCGAAGGGTATTTGAGGTGCAGGCGAAGAACAAAGAGGGGCAGAACAGATCCCTGATAATAACCAAGGATGTGATTCGAAATGAATCCGGTGAGGTGAACGGCCTGGTCGGGGCATTTCTCGATGTGACTGATACAAAGGTTGCCAGGGAAGAACTGCTGGAGGAGAAGAAGAAACTGGAGAGTATCTTCAGGGCTTCTCCAACAGGTATCGGTCGTACTGTTGATTTCATCATCACAGATGTGAATGTGAAGATATGCCAGATGACCGGTTTCAGCAGGGACGAGCTGCTGGGTGAAAATATCAGCATGCTGTTCAGAAGTCAGGAAGAATTTGATCGGGTCAGCGAAGACATGGACAATCAGATCAATGAACTGGGAACAGGAGCTGTGGAGTCCGTCTGGAAAAAAAGCAGCGGTGAAGAAATTCACATACTGCTGAATGCATCAACTGTTACTCATGATGATCTGAGGGAAGGGTTGATCTTCACTGCTCTGGATATCACAGAAAGCAAAAGAGCCAGCGAGGCACTGCACAGGAGTGAGCAGCAGCTGAGACTGCTTGTGGACAATACCGTTGATGTCATCTGGAAGATGGACTTGAATTATCGTTTTACCTACGTCAATCCGGCAATTTTCGATCTTGCAGGATATACCACCGAGGAGTGGATAGGCTCAAGGTTATCAGAGCATACAACCCCTGTTGAATTTGCCAAAATGACAGGGAAAGTTGCTCTGGCCACCAAAGAAATCAGGAAATCCAAATTTGTTCTTTTCGAGTCTAAGTTTTTTAACAAAAGTGGCGAGGAAGTTCCTGTTGAGATAATCGGCAGACTTGTACTTAACAACAGGCAGGAACCAGTGGGTCTTCAGGGGACCACCCGTGATATTTCACAGCGGAAAAAGGCAGAGGAGGCCCTGAAAGACAGTGACGCATACCTTGCCTACCTGTTCAAGAATGTACCTGCAGGGATCATTATCATTGATAAGAAGAGCAGGCGGATCGTTGATGTTAATTCCTATGCCTGCAGTCTTATTGGACTGACAAAAAACGTGATTACCGGCTGTTTATGCACTGAATTCATTTGCGTTTCCAAAGAGAACTCCTGCCCTATTCTGGACATGGGCGAGCAGATCAATACCTCTGAGCGTAACCTGAGGAACAGCAAGGGTGAACTGATACCGATTCTGAAAACTGCAATGTCAGCCAGATTCAGCAGGAATGAGTACATAATTGAGATTTTCTCAGACTTGTCAGGAAGAATTAAGGCAGAGGAACAGCGTGCAAAACTTGAGCATCAGCTGCATCAGTCTCAGAAGATGGAATCAATTGGAACCATGGCAGGCGGGATTGCCCATGATTTCAATAATCTGCTCACGGTTATCAACGGATATTCCGAGATGGTACTTGAAGGGATGGATGAAAACGATCCGCTTCATGAAAAGATGGAGCAGATACTTTTTGCAGGGATCAGCGCAGGGAAGCTTACAAGCCAGTTGCTTGCCTTTTCCAGGAAAGAGCTTTACAGGCCTGAAACCGTGGAGATAAACTCTGTTTTCAAGAATATGGAAAAAATGATACGAAGACTGATCGGTGAAGATATAACCATCAGTACGGTTCTGAAAGAGGGTATTCCCGGAATCAATGCAGATCGCTCACAGCTGGAGCAGATATTCCTGAATCTGGTGGTTAATGCCAGAGATGCAGTGTATGAAGTTAAGAGAAAAGGATTCAAGAAGCACATTACAATCGAAACAGGAGAAGTTGTTCTTGACAGGGAATTTCTTGAGAATAACTCCGGCAGCTCCGAAGGCAGACATGTTTTCATTGCGGTATCCGATAATGGTATCGGAATAGAGCCTGAGAACAGACAGAAGATATTCGAACCGTTTTTTACTACAAAGGAACACTCCAGGGGCACCGGTCTGGGATTGTCAACTGTTTACGGCATAGTTAAACAGAATGGAGGTAACATTCAAGTGTCCTCCGTTCCGGAACTTGGCAGTACATTTCATGTGTACTGGCCTGCTCTGGACGATGAATCTGCTGAGGATTCCCAGAGCAGAACCTCTTACGCTTCAGCACATGGCAGTGAAAAAATACTTGTTGTGGAGGACAACGAAGCGGTTCGCAACTTTGCATATGAAGCACTTTCGAACCTTGGGTACAATGTATCTGCTGCGGAAAATGGCAGGGTAGCTCTGGACATGCTGGAAATTCATCAGTTCACCTGTGACCTGATAATTACTGATCTCATAATGCCTGAGGTGAACGGGAAAGAGTTTGCCGAAAAAGCCAAACTGATACTTCCTGAGGTTGAAGTGATTTACATGTCCGGTTACACCGATGGCAATCTGGTACACGAGGGTATGCTGGACAGGGATATCAATTTCATTCAGAAACCATATACCATTGAAGCTCTGGCAGCGAAGGTCAGACAAGCCCTGGACTCGGTCTGAGTGGATATGCTGTCCGGTTTTCACATTCAGTTACAATTCATTCACTGTTATTCAGTTTCTCCACACTATACTGATCCGGTACTGATCAGCAGAACGAGATCCCTGGAGAGAGGAAGGTATGCGAAATGTCCATCGATCAGATAACCGGTTGCATCGGCTGCGGCACGTGTGTCAAAACATGTCCCACAGATGTAATCCGCATGGATACTGATACAGGAAAAGCGGTGATAATGTATCCTGAGGACTGTCAGATCTGTCACCTCTGCAGGATGTACTGTCCTGTGGACGCCATCACAATTACACCTGAGAAATCCATACCGGTGGTGGTATCATGGGGATAAAGCACAGCGGTAAAGAAAACGGAATCAACCGCCGTCAGTTTCTTCAGATTGCAGGTGGTGCTGCAGCATATGCAACCTTGTGGTCACTGGGAGTGAGGAACGGCTGGGCTGCCAATGTACCCTCCTTCGACCTGAACAGCATTGGATTTCAGGAAGACCAGACCGATATCATTGTAGTCGGAAGCGGACTTGCGGGACTGTTTGCTGCAGTAAAAGCTCATGATGCAGGAGCTGAAGTTATCATGGTATCCAAGGGAAGACTTGGAACATCAGGTCAGACCCCTTTTGCCAGAGGCATATTTGCATGGGATCCGGCCACTGCTGAAATGGGCCTTGATGAGTTTACAGATGCAGTATCCAGTTCAGCTATCGGTACAAACAACCCGGTTTACACCAGGCAGATGGCAGAGCACTCTCTTGCAAGAGTGAATGAACTTCAGGAATGGGGATTCTTTGAATCGAATCTCTACTACAGTGCTTTCAACAAGCCTGTTGAAGAGAGAGAAATACCAGTGCTTGAGCGTGTGATGGTAACAAGTCTTGTGAAGGAAAATGGAAGGATCGCCGGTGTTGCCGGCTTCAGCCTGGACAATGCCAGGGTGCATTTGATAAGAGCGAAGAGTGTGATCCTCTGTACAGGTGCAGGTGGTTTCAAACCCAGCGGTTTCCCTATCTGTGATCTTACTCATGACGGCACAGTGATGGCATACGACATTGGTGCCAGAGTTACAGGCAAAGAATGGAACGACGGACACACCGGCAGTGCAGTAAATCCCGCAGCCTGTTATGACGGATGGCAGCGTGTGCTTGAGAGTCTTCCCAGTACCACTTCCGTTGAGATACATCATGACCTGGGAGTGGCTGACAACTACAAAGCTTACATTGCAGGCAATCCGATTGACAGGATGTCACCAGGTACAGGTGAAGACGATTCCGCTGCCGGAGGGCCTTATACCCCGGTTGAATTTCAGCGATCCGGCTCTTCGGAAAGAAGACCTCCCGGAGGAGAGGAAGGACCGTCCGGAGGAGAAGGTCCCCCGCCTGGGATGAGCAGTCAAGCTGTCATGGGAGGAGCTTCTGCTGGAATGTCCATCCACAAGTCCGAGGGCCTTGTTCCCATCAATGACAGATGTGAGTCTGATATCCCCGGGCTTTATGCTGCAGGTGACTCTCTGGGCTCTTACATGTCTGGAGCCATCTACACGCAGATAGGGTCTTCCATGGCAGGGTCAGCTGTTCAGGGAGCCATTGCAGGTGAGGCAGCTGCGGAATACATCAGAGACAGGGAGATGCCTGTTCTTTCCCAGAGCAGGATTGACTCTATTCAGGATGAAATGCTTGCTCCGTTGAAAAGGGAGGCGGGATACAGTCCAGCCTGGGTAACACAGACACTTCAGGGAATAATGATTCCGAACTTTGTTCTGTACATCAAGAAGGAGAGCATTCTGCAGGCCGCTCTGGCTTATGTGGAAGAGCTCAGAGACCACCATGTACCCATGCTCAGAGCAAGTGACATGCATGAACTGCGGCTGGCCCACGAAACCCGGAACATGATAATGAATGCTGAAATGAAGCTGAGAGCTTCCCTGATGCGTAAAGAGAGCCGCTGCAGCCACTACAGACTGGATTATCCTGAGGTGGACTATGACAACTGGCAGGCCTGGATTAACATTTACAAAGGCACTGACGGCAGCATGAAACTGGAGAAGCAGGCGTTTGCCAGCTGGCCGGACTGAACAGATTAAGCTAAAGCTGCAGGTTTTCCGAGGAGCAGGAAATAGACTGCATCCTGGAGACTCTTATCAGCTCGGTATCAGGTATTGCACCTGCTGGACAAAGAGCGAAGCAGTTGTGGCAGTATGAGCCATTCTCTGCTATTTCCGTTCGTTTGGCAGTGCATACATCCCTGCTCCATGATTCCGGATAGTTCTTTTCCCTGTTGTATGCACCAGCAGGGCAGCAATCGATGCAGATACTGCAGTTCTCACAGGGGGCATAGTTTTCAACAGGTGAATCAGGTTCCAATTCAGCATTGGTCATAACAACTCCGAGACACATCCTGTTGCCCAGTACAGGGTGGAGAAGAAGCCCTGACTTGCCGTAAACCCCGAGACCTGCCAGATAGCCGCTGAGTTTGCCCTGTATCATCCTCAGGGTGGTTCTGAATCCACGCTCCTCAAGGAATGCCATGGCAGTAAGAGTAACAGGGGCTGTCATCTGTCTTGCCAGCCTGTTCATCGCATATTTATCTGACTGGAGAGTCTTCGGTACAGGGCCCAGGGGTCTTTGGCCCTGGTGAGGAGCCATCGGTCCGATGTAAGTGTTGTTTGAACAGGGGTTCATGGCCACAGCGAATACCACGATGGATCTGCACTCAGGCCAGATTTGAGACGGGGCATAACCTTCAACAGCGTTTTCATAGCCTTTGAACGGGGAGGCTATTCCAGCATCGAAGGCACCTGCGCATCGTAACAGCTGAATGAGCTCATTTTTCACGGTATTCCCCCTTGGATGTTGCATACTTTTGTTATAAGCTCATTATAACCGAAACAGCAGTCCAGCTCCAAAAACACAGATGCAGATGTGATGTATTCACCAGGATTATTGACTACGTTGTGTTTAAACTGTATCGTCTTATTGAAAAATTTATTCTTAAGACCTGCTGCATCCGAAAATCGCATTAATGTTTTCAATAAACATACAGGGGCTGAAGGGTTTCAAAAACACAGAGAAAGCAACAATTGCCATTGAGAATGCAGGTGGTCCTGTATACCTTGTTGCTGGTACCGATGATCAGGTCTGGCCTGCAGCAGATTTCTCAGATGCAATTGCTGCTCGAATGAAGAAGACTCAATACAGGTGTGAGTACATGAGAGAGGAGGGTGCAGGGCATCTGGTTGGTTTACCTTACCTCCCAAGTGCTGAGTTTGCCTCAAACCTTGTGCTTACCTCTTCAAACAACGAGTTAAGCTCCAGAGCAATGATAAAGGCCTGGCACTCCATGCTGAAGTTTCTGCAAACAGAGTTGGAACCCTGAGGGGATGGAATACTCCGAACCTGAAAAGGATACCACTTTACACAGGTAACCTTGAAAGGACGCAACATTAAAATTCTATTGCTGGCTCTGCCTTTTTTGCTTTCTGTTCTTTCCGGTGAAGCTCAGGATTCCAACATGGCCCCGCCGTTCAATCCTGAGTTGTCTGACCCGATGCTTTCCTCCTCTGAGGGAGCAATGTTTATCTCCGGAAGAAATGATTTTGACTTGCTGGCTGCCAGGGGTGAACCCCAGGGAAAACTGCTCATGTCCGAAGTTAAGTTCCTGATAACCGATGTTCAAACAGATGCTCCCAGGCTCTACTTCCTTAACTCAAGCTCGTACAAGTATCACTGGAAGTTTTTTTCAAACGCTCTGGAGTGGAATATGGACCTCTACAGTTTCAACAGCAGAACCTATACCGACGAAAACAGGATGCTAATTGCCGGGAGCGTTGTAAGGTATGATGGATATACTGATCCCAGCCATCCTGATGGTGTTTACACAGTGGAGTTCTGGCCCAGCGACCCGATTCATGCTGCGGATGCGCACATGGTTCTCTCTCTTCTCAGGAGAGGAATGCCGTATGCATCTGACAAACTGGTGTATCATCCAACAGGAGAGAGTCAGGTCAGGCTCCATGCTGAAGAGATCACTCAGTTCCAGGACTTCAACATAGATGTGGTTCAAACTGAAGAGCTTTATCAGGGTGCTGAATATCTGGCGCTGAATACAGGTGCAGCCTGCGGTATACTTCGGGCAGGAAGCTCATCAGGTACATACTCATCCATGGATATTGTTGTTTTTGAGACCATTCCCAACGACATCAGTCATGTGGCAGGAGTTGTTACAACAATACCTCAGACCCCTTTGTCTCATATCAACCTGAAGGCCCGGCAGAACGGAACACCCAATGCGTTTATCCAGGGATTCACAGAGACTTATCAATACAGGAACCTGTTGAATGAGTATGTGAGACTGTCTGTTTACCCCGGAGGATACAGCATTTCCGGGATAACACTGGCGGAAGCCAATGAGTGGCTTGAATCCACAAGACCTGACAGCATCACAGTTCTTCCTGGAAACTTCTCGGAGAGAAGGATCCTGCCTCTTTCGGAACTGAGACTGGAAAGTGCATGTTCTTTCGGAGCAAAAGCCGCCAATATCGGTGAACTTTCACTCTGTCTTCCATCAGAGAGTGTTCCATCAGGATTCGGAATCCCCTTTGTCTACTACCGCTCCTTTATGGGACACAATGATTTCTATCAGATGATCGATTCTCTTACCTCACTTGAAGAGTTCAACATGAGTGTAGAGTCAAGAGATGAGATACTTAATCAAATCAGGTCTGAAATAAGAAATGGGTCTGTGCCGTCATGGATAACCGATTCGCTTTCTGTTTTGGCTTCACAGTTTGAGCCACAGGTTTCTCTCAGGTGCAGGTCGAGCACTAACAATGAGGACCTGCCGGGATTCAACGGAGCAGGGCTGTATGAATCCTATACTCATCACCCGGATGAAGGCCACATTTCAGAGACTGTAAAGCAGGTATGGGCAGGAATGTGGACATACAGGGCCTTTGAGGAACGGGAGTTCCACCGGATTGACCACAACTCTGCTGCCATGGGGGTTGTCGTCCATCCAAGTTTCAGAGGCGAACCTGCCAACGGTGTTGCTGTGACCTACAATATCTACAACCCGTACATCTCAGGTTATTATGTGAATGTTCAGGCAGGGGAGGACATGGTTACAAATCCCCAGCCTGAATCGGTCCCTGAGGAGTTTCTCCTGACCAACCAGTCTGTTCTGGGCTGCAGACTCATTGAGGCTCAGTACATTTCCTTCTCGAACCGCATTCCTGAAGGTGAGAGGGTGCTTACAGAGGACCAGAGGGGACTTCTTGCAGATTATCTGGAGGATATCCACCGCCACTTTGCAGATGCATACTGCGTTACCCCTGATGGAGTGAATTTTGCAATGGAGATCGAGTTTAAAATACTCTCCACTGGCGAGCTTCTCATTAAACAGGCAAGACCCTGGGTGAATGGAGGAAGCTGAGCTCTCAGGTTTTTCCGGTGCTAACAGCCTGACAGGCTGAGAAATTATATATCCGGTAACATCTCAGGAAAGGGAAGGGTTACAGTTGCTGGATATCTACATTGATGCAGATGCATGCCCGGTGAAACAGGAAACGTACAGGGTTGCAAAGCGTTACAGACTGCAGGTTATTCTTGTGTCAAATTCCTGGATGAGAATTCCCCAGTCAGACCGAATCAGGCTTGTTGTTGTGGACAAGGGTCTTGATGTGGCAGACGACTGGATAGCTGAAACTGTCCAGGCTGATGACATTGTTGTCACAGGTGACATTCCACTTGCTTCAAGGTGTCTCAAGAAGGGAGCAATGGCAATCGGGAACACAGGACGCCCGTTTACCGAGAACAATATTGGAGATGTACTTTCCCTGAGAAATCTTCTCCATGACCTGAGAGAGCAGGGTATGATAACATCAGGTCCAAAACCCTTCGCCAAAAAAGACAGATCCAGATTTCTGCAGGCACTTGATGAAATGATTGTAAAGACCCGGCTTAGAAACGGGATTGCCAGGTAACGGTTCAGCCGGACAATTCAATTCTTTTCCCTGCAGCGTTGATTGTCTTGACACACAGTCTGATCAGAATTAAATCAAGTGGCTGGAAAAACATGAAACACACAGAATTTCTGTCCGGAAGGGACGCATGATGAATAAGAGTCTTTCAACAGGATTTGTGCTTTTTGCTCTGGTTGCGGCGCTGCTTGTTTCTGCATCTTGTGGCGGTACTTCCAGCAGGGAGGACTGGCTGGTTGTTGCAGGAGATGACACACTGTTTGTTGATGATGCGCGAATTGTATGGGAAGGAATGTCTCTCGAAGCCAGAACGATGTTCCTTGAAGGATCGAACCCCAGCGAGGCACTTGTTACAGCAATGGCAAGAAAAGCACTTATTGAATCCGAAATACGGGAGCAGGGCATTCTCTCGGAACCTGACCTCGCGGCTTTCAGGCATCTCTGGGTTGGTATTGAAAGCGGGATTGTCTCTCGCAGGCTTCATATCGCCATAGAGAGAGAGGCACTTTCAGAAGATGATATACTGTTTTTTACCAGACACTTTGGAGACATGGTCTGGTATACGGCAAATCCTGGAACGGAAGACGAAATTTCCAATGGTCCTTCCCAGCTGGTTCTTCTGGAATACTTCGCAGTTGCCCGGCAGCTGGAAGCTTCTGAACCTGGAGATGTATTTCCAGGTCCTGACCGGGTCAGGTACAGACTTGACAGTCTTGCAGCACCGGACTCTCTGACCCTGGCAGAAATGCTGCCGGACAGTGCTGCTCTGGTTGAAGAAGCTTCAGTCTTCATCTCACAGCAGAGAACACGAGACTGGTATCTGGCTTTGCAGGACTCGCTGCCTTCTGCATTCGGAATTGCAGTGGACACATCTCTGGTCATCAGCCTTGCAGGTTACTACTCCGGTACAGACGCTGTTGATTTCTCTGCTGTTGTCATAGCCTCTGAACTGGGCGACTGGGCAGTTATTGATCTGATGCGGGCAGTCTCTTTCATTGACACGAGAATGCCGGGGGATCCCCGGCTTGAGTCATGGCTCACCTTTGTCATAAGTAATGTAATAATGCACGATTACTTCCGGTACTCTCTGGCCATTGAAGATCCGGTCAGGTTTGATTCTCTTCTTGCAGAGGCTGACAGGTATGTGATGGAGCTTGCTGTCGACACCCTCTTCAAGCGTGAGGTCGAGAACCGCATCCAGATTACAACTGCTGATATAGAGGCAGAGTTCAACAGCCAGACTTCACCTGTGGTAACAGAAGAGATGAGAATTTACAGCACAGCGGTTGTTTCAGCGGCACAGTTGACTGCCCTTGAGAACCTGGAAGATATCAGTTCTTTCCTTTCAGGGCTTCCAGGATACTCTGAGATTTCTGTTCCAGGCTCAGATATCGGGCTGACAAGGCCTCTCAGGGCGGCGGATATCCCTGGAGGATACGGGGCTGTGCTGTTCCAGCAGGATTCAGGCGATACTCTTTCCTGGACCGGTCCGTTTGACATTCCCGGTTCAGAGGACAAACTCTTCTGGAGGCTTGTTGAGGTTATTCCATCCAGGTGTGCCTCAATGGCAGAAATTACACCACTGCTTGAAGAATCTGTCAGGAACAGACTTCTCCAGGAGAGGGTGGAGCAATGGGTTACAGAGCTTGAGAACCGTCATGGCATGATGATAAACAATGCTCTTATTGAAAGGCTCCCTGAAAACCCGGGAAGCTGGTCTTCAGAGTCTTTATAGACAGGTGTAAAGGGTATTGACAACTGCCTTATCAAGGTAATATTTTCAGACCGTTACCAATACTTAACTATTTGAAAGGGGTTACTATGAAGTTATTCGTTATTCTTCTCGCGGTTGTTGCAACCGTAGCTCTTGCTGACAGTAATCAGCTCGGACACCTTGGACAGGCTTTCGTGCCTGCAGGACCCGCAACTGACGACGTCATGTGCTCTCAGCCCTTCGACTTCGCTACTCTCCAGAACGGTCTTGGCTGCAACAGTGCCAACAGCTGGATGATTGCTGAC
>CAYLRO010000039.1:0-22903 GCA_964386635.1 uncultured bacterium | reverse complement strand
TCCTGATCCAGTACCTGAATATCGTATTCACCTGGAACCACCATGACCTCTGCAGTTTTGCCGGGCTCAAGAATGTCGGTACCGGGAAGATGGTTGGTGCCCCAGACATTATCATTGGTTCTGCTGATGTAGACGCAGTGGACATCGTATATTTCAAGGCCGTTGGTGATTGAAAGGGGGACCTTTTCAAAACACCCGGCGGCAAGGAGCAGGGACATCACTATTGCTGCTGCGGGAATACTCACTTTCAAGAAGCAACCTCCTTTTTACATTGTTACAACCGGGGACGCGGTTTATTCCCTAGTCAATATCTTCAAGGGTGACATGCCAGCGGTACCCGTCCTCAGTCACGGTCTGATCCCATCTTGTATAAGTGTCACCGTCTTCATCAACTATTGATATATCGTATGTGCCCGGTTCAACTGCTATTGCAACTGAGTCTCCCGGAGCAATTATCATGTTTGAAGGAAGGGAACTCAGGCCCCATTCCTCTTCATCAGTACCGCTGATGTAAATACGCTCTACGTTCCAGCTTCCAAGACCGTTTACCACTGTTATTCTTACAGGGTCGTAGCAGCCTGCGAAAAGAAGTGCTGCTGCAATTATCAGGAAAAGAGTTTTCATTCTATACCTCTTCCGGAAAAAGAGGGGGACGAAAAATCGTCCCCCTCTGCTTTATCAGGCCTGTCCGGGTACTAGTCCAGATCGTCCAGAGTGACTGACCAGTAGTAGCCGTTCTCATCGATAGTGATACCCCAGAGAGTATAGGTGTCTCCGTCTTCGTCTTCCACCTGAAGGTCGTATTCACCTGGAGCCACGTAGAAAGTGTATTCCTCACCAGGTTCGCAGAGTTCTGAACCAAGACGGTCGTCGCCCCATGGATCATCTGTTCTGTCGCAGTAGATGTACCAGATGGTCCAGTCACCCAGGTCGTTATAGATCGTTACAGGAACGCCTTCACCATCAGCGAGTTCGTCTACTGCATCAAGTCTGAATGTGTTGTCCATGTAATCGAAGTCAACAACCCATGTGAAGTCACCGTCGATGTACTCGTCGAGTATTACATAGGTGTCGCCGTCTTCGTCCTCTGCCAGGAAGTCGTACCAGTCACCGGACTGTACTGTGAAAGTAATCTGGTCGCCAGGTTCAAGAATGTCTTCACCCAGGCGGTCCTCGCCCCAGTCATCATTGTCTGATGAACAACCGTAGGCGTACCAGATACTCCAGCTGCCGAGACCGTTTTCAATTGTAATTGTGACTTCTTCGCTGGCGAAGTCCATGTCTTCTTCAGTAACTTCCCAGTCGTAACCGTCTTCATCAATGTCAACGAGCCACATTGTGTATGTTGTGCCGTTTTCATCAACTACCATGATATCATAGGTGTCTTCTTCATCAAGCTCGATGGCAATCTCGTCACCGGCTTCAAGAACATCTTCTATGCGGTTCTCGCCCCAGGGGCCGTCTGATGCATCAACAAGGATCTCGTCGATGGCAAGGTCATCAAGACCATTCTCGATAACGACCTCGATTACACCGTCTTCACGTGTTGTTCCGGCATCCTCTGCCGGTTCGCTGTTTCCACAGCCGGCAAGAAGCACAGGCAGAACCAAAAGAAGTAAATGCAGTTTCTTCATAATCCCCTCCCATTATCAGGTTTGAATGAATTCCTCTTCCAGCGAACAAGTGACAATAAACCGATTGCCGGTTCGAGTAAAGACCAAATTAAGAGGGAACTGAATTGCAGCTCCCTCTTTGCAATTCCCTGTGTGCAGGTCTAATCTATGTCGGAGAGGGTTACTGCCCACTCATAACCATCTGCACCGATTGCTACTTCCCACCTTGTGTAGCTATCGCCGTCTTCGTCAACAATCATGATATCGTAAGTTCCTGCAGGAACACTGATGATGACATCTTCACCTGCCTCGATTGTTTCACTGATTTTGTTCTCGCCCCAGGGTTGATCGGAAAGATCGATCTTGACCTCTTCAATATTCCATGCACCGAGATCGTTGATGATCTTAACCGGTACATTACTGCTGCCGCATCCGCCGATAACTGTAACGGCAAAGACAACTGTAAACAATGCAAGTAACTTTTTCATCATTCCTCCATTAATGGCAGACTTCCCTGTCTGCTGCTTATAAGGCGCAAAATAAAGAAAGGAACCCGGACGGTAAAGCCCTTCTTTCCCAGTGCGCTAAATCTCATCCATATCTGCTGCGGTGATCTCCCAGAGAAAGCCATTCTGGTCCACTTCAATCTGCCACAGAGTGTATGAATGTTCCATGGAATCATAAACCTGAATGTCATACGTACCCGGCTCAATGTTTATTCCCAGCTCGGAGCCTGTTCCAAGAATGCTTGGACCGAGAAGATCCTCACCCCAGCTTTCGCTGGTGCTCAGGCTGCAGAAGACGTTGTGTATAGCAAGACCGTTCAGTCTGTTTCTCACAAGAAGCATGCTGCTTCCTGCTCCTGAAGAGATGAAGGATGGTACTGCACTTCCAGGGCCTGATTGCCCGCCTGGTTCCACTCCCTGAGCCAGCAGCGCAAACATGGCATTAAACTCAGAAGAAAGATTCAGTTTCCACTTTCCATGTTCTTCCCTGAATTCAAGTATTCTGGTACCGTCAGGGCCATCTGCAGCAAGAACGGCTCTCTCGCCGGCGAACTCTACAGAATGTACAGACTCCGAAAAGTTGAGAATCTGAGTCTCAAGAGCCAGTACTGCAAGAAATTCATCATGATTGCTTATGAGGGGAGCACCTGTGGCCTCAAAAACAGTGATGATTTCCGTTATAATATTCTGTGTATCTTCAGAGAGATTATCGTACAGAGCATCCCAGTTACCGCTTTCTGCGTCTGCTGCGATCTCCATGTAGGAGTCAACAACATCTTTCTGCTGATCAGTCCAGCCGATGCAGCTGCATGTAAGGAGTGCCAGTGTGACAGCCAGGACAACGGATCTCATTTGAACTCCTCCTTGAAAAGGTTTCAGGCAGCTGACAGTCTACTTGATTCAGGTATTCCCGGTCAACATACAGGTTGACCGTGGTTCTGTGTAAATTATGCTACAGTTAACAAGGGGAGGGGACCGTCTGGAAATGTCAAAAGTAACTTTTCCCAGAAAGGTTGAACTTGATCCCGTTACAGGTCTTCCACCAAGGAAGATACTGGACGGTGATCTGCCTGTGCTTCTCCGGTCCATGGCTGCATCATCTCTTCCAATGTGTTCCATAATGATCGACATAGATCACTTCAAGAAGTTCAATGATCAGCATGGACATGACACAGGGGATCTTGTTCTTAATCATGTTTCGTCACTTATAAGACAGGTTGTTCGATTCCGGGGTGAAGCTTACCGTTATGGCGGGGAAGAGATAACTGTTCTCATGCTGAATACCAGTGCAGATGAAGGTCTGGCAACTGCCAGAAGACTTTGCTCCACAGTGGGGAATTCTGAGATTACTGCAGTTGTAAAGGGAAAGGAAACAAGGCTTTCAGTACAGATCTCCCTGGGCGTTGCTTCCACGGAGAGTGTTGCAGGCTCCGAACTTCTGGTCTCTTCCGACAGGGCTCTTTACGATGCCAAAGAAGGCGGCAGGAATCAGGCTGTGCTTTATTCCGCAGATGGTGTCAGGGACTATTCCACAACAATGATAGATGTTCACTTTCCTGCGCGAACCTCAATAATCGGCGGTTCCTACATTCTTCTTAAAAAGTGGTTCAGCAATGATAATCCCGCAGATATTGAAGCCAGAGAGATAAAGGATCCCAACACAGACACCTGTGATAATGCAGTAGGACCAACTCCTGCTGCAGGGCTGGTGGAAGCAGAGATCAGAGGCCGGGTGAGTGATATCAAGCGCCATGCAGGGGGAACTGATTTCAAGCTTGAAGTAAGAAGCGAGTTGATAGAACTCATGTACAAATACATTCTGGACAGTCGTAATGGGTAGGATCAGTTGCCGAAAACTGTGGAGGGGAACAGGGGAGCCTCTCTCAGGTGCAGTTGTGAATGTGAACCAGAGCGGTTTGATCTCAGGAATTGAAAGTTGCCCTGACACTGATTCTTTTGAATACGATTTTGCCATGCCTGCTTTCTTTGATGCTCACTGTCACTTCCTCTGGATGGTGCTCAAGGAGATTTCACTTGACCTTTCCGGTGCTTCATCAGCAGAGGATCTTCTTGAACAGGTTCGAGAGGCTGCTGACAATTGCACAACTTCCATCTTGAGAGGAGAGTCCTGGGATCAGAGCAGCTGGACTGTCCCTGACCTTCCCTCTCTGGAGCAACTGGATAAGGCAACTGGAACCACTCCTGTTTTCCTCTGCAGAGTCTGCGGTCATACCGGCCTGGTAAACTCCGCCATGCTTGATCTTCTGGAAGAGGACTCTCCTGAAATCAACAGGAAAACAGGTCAGATATTCGAGAGTGCGGTACTGAATTTCACCAGAAGGTTTCCTCCTTCTCCAGAGCTTGTTCAGGAAGCAGTGAGTCAGGTTGTTTACCGGATGCACTCGATGGGGGTAACGGGGATTTGCACAATAGAAAAACCTGAGAACATTGATGTTCTCCTGTTGACTGCTCCGGAACTGGATGTAAACTTTGTGATCCAGAACAGACCACCATGGACCTCAGGCGGCTACAGAGGCTCAACCTTTACTAAACTGTTTCTGGACGGGTCATTTGGAGCTTGCACCGCTGCTCTGGATACTGCTTCAAAAGAAAACCTTATCTACACCGATGAAAACCTTCTGGAAATACTAATTGACTGCGGCAGAAACGGCCTTGAGCCGGTGGTCCATGCAATAGGTGCAGCTGCCCTAGCTCAGATAGACAGAGTGTCATCAATGGCGTTCCGGGAGCTTGGAAGAGGATTTCCCATCCGTATCGAACATGCAGAGGACCTGCTGTCGGTCTGGCCCGGGACCTGGGACAGAAGGTATCACACCTTCAGCATGCAGCCTAATTTTGTGGAAAGATGGCAGCGCCCCGGGGGAATGTACGATGGACTTGTTTCCTCTGAACATGCTGTGAGACTGAATCCCTTTCAAACTGTACTTTCTGCGGGATTCAGATTGGGTTTCGGAAGCGACTCCATGCCGCTTGATCCCCTTTACGGCCTCAGAGGAGCTGTTCAGCACAGAAACCCTGCTGAGAGTCTTTCTGTAGCGCAGGCCCTGAGAGCGTACACGCTGGATGCTGCCTCCATTTCAGGCAATGAAAAGCTTGCCCTGCCCCTTCAGACCGGGAGAGCTGCTGATCTGGTGTTCCTTAGCGGAGACCCCTTTGATGGTACTGATGAACTGTATGTTGTGGGAACCATGCGCAGAGGGAAGATGGTGTTCACAGGCAAAGGAGAACCTGATTGACAGCTGAATTTGACTGGACCGATCCGTTTCAGGCGGGTAAAATTCTCATAGAAATGGCACTGAAAGAGGATCATGCTTCTGAAGATGCAGCCACCGGTGCCCTGGGACCTGCAGGAAACACAGCGGTGACCTGCTCGGTAAATGCACGAGAAGAACTGATCGTTGCCGGAGTTGAACTGGCTGCCATGGTGTTTCAGTACATCTCTTCTAATGTGAAGGTAAGCCAGTGTGTGGCTGAAGGAACAGGAGTTGCCCCGGGAACTGCCATTGCTGTAATCAGAGGTACAGCAGCATCCATTCTCAGAGGAGAGAGAATTTTTCTTAATATCCTGGGAAGACTTTGCGGTATTGCCACGCTTACTGCTGAATTTGTCAGGCTCGCCGGGGGAACAGGGGTGGAGATACTTGACACGAGGAAAACCACACCGGGAATGAGGGCCCTTGAGAAATACGCTGTTAGAACAGGGGGAGGTGTAAACCACCGATTCTCCCTTTCCGACATGGCCATGCTGAAGGATAACCACCTTGCCGCTGTGGGAGGAGTGGATCAACTTGCTCCTGTGATGGAAAAGCTCAGGTCCCGGGGGATTCCTGTGGAGATCGAGGTGGACAGCCTGGATCAGCTGAGGAAGGTGATTCCCCTCTTTCCTGACAGAATACTTCTGGACAACATGAGCATTGAAGAACTTGAGGAAGCTGTGAAAACAGCTGGCGGAACCGGTATTTACCTTGAAGCATCAGGAGGAATTAATTCTGATACCGTTGGAGCAGTTGCTGAAACAGGTGTGAACGGTATTTCCGCAGGTGCTCTGACTCATTCGGTGAAAAGTGCCGATATAGGGCTGGACTGGGTGTACCACGGAGGCGAAGATGACTAGACTGGCAATTGATGTAGGAAACACAAAAACAGCACTTGCACTTTTTGACCGGGGGCATCTGCTCAACCAGTGGAGGATAAGAACTGAGCACTGGACAGCTGATGAGCTGTGGATAATCGTTGAAGCACTTCTCCGTATTGACGGCTGCGCTGTACCGGACGACCTGGCATTTGCTTCAGTTGTTCCTCAGGTAAGGCACACACTGGTAAAAATGTGCACAGGAAGGCTCGGTATAACTCCTGTAATCGTTGGACCTGATACAGCGGGAATCAAGCTGGATTATCTCTATCCTCACGAGGTGGGTCCTGACAGGCTTGCCAACGCTGTGGGAGCAGTCATTTCCGGAGACCTTCCTGCTGTGGTGGCGGATTTCGGAACAGCAACGACATTTGACGTAATTGATGCATCCGGCCGGTATTCAGGGGGAGCGATCAGCCCCGGAGTGGGTACCGCTGCCGGTGAGCTTTTCAAGAAGGCTGAGAGAATCAACCCCATTGACCTGGAATTTCCGGCAAACCCCATTGGACGAACTACAGCGGATGCAGTGAGGTCCGGTGTGCTTCACGGAGCTGCAGGAGCTGCTGACCACATAATCGACCTGATAAGCAGGGAACTTCATGCTGAACCTGTTCTCTGGGCAACAGGAGGATGGGCTCCTGCTCTTACAGTGAAATGCAGACACTCTTTTCAGGTGTGCCCTGAACTCACCCTGAGAGGTATCGACGAAATTGGCAGAGTGAACAGGAAAGGGGAGAACTGATGGCAGAGATCCTTCTGGGAGTTACCGGAGGTGCAGCTGCTTTCAAGGCGGTAACTCTGGCCTCCATGTTCCGGAAAGCGGGGCATCAGGTGAACACGATCCTGACCCCTGGCGGTGAGAAGTTCATAACTCCCGTTCAGCTGTCTGCTGTTACAGGGGAACCCTGTTACACAAAGATTTTCCTGGATGAATCAACCGGCATGATACCGCACATTGCCCTTACAGACACTGTTGACATGATGGTTATTGCCCCTGCAACTGCCCACTTCATTGGAAGAGCTGCCTGCGGCCTGGCAGATGATCTTCTTACAGCGTCTTTCCTTGCCTGCGCGGCTACTGTGGTTATGGCTCCTGCAATGAATACCAGGATGTGGAACAATCCTGCTGTGGCTCACAACATCCTGTTGCTGCGAAGCAGGGGTGTGGTAATGACCGGGTCAGTGGAGGGCAAACTTGCATGCGGCACATTCGGGTATGGCAGAATGATGGAACCTGAAGACATCTTCAGAATCTGCTCAGATATTCTCAAGGGAGGAGCATGATACCTGTCCCTACAATGGAATGGAAGAATGACACGCTGGTGCTTCTGGATCAGAGGGAGCTTCCAGTGAAGGAAGTCTATATCCAGTGCTCTTCAGTTGAAGAACTTGCAGTTGCCATCAGAACCCTGGCAGTTCGAGGGGCACCGGCAATCGGAATCTCCGCGGCTTATGGATCTGTTATTGCCATGCAGGAGGCCGGTGATGCTCCGGGATTCAGGGAGAGGTGTTTACGGTTTATGGACGTGCTGGCTGAAACAAGACCCACTGCAGTGAATCTGTTCAACTGCCTGGATATTCAGCGTGAAATAGTAAAAAGCTGTTCCTCCCGGGCAGAATGCATTCGCCTGCTCACTGAAAGTGCTCACAGAATGTACCGGGAGGACCTTGAGGCCAGCAGAGAGATGGGAAGGCTGGGTACCGGGCTTCTGCCTGACAACTGCACTGTGCTTACTCACTGCAACGCAGGCGGCCTTGCCACAGCCGGGCTGGGAACCGCCCTGGCTGTGATCTACTCGGCATTCGAGGCAGGAAAGTTGAAAAGTGTCTATGCAGACGAGACAAGACCTCTTCTCCAGGGTGCCAGGCTTACTTCATGGGAACTCACCCGAGCCGGTATTCCGGTAAAGGTGATACCGGATTCCGCAGCAGCTTCCGTGCTTCTCTCCGGAGCAGTTGATGCGGTGATCACAGGTGCGGACAGGATAGCCATGAACGGAGACTCAGCTAACAAGATCGGCACGCTTTCCGTGGCTCTGGCAGCCTCCGCAGCCGGCGTACCTTTTTACATCGTTGCCCCTGTCACTACCTTTGATCCAGGTTCAAGGACCGGTTCCGATATTGTGATCGAGGAGAGAGGAAGGGATGAACTTGCATCTCTCGGTGGGAGAAAGCTGCTCCCAGACGAATCTGATGTATACAATCCTGCATTTGATGTTACTCCGGTGGAGCTGATTACTGCCATTATCTGTGAAAAGGGTGTGATCAACTCACCGGGAGAAATTAAATTCCAAGCTTGACACGAATAGAAGCTGGGAATACTTTTGCTAATTGGTTAGTTTATCTGAGAACATCTCTGCTGTGAGAAGTAGAGTCTTTAGCATAACAGGTGTTTCACCGGGGGAGCAGACATGGGAAGAACCATTGGAATAGACCTTGGCACAACGAATTCCTGCATCGCTTTCAGTGACGGCGGTCATCCCACCGTTATCCAGTCAAAGAGCGGATCCAGGGTCATGCCCTCTGTTGTGGCATTTTCCGCTAAAGGTGAGAGGCTTGTAGGGCTTGTTGCCAGAAGGCAGGCCATTACCAATCCGAGAAATACAATTTCAAGTGTGAAGCGGCTCATCGGCAGGAGATTTTCCGAAATTGCAGGTAACGTGGATAATGTTTCCTACGAGATAGTGGAGAATACCAACGGTGATGCAGCGGTAAGGGTTATGGATCGCATCTATACACCTCCTGAAATCTCGGCGATCATTCTGCAGAAACTGAAACAGACCGCAGAAGAGTTTCTGGGAGAAGAGGTTACAGATGCTGTAATTACCGTGCCTGCATATTTTAATGAAGTTCAGAGAGAGGCTACAAAGGCAGCAGGAAAGATCGCCGGGTTGAATGTGAAGCGTGTTCTTAACGAGCCTACCGCTGCTGCGCTGGCTTTCCTTGAACCCAAAGGAAGAACGCGGCTGGCTGTCTACGACTTCGGAGGAGGAACATTTGATATCAGTGTTCTCCAGGTTGTAGAAGGCGTGTTCGAGGTAAAGGCCACTCTTGGTGACACAAGTCTCGGAGGTGACGACCTGGACACCCAGCTTGTAAGCTGGATCATGGCGGAATTTCTCTCTGATACCGGAATAGATCTCAATAAGGACGCTATTGCACCTCAGAGAGTCCGGGAGGCAGCGGAAAGGGCCAAGTGCGAGCTTTCAATGGCTCAGGAAACAGACATCAATCTTCCATTCATTGCCACAGGTGAATCCGGTCCTGTCCATCTTGAGATCAAAATTACCAGAAAGCTCTTCGAAGAACTGGCCGGTGACCTGATCAGAAAAACAATACCGTTGTGTGAATCAGCAGTTAACGACGCCGGAATGAGTATGGAGGACCTTGACCATGTAGTTCTTGTTGGAGGCTCCACAAGAATTCCTATGGTCCAGCGGCTGGTTGAAGACCTTTTCGGCAGGAAACCCGCTCAGTCAGTGAACCCTGACGAAGTGGTCGCTCTCGGGGCTGCCATAGAAAGTTCTGTTCTTACCGGTCAGAGGAAAGACCTTGTTCTTATTGATGTTACTCCCCTGACTCTGGGTGTAGAGACCCTGGGCGGTGTTATGACTCCCATCATTGACAGGAACAGCCCTGTACCAACAAGGAACAGCAGAATCTTTACAACTGCCAGTGACAATCAGTCAGTTGTCGGTGTTCATGTGGCCCAGGGAGAGCGTGATCTTGTAGACGGCAACAGAAGCCTGGGAACATTTGAGCTGAGGGGAATAAAGCCTGCCAAGAGAGGCGAACCCCGTGTGGAGGTTCTTTTCGAGATTGATGCAAGCGGTATTCTCAGCGTTTCAGCAAAGGATACCAATACAGGCCTGAAACAGAGTATCAAGGTTAATCCAAGTGGAGGACTTTCAAGCGCTGACATTGAGCAGCTGAGAAAAGAAGCTGCTGCCAATGCAGAGGCCGATAAGAGAAGAATGAAGCTGGTTGGCCTGAGGAACGAGGCGGATGAAGCTATCTACAGGGCTTCCAAATCGCTTAAAGTGGCCAGAGAAGAGCTGGAGAAAGAATCGTGGGAGGAGCTTGATGTCTCCGTGAAGGAACTCAAGAAGCTCCGGGACGGGGATGATGCTCTTCTGCTGGGTAAGTCCATCAGCAATGTAAGGGCAAAAACAGAATCTATTTCAAAACTTGTGGCAGTGTTCGAGAGTGACGAGAATATGGCTGCTTCAGAATTCCTGGAATCCATTGGCGAAGTCACTACAGACAAAAGCAATACGGATTAATACAGGAACCGGCTTTACTGCCGGAGGGGTCTGTTTTTTGTAACCCTGGCAATCGGGAAGTATATTTCGCACCATGAATCCATATGAAGTATTGAATGTGGGCCGTAATGCGTCTGCAGATGAGATAAAAAAAGCATACCGGACTGCAGCGATGAATAACCATCCTGACAGGAATCCAGGTGATACGAAGGCGGAAGAGCGTTTCAAAGAGGCAGCCAGAGCCTATGAGATACTCAGTAATCCGTCAAGAAGAGAAGCGTTCGACCGTTTCGGCACCACCGGTGAACCTGGCTCATCAGGTATGGGAGGCATGGAGGACATCTTCGGCGGATTCGGGCTGGATGATGCTCTTCGCGCTTTCATGGAGAACTTCGGTTTTGGTTCCGGAGGTTCGTCACGAACTGTGTTTCAGGGGGAAGATCTCACAGTGAAGGTGAATCTGGATCTGCAAGAGGCTGCTCTCGGAGGCAACCGTGACATTCAGGTTGAGAGAAATGCAGCCTGTCCAAGCTGCAAAGGCACCGGTGCAGATGCACAGGCAGGCAGTGAATCCTGCAAACACTGCAGCGGAACCGGTAAGATTTCTGCAACCAGGAACACTCTTCTGGGCAGTTTCAGAACAGTAAAGCAGTGTCCGGTTTGCAGAGGAACAGGAACTGTTCCCAGAAAGATGTGCTCTGACTGCAACGGGAAGGGCTATCAAAAGAAGAAATCCTCTATTTCAGTGGATTTGCCTGCAGGTCTTTCAAGAGGGCACTACATCAGGCTTCGCGGTCAGGGTCACCATCCCGGTCAGGGAGGTGTCCCAGGCGATCTCAGACTACTGGTCAATGATATCGATTACGGTCCTTTCACCAGAGAAGACGACGATCTGATATATCCACTTCTTATTTCCTATTCACAGGCAGTTCTCGGAGATGAATTCCATGTCCCTACCCCTGAAGGTGATCAGGTTACCTTCAAGGTTCCCTCAGGAACACCTGCGGGAACAAGGCTCCATCACCGGAATCTTGGTATGGGCAGGCTGAACCGCAGAGGTCGCGGTGAACTTGTTGCAGAAATTCAGATCCATGTTCCCTCACGAATAAAAAGAAAAGAAAAAGAGCTGCTGCTGAAGCTGAAGGAATCTCCTTCTTTCAGTATTGACAAACACTGATGGATACCTCGCTTCAAAAGCTTGAATTTCCAGTACTTCTGGAGAGGGTATCCGCTTTTGCTGTCAGTGAGCAGGGCAAGGTTCTTGCAGCTGCTCTTGTACCTGCTTCAACCAGAGAAGATGCCCGGTTGCTGATCAGGGAGACACTCCACGCCGGGGAACTCATCCGGCGTTCAGTAGAGCCGGCTCTTTCAGGTATTGATGGAGCAGAGAGTACCTCAGAGAGCCTGGGAAAAGGAGCCATTGCCCTGGAACCTGTTCTTCTCAGGGCAACCGGACAATTTTTGTGTGATATGGCAGGTTATTCAGGAAAACTCCATGCTGTTTCAGTGAAAAACAGGGGAGTAATCCATGAGATAGTGCTGGATGCACCCATGCTGGAAACTCTGGGCAGGAAGCTTATCCGGATAACAACTGCTGACGGTGAACTCTCTCCATCAGCATCTCCTGAACTGAAGCGCCTGTCTTCAAGGATCGAATCCCTCAGATCCTCTCTTGCTTCAAAGTTGTCTGCTATTGCAGCCAGGTATGCGGGAACCGGGATACTCAGAGACTCTCCTCCAACAGTGAGAGCAGGAAGATTTGTACTGCCGGTGGCTTCCACAGGCAAGAGATCCGTAAAGGGCATTGTGCATGACAGGTCAGAGAGCGGAGCAACCTTCTATATTGAGCCTTCAGAGCTTGTGGAGGCCGGTAATCAGCTTCAGGAGGTCACAATGGACCTGGAGCAGGAGAGAAGAAGAATACTCCGTGAAGCCACAGAAGAGATCCGGGCTGAGATTGAAGATATCAGAAAAGGAATCAGGATTTTTGCAAGGCTGGATCTGATCTACGCAAGAGCAAGGTATCATCTGCACTACGGAACAAAATTTCCGGAAGAAGGCCCGGTGAACCTGAGAGGTATTGTTCACCCCCTGCTTCCTGAAGATACTGCTGTATGCAGCGATATGAAGCTGGATGATCATTGGCGTGTGCTGGTAATCTCCGGCCCGAATGCCGGCGGCAAGAGTGTCCTGCTTAAAGCTGTGGCTCTTTCTTCTGTATGCATTCGTGCGGGGCTTGGTGCTAATCTTAGCGGTGCATCTACAATTCCCTTCTTCAGCAGGATAATGGTTTCCATGGGTGACAATCAGTCCATTTCAATGCATCTCAGCACCTTCTCCGCAAGGCTGTCAGAGCAAATGGAGATCCTGAATCAGGGTGACAATGAAACCCTTGCAATTGTGGATGAACCTGCTGCAGGCACAGACCCTGTCACCGGTGCTGCTCTTGCAGCAGTGTTTCTTGAAAGAACAGCTGCCATGGGCGTTCGTACCATTGTAAGCACACACATGGGGCAGCTGAAACTGCTTGCCCTTGAGAAACAGGGTTTTATCAACGGTTCAATGTCTTTTGATACTGAGACCCTTACACCGGGCTATATGTTCATTCCGGATCTCCCTGGAGCATCCTGCACGCTGGAAGCAGCAGCTATTGCCGGATTCCCTGACGATATTCTTGCTGAAGCATCAGAACTGGCCGGGGACTCATTCAGCCTGGACAATCTTGTTGTGAGCCTCAGAGAGCTTGAGGAGACCAGGGACAGGGAAGTGGAAGCCCTGAGAGACCAGAGGAAGAAAGCGGGAAAGAACAGACGGGACCTTGAGAGGAACCTCCGGCGGGAGAAAAAGAAGCTTGAAGACATAACCAGTCATGCAGCAGCAGAGAAAGACCGGGAGCTGCGCCGGATAAGATCGGAAGCTGACTCTCTCATGGTGTCTCTGGCAAACTCCGGTACCAGGGAAGAGCGCCGTCTGGCAAGAAAGAAACTGTCGGAGGTTACAGAGACAGAAAAAGACAGTGATAAACCGAGGGTTTCTCACAAAACCCTGCCTCCAGGCGAGATTGCTTTCAAGGTGGGAGACAGGGTTCAGGTTAAAGGCTGGCCGGATCCCGGTACCATTGAGAACACAGGCAGAGCAACTGTAATGGTGAGACTGGGTCCCATGCTTCTGAAGAAGGAGATTTCTGAACTGACTCTGATAGATGAACCGGAGGTAAGCACTTCCGCAATAGCGGAATATGCTCCTATTGAGGAAAAACCAGAGGCGCACCTTCTTGGTCAGACGGTTGACGAGGCCATTACAGAACTTGATATAAAGCTTGACAACTGCACAGCTCTGGGATTGAGAAGGCTTCGGGTCGTACACGGTAAAGGCCGGCTGATGCAGGGTGTTACAGACTGGCTCAGGCGGGATCGCAGGGTAAAGTCTGTATCTATGGCACCGCCGGAGGAAGGTGGCACCGGGGCTTCTATAGTGCTGTTGAAGGGGTAGACTCATGGCTTTTAATCCTGTTGATGTTGAGCTCGTTAAAGAGTCAGCAGATATTGTTTCCACTGTACGCCGCTATGTAGAGCTCAAGAGATCAGGAAGTTCCTGGAAGGGGTTGTGCCCTTTTCACCGGGAGAAAACCCCCAGTTTTCACGTGTTTCCTGCAAGAGGAACCTGGAAATGTTTCGGATGCGGTGAAGGCGGCGATGTAATCAGTTTTCTCATGAAGCACAGGAACCTGACTTTCATGGAAGTTGTAGAGGAGATTGCCGAGGAGAACGGAATCTCTCTCAACATCTCCAAAGATACAGGAGCTTCTGCAGACAGAAAAAAAGGCCTTTATCGGGTTCTTGAAGCTGCACAGGAATTCTACGCTGATTGTTTTACCGGACCTTCCGGTTCCCATGCCAGGGAATATCTTCATAAAAGACAGATCGATGAATCGGCACTGGACCTGGGCATCGGCTATGCTCCATGTGGGAACGCCTGTCTACAGCATCTCACTGGCAGGGGATTTTCTGTTTCCACAATAGTTGAGGCAGGAATGGTGATTGCGGACAATGATTCTCAGTATGACAGATTCAGAAACCGTCTGACCTTTCCCATCAGGGACAGAAGGGGCAGAATTGTCTCTTTCGGAGCCAGAGCACTTGATGACTCTCCTGCCAAGTACATTAACGGCCCGGAAACTGATATCTACAGAAAGGGCTCCTTTCTTTACGGTTACAGCAGAGCGCAGAAACCTGCACGGGACACCGGAAGAGTTATTCTCGTTGAGGGATACTTTGATCATGCCAGGCTGATATCCGCAGGGATTGAGGAAACAGTTGCTACAAGCGGTACGGCTCTTACTGAGAAGCAGGCCAGAAACCTCATGGGTATGTCCGACTGCCTTTATATCTGCTATGACGGCGATTCCGCAGGAACCAAAGCCGCAGTGCGAGCGGCTGAGATTATCCTTTCACAGGGTGGATATCCAGAAATAGTCAAACTTCCCCCTGGAAATGATCCGGATGATGTGGTTCTGAACACCGGGGCCGACAGCTTCCTGCAAATGGTGGAAGAGGCTCTTGATCCTGTGTCTTTCTGTATTTCACTTCTGCCCGATCAGCCAGCCAGGGGGCAGTCAAAAACCAGAATTGCAAGAAGACTGCTCCAGATCGCAGGTGCTGCATCTGATCCTCTTGCACAGGAAGATCTGAAAGAAAAGATAGAGAAGTACACAGGGTATTCACGAACTGCTTTAAGCAGAGCACTGGAGGAATCCAGACCGAATACCGGTCATGTTCACAGAGGTTCGGACAGAAGGAAGGAATTGTCAGTCGGGGACAGGGCCGTTCTGAAGGCTTCTACTGCAGGGGGCGTTCTGGACAGGGAATTTATCGAGTTTCTGAAACCTGATGACATGACCTCTGAGACCGGGAGGAAGATTCTTCTTGAACTGATATCTCAGGTTGAGGCGGGATACTCAACGGTGGTATTCGGAGAATTCACTGAAGGTACTGCAGGAATAGCCGCTGATATTGCCGGCATTCTGGATTCAGTTACAACAGAGGATATGAGACAATTGAAAAAGGCCATTGAGAGAACCAGAAGAGAAAAGCCCAGAAGACGGAAGCTCCTGGCACGGCTGAACGGTGCCGGTGCAGATGAACGGGCTCTGATTCTTGAAGATCTCAGTGACAGTGGTGGACTGCATGACCGCTGACGGATGCCTTCGCGAGCAGTTCAGTTCTACAGTAAACTCATTTCCTGTATCCCACAGCGAGAAGAGAGCAGATCTCGCAATTTCCATCAGAAAGAACCGGGAACGGCTGATAGAGCTGCTGGATATTTCTGAGGATCTGGCGGGATGCGGTGACTGGAGCATAGTACAGAAGGAAATTCACTCAAGATTATCCGGAATGTCTTACTGCAGAGAGAGAGCTGAGGCAGAGAAGTGTGTCGAAGACCTCCTTGATGCAGAGCAGGAAATGATTGAGGGCAACCTCAGGTTTGTTCTCATGGCTGTCAGGAAGTATGCCAGGAGCAACATAGGCGCTCTTGAGGAGATGGACTTTGTGCAGGAGGGATGCGAGGGACTGCTTGACGCAGTTCGCAGGTTTGATTTTTCAGGCCGCGGAGGTTTTCTTACATATGCACTTATCAGGATCAGGAAGCGGGTTCTGCTTGCAATGGAAAAGCAGCAGCGCCTGGTCAGGATGCCTGCTCATGTAGTGCGGAAAAGTATCTATCTTAAAGAGGTTATAAACGATTTTTCAATGCGAAGAGGCAGGTTTCCCACTCCGGCGGAAATAGAGGAGGAAACCAGTGGTTCAGTTGACTGGTCCATTATGCTCAGCCTGTCTGAGACTGTTCTTCCGCTTCATAATCCAGCGGGCGGAAACGGGCTTCCTCTTGAAGAGCGGCTTCCCTGCAGCAACTGTACCGCGGAGGATCCGGAACTCAGTGAGAATCTGGAAGAAGCCCTGAGCCTTCTGAACAGCAGATCCAGATTCGTTCTTGTCATGAGATACGGTCTCATGGACGGAGAACCGCACACTCTTTCAGAAATTGCCAGTGTGCTCGGACTCTCCATAGAAAGGATACGGCAGATTGAAAAGGCTTCCATCAAGCTTCTTGCTGATCATTTCAGCGGTTTCAGTATATCTGACTGGCTGCGGAAGGGCTGAGGAGCAGGTTTGCCAGTCTGCAGTAATTCCCGACACAGCAGCTGTAATATTCGGGCCTTCACTTACAGAGATCTTCTTTGAAGCCGGTATAGGGTACAGAATTACAGCTGTGGACAGGTTTTCCGTTCTGCCTTCCGGGACAGTGGGCATTTCCAGGGCCGGTGATTTTCTCTCTCCCTCAATGGAGATGATAACCCGGCTGGAAGCAACATCCATTCACGTTGTGGGAAACAATCAGACACTGACTGATCTGGCTGAACAGATGGAGATTCCATGCTACACCTACTCATTCGACACAATGGATGATGTATTCCAGTCATGCCTCACAATTGAACAGCTCTACGAGGATGCTGATCTGCAGCAGTTCACAGGATCTGTGAACTTTGTGATGGATTCCCTCAGAACAGCATTTTCAGCTGATCCTCCTGATGTGATGATAGTTATCTACATGGAAGCTGACGGTACAATAACTCTTGCCGGTCATGGAACATTCTACTCTGATATCATGGAAGGAATCGGGTGCACCATCTCAGCTCCTGAAGCTGGAAGCTATCCAGGTGTTTCCGTAGAGGGGATCATGTGGCTGGATCCGGATCGGGTGATAATACTTGCTCCAGACGGGAACAGCGATCAGATTCTTCGCATCTGGGAGGAAAACGGCCTTGATACACATGGAGTCAGTGTTCTTACCGGTAACCATGTACTGATACCCGGAGCACGGTTACCTCTTTTAATCAGGGAGCTTGGAAACTGTCTGAACTGAAGCTTGAGCAATTTTCTGCAGGATACTCCGGTAAATCGGACATTGTCCGAAGAGTTACCGTAGGTATTCCTGCAGGTTCTGTCACTGCTGTAATCGGTCCCAATGGAAGCGGAAAGAGCACTCTCCTGAAAGGGATAATGGGATTTCCCGGAGTTTCAGTGTCAGGTTCAGTTTCCCTCGATGGCTTGTCAATACCTGACCTGGACAGAATGAAACGGGCAAAACTGGTAGGATATCTTCCGCAGACCCCTCCTGTTCCAGGGGGGCTGACCGGTCTGGAAACTGTTCTTCTGGGCAGACATCCCCACAGGTCATCATGGGCAGGTGACTCTGATAAAGACAGAGCAGCCGCGGTTAAAGCGCTTAAAATGGTTGATGCATATCATCTGGCGGATAAGCAGGTTGACCGCATTTCAGGCGGTGAGTTCAAACTGGTGAATCTTGCTGCAGTTCTGGCCCAGGAAACTCCGGTAATTCTTCTGGATGAACCTGGTGCGTCACTGGATTACGGACATGCTTCGCACCTGTGGAGAATACTTTCCGGGCTGGCTTCCCAGGGAAGGACGATTGTTGCCACGACTCACCGGATAGGAATGGCTGCAGGACACTTCAACAGAATCCTTCTGCTATCAACAGGGGAACAGATCCTTTTCGGTGATCCTGAAAGTGTTTTTTCAAGAAGTGATCTGCTTTCAGAAATCTATGGAACCTCTTTGAAAACCGTTCAGAACGGCCCGGGAATGGGTTGGACTATTTATCCCGGAGAAGAACAGTGAAGAAATTGTACGCTACTCTTTCTCTTCTGCTTCTGGCGGGAATATTTCTCTCACTGGTAAGCGGTCCAATGGGGCTGGGTGCTCCAGGGAGCGTCATTCTGGGACTTCGTCTCCCCAGGATCCTTCTGGCAATACTGGCAGGAGCTTCTCTTGCAGTGTCAGGATGCGTTCTGCAGGCAATCCTGAGGAATCCCCTGGCAACTCCTTATACCCTTGGAATAAGCGCTGGAGCCGGCGTTACTGCGGGAATCATTATTCTGACAAGTGTTACCCTCCCGGTTTTCATTATCTATCTGTCCGGAACAGCCGGTGCCCTGGCGGCAGCGGGATTGACCTGGTTCCTTGCAGGCAGAACCGGCAGAGACGGAGCCAGTCTCATTCTGGCAGGAGTTACAGTTAACCTTCTTGGTGCTGCAGTGCTTTTGTTCATTGAGTATCTCAGCCCTGCATCCCGTCTTGTTGAGATTGTCAGATGGATGATGGGTGATCTTGCTGTTGCAGGTTTCGGAAGGGTGTATTTCCTTATTCCATTCGTTGTTCTGGGAATCACTGTTCCCTGGCTTAAAACAGGGATTCTTAACCAGTTCCTTGCAGGATCCGAGATGGCAGAAGCCAGGGGAGTTAATACCGCCAGAGAAAAACTCCTGCTTCTGGGGTCAGCAGCAGTGCTTGCCGGCGGTACCGTTGGTGCTGTGGGACCGGTGGGATTCGTGGGGCTTATGGTCCCTCACATAATCAGACGGCTTGCAGGTGGAGATTACAGACGGCTTCTCCCTCTGTCTGCCATGGGCGGCAGCGTGCTGATGGTCTGGGCAGACCTTCTTTCAAGAATTGCCCTGTCTCCGGCAGAGCTGCCCATCGGGATAATCCTCTCCCTCCTGGGTGGTCCGTTCTTCCTTTACCTGCTTATAAAAAAACCCCGCCTTTAACAGCGGGGTTTTTCAATGCAATCAGTATCTACTCCAGAGCTTCCTGCTGGGCAGCATATTCTGCCCTGAGAGAATCAAGTGTGTTGTAGTAGCTGGCTCTGTTATCAATGATCTCAGACTGTGCTGTGAGCCTGCCCATGAGTCTTTCAGTGTATGTGGTGTTGTAGTTGCCCTGCATGGAGAGGTAGAAACCTGCCAGTTGAGCTTTCTCTTCCGGTATCTGAGGTTCAGTTCTTGTGATTATCTCTGCAAGGTAGGCCACGCCGTTATTTGTGAACGGACCGATCACTGTGTACTCAGCGGAGTAAAGGGAAGCATCTGCAAATTCACTGCAGCCCAGAAGACCCCTGTAAGCTGATTCATCCGACTCAGCCCACTGTCTGACAGAGGCCGGTGAGAACTGCTGTGAGTCGTACACTTCAAGAGATTCGGAAGCTGCCCATTCAGAAAGACTCAAACCTGAAAGGCTTATTGATTCGCGAGCCTGGGATGCCATTTCCAGTGACTGCTCTTCCTGCATAAGGGTGTAGTACTCGAGAAGGATACTGTTGGAGGAAAGAGCTTCCTCAAATTCCATTATTCCACCAGGCACATCTTCAAGCTTCCTGGCAACCATCAGTGCAGGATAGCTTCCTGAAAAACTGGGGATGTAGAATACGGGACCAATGCTGTCCACCCAGATGCTGTCTGTAGCAAATGATATGAGTGTCTGGGGCAGTTCAGGAGAAGGCGTGGTTTCAGTATCAATGACATACTCACCGTAATCCACGAGCTGATAGCCCTGGAATTCAGGAACATCTGTGCTGAGTATTTCCTCTGCTCTCTCTTCAAAGTCCCAGAAAGCTGCCCTTATAGTGTTTCTTCCCGGGAAAATCGGAACTTCCCAGTGTACAATCGTAAGAGTATCACCGGCGCCGGAAGTGTCTTCAGATAGTTCGCCAATGGAGAGCAGCTCTATGGAGTGGAAAGCCTGGAAGCTGGACTGGGCCATTGAAGGAGCAGAGAAGGGTTCTGACAGTTCACCGGGCTCCAGGTCAAGGTTCCATCCCGTGAAGGTCTCAAGCTGACTTCTTGTGATGGTCAGTGTGTCCGGGTTTCCTCCTCCTGACAGAGCAAGAGAATCAACGAAAGAGCTTGATATCTCCAGGTCTTCCTCGCCAGGCTGTATCATGTATGCGGCAAATCTGATTTTTGCTCCGTCAGCTCTGTTGAACAGATCTGTGTTGCTGTTGTAGAAAGTTTCAAGTTCTTCCTGGGAGGGAAGAGCTGGCGATGCTCTGAAAGGAATGTACCTGGCTGTTACCATGGTCATGGCATCAAGAAGAAGGAATTCAAGTTCATCCTGCGAGATCATGTTCTCCAGGGTGACAGCTGCACTGAACATGGATGCATCCGCCTGTGCAGTGATCTGGTAGAGAGTCATTCCGAAATTAGGATCACTCTTGTATTCTTCAAGGTAACCGTCAGGATCCTGAATGCCCATAAGCCTCAACTGTGCCTTTAAAAGCTCTTCAGCCATGGACATCTTAACAGGGTCCCATCCAAGTTTTTCAAGGTATTCATCCTGAAGGGTTCTGTGAACCATAAGATCGAATGCGGCATCATTTATATCGTTGAACAGAAGAGCCAACTGGCTTTCAGCATTCGGGTAGCCCATGCTGGTCATCTGGTTCTCCATACCTGTGTAAACTTCCTGACGGGCTGCATCGTATGATGAAGGTTCAAGACCCTCACCGTTAACAGTACCAACAGTCAGCTTTTCCACTTCAATATTCTGGACGCCGCCGCGGCCCCACTCAAGGAAGATCATTCCAACGAAGATGACAACAATAACTATAAGGAATATCTTTGCATTGTCTCTGAACCAGGTTAGCATTTTCAAGTACCCCCGTGTTAATTTGAGGCTGGAAAATAAGCAAATTAGCAGGTCAGGGGCAATAGGCCGGGAGCGTATTGTATTGATTGTAAAAAGATTCGAAGAAATGGAGAAAAGGGCGGAGAACGCCACTGCGGGAAGTGTATTTGTTATTTCCGGAGAGGAATACTGTCAATCTGCCAGGATCCTGAGAATTTTGAAGAAGAGGGCCGCGGAGCTTTCATTTGAACCGGTGCATATCATGCCTGAGGATCTTCCCGATATCAGCCTGTACTCTCTCTTTACAGAGGGCTCTCTTTTCAACCCCGGAAAACTGGTGATAATTTCCGGTCTGGACAAGATTCCCGCCCAATCGAAAAAGGAACTTGTTTCGGTTCTGGAAGCCGGCACAGAGCACATCCTCTTTGGAAGAACAGAGGGGAGAAAGCCGTCTAACAATTTTATCAGAGCCCTGGAAAAGAAAGGTACCGGATTCACATGCTGGGATCCCTTTCCCAACAGTATGTGGCTCTGGACAAAGAGGCTTTCTGAAGAAGAGGGCATCAGTTTTACAAGAGATGGCGGCCAGGCAGCAGAGGCTATTGCTGCAGGAAAGCTTGAACGACTGGCGGATATTGTTTCCCGGGTTGCACTGTTTCATGGACAGGGAAAAACCGCAAATGCTTCCGATGTTTACAGAGCGGTCAAGGGTGTTCAGGAGACCACCGCTTTTAAATTCTGCGAGATGGCTATGTCGGGAAAAAAAGCAGCTGCAATGACCTCTCTTTCCCTTCTTTTAAAGTCTGGAGAAGAGCCTATCAGACTTCTTGCGCTCTTCTACAGTCAGTGGAAACAGGCCGCAGGGGCATCAGAATTGATGAAAAATGGTCTTTCGCCGCTGGCAACGGCAAAAAAGATGGGTATTCCTGAATTCAGATGGAAAACCATTGAACCTCTGGCGAGAAGTGCAGCATGCAATGCAAGATCTTCTGTACTAGAGGCTTTCGCAGTTGCGGATCATGAGCTGAAGACAGGGGGAGACCCACTGGTCTCAATTGGTTATGTTGTTCTAACCTTGACAACAGGTCGCTAATGAAGAAAAATATCTCAATGTATCGGAACTGCTAAAAATAAGCTCTTTGGAATGGAGGGGTAATGGCGCTTGAAAGGAAGATTCAGAATCTTCTGGCAAAACGGACCGAGTTAGCCGAGAGGCTGGCAAATCTTGAAGCCATGAAGGGAGAAACCAACCAGAGGGTTTACTCCAGGATCAGAGGCGATTACGACAGTCAGCTCAATGGTGTTTTAAACGATCTCGGAGCGGAGAAGGGGGCACTCGAGGGAAAAGTCAACGACCTCACCTCCAAGATCAATGAGCTTGAGCAGAAGCACCAGAGCGAGTCCGACCTTGTTGAAGAACTTCAGATCAGGGCAAAGCTTCGTGAGCATGACGAGAACGATCCTTCATTCCAGAAGGAACTCGATGATGCCACCAACTCCAGAAACTCAACTGCAGATGAGCTTGACGGTTATCGCAGTGAGCTGGGTGATTTGAAAAAGGTTCTCAGAGATGTTGAAGATGCAACTGAGGGCAAGCCTTCTGCTGCTTCATCTTCTTCTCTTCCTGAAGAAGATCAGGACGGCATCGACGAGCTCGAGCTCGAGGAAGACCTCACCCTTGAAGAAGACGATGATGACAGTGTTACCTGTCCTTCATGCGGTCATGTTAATCCTCCTCAGAAGCTTTTCTGCGAGGATTGCGGAGCTGCCCTTGATGAGGAAGAGTCACTGGAAGACGACTTCGATCTGCTGGATGATGGAGATCTGGACCTCTAGATTAAACGCAGAAACATGAAGGAACCCCGGGAAACCGGGGTTCTTTTTT
>CAYLRO010000038.1:0-24306 GCA_964386635.1 uncultured bacterium | reverse complement strand
TGAGCCCAACGAGCTACCGAACTGCTCCACCCCGCGATTGGAGTGCGAATATAAGTAGCTCAGCGGCATTGGTCAACTGCCGAGACCATTACTGATTGAGCAGCAAACACTTAACACAGGAACTGGTAAAGCTGTCTGTAAATCGGGCAATGTAAAGCCCTGAAGGAAGGTCGTTAGGGCTGTAGTTCAGAGAGTGTCTTCCAGGAGATTGAGTAGTCTGAAGAGGCAAATCCACAAGTCTGCCGCTGGAGTCGTATATCTCTATTCTCACCGGGGTTTCTTCCGAAAGCATGTAACAGAATGAGATAGACCTGGAAAATGGATTCGGACTGGCTGATTCCACATGCAGAACTCCCGGAATCTTCTCGTTGAAGCTGATCCCGGTCTCGAGCATGCAGCTGTCAAGAAAGAGAACTCCGGCTGTGAACCTGCGCTTGCTGAGACTGTGACCCCCGGAATCAATCAAATAAACATGAGGTATCTGAAGAGAGTTCAGGGTATCTGCAAAAGCACAATTCGTCAGGTATCCCATTCCTTTGTCAGCAGTCCCGCAATTGAAGAATATAGAAATGTCGTTAACCTGACTACCCAGAAGCTTCACCATGTGGGCCGGGTTGTGCTCTTCCCATCTGGCGTAAACAGAATCAATGACTTCTCCGGTTTGATCCAGCAGAAAGTCAATGGAGTCCGGAGCTGAAAGGTTCGGGGAGTACCCACCTGAGTAGAGAAACAGAGCACTGGTATAGTAACCGTTATCCCACGAGTATGTATATGGTGGCTCCGTCTCCGGACACTCGGCGATAACAAGTGGAATCAGATGCCCCATTCCGGTAGTGAAGTCCGGAGTTGCGGCAAAGGCGGCAATACCTGCGTAAAGGTCAGTGTGCCTGAAGCCCACATCCAGGCTTCCTGTACCTCCCATTGAGTGACCCGAGATCGATCTGCATGCAGGATCAGGTATAGCCTGGAATGCTTCTTCGGTGAATTCAATCAGATCTGAAACCAGAAAGTCCTCATAAGCCCCATACAGAGCTGAATTGCACCACATGCTGCCCTCGTATGGCTCACACCATCCTTCCGCCTTTACAAGAATGGTCTTCTGTATCACTCCTTCTGTGATGAGACTGTCCATTACAGTCTTCTGAAGCAGCGGGTAGCTGTTGTAATGATTTCCCCAGCCGTGCAGCCAGTAAATAACGGGATACTGCTCAGAGCCCTGAGGGTCATATCCTTCCGGCAGGTATATCATCACCGGACATTCTTTCCCAAGAGCGTCAGAAACAAAAGTTGTATCAACCCAGGATCCCTGCCCTGTGATTGCAACATAAATAATGAAAAGTGAAAACATCCGACCCCTCCCTCCGAGCGAAGTACACCGAATGGTTTAGAAGCAGGCGCATCCGCTCAATTTACTGCGCGGAATCTGCCAGAGAATAATGGAGTTGTCTGAGCTAAGTCAATGTCTCGGTGTTGTTTTAGAGATCCATCCCCAGAGTGATCCGGTGAGTGTCTCCAAGGTCCGCTACAGGCTTGAATGCATAATCCAGAGTAAACTGGTTGTATCTGGTGCCCATCCCGAATCCCATTGCATCCACAAAGCCTCCGCCGGCCTCGTCAGCAGTGTTCATTGCTGAAAGGCTCCAGCCTGCTCTTACAGCAAGCATACTGACTGGCAGATATTCCACGCCTGCTGATGCGTCCAATTCTCCCTCAAAGGGCATGGTGGCATCTGCAGCAATGAGAAGGTCTCCATTAAGCAGCTGCTGAGAGACTCCTGCAGACATTTCTGTTGGCATAGGATCATTCTCGCTGTAAAATGCTTTTGTCTGAATTCCGGCATTCCTGACAACAAGAGCACCTGTAAATCCGGGAAGTGCGGCAGGGCAGTACATGCTGCCGATATCTACGCTGAAGCCGTTAGCATTGTATGAATCTATCTGTGAGTAGATGAAACGGCCTGTAGCGCCTACGGAGATGGTCTCTGAAAGAGGACGGGCGTAGGTTCCCGCAAGCGCCATGCTAGTGGTTGAGAATTCCTCACCTGTGCCCATTGGATCTTCCATGGTTGTTCTGTCAAAACTTCCGCCGTAGAAGTAATTTACTGAAACTCCAAGTGTGCTGGTTTCTCTGGGGTTGACCCACCCTATAAAACCTGCCTGCATGTCAAGAAGATAGCTGTTGTATGAAGTTGAAAGCACGCTTTTTTCAATATTTGCTGCTGCAGCCGGATTCCAGTAGAGGGCGAGAGGGTCTCCTGGAACTGCAGTGAAAGCTCCACCCATTGCAACAGCTCTGGCTCCTGTGGGAACCTGAAGAAAAGTGAAGCCGGTAGTGCCGCTTGAAGCGAACACAGCCACTGTCAGGATAAGTGCTAACGCACAGGTAAATCTCATTTCAATCCCCCTGTATATCTATTCCGGCTCTGCCGGGTCTGAGTTGCTTACTAGGCTCTCAACCTCCCTCAGAGAGGTGAAAACATACACACTGTCGGCCTGTGAACCGAACAGCATGTCTCTTGCGGTAACGGTAACCCTGTACAGACCCGGTTCATCTCCGGTGCTGAATGGAATGACCGGCAAATCATCCCGGGTACTATCAGTAATATTCATATCCGGCCCTGAGAGTTCCATTGATACATCCAGAACCGTTTCACCACCGGCAGCTCCCACCACTCCCTCAAGATTTCCACGGAGGAATAACCACAGGGTACCGGGCTCTCCGATGGTCAAATATAAACCCCTGCTCCACTGAACAGTGTAGCCGTTAAAACTGTACTCAGCAAGAAACTGTGAGACTTCCTGACGCAGAGAACCAAAAAGTGCGCAGAAAACAAGAAAATACAAGATCAGTCTTTCATGCCGGAACGGGAGTAACTTGCCACAAGCTGCTTCTGGGCAAAGAGGAAGAGGATCAGCAGAGGAAGCACACTGAATGTGGAGGCAGCCATGAGAAGCTGATAGTTACTGGACTGTTCCTGATTGAAGTAACTGAGACCCACCTGAAGAACCCTGAGTTTTTCGGAATGTGTAACCACCAGTGGCCACATGAAACTGTTCCAGGATCCAATGATGTTGAAGAGAGTAATAGTGGCAATCACAGACCTGGACAGGGGAAGGGCAACCCTCCAGAGGTATCCGAACCTGCTGCATCCATCCAGCCTGGCAGCTTCGTAAAGAGATTTCGGCAGAGTTTTGAAATGCTGTCTCAGGAGGAATATGCTGAAGACATTGGCAGTCCATGGAATAATCAGAGCCAGGTAAGTGTCCACCCATCCCAACTTGGAGAGCAGCACATAACTGGGAGCCAGGTAAACAGGCTGAGGTACCATCATCGTGGACAGAAACAGAATGAACATCATTCCTCTGCCTGGAAACTCCATGGTGGCAAAGGCATAAGCCGCAAGAGAAGTTGTTACAAGAACTCCAGCCAGACAAAGGCCTGTTACAAGAAGAGTATTCAGAAAATATGTCTGGAAGGGAACCCTGTTCCAGGCTTCCACATAATTGTTCAGTCCTCCCTGTTCCAGGCTGGTGGAAATCATCCAGAGGAACGGCATCAGCATTATCAGACTGCCGGCAATAAGGAAAAAGTGTTTCAGAATGCCTGATGGTCTCATGAGTAATGCACCCTCCTTTCTCCCACTCGCCTCTGGAAAATGGTGAGGATCAGCAGTACAAAGAACAGGAACACACTGATGGCACTTGCATATCCTATATCGAATCGGTCAAACGCCTTCTGGAAAAGGTAGAACACTATTACGTTGGTTGTGCCCAGTGGGCCGCCGCCTGGAGGCGGGGTCATTACATAAACAAGAGCAAAGGTCTGGAAAGATGCTATGGTGCTCATTATGAGAACATAAAATGTTGTGGGAGAAAGCAGTGGCCAGGTTACATGACGGAATGTACCCCATTTCCCTGCACCATCCAGCCTGGCGGCTTCGTAGTAAGTATTCGAGATGTTCTCAAGGCCTGCAAGAAACAGAACTGTATTGTATCCGATGCTCTTCCAGACACTGACGATCATCAGAGAGACAAGGGCCAGGCTGGGACCTGCTAAAATTCCCCTGGGTTTAATTCCAAGAGGAGAAAGCATCATCTCGAAAATCCCCCTGGGCTCGCGAAGCCACATAAGCGGATCCCCGCCCAGTGCAGTAATTACCCCGTTTATAGGACCTGCTTCCGGCTTGAACAGCCAGGTCCACACAACAGATACTGCAACAGCAGAGGTTACAACAGGCAGGAAGTATATAGTTCTGTAGACAGTTTTACCCTTCAATTCACCTCTGAGAAGCATTGCAAGAAAAAGCGGGATGAGAATCCCTGCCGGGACAACACCGAGAACAAAGAAGCTTGTGTTCAGAACACTGCTCCAGAAACGGGCATCGGTAAACATTCTGACATAATTGTCGAATCCGGTAAATCCGTGAAATCCGCCTATGTCATAATCTGTGAATGATGCAGTGAAGCTTGCCAGAATTGGAATGGTACGGAAAGCGATTACCACAAGAAGAGCTGGCAACAGGTAGAGATATGGAGTAAACCGGGAACCTTTTTTCATTTCTGCTGCTCACTGCATGGAAAGGGTAAATGTAAATGATTCTCCGTCGGTGTACAGGAAGATATTCCCGTTCAGGTCTGTTCGCAAGATAGCCGCTCCGGTTTCCTGCCATGCTCTTACTACATCAGCATTGGGATGCCCGAAGGGATTCTGTCTGCCGCAGCTGAAAACAGCTGCCTGAGGGTCTGTGCGGCGTATCCAGGCAGGGAAGAGAGATGTTCTGCTTCCGTGGTGTGGAACTTTCATAACTGTCACCGGAGTCTGGTTAAGTGTCATCTGCATTATCGATTCATTCTCTATGTCCCCTGTAATCAGCAGCGAGAAACCACTGCAGGTAACCAGGTACACTGCTGAAGCCTCATTGGGAGAACAGGCCCCCCTTTCCAGCCACACTATCTCAACTCCCACTCCACTCCCGATATCCCAGCAGTCGCCCATCTCCGGCACGGTGTAGCTGCAGTTGCTGCCTAACGCGAAATCAAGCAACTCCTCATATACCGGTGAGGAGTGAGTGATCCCGGGGTCAATGAGTTTTGTACAGCTGAATGCTTCCATGGCGTCCCTGCATCCGCCTATGTGATCAGCATGAGGATGGGTAAACGCTACAGTTGATAGAGTATCGATAGAGCATTCAATCAGTCGCTGCACTACAGGAGCGCGCATTGCCCCTTCTCCTGGAGGACCTCCATCTATAAGCCAAGTCTGTTCAGCTGTTTTAAGAACAACGGCATCTCCGTTCCCTACATCCAGAAAAACAATTGAAAGCAGAGTGTCTTCAGGGCAGCGTACCGGAAGTGTGTCCAGGCGATCTGCGGAACAATCATCATGCGATGCAACTACAAAGGGATGAATACTTTCCAGCAGCGATGGACCGATGCCAGGCACGAAGATAAGTTCATCAACGGACAGGAACGGCGATATGGTTTCTCTGAATTCTACAATACTGGCGGCTGTTGCCTCACCGATACCGCTGAGAAGAGTAAGGTCTTCAACCGATGCGGTATTAACATCCAGAGGCGGAGGATCCAGCAGCGTTGATAGAATGAAAAACACAAATAATGACTCCATGCCCCTTGACACCTGCTTGAATCTTAGAGAAAGTATTAGCACTGAATATAAAGCATGAAAGGGGAATCCCGTTTGAAAAATATAAGTTTGTTTCTTGTGCTGATGCTTGCTGCAGTTTCTTTTGCCGGTCATCTCAGGCTTGAGAACAGCAACTATGAGACCATCGGATATGTTCGCGAAGATGGCCGGATAGAGGATGCATCATTCATGCCCCTGGGCAGAATCGTCACTGATGAAGACAGCGACATGCTCAGAATAGAAGACGACAACTTCAATGTTCTCGGCTACATAGATGAAGAAGAGTTCCTGGATCCCTCTGAAGAATGCATCTTCGAACTTACCGGTGACGGCAGACTTAAGAATCACCGTTTCAGAGACGTTGCAATAATCCGCGATGACGGCACCGTTGAATCTCTCAATTTCAGCATTCTTCTCTACACCGACGGATCCAACGATGACCTTAAAGAGAGAATAGCAGTTTACATCATTTATTTCAGCGACTTGCTGGACTAATACTTTCAACTCATGGCTTGACGGTGTTTTTCTACCTCCATATAGTAAACATATGTTTCACAGGTGGGAGAGAACAAACATGAGAAGCGACCTTACAGCAAGACAAAAGCAATTTCTTGAATTCATTGAGTCATTCATTGCTGAAAAGGGATATCCCCCTTCCATAAGGGAAACCCAGAAGGCTTTTAATCTGAAAAGCACCAAGGGTGTTAAAGATCACATAGATCGGCTTGTTGAGAAGGGTTACCTCACAAGAGAAGACGGTTCTGCAAGAGCGCTGTCTCTCCCTTCCGCAGGAAGGGGTGTCAACCCTTTCGATTACCGCGCCCCTATCATCGGGCGAGTCGCCGCCGGCCAGCCCATTCTGGCTGTTCAGAACGAAGAGGGCTATCTTCCAGTCCCAAGAAGATACAGGGGAACGGAAGGCCTTTTCTGGCTCAGGGTCAGAGGTGACAGCATGATCGGCGACGGGATAAACAACGAAGATCTTGTTCTTGTAAAACCGGTTCAGTTCGTGGAACAGGGTGCACTTGCAGTGGTCATGGTAGAGGATGAGGCAACGGTTAAGCGGTTCTTCAAGTACGGTGACACGGTTAAACTTGTGCCCTCCAACGATGAGTACAAAGTTATGGAGTACTTCGGCAGGGAACTTGCAGGCATTCGAATCGTGGGAAAGGTTATTGCTCTGTTCCGGTACCTTGCCTGAAAAGACCTTCTATAACCTCAACTATCTCACCGGGATTTTTAACCTTTAAAGCTCCTTCATGTTCCTTCTCTGATCCATAACCGTAACTGCAGGCAATTGCCGGAATGGAGTTTTCAAGAGCCGCCTGTACATCGTGATATCTGTCTCCCGCCATTACTGCAAATTCATAGTCTTCTATCAGCTCGGCAAGCCGTCTGCTCTTTGATGATACAGCATTTTTCCCCTGAATTCTTCCAAAGAAATGTCTGATGTTCAGCTGTTCAGTAACTGCTTGTATGTAGTCAAGGTTTGCATTTGACAGAACTGCAAGATCATATCCTCTATCCCTCAGTTCTTCCAGCATTTTTATGGTTCCGGGATAAAGAGCACCCAGCTCCGGAATGGTGATAGCCTGGTAAAATTTCACCCGGTCCACGAATAAGTTAAAAGTTTTTTCATCAGTTCTTCCGGTAAGAACTCTGCAGAATTCTTCAATCGGTTCTCCATATAGAGAATTGATAAGATCAAATGATGGTTTTTCCGCTCCTGTAACATCTCCAGCTGCATCTGCAATTGCTGGTGCAAGGGCTATTTCAGTGTGATGGAGAGTACCATCCAGATCAAAGACAGCTATTTTTCTCACGATTCCTCCAGTTCCTTTGGAATCGGGAATATATTACACACTATGAAACACACCTCACTCTTTGTAACAGACTTCGACGGAACACTGGCCAGAAAAGACAGATCAATCAGCAGAGAAGACCTTGAAAGTCTGGAAAGGCTAAGGAACCATGGTTGTGCTGTAGTTCTTGCAACTGGCAGAAGCCCTTTTTCTCTGTGGCGATCGCTGAATGGATTAATCCTTCCTGTAGACTGGTATGTGCTTTCTTCAGGTGCAGGAATTATTAACTCAGAGGGAACTGTAAAACTGTCACACCTGCTGTCCCCTCTGGAAACAGCTGAAATTCACAATGCATTAAGCTCTCTGGGTGTGAGGGATGTGTCCATTCAAGGTCCTTTTCCCGATGCCCACAAGCTTCACTGGATACCAGGCAGCCACGGCAGTGATTTCAAGAACAGGCTTGAGTACTACAGAGGCTTCTCGCAGGAAATAATCTCCCCGGAGATCGAGTCGTCAGAGGTCATAGGTTTTGTAAGCCCCGAAAGAGCCCACAGTGTTATTCCAGCTCTTGCTTCTGTGCTTGGTGAAAAATTCTCTGTTATCCGTGCAACAAGCCCTCTTGATAACCATACAGTATGGATAGAGGTCTTTCCTGCAGGGGTGAACAAAGGCTCTGGCTGTGAATTCATAAGGCAGGAACTGGGAGTAAGCAGGATAAACACAGCAGCTGCAGGCAATGACTGGAATGATGTTCACATGCTTGAATGGGCAGAAACCTCATTCGTTGTTGCCAATTCACCGGAAAACTTGAAAAAGAAATACAGAACCGTTGCCTCCCATGAAGAGAGCGGTGTATCTGAAGCTGTGTCCATCTGGCTGGAAAGGGCAAAATGAGAATTTTCGCCCTCTCCGACCCGCACCTTGGTTTCTCGGTGAACAAGCCAATGGACATTTTCGGAGACCGCTGGAAAAATCATCCGGCTCAGATAGAAAAAAACTGGCGCGAATCTGTTTCTGAAGAAGATATTGTTCTTGTTCCCGGAGACATTTCCTGGGGAATGAACTTCGCCGAGGCAAAACCGGATCTTGATTTCCTGAACAGTCTCCCTGGAACTAAATACGTCTGCAGGGGAAACCATGACTTCTGGTGGAGCTCTCTGAAACAGGTTAAGGAGTTTACCGGACCGTCCATTATTCCTCTTCAAAGAGCTGCTGTCTCCTGTGGCACTTTTATTCTGGCTGCTTCCAGGGGATGGAACTCTCCCCTGTGGGATGGCTACAGAGCTTCCCAGGACGAAAAGATTTATAAAAGGGAGCTGGGGAGAATGGAACTGGCACTGGAGCAGGCACGAAGTATTCTGGAAACAGGGCAGAATCTGGTGTACATGATGCACTACCCTCCAGTTGTTGACGGCAAGCCTGGAAGGTTCGCTGAAATTCTTGCAGAAAACGGAGTATCTCTCTGTGTATACGGCCATCTTCATGGAACCTGGCCCGAGAAGGTAAACATGGACTATAAGGGAGTTAGATTCAGACTGGTTTCTGCAGACTATCTATTTTTCAGCCCCCTTGATGTAACAGAGGAGGTGATGGGCTGATGCTTCTTTCAGTAAATGGAGTCAGTCTGGAATTCGGTGCTGAGGAAATTTTCAGCGGTATTACTTTCAACATGAATGCAGGAGACAGAGTTGCCCTTGTTGGAGTAAACGGTGCAGGAAAAACCTCTCTGTTGAGGATCCTCTCAGGTGAACTGGAGCCTACAGCAGGAACAGTGAGTAAATCTGGAGGGCTGAGAATAGGTTATCTCCCGCAGCAGATAAGCGAATTCCCTCCCGGTAATCTGCTTCAGGCTGTTTGTGCCGGATCAGGAGACATCGCAGAAGCTCTGGAGAAAGAGGCGGAACTCCACTCCCGGATAGAGTCCCATGGGATGGTTGAAAAGGAGATTGCCCGTGAGCTTTCCGAGGTTCAGGACAAAATTCACGCCACCGGGGCATACAATCTTCAATCCAGGGCAAAGGCAGTTCTCAGCGGGCTTGGTTTTACAAATGATGATTTCGAGAAGCCACTGGCAGACTTTTCCGGCGGGTGGAAAATGAGAGCCATGCTTGGAACAATTCTCCTTGGAAACCCTGACCTTATTCTTCTTGATGAGCCCACCAATCACCTGGACCTTGATGCCCGTCTCTGGCTTGAGGAGTTCCTCCAAAGGTTCCGGGGAGCGGTTTGGATCATTTCTCATGATCCCGCTTTCCTCGACCGGGTAATCAACAGAGTTACCGAGCTTGAATTCGGTGAATTGCACACCTGGGGCGGTAATTATTCCTTTTATGTAAAGGAAAAACTTGTTCACAATGAACTCCTTGAAAAAGAAGCCAGGAAAATTCAGGAAGAGAGAGATCGACACGAAAAATTCATAAGAAAATTCAAAGCAACCGAAAGCAAGCGCTTCCAGGTGAGAAGCCGTGAGAAGATGCTTGAAAAGCTTGAAGCCATTACTACCTACAGAAGCCCGAAAAGAATGATTATCAAGCCTCCTTCGGTGCCCAGAAGCGGTACAAAGGTCCTGGAACTTGAGAATGTATCCAAAGACTATGACAAAACTGTTTTCTCCGGTGTAAATCTCGAGATTCAGAGGGGCGAAAGAATCGGGATAGTGGGAAAGAATGGAGGAGGCAAGTCTACTCTTTCCCGTCTTTTCGCCCGGATCGAAGAGCCAACAACCGGCACTGTTACTGAAGGCACCGGAGTAAGAATCGGATATTACTCACAGGAAGTTGATCTTCAGCTGAACAAGGAAAGCACAGTGCTCCGCCATGTGCATGATCTTGCTCCATCCAGAAGCGAAAAAGAGATCCGCAGTTACCTTGGCAGATACCTTTTCACCGGTGACGATGTAATGAAACCTGTTTCTGTTCTCTCCGGAGGTGAAACCAGCCGCCTTGCCCTGGCGGGTATTCTTATCAAGCCAACAAACCTGCTCATTCTTGATGAGCCCACCAATCACCTTGACATTTTCAGCAGGGATGTTCTCCAGGAAGCTCTCTCCCGGTACACCGGCACATTGATCCTGATAAGCCATGATGAAAAACTTCTGTCAGCTCTCTCTGAAAGGCTTTTTCTGGTGAAAGACGGAAAAGTCGGAATGTTCTCGGGTAACTTCCGGGAGTATGTTGCAAAACTTCGGGAAATCGCTGACAAACAGCTTGGTGTTCAACAGAACAGAAATACTGCTGTGGAAACGTCAAGAGAAGCAGAAAAGGAGAGAAAAAGGAAAGAGGCTGCGGAACGCAACAGGGCTTACCGGATTCGCAGAGTGTCGGAAAAACGGCTTGAGCGTATAGAGAAGAAAATGAAACCCCTTGAAAAGCGAAGGGATGAGATAGAAGGTCTTTTCTCAGTTCCGGAAGTTGCCGGAAATGCAACACGCCTTGTTGAACTGCAGAAGGAGCACTCCTACCTCAGCGATCAGCTCTCTGCCCTTGAAGAGCAGTGGATTGAAATAGCCGAGGCCCAGTAATTACTGCCGTAGAAAACCTGTAACAACTGCAAGAAGTTCCACTGTCTCTCTCTGATCCATAACAGGAATTCCTGCTTTCACTGCAGCATTGTTCATAAGTTCTGTTTCCGGCGCAGTGAAAATTATGGGAGTCAGTTCCTCCAGAATTACCTGAAGAGCCTCTGAAGAGGACCAGTCAACCCCTGTAATCTGTAAGCTGACCAGACCATCAGCTGTGAATCTTCCCCTGCACAGCGCACCTCCCTGAAGTGCCATTCTGGCTGTAATTCTTTCAAGCAGCGCTGCTGCATAAGCAGCCCTGGCAGCGCTCCCGGCATTTCCGGGCATGTCAACTGTAACAGTGCCGCTGAGCTCAGAGGGGAATAAGGTTTCAGGTATTACTCCCTGAATACGGGCAACAGAATGAGATGCCGTAACAGGAGGTGGTGGAGAAGCTGTCATAACCCAGGGTTGCAGCTGTTGTCCCCCGGTACCTCTTATCCATACAAGAGAGTTCTGAGGCATCTGTCCCAATGGCATCTGCCGGAAAACAATACTGTCTGCTGCTTCCAGCAATGGTGCCCATGTTTCTCCCCACCAGACATCCAAAGGAGCTGATACATACTCCAGGTTGATTATGTCATCCGGTGAGCCTGAGATGGCAGATGATACCAGTGAGGCAACGCAATGATCTCCTGCAGGTATTATCTCTGTGCCGATCCCCCGCCAGGCTGCCATATTGAAGTCTCCTGTAAATCCCCCTGACCAGAACAGCACTGTATTGCTCACCGGCAGGGAAAGTATCAGTGTGTCAGGTCCTGTTTCAAGCCATCGGCTTGTGCGGAAGGGCATATCAGAAACATCTCCCAGCTCATCCTCGATCACAGTAAAGCCGGATAGAGCATTTGTGTTCCAGGCCAGCTGCAGAGTTCTGCTCCATAATGAACTGTCAGGAATCAGGCTGTCCTGAACCAGTGTCTCACACAAAGAGGTAAGAACAGAAGCCGAGCCCTCTGGACCACGAAGGACATAACCTGACCAGCCGGAGCGCAGAACCTGATATCCTTCTATTCCGTAGGTCCACATTTCTTCCAGCTGAGAGTCTGAAAGTGATGCCCATGGGTCCGCGGGAACGCCTGACAGCATCACTATTGCGCCATCCTCCCCGGTAAGTTGAAATGAGCAGAGAAGAAACAGGAGAGGTATCATTTATTCCTCCAGGGTTCAAGTACGCGTGAGAGAACTTCAGGGCCTTCAAACCAGGAAAGAGCAAACCCGTAATTGGTAATGGGCACCCCGGCCTCAGAAAGCCTGCCAACTCTGGCAGCAAGTTTCTGCCTGCTTATCATGCATCCTCCACAGTGGATCACCAGATCATACTCTCTTAATCCCGGCGGATCAGGAAACTCGCGGCCAAAGGCGTGTTCCACCGTTATACCAGGGAAAAGACTGTTCAGCTTTTTCGGTATCTGCACGGTTCCAATATCTTCTGCAATTCTGTCATGGTTACAGGCCTCGGCAATAAGAACTCTGCTTTCAGGAGTAAGCTCATTCATCCGGGCTACTCCACGAACAAAAAGATCCATATCGCCCCCGGCAGTCTGGTTAATCATCATTATTGAAAAAGTTGTAAGAGGAATGCTGTCAGGTACCCACTTACTCATCACATCTATTGCCTGGGAATCAGTTACCACCAGTTGAAGCCCTCCACTGCCCTTTTCCAGAGCTTCAAGAAACTCTGTAAACTTTTTTCTCTCCCTGTCCACCAGCAGCGACGAATTGCTTCGGGCAAGAGCAAGATCTGTTCTGTACAGACCCACAGGCACCATCAGTCGAAGAAGATACTCCATTGCCATCTCCTGAGGCCGTAGAAGCCTGCCTGTGGGAGATTCTTCGTCCAGGGGAATGTGCATCAGCACCGGGCTCCTGGGGTTCAGGAAGGGAAGGAGCGGCACCGGTGCCATTTCCGCAGGTTTTGCTTCAGCAATAAACTCCACCGTTCTCAGGTAATCCTCCCGGACTGAAAGGTCTGCTGTAAGTTCAGGTGTATTCTTTCTGTCAGGAAGCACTGTTCTGCAGAACTCCCTGGCCTCTGAAAGGGTTGCTCCTGTGTTGAGAAGAAGGGCTTTTGCATCGGAACGCACATTAAAAACCACACCGAGTTTCCTGCCTGTTCTGGCAGCCATGGATGCCACAAGCTCCTCCACCTCCAGCTGCATGGATACAAATGCCTGAACAGGATCTACTACAAGAAGTGCAATGTCCACTTCCTCCAGAGCGGCAAGAGCCTTTGCTCTTTTCTTTCCACCCAGATCAGAAGCCTCATCCAATCCGGCAGTGTCGAGAATGCGAACAGGCCCAAGGGAGTGAATCTCCATCACAGAACTCTTTACGTCTGCAGTTGTTCCGGGCTGAGCATCTACTATTGAGGTTTCCTGCTGTGTAAGAAGATTCATCAATGTACTTTTCCCGGCATTGATCCTGCCGAAGATTCCAATTACCAGCCTGTCCACTCTTGGCATGGGGTCTTCCTTTCAGATGATACCCTCTACTATAAAACCTGAAATTCCCTTCGGCACCACCGGTCGGGGTTGACTGCAACGGAAATTATAGAGATAATTGACGCCCGATTGAATGCGTGGAGAGGTGGCCGAGCTGGTTTAAGGCGTACGCCTGCTAAGCGTATGTGGGGGAAACTCCACCGAGGGTTCGAATCCCTCCTTCTCCGCCATTCAATCAGTCTTTCCACAACAGGTCATTTTCAGTAATTCTTCCAGAGAAGCCAGTGTTTGAAGTATGGATTTGTAAATCTGTATTCCTTCTTTTTTCTGAAAAGAATTTTTTTCCAGCGCAGCTTTGTAAGGGCCATTCGAACAGAACCCGCCTGGGCAATTCCTGCGTGGGATAGAAACTCCCTGGAGTAAGGTGAAAACCCCCCCAGTCTTGCCAGTGCTGTAAGGCATTTCAACTGCTGCGCAGAAACCTGCATTAATAGCGATTCATATGTTTTGGACTCTCTTGCGAAGACAAGGTGAAATGCTTTTTCAAACAGGTCTTCTGAAATCTCATCCCCAGGTGATGAACAATCCCACAGGGCACAGCAGAATTCCTGTATGTCTCCGGAAACTGAATCAAACATTTTTATAACTCTCTTAAGAAGAGCAGGAGATACGATCCTTTTCCCATCATCAAATTTCTTCTTCAGGAATCGGCTGAATCTGTTGCTCTGCAGTGGGCCTATCTCCATTGAGAGAGCGGATTTAAAGAAGGGACTTTCCGGATCTGTGAATATTTCAACCATCCTGTTTCTGATGCTTCCTGCGAAAATGTACGGGATGTCTCCATGAAACTGTATCCTGCTCCTGAGAACAGCAAGAGCTTCCCTGTAATCCTTAAGGTTCTGTATGTCCTGGAATTCATCGAACACCACTACGATCCTGCCGGTTTCATTCATCCCTGCAAACAGATCCAGAATCGATTCTATTGAATCCGGATCAAGTGATACCCTGCTGTCAAGAGAAATGCTTGGCTGGCCGGAAATCGGGTCGATGGAAAGAGAAGGCCTGAGACCGGCAAGACCTTTCATTATTCTGGTCAGGAAAGATGATTGTTTTTCTGCAGAAAGCAGAGCCCTTATCATTCTTCTGCAGAGGTCGTCAGAGGTTTTCACCTCCAGAAGATCAATGTAAATCATTCTGCGGTTCTTTGTTTTCTGAACCGCTTCACAGATCAGAGATGTTTTCCCGATCCTTCTCTCGCCTGTAAGAACTGCATTCTGACCTGATTCTATGAACCCCCTGATCTGTTTGATGTAATCCGGCCTGGGGCAGAAATCTTCCCGGCTTACCACCTGACCATACTTGAAAGGATTCACACTGTTCTCCTTTTGTTATACTATACAGTATTATACTATTTAGTATAAGTCAAGAAGCTTCAATCAATACATTAAAGTACCAGGTCAGTTTGAGAAAATCAGAACGGCTTCTTCATAACCGTTCCGGAACACATAGGCTCCTTTATAGTTATCCGGAATTTCCACACTCCCGCTGCTGACAATCTCCCGGCACATCTCTCCGGCAATCTGCCAGTTTCTGAAGGACCTGTATAGAAACACTCCCTGAAGAAGAGAGAAAAGAATCAATACAATTGCAGCAATTCGCCTGGCAGCAATAACAGAATACATCCATTTTACAAGCATCAGCGAGGCAAACACTCCTGGAAGGTAAAGGAATCTCTCGGACCTGGAATCAAAAAGAGAAACCTTCATGAAAATTACAGGGAGCAGTGAGACAAGAAAGCACCCTGCAAACAGGAGAATCTGTTTCCCGCTTTCAGCACATCGTTTCCTGTACAGAACCCACATTGCAGCGAAGACTGATGCAAGAAAAGCAGGTACCAGAGCTGCATTGGACAAAACAAAAGAACGAATAGACAGGGGCAGGGGCGGGGCAAAAACGCGGAAAAGGTATCTCACCAGATTCCCTGTCAGCTCCGGCAAGGATTGAAGTGAAATCCCTGCAGAATCCAGACCATTGGAGAAACCCGGGGAAAACAGCAGTCTGCCTCCTGTGTATAAAGTCCAGATCCCCAATCCGGAAAGAAGAAGAATTCTTTCCTGTCTTTCTTTCCAGGTGCCCAGGTAAACTGCCAGAAGAAACCAGATCACAGGAACAGTTATCACACTCTCTTTTGCCAGGAGACCAAAAACAAACAACGGGACAGCAAGAAAACTCCGCCTGATAAAAAACAGAATGGACAGAAGCGCGAATGCAGTTGCTATCAGGTCAGTTCTACCGGAAATCCATGCAACTGATTCTGAATGACACGCAAGAAGCATGAACAGGTATCCGGTGAGAAAGGCTCTGGTCCCGTCCCTGAACAGCTCTAAGGCCAGGAGGTACACAATAACAGAGCAGAGCAGATGCCAGAGAATATTGGTAAGATGATATCCTGCCGGGTTCAATCCCCACAAAAGGTTGTCTGACGCGTATGTAAACACTGTCACAGGTCTGAAGAAGGTGTTTCCCTGTTCACCTCCCCAGCTGGAGAAGAACCCTTCTGTTTCCTGTCTGTAGACCAGGTAAAAATCATCAGAGACAAAGCCGTAATTCAAGCTCTGCAAAAGCAAGAACAATGCAGGAAGAAGAAGCATAATGAACAGAGTTCGGTCAGTCTTCATTGAAACTCCAGAGAAAAGCTGATTCACTCTCTCCTGTCCACCGGTAAATTTCACTCTGTCTGTAAACTTTTATCACATTATTAAAAACAGCAGACTGGGCTATGTCAGGTATCACAATATCCCAGTTGTCGTATTCGTTAACAAGATGCGGTCCTGTCCAGCTGAAAATGTAATCTGCTCCCAGTGTGTGCAGGTGTTCTTCCAGATTCCCGGACTGGATTGCTTCAACCAGAGCGCCATTTCCTGCAAGTCCTTCTGACTGAATCACATTACCCTGAAAAAAGTATGCTAAACTTCCTGCTCTGTCTCCCATGGCAATTACAGCGCTGTCAGAAAGAAGTCCGTTAAGTTCCCGGGCTATCAGCATATTTCTGTTCCTGAAATCATTCTGCTCAACTTGTCCGTAACTCAGCCCCCAGTAAATACTCAGCACAAAAACAGCACAAAGCATTAGTGCGCATGTTGCCTTTCTGAGTTTCTCCGTGAAATTCAGTTTCCCGTAAATCAGTTGAAGCAGAGAGGGCAGACCAAAAGCCAGAAAGATAACAGCTGGATATGCGTACCAATACCACAAGCGCCATTGAGAAAAGAACAGCTGTGCAGCTGTTGATAAGATAAGAAACAAGCTCGAAATCTTCGCCGTATCAGGTAATCTTCTGATGATCAGTGTTGGAATCGATGCCGCCAGGAGAAGGAGATACAAACCCCAGGGGCTTCTAAAACCCAGAGGGTCTGAAAAAAGAAATAACTGATTGAAAAAAAGATGGTTGAATCCAAATCCTGATGCCTTCATCATGCTTGAAACAGAAATAAACCCGCCGGTAAATGCAAAATTAAGAGAGAAATATGAAAGAGCGAAGAGTACTCCGGGAATCATACATGGAAGCAGCGCTCTTTTTCCAAAAGACTTGAAGACGTACAGCAGAATCAACAGCCCTAAAACCACTGAATCCAGCCGGGCCGCTCCCATCAGTGCCATAAGAATCCCAGTTAGCCAGAAGTCTCTCCTTGATGACTTGTAATGCAACCTGCTTACAACCGATAAAAGAGCAAAGGAGACAGGCAGGAGGATTGAAGTTTCCATGCACATCAGTGCAAAGTCTCTCATGTACCTGAGAAGAAAAAAAAGAACAAGAAGGATTACCGGAAAAGAATACCTGCTGCTGGCAAATCTGATGAACTGAACACCGCACATGGTCATCAGCACAGCAGAAAGGACAAACACTGACGAAAGAAATCCTTCTGGACCTGAAACAAAGAACCGGAGCAAGACAAGTGCTCCCATCCAAAGTGGATGGAATCCGTTGGTTGCCGTCAGTCCATCGAAGGAAAGCAATCCATCCCCGACAAAATTGTCTGCTATTCTGAAATAGAAAAAGGCATCGTCAGCAGCGCCCAGATAAATGCTTCCTGAAAGTACTGAATAGCAGAGTAAAATCATAAAAAGGATCGGTATGATGTAGATGCTGTGAGAAAGCAATCTTTTAAACATCAGAAAAGAGCCTCTTCATATTACTTGTTTCCATACGGTTTTACATAGGAGAGTAACTTTCAGAAAACAGGTTATACATAAAGTAATAGATCAGAGCAAGTGTGCAATGGGTTGAAATATAACCTGTATTGGCTGCCTTCCATCTTGACTAACTGAACAGAGGAAGTCATTATTCCTGAATGAATTTACTACTAAAAACCAGGCTTTTGAAAATTGTGATTGTTTTTGCCTCTCTTCTTTCCGTGACCTTCTTCATTGCACTCTATGCTCCTTCCAGAATGTCCACTGAATTTGATGATTCCTACATGTACTGCCGGTATGCTTCTAATTATTTAGCAGGCAACGGTTTTTCCTGGAACACCTCAGAGGGGGCCGCTTACGGCGCAACCAGCCCTGCATATCTTTTTCTGATTACCTTCCTCAAAAGCCTTTTTCAAACGGAGAATTCTTTATTGCTCAGCCTTACATCATGTTCTGCAGGTCTTACGGGTCTTCTTCTTCTCATTGGGGCAGGCTATTTGTCTGGTGGGGAGGGGCAGTTAGCAAAATTGCATCTGCCGCTTCTTGTGATTCCGCTATGTCTTCTATCCAGTTCTTTCAGATACCACTGCTTCACCGGCATGGAAACAACTCTCGCCTTCGCTTCAAATTCTTTTCTTGTTCTTTCTGTTGTGTTCTACAGGAGGAATTCCAATTTGAGGGCTTACACTATTCTTTTACTTGCCTCTGTTTTTACCTTTATGGTGCGTCCGGATAACGGTGTTTATGCTGTTCTCTTTCCTGTCTTGTTTCTTCTCAGTGTTAACAAATTTACCCCTGGTCAGGCAGCTATTTTTTTACTTGCGTTCTGTGCAGGGGTAGGACTTCTTCTTCTCCTTTATTTAAATCAGTTCGGCTCTGCCCTTCCAATACCATTTTACTCAAAGACCGGTGACTTTTTCAAAGGATACGCAGGTCTGAGAAACTGGAATGCAGCAGAATATCTTCTGCTATTCCTCAGAGATGTGTCTCCTTTTGCGGCAGTGGCAATTCTCTTTTCCGGAAAACACAGTCTTAAACCCCTCCTGGCAATTATTCTGCCAGTAGTAATAACCTTCTTTTTCTTTTCAGGGTCTGTTCAGATCATGGGCTGGTTTGCCAGGTACTACTTTCCAGCAATACCCTTCCTTGTTTTTACTGCTTTCATTGCCGGTGAAAGTTACATTAAGCATGGTCATTCATTTACCTGCAGACACGCTCTGATTCGAATTTCGTTATGCATACTTGTTCTTTTCCCTGCTTTATACCTTCCAGCAAAACTCGTAATAGCCGACTGGTGGAGAGCTGCTCTTCCTTCAATTCAGCTCTATTCTCCGGAAACTGAATATCGCAGTTCATCAGGCGAGGTACTGGAAACGCTTCCCTGGTGGGCAGCCGTCCAATACATGTCAGACATAGTAGGGAAGTTACCGTCAGGGATAAAAATCGCAGCAACCGAATACGGATACATTGCTTCTGAAAACCTCAACGCTGTGATCATTGATATGGCCGGTCTTCACGACAGGGAACTGGTTGAGCATGGCTTCACTTCAGAGAAAATTCTTTCCCGTCTTCCTGACATGATCTGGATGCCCCATACAGACTACACCTTCTTCAGAAAAGAACTGCTTGACGATCCAATATTTCAGGCAGACTATGAATACTATCCCGGGGTATTCAACTACGGAATTGCAGTAAGACGCAACTCCGATTCCTATGCGGAAATCATTGCATCCCTTGGCAGCACCTTCAGTGAAGCGTATCCCGGCAGTGTCCTCTCTGATTATCTGGGATTACCGATTAACTGAATCTCTTCCGATTCATCAGGCGTAATCACAATGTTCAGCTTTGTTGAAACGCTGGTGATGGATACAGCATAAGTCCAGTTGGTTGCATAGGCTTTAAAATTGCCCAGTTTCTTGTTTCTGAAATGTCCTGTGTAGCCGAAGACTCCCCCGTTGCCGTTTGTTTTTATCAAGCCTTTGCGCATCTCCAGTTCTCTGGTGAAGACTGCATCAGGAGGGAGTTCTATCTCCGTTTCCCAGAGGGGTCTTTGAACTGTCAGTTTTCCGTTCAGAATGGTATAGCCCCTTACAGAAAACAGCCATGTGGTAAAGAGAACTATCGGCATCAACATGGCGCCGTATATGGGCATTCCGGGAAGAAAGGGGAAAGCGCCTGCCATGAACACTATCAGGACCGTTACCCATTTAGCGGTTTTATCCAGTGGAGCTGTGGAGAGATTACCTGAAATCATCTGCTGAACTTCCTTTACCCTTGGTGCTTACATGCTCAGTTTCTGTCTATGAAGTATTATAGCAACCTGCAGATAATCATGGAAAGGCGGTTTATATGAAGGTTAGAACAAGACTTGCTCCGTCTCCCACAGGTGATCCACATGTGGGAACGGCTTATCAGGCTCTCTTCGGACTCGTTTGGGCAAAAATAAATAACGGCGAGTTCGTTCTCCGAATAGAGGACACGGACAGAGAACGGTCAACAAAGGCTTCTGAGGAAGCTATTCTCGACAGTTTGAAGTGGATGGGACTGAACTGGGACGAGGGACCGGACAAAGGTGGACCCTTCGGACCATACCGCCAGAGCGACAGGCTTCCTGTTTATACCCAGCACATACAGAAGCTTCTTGATACCGGACATGCATATCCCTGCTTCTGCACAAAAGAACGGCTTGATGAAGTAAGAAAAAAACTGATTGAGGAAAAAGCTCCAAACAGGGGATATGACAGACACTGCCGTGATATTGATCCCGCAGAGGCAAAGAAAAGGATCGATGCAGGTGAACCATACACTGTAAGAATGAAAATCCCTCTTCAGGGAGAGTGTGTGTTTTCTGACCTTCTTCGAGGTGAGATCAGAAAAGACTGGGCTTCAATTGATGACCAGGTAATAATGAAGACAGACGGTTTTCCCACATACCACCTGGCCGTTGTTGTAGACGACCACCTGATGGAGATAACTCACATCATCAGAGGAGAAGAGTGGATTAACTCAGTACCGAAACACGTACTGCTCTATGAATTCTTCGGTTGGGCACCCCCTGTTTTCTGCCACCTTCCCCTTCTCAGGAACCCGGATAAGTCCAAACTTTCCAAGAGAAAGAATCCAACTTCCATCAACTACTACAGACGAGCAGGTTTCCTTCCTGAAGCCCTGCTCAACTACCTGGGCATGATGGGCTGGCACATGCCGGATGACACCGAGAAGTTCACCCTTTCAGACATGATTAAAAACTTCGATCTGAAGGACATCTCTCTGGGGGGGCCTGTATTCGACAGAACAAAACTCCGCTGGCTCAACGGCAGATACATCAGGGAAGACAATTCACCGCAGCAGTTAACAGAACGGCTTCAGCAATGGTCTTTAAATCCTGACTACTTCCAGAGAGTTACTGAGGTTGTTGCCTCAAGACTTGAGACCCTTTCAGACTGGGGTTACTTTACCGCCATGTTCTTCAGCGACAGTGTTCCTGTAACGGAAGAGTTACTTCAAGTTAAAGATATGGAACCTGATAAAGTAAAAGAATTGCTTCAGGTAACCCTTTGGAACCTGGAGGGAATCAGGGACTGGAAGAAGGATGCAATTGCAGAATGCCTGAAGGAAACAGCAGATACCTTCCAGCTGAAGATGAAGCATTACACCGCACCTCTCTACGGAGCAATCTGCGGAAGCAAAATTGCTCCCCCTCTGTTTGATTCCCTGGAGGTTCTGGGAAGCGATATTTCCAGAACAAGAATTGCTTCTGCAATTGAGGTTCTAGGCGGCATTTCCGGCAAAAAAATGAAAAAACTGGAAAAGGCTTACCGCTCTTGACAAAAAGCCGCCTGGGGCAGATATTTCGCCCTCGGCGCAATGCTCCCATCGTCTAGCGGCTAGGACGCTGGCCTCTCACGCCGGAAACCGGGGTTCGATTCCCCGTGGGAGCGCCATAAACGAAAAACACCTCCATCCGGGGGTGTTTTTCGTTTTCTGTTCTGTTGGGAATCGAACCCCGGGCCCCTGAGCAGCAAAACCTGTACCTGTTGCGAAGGAAACCGGGAACTGTCCAATAGCCTGACTCTAATCTCAATCCCATCGGGGTGTCTTTTTCTTAATTACTATCGGTGGGAATCGAACCCCGGATCCATGAGCAGACCGATTTGTGGCTGATGCGAATGCAACCGGGAACGGTCCTTTCATCCCTCTGGGGTGTCTTTTTCTTAATTACTATCGGTGGGAATCGAACCCCGTATCCATGAGCAGACCGATTTGTGGCCGGTGCGAAGTCAACCGGAACAGTCCAAAAACAGATTCAGCTCCCCCTCTTTTGTTTGTCTGAGCCTGAGCTCAGATGCAAATTCTTCTTGAATACCGCATAAGGCAGTTGTGTAGGAGTGTCCTAAATTCCTGAATCAATACTGATTTGCTCGGAATTGCGGAAGATATATCAAAGAGTGATACCTGAGTGTATTACGGAAAAGAAATGGTGTAGTTTGGGATTGAGAAGAGTAGAAAAATGAGTGAGAATTGCTTAGTTCAGGAACTAATAGGTTATTTTGAGCAGATCGTGTGTTAATTGACAGACTAATTTATGATAGGCATATTAACCATTACATTAACTGGAGGTGTATTCTTATGACAACAGCAACTATTGCATTGATGGTGATACTTGGACTGTTCGAAGGCTATTCTGCTGAACTAATTGAAGCTGGCCATTCTGAAGTGATTAGTCTGGATATTGAGTCTGACTGCTTTAATATCGTGTACTCTATCTCAGGTAATGCCACTAGTATCAATGAGGTGCTTGCAAATGAACGGGTAGTGGAAATACTGTCTTCGACTGAGTATCCTGCTGAGGATAGGGAGTGGCTTGAATCACAGCTGAGAACCGAGTTAGCTGTTAGGAATGGCTCATTCCTCAGTAGAGAAGGAACCCAGGTGCAACTTGACCGCCAGTTGACTCGTATTGAGAACGATTATTGGGGGGAATACGTTATTGCAGCAAGTAGTGAATATGAGCTCAGAGAAGCTGGATACAGGCTCTACAATATCGAAATTTATGATTTGTACGGGGAAAAACAGGCAGACTTAGGCGCAAACATTAATAGTATGATTGTATCTCCAGCTGGTGATCTACTTGTTACACAGGATGGTGGAAGGGATACGGCATTTCCTTTTGGTGACAGGTTGATATTTACTCTTCAGTGGTTTAACGGGGAAAGTGCCACATACGAGATAGTTGATCCGGCAGCATTCTCTGCAAATAGCCATGCTGTGAGCAGAGACGGAACAACTATTGTATACAACACCTTTGATATCCATGATTATAGTGAATCGAATCTTTACGTCAGTAATAATGAACTGGATATACAAGAAGTAATCCCAGTGAAAGGCGTGATCACAAACATTGCTGTCTCACAAGATAACCGCTTTGTGGCATTTTCCGATTCACATAACCGTTTATCCGGAGTTGTGAGTTTGGAGGATAATCGCATCCTGTACACTACCCGTTTTGGCAGAGGTACACCAAGGTTCTCTGCAAGCAGCGAGTACTGTGTTCTACAAGGAGCTCACCGAGAGAATCCTAGTTTCATAGTGAACTTGCAGGATGGTACTACTTCGAGTTATGACGGTGAGTTATTACATAGATACGGTGTTTATCACAATGGTGAGTGGTACATATCAAATGACAAAAAAATCATATCTATAGGAAACAGCATAATAGTGGACAATGTCATTGTGTATAGAGATCAAAACTATAGACAATGCGTAACATCTCCATCAGGCTGCTTTGCTGTAATTGAGGGGACATATGGATATGGTTATGATACATATAGCATAGCAGTTATTGATAAAACAAATGAGGTCAACTGATGAACCTCATTAGTGTAATGGTTCTTCTGTACACGTTTTCATCATCACCTTCACCGTGTTCCTGGCCAGTTGGATCAGCAGGGACACAGAACTTGTTCAGAACTCTCTACTACTTCTAATCCCCATTGGCACTTCTTCTTCTACGAGGAGAGAGTTTTCATCGATTCTTATCAAAGTACGGCCCTTTACTCGACCTTACGAGGCTTTCGACAGGGCGGCAATCTTCGAAAGCCAAGGGACAATGGTGTTCCAACAAGAAACCACTGGGCGCGCCATAAACGAAAAACACCTCCATCCGGGGGTGTTTTTCGTTTTCTGTTCTGTTGGGAATCGAACCCCGGATCCATGAGCAGAAAGACTTGTGACCGATGCGAATGCAACCGGGAACAGTCCAAAAACAGATTAAGCTCCCCCTATTTTTGTTCGACTGACCCTGAGCTCAGCTACAAATTCCTCTTGAATGCCGGTTTGGGTTGTTATGCAAGTGTATCCTAAATTTCTTAACTGATATTAATTTCCTCTGGATTACGGAAGAAAGATCGAAAGCTGATCACGCAGAGTTATTCCTGAGTGTATTACGGAAAAGAAATGGTGCAGTTTGGGAGCCAAAGAGTAGACAAATGAGAGAGAATTGCTTAGTTTATGCACTAATAAGAGCAATTAGTTGAAATGTGGCATTTATTGATAGACTAATTTGTGATGGATGTATCAGCTATTAGATTCACTGGAGGTGTATTCTTATGACACCAGGAACTATTGCATTGATGGTGATACTTGGACTGTTCGAAGGCTATTCAGCTGA
>CAYLRO010000037.1:0-26247 GCA_964386635.1 uncultured bacterium | reverse complement strand
TGCAGCTTCAAACTGATTGCACGATCATTGATTGAGAAAAAACTATATCCTGTTTTGTAAGTCATGGGTTTCGCAGGATTCTGATGACATCGGTCAATACCCAAAATGTTTTCAATACCAGTTCATCAAGCTTTTCGAAACTGCGCTGGATTAATCTGCAACCTGCCATCTCTCCAGTGGTTGGCAACAGCTGTTATGATAGAAATCTGAAAATGGGATATAGAGTATGACAGTGAAATCTGATGCCGATGAATTACCGGACAGGTAAAACAGAATGGATAACCCGGCAATCATTTCAGGTGACCGCTGAAGGTGAGCCTGATCTGAAGCATCATACGGAGAATGTCATTTGATATAAAAATACAGCTGACTAATAGAGAGAGATTCAAAATGAAGTCTGAAAAAAGAATACTGAAAAGATATGAGAGAGAGAACGGCCGTTACATAATACGAATATCAACAAACACATTTCGAGATTTATTTAATAAGTATGATAGAGCATCATCTTTTCATAAGCGGGATTTAAATCGCGATCTTGCTGAATACCTGTTTGAGTCTGCTTCTGATTTGTACCGCCGAGATTACTTCGTCTGCTTGAATTTACATGCTGAAAAGAAGTCTGCAGAGCTGGAAGAGAAAGTAAACAAAGGGATTGATAGTTATTTTGAGTATGAAGGAAATAAAATAGATAAGAAAAGAAAGCAAGTACTTATGAAAATAGTACTGCATGTAATATTAGCAATAGTAAGTTTTTTTATATCATATATTTTAAATAATATTATTATAGAAGATTCTTTTTTGTATGTTCTTTTTGTGCAAAGTTTTGTGATAGCTGCATGGGTACTGATGTGGCCTGTGTTTTCCGATTTTATTTATGAGTTGTTTGAAATCAGGCGAACACTGAAAATATATAGAAAAATAATAGATGCTGAGCTGAAATTCAAATATATATTAAAATAAATAACTAATAGTACTGTCTTGAAGAAGACATGTACTACCTCCGGTTTTTCATAATAATGGAAGAGCCGGAGAGCGTTATCTTTTTTCCTTAACCTCAAGTCGGCCATGAAAGTTGTCTGTTGCACTGCAGTTTCCAGAAATGTATCTTCGCTCAGTAGACAAATTTTTAACAACATGGAGGGTGTGATGAAGTGTTTCCTCATCTTATGTCTTTTGTGTGCTGCTGTGGCTTTCAGTGGTACAGGAGGAGTAACAAACCCGATTGAACCAGTGGTGTGTACAGGCAGTTCAACTCATCTGGTTGGCACCGGTTTACTGTTCAGTTTTCTGCCGGAGCGTTTGCCGGAGCCTGTCTCTGTATTCGAGCCGCCATCAGAGTATGACTCACTCTCCGCTGTTTCCTGCAGTTTTGTGGTTACTGACAAAGATGGTGTTTATGCTGCGTGCGTCGATCTTGTTAACGAGACAATTATGCTGAATCCTGACATTGAACTCACAACTCAGGCCCAGCAGGCTGTTGATCTTGCTCCACTCTGGCTGCAGGAGCACCTGATCTGGAAGATGGGAATTCTTACAGAGGCCAATCAGGACCGGTACGGAGCGCTGCTTCTGGCTCATCAGGGAGAGGAATACTTTGATGAAGTGGCATTTACAGTTGCATACCTTTCCTGGACCATTCTGGCCAATCCCAGCTGGGATGAGGAGCTTCTTGTAGAGAATGCAGAAGCAATCTATGCGCAGGATCCGTTTTTGAGCTATGTCAATGTGAATGACTACCCGGGGGATGATTACTACAGCACTACAGAATATTACACCATTCAGGGAAGCGATACCGTCTGGGTTGAGATACCCAGGGAGATCTACTATCAGTTTATTGTTATGCCCAAGGTATCTGATGAGAGACCGCTGAACGACTCCTCTGTTTACGATGAGTTCTGGAGAACTTACCTGTGGGACATGGATGACACCGGGTATCCTGTTTTCAATCAGGTGCTGAATTCAAATGTGCTGGTTTTCTGGGATGAACAGACCAAGAACTATGGCTGGTCAACCACGCCTGAGTTTTCTGACAGTCTTCACGCTGTGGACATCATCAGCAAGTGGAACAGGGCAGTGATGCCTGACCCGGCTTCTGGAAACAGACCAATTCAGCCCAATGTCATTGCCCACGAACACAACGGGAACTGCGGAGAAACTCAGGATCTGCTGTGTGCCTCGGCAAGAGTTGCTCTCATTCCTGTCTGTTGCACAATGGACATAAATGAAGATCACGTCTGGTGCGAGATCTGGTGGGATGGAGAGTGGCGAGGCTGGTATGTGGATACAGTGAACAACCATAATGTAGGTTACGATAAGGACTATGGCGGTTCAAAAGATATCAGCTGTGTATGGAGCTGGCGCAATGACGGCTTTACCTGGGATGTTGTGGATTACTTCTCACAGTACTGCACATTCACTGTTACTGTAACGGATTCAGCTGATGTACCTGTAGACAACGCCACGGTACAGATCGCCAGTGAAGTATGGCAGGGATCAACCCTTACCAGAGGCACCTGGGGGCAGACAGACAGGAACGGGGAAATCACATTCCTGCTTGGAGACAATCAGAACTACTATATGAGCATATCAACCGCCATGGGCAACTTCGGCAACGGAGGATATGAGGAAGTAATAACCAGCAGCATTCCCGGGCAGAACTACACATTCCAGTGGAGTCCTCCTCTGCTTATGCCTGAGCTGGATGCAACTGTACTCTCCGAGGGCAGCTGGACAAAATATCTGATCCATGTTGATTTCAACCTTCCGGATGATTACATGAACGGCAGGGATTACTACGCTTCCACCCGGTCGGAGTATGCCGAACCTATGGACGGCGGCACTGCAGACTTCTTCATTGTTGATTCCGCCAACTGGGATCTTTATCAGGCAGGTAACCCGTTCCAGTGCTATGAGCTCATTGAAGGGGAGAGTGCAGGAGATGTGTGGTTTTATGCTCCTCACACCGACGACTGGTATGTGGTTTTCAGCGGCGACAGACATCACGGTGTGGAAACCTTTGCCAATGCGGAGATTACTCTCTGGACTCATGACGGAACTGGAGTTGAGGGCGATGATCTTGCTGACGGATCAGTTGTTCTGGGACCCAATCCCTGTGCGGGAGCTGCGTCACTGCAGTTCAGCACCGTCTCATCAGGGGTTGCTTCAGTACAGTTGTATGATGTTCAGGGAAGACTGGTTCAGATACCATTCAACCAGTTTATGGAGCAGGGCACTCACTCTCTGGAGCTGAACACAGATGCTCTGTCCAGCGGTCTTTACTTCGTGAAGATCCGTGGAAACGGTGTTGACGCTCTCAGGAGCATTACCGTTATTCGATAGGAACGGTCTTAACTGTTTGTGGCCGGGCGGATGTCCGGCCACAGCCTTTTCTACATTCAGAGATTATTCACCGGTGAAGCGAATGGCCAAAATTCTTAATGTGGAGTCTATCGGGAATGACTCTCAAGAAGCTTTCTGGTTGTTTCTCTGTAGATTCTGAAACGCAACCCGCCAAGATGCTTGCCCCCGTACCATCTTGCCACAAGGATAAGGCAGTTCTCGGCATCCATGTTACGCATGGTTTCAAGGATACAGTTACCGGAGCCTGATTCCCCTCCGTCGTTTTTCAGTTCTGTCCCGTCTGTCAGCCGTACTGCCCAGCTCAAATGACTTGCTTTCCTCAATCTGTATTTTTTTGACAGAACCTTAACGATCTCTGCTGGATTGCTGCTTTGGGAAAAGGTGGTGCCACAGGCCAGAAACCGGCTTTGTTTTTCCAGAACCGGGGTTCCGGAAACGGTTTCCATAAGGGTTCGTGCATTACCTATAAGAAACCTCCGGCTCTGATCTGCAGCACCATTGAAGGCTGAATATATTCTTCAAAAAACTACAGGCAAGCCCTTCTAAACCCTTCTTAAAGTATCCTTCAGTAACTCCATATGTTCCATCTCATTCTGGCTGTACATCAGTCTTAGAAGCGACTCTTTTATTTTCCCGGTCCCGTGTTCCGCGCTGACCGTTCCACCATATGAAACAGCGTTCTGAGAAACGAGTTCCAGTATCTTCTCAGAATCCCGCTGTTCCCTGATGCTTTGCGGAATCAAATTGGCATGCAGATGGCCCTGACCGCAGTGACCGAATATGACGTGATCGATTCCTGAATCATCCAGCTCTTTCTTCATGTAGTCGTAGTGTGCTTTCAGTTTGTCCCGAGAGACTGCTGAGTCTGTGCTGACCTTGTGAATTTCCGCAATTTCTGCGTTCCTTCCAGAGATAATCCTGTTGACGGTTTCAGGCAGGAGGTGCCGGAATTCCTTCAACTTCTCTCTCTCGGAGCAGTCAAAACCTCCCCAGGTGCTGTCAGGTGAAATTCCCCTGTCCTCCAGAAGTAAATCCAGCGCTTCCAGAATGGAATCAAGCTCTTCTTCTGTGGAAGCTTCAATGGATGTGATGAGAACCCACTGGTCCTCAGTTCGGGACGCAAATCCTGCATTATCCCTGAGGAACTTGATGCATGGAGGAACCATTGCTTCCAGCTCCCTTACGGCGAACCTGGATACCAGTAGATCATTTCTGAGCTGCCAGAACTGTTTCTCATTGCAGAATACAGCGAAACTTGCTATTGCGTGAGGTTCCCTGTGCAGAATCAGATCTGCTTCTGTAATCAGTCCCAGTTCACCCTGACTGCCAATGAACAGATCGATGATGTCCATTCCCGGTCTGATAAAGAGGCCTGCTGTATTTTTGGGTGGCTGTTGAATCCTCAAAGCGGGAAGGGTAAGTTTTCCCAGTACGGGATGGTAAAGGTTGTTTCCGTGAAAACTGTATTCTCCCCGCTTTATTGCAAGCTGTGTTCCTGATGGAAGTACAACGGACACTCTGTCTATCCAGTTCCTTGTTGATCCGTATCTGTAACTGGAAGCTCCGGAAGCATTGGTGGCCACTGTCCCGCCGATTGAAGCAGTGGTTTCCGTCGGATCAGGTGGATAGAACCAGCCTTTTCTGTTTCTGCTGCAGTACTCAGAGACGCTGTCCAGTGTTTCCCCTGCTTTTACCCGGATAATGTTTTCTGATCTTCCCGGGAGGATACCTCTGAGCTTTTCTGTTGAAAGAACTGCACCACCCATTGGAACAGCCCCTCCGGCAATGCCGGTTCTTGCTCCGGAAACTGTAACCGTTACAGCATCTTCTGAACACTCCCTGAAGAACTCAGTTGAATCCCTGTCGTTTTCAGGCCATGCTGCTGCCTGACAATTTCCCCCAGACAGTGATGATTCATCCCTGAGGAGTTCCGGATGCTCTCGCCTGATCTGATGTGTTCCGGTAATTGTTTTCATTGTTCCCGCCTCCCGGATATACACTACAATCACCTGTACTGTCTGAGCAATACCTGAGTGGGCACTTGAAGGAACCTTCTCTATTGTTCATACTAGAATGTTGGAGTGGAGTAGAGAGAAACAATCAGAAAGGAAAACAATGGGACAGACTTTTGCCCAGAAAGTCCTTGGAAGAGCTGCAGGTAAGACTGTTCTTCCTGGAGAGATAGTTTTCACCGAACCGGATATTGTGCTGACTCATGACAACAGTTCGGCTATTATCGGCAAGTTTGAGAGTACCGTTCCCGGTGGCAGGGTAAAGTATCCTGAGCGGTTAGTTGTTGTCCTTGACCATGTTATTCCAGCTGCTACCAGCAAGAATGCTGCTGGCCATGCGAAGATAAGAAAGTTCGTAAACGAGCAGGGAATTGAGAATTTCTATGATATAGGGTGCGGCATCTGTCATCAGGTCCTTCCTGAGAAACATCTTGCACTTCCAGGAACAATTGTAGTGGGAAGTGATAGCCATACATGCACATATGGCGCATTCAACACATTCGCCACAGGTATTGACCGAACGGAAGCAGCAGGTCTCTGGATTACAGGAAAAACCTGGTTCAAGGTGCCTGAAACAATAGAAATCAATCTTGATGGGACTTTCAGGGACAAGATCTCATCCAAGGACCTTATCCTGACAATTATCGGTGAACTGGGATCTGATGGAGCAAACTACAAGGCTGTGGAGTTTCACGGGTCAGCACTTGGAAGCCTTCTTATCCATGACAGAATGACAATTGCCAATATGGGTATCGAAATGGGGGCAAAACTGGCGGTATTTCCTGCAGACAGGATCACTCAGAATTTTCTGTTCAGCCATGATCTTTGCAGTAAAGCCGTCTGGAGCGATTCTGATGCGGAATTCTGCCAGACTTTCAACTTCAATCTGGACGAGATTGTGCCGGTTGTTGCCAGACCTCATACCGTTGATAACGTGTGTCCAGTGAAAGATCTTCCCGAGACCCCTGTAGATCAGATTTATCTTGGCACCTGTACCAATGGCAGGGTGGAAGACTTGAAATCTGCTCTTGCTGTTATGAGGGGCAGACAGATCGCACCGAAGGTTCGGATGCTTGTGGGAACTGCCAGTCGTGATGAATATGTCAAGGCACTTCAGCAGGGTGTAATAGAAGAGTTTGTCAAAGCAGGTGCCGTGATCATTCCACCGGGATGCGGTCCATGTCTGGGAGCACATCAGGGGGCTCTTGCACCGGGAGAGGTCTGCCTCTCCACAGCAAACAGAAATTTCAAGGGAAGAATGGGAGAAAAAGAAGCTTTCATTTATCTGGGCAGTCCGGAGACCGCTGCTGCCACTGCAGTGACCGGTGTTATCACCGATCCCAGGGAGGTGTAGAATGGCTGTTCATAATTACAACCAGAACGATATCAACACGGATCTGCTCTTTCCGGGTAAATACACCTACACATGCGGAACAGGTCCTGAAATTGCTCCCCACCTGCTGGAAGACCTTGACCCTGATTTTGCAGAGAAGGTTCAGCCGGGAGACATCATCATGGCCGGCTCAAACTTCGGCTGTGGTTCAAGCAGGGAGCAACCCGCTCTTGGGCTGAAATATGCTGGAGTTCAGGCTGTTATAGCCAAGTCTTTTGCACGCATTTTCTACAGAAGTTCCATCAACCAGGGGCTCCTCCTGATTCAGAGTCCTGAAGCGGTTGATCACTACACTCCCGGAGACGATGTTTCAGTGAACGCAGTTCAGGGGATTCTCACTGTAGGAGGAAAAGAATTCACCTTTCCACCACTCCCTGATGAGATGATACAAGTTCTTCAGGCAGGCGGTTTGCTGAACTGGATCAAGGAGAACTATGCTTAGTTGGCTTCTGGCTGCTCTTACTGCAGCAGCGCTTCCAGGTGGGCTGGGAATCAGCGCAGGAACATCAATTTCTTCGTTTGTTCCTGTTGAATCCGGTTATGATTCCAGGTTCAGAACTCCCGGGGTTGCTTACGGTCTTGTTGCGTCACTGGACGCACCGGGTCCACTTGTGTTTCATATAGGTGGCGAGTATTTCAGTAAAACAGCCTCATCAGGGTGGGATGGAGAAATCAATTCTTTCCTTATCTGGGCATTCCCATGCGGTCAGCTTGACATAATGGACGGGTTCAGCATGTTTGCCGGTCCTGGCATAGTGGGTGTATCAGGGGATTATTCCGGAACTGATGATTTTGGCAGTTTTGTAGAAGAGGATGGTTCCGGTGTGGGTTTTGCTGCTTCCGCCGGAACTGATATCGGGCTCTGGGGTCCACTCTATGCAAGGTTTGAATACAGACATGCCTGGATGGACATGAAAAGTGACAGAGTGATCAAGGACGGAACAGAAACTGTTTTATACCCTGCAGTGGAAACTGACCTTGGTTATTCGCAGTACCAGTTTTCTATTAATGTAGAGCTTCTGCCTGTTGACCAGGATGGTAACTGAAACATAGTATTGTAAACTTCGCGGCGCCGACGTGGCTCAGTTGGTAGAGCAGCTCACTCGTAATGAGCAGGTCATCGGTTCGACTCCGATCGTCGGCTCCAGCGTTTCGCTCCCGGAAGGGATCTTATTTTGGATAAACCCATAATCAGCGGGTCCGGTATCAGAGGTATTTTTGGAAAAACACTTACTGTTCAGGACGCCTGCTCATTTGCAGCAGCTTTCGGTGAACTGGTCGGACCTGGAAGGGTTGTTGTAGGCCGTGACACCAGAAAGAGCGGACCGGCTGTTGAAGCCGCGGTCTGTGCAGGTCTCATGGGTGTGGGATGCACACCTGTTCTTCTGGGTGTTGTACCAACCCCTACTGTTCAACTGGAGGTTACTGAACAGAACGCAGTGGGGGGTATTGCTGTTACAAGCAGCCACAATCCCGGCGAGTGGAATGCACTGAAACTTATCGGTCCTGACGGGGTTTTTCTCAGAGCGGCCAGCAGAGATCTGCTGACGAAGCTTCTGAATTCCGGAAGAAAATGGGTTGATTACAGAGGGGCAACTGTTACCGAGCATTGCAGTGGAGCTGTAGCCAGGCATGTAAAGCTGGTTACCGGGTTGCCTCTTGTGAGGAAGACCGGAAGACCTTTGAAGGTTGTTCTTGATGTTACAGGGGCTACTGCAGCTTTTCTCGGACCCGCAATGATGGATGCCCTGGCTGTGGACTGGGAGATGATACACAGTGAGATGACAGCTGAAGGCGATTTCCCAAGGGTCGCTGAACCTCATACCGGAAGTCTTTCCGTTCTTTCCGAAGAAGTTGTAAAGAGACAGGCTGATATCGGCTTCGGATTCGATCCTGATGGTGACAGGCTGGCTCTTGTTGACGAAACAGGCAGAATTATCGGTGAGGAATACACCATTGCCATGGCTCTTGATCACGTGTTTTCTTTTGAAAAGGGTGATGCAGTTGTTAATCTGTCAACTTCCAGCCTGTCGGATGCTGCTGCGGAAAAACACGGCTGCAGGGTCTTCAGAAGTCCTGTTGGAGAAGTCAATGTGGTGGAGGAAATGGAGAAACGCGGTGCCTCAATCGGCGGTGAGGGTAACGGAGGAGTTATTCACAGGGTGTGTCATCTGGGAAGAGACAGTGCAGTAGGTATGGCCTACATTATCTCCTACCTGCGGGATCATCCTGAACAGACTCTTTCCAGCTGGGCCGACAGCTTTCCCGTATACGAAAACCTGAAGAAAAAGGTTGACTATAAAGGTGACTTCAAGGCCCTGGGAGCCCTGCTGATTAACATCATGGGTGATCCGGATGATTCCAGAGACGGTCTCTGGTGGAAGCGTAATGGGGGATGGGTTCATATCAGACCCTCCGGAACGGAGCCTGTGGTCAGATTTATTGCAGAGAACATTTCAAAAACTGTTCTCGATGAAGATTATGCAATATTCAGAAAGGTTCTATCATGTGCGGAATAGTCGGATATGTTGGTCATGGTAAGGCACTTGATGTGCTTATCAGCGGTCTGAAAAGGCTTGAATACAGAGGATATGACTCAGCAGGCTATGCACTTCAGACCGATCACTCCCTTCTTGTCAGAAAATGTATGGGCAGGGTGTCCGATCTTGAGAAAATGGATTCCGGTGAAGCCTCCGAAGCAACAACCGGAATTGCTCATACACGATGGGCTACCCACGGAGAACCATCAACTGTAAATGCTCATCCTCACAGCGATGCCTCAGGGCGAATTTCTCTGGTCCATAACGGGATAATAGAGAATTACAAGGCTCTGAGAAGAAAGCTTTCAAACCAGGGTATTACCTTTGAATCTGAAACTGATACGGAAGTACTGGCTAAACTGGTGGGGAGTGAAGTGGTTAAGGGGAAACCCCTTTTTATCGCTGTTAAAGATGCCCTGGCACAGGTTCGCGGAGCCTATGGGATTGCTGTTATCAGCGCTGATCAGCCATCAACTCTGGTTGCTGCAAGATACGGCAGCCCCCTTGTTGTTGGTGTGGGAGAGGGCGAAAACATTGTTGCCAGTGATGTTGCTGCCATAGTTTCTCATACCAGAAATGTGATCTATCTTGAAGAAGGTGAAATGGTAGAGATAACAAAAGCCGGTATCTCTTCCAACTCTTCCGATCCCAGAATGACAAGAGATCGCATTGAGCATGTGGACTGGGATCTCAGTGAGATTGAGAAAGACGGTTTCGACCATTACATGCTGAAAGAGATATACAGTCAGCCTGAGTCTCTCCGGAATGCTTTCAGAGGCAGACTTGATATGGAAGAAGGAACAGCTCATCTGGGCGGGTTGGAGATGACCAGTTCTGACATGAGGGAGATCAAAAGGATAGTTATCACCGCATGCGGTACTTCCTGGCACTCAGGTCTTATTGGGAAATACATCATTGAGACACTTGCCCGTATTCCTGTAGATGTTGAGTATGCCAGTGAGTTCAGATACCGGGATCCGGTCCTGGAGCCAGGCACAGTGATGCTTGTGATAAGCCAGAGCGGAGAAACTGCTGATACCCTTGCAGCTTTGCGACTTGCCAGAAAACGCGGGGTCAGGGTCTTTGGAATTGTTAATGTTGTCGGCTCTACAATTGCCAGGGAAACTGATGCAGGTGTTTACATACATGCCGGTCCTGAAATCGGAGTTGCATCCACGAAAGCCTTCACAAGTCAGACCATGATACTCTCTCTGATCGCTCTTGCTCTGGGAAGAGCCAAGGGTACTTTAACCAGGGAAGAGGGTATCGGTATCTGCAGGGATATCAAGGCCATTCCTGACAAAGTGGAGCACATTCTGGCTGGCAGTAATGCCATTATGGAAATTGCAAAGCAGTTCACTTACGCCAGTAACTTTCTCTATCTGGGAAGAGGAGTGAACTACCCTGTGGCTCTTGAAGGAGCTTTGAAGCTCAAGGAGATCAGTTACATCCATGCAGAGGGGTATCCCGCTGCTGAGATGAAGCACGGCCCTATCGCCCTGATTGATGACCTGATGCCTGTGGCTGTCATTGCCGTTAAGGATGCTGCTTATGAAAAAGTGGTATCGAATATTCAGGAAGTAAAAGCAAGAAGAGGAAGAGTTCTTGCAATTGCAACCGAGGGTGACAGTGAGATAAAGAGCACTGCCGACTGGGTGCTTGAGATCCCGGCTGTTTCCGATATTCTTGTTCCCCTTCTTTCAGTGATTCCTCTTCAGCTGCTGTCCTATTACATAGCAGTGGCCAGGGGTTGTGATATTGACAAGCCGCGTAACCTGGCTAAAAGCGTAACAGTAGAATGATTACAGGAACACGCATGTTGAGTAAGTTAAGCAGCACACTGTTCAGCCTTCTGTGAGAGTTAAAAAGAAGAAGCTGTTCAGCAGGGAAAACTGGATGCTGTTTGCGGGGATTCTCCGCAGAATGCTGAAGGTCACAGGAACTTTTTTCCACGGTATGTATGTTGAATGGGGCAGGGATAATGTGTTCTTCAGTGCCGCCGCCATTGCATTCAATGTACTGGTAACGCTTATCCCGCTTACTGTTATGATCTTCCAGCTAAGTGCCCTGGCGGTAATGGGTGATATCTCTATCAGGGAAGAATTCATTAACTGGCTTACAGAACTGAATCCATTTGTACCTGAGGCAATAATCTCAGATCTGGAACGGGCTGTTCTCCGTGGCGGATCAACAATAAGCATAATCGGTTTTGCTACACTGTTGTGGATGGTGAGCAGGCTCTTCGGTACAGTTCGAACAGCACTGGATAAAATCTTTGAAGCTCCCGGAAGGCACATTGTTCTGGGTAAGCTCTATGATTTCATGTTAGCGATCCTTGTGGCAGTGTGTTTTATTCTTGCTGCTGTGTTCACCATTGCAGCAAAACTGGCTGTGGATTCACCAGCTGGAGCGTTTCTTACCTCCCAGCCATATATCGGCCCGGCTCTTTCCGGTCTTCTTGCAAGAGTATTGAGCGGAACCTTCACATTCCTCACTTTTTTTCTTCTGTACTGGGCAGGACCAAACAGAACAATGTCAGTGAGGATGTGCTCGGGAACTGCTGTTCTTGCCATGGTTCTTTCAGCAGTGGGAACGAACATATACATGTGGGCTGTAAGCGCACCTGACTGGGGCGTGGTATACGGATCATTCATTGGAATCATGGCAACGGTGTTCTGGCTCTACTGGCTTTGTGTAATCTTTATCGGTTCGGCAGAAGTCAGCTCAGTGGTTCACAGGATGATACTGGTCAGACAGAGAACTTGATTTCCAGTATGTCTCCATCCTGAACTTCATAATCCTTGCCCTGCAATCCGATCTCTCCAGTTTTTCTCAACTCGACCTCATCCGGTGTTCTTTTAAAAAGTTCGAACGGGATCACCTGTGCTCTTATAAAACCCCGGGCCAGATCTGAATGGATAGTACCGGCAGCCTGGAGGGCTGAACTGCCCCTTTTAACTGGCCATGCCCTGACCTCATCCCTGCCCATTGTGAGAAAACTGATCAGATCAAGAAGTGTGTATGCTCCAGCAAGAAGCCTGTCTTTACCTGCTGCGGAAAATCCCATGGATTCAAGGAAGTCACCCTGTTCCTCCTCAGGGATCTCAGTGAGCTCAAGTTCGAATCCGCTGTCGATTCCCAGGAAGGTTCCACCGTGTTCTACTGCAAGTTTTTCAACTTCAGTTTCAGAGGCCACACCAGCTCCGGCTCTGTTGGAAATTACAAGAAGCGGTTTCAGTGAAGCAAACGAGTAGGGGGAGATAATGGTTTCCTCCTGCTCTGTAAGCTCCATGAGTCTGAGAGGGATTTCATTTTCCAGCCGCTCCAGCACCCGTATAATGAGTTGAGCCTCTGCGGACTTTCCCTTGCTCTCCTTCTGTAGTCTGGCGAGACGCTTTTCCGCAATGGAGAAATCGGAGATCATCAGCTCGGATTCATTCTGCAGGAAGGATTCTTCCAGGTTTCCCAGGGCATAGTTGTCAAGAACAAAAGCAAGCGCTGTTGCTTCCTTTACAGCTGACATGTTCTTTGCACTGAAAGAGGGAGAGGGAACATCGGTGAATGTTACGCTGGCGTTTACGATACTCCTGGGATTCCAGTGTTCCACCAGGAAATCAATACGGGGATCGGGAACATGAACGGTGAGCGGTTTTCCGGTGTCTGCCCCGGGATTTTCTGCCAAAGCCCTGTAAAGAGTGGATCTTCCGCAACCGGGCTGGCCGGCAAGTGCTATCTTCATGTTCTCAACCCCCGAAATATGTTTGCTGTTTCAAAGGTCTAATCTACTCAAAAAGAGTTCTACTCGGTGAATACTTTGATTGTGTCGCCGTCTGCACTGTCCACATCCACCTGAAGGTCTTTCAGAGCATCTATCAACTCGTCTGCAGGCAAGTCTTTCAGAGCACTGAGATCTATTCCCTGTTCCTTCACTGCTTCTGCTGCATCTGCAGGCATCAGTGCGGAGAGCTTGATACCGGTTCTGATAAGGCTCATGGGAACTTTGACATTTACCTTGTCGCCGTCTGCACTGTCCACAACCACCCTGAGATATCTGGGAGATCTTGATCCGGGCTCTGTGCTGTCAGGGTTTGGTTCTTCAACTTTCTCAGATATGTTGATTTTTTCCAGAAGAGCTGAGGCTTCATCGGCATTGATCTTGCCCTCGGCAAGCATTTCAAGAATCTTCATTCTCGGGTTGTGCATTTTTCTCTCTCCTTACACAAATGAAAGATAGACACTATCGCCATCTTTGCTGTTTACATCCACTTTAAGCCCGTGAAGAGCCACCATTACCCACCAGGCGAGATGTGCATTTCTCATGATGTTTCCGTACTCCTGATTTCTGAAGAATGGTGCTGCGATCATTGCCAGGGGAACGAAGGGCAGGAGCAGCAGCCAGAAGATGAACCAGGGGAGCGGCAGCAGGAATCTCCTGATTCGGAGAATCAGAAAAAAAGCAGGCATTCAGAGCACCTCCAGAGCCTGTTCAACGGAAATCTCTCCCCGTTCCAGTTTTTTTAGAGTGTTGTCAGCTGTAGGATCCATTTCCATTCCTCTGTTCATTTTCTTTACAAGTTTTTCCAGTCTGGCCCGGGCAGTGGGATAACTTACGCCCAGGGCATCCTGAAGTTTCTTGATTGAACCGAAACTTCTGATAAACGCAATGGCCAGTGCAAGGTCATCGGACGACAGCCTTGCGAGCATATCCAGCTCGAAATGTCCCTCCAGCCACAGGTCACAGGTTTTGCAGTGAAGTTTAACCGGCTCCATGCTCCTTCCGCATGATGGACACTTGATATCACCAATATTCATGTGAACCTCCTTAATCTTAAAGATAACATACAACAATATTAAGAATGTCAAGGTTTTCTTGAAGAAAAGAAATGCAGGCAGATGCCAGGGCAGGATATTGACCCGGTGCCGGAATTGTTACCTATTTAAACTATGATTGAAAAGGGGTAGAAGAAGGAGAGGTTTATGGCTGTTGTTTCTGTAATTCTCGGTGGTGGAAGGGGTACAAGACTCTTTCCGTTGACACTTCACAGGAGTAAACCTGCAGTTCCAATCGGCGGTAAATACAGATTGATCGATATCCCGGTATCAAACTGTGTAAACAATGGTATCAGGAAGATTCTTGTTCTGACTCAGTACAACAGTGAGAGTCTTAACAGACATGTTGGACAGACCTACAGATTTGACAGATTCTGCGATGGCTTTGTTTCCATTCTGGCTGCGGAACAGACCCCTGAAAACAACAGCTGGTTTCAGGGAACTGCAGATGCAGTACGGCAGGGGCTTGTTCATATATTGTCCCAGTGTCCGGATGCAGTGCTTATTCTTTCAGGTGATCAGCTTTACAGGATGGACTTCAGCAGGTTCATACTAGATTTCAAGGCCTCCGGTGCCGATATCAGCATAGCCACTAAACCGGTTACTGCAGACGATGCTCCAGGGCTGGGCATCATGCAGGTAAATACTTCCGGGGTAATTACAGGATTTGTTGAGAAACCTGCTCCTGAACAGCTTTCCGTTCTTGAAAGCGACCAGCAGGGAGTTTCCGAAGAGCGACCTTTCCTTGGAAGCATGGGAATCTATCTTTTCAAGCCGTCTGTTCTGAAAAAGATTCTTCTCGAAGAGGAAAAAGACAAAACTGATTTTGGCAAGGAGATCATTCCAGGGGCTATAGAGAGGTATAAGGTTACATCATATCCTTTTGACGGCTACTGGTCCGATATTGGTACCATCAGCAGTTTCTTCAAAGCCAACATAGATATGGCAACGGAGAACCCGGAATTCGACATGTACTCCAATTTCACACCTCTCTACACAAGAGCCAGAGCTCTTCCCGGTGCCCGGATACGGGATTGCCGACTTGACAATGCAGTTGTCTGCGGCGCATCGGATATCGTGGGTTCATCAATCAGTAATTCTATCATTGGGATCAGAAGTTTCATCGGGAAGGGAACTTCCATTAATGATTCAGTGCTCATGGGAGCAGATTTCTGGAGGGGGCACACCAAGGATGCAGGAGAGAAAACTCCCCTGGGAATAGGCTCCGATTGTGAAATATCCCATGCCATTCTGGATAAGAATGTCAGGATTGGTAATGGTGTTAAGCTTGTAAACAAAGATAATCTTGATACTATGGACAGCGATCGGGGAATTTATATCCGAGATGGAATTATTGTTATTCCAAAGGGAGTGACTATTCCTGACGGAACTGTGGTTTAATCCTGGACTGAAAGGGCGCTTACAAGCCTTCTTACGATCTCCTTCTCGTCGGGGATCTCATCATAGTCCAGGGTGATGGAGGACATGGCATCTATGTATGCCCTGATGATTGAAGCTTTTGTTATGCGCTGTTGTCTGTTGTTCTTTGACCGATTCGTTGAAATCGTTCTGACAATCCTCGTTAAAACTTCTTCCTGGTCCGGTCTTACCGGCACTGTGAGTCTCACTGAAGGCAGAGATTGCTCTTCAATGTCTGTAATGCTGTTCACAAGGCCATTAGATTTACCAGATTTCATCATCCTGACCACCTCCTGTGAACCAAAGATACATTTTTCAAAGGTGGCGTCAAGAGAAATATGAAATTCATCACTTATGAAATTGGGGTATTGACGACGACTGCTCATGATACTAGGGTAACAACACAGTTAGAATAAATGGGTTCATCATTAAAAGTGGCCCAACTGGATTCCGGAGGTGATCTGATGATGTTTCGGAGTCGTTTGCAGGGAGGGGAGACATGCTGATCTTTGGAGGGTCAGGGAAGTCGTCCGTCGGCCTTGATATTGGTAGTCATTCGGTAAAAGCGGTTGAACTCAGCCGTTCCGGTAAGGGCTTGAAACTCAGCAAGTACGCCGTTGTCGAACTGACTCCCGGAACCGTGGTTGACGGAGAGGTTGTCAACAGGGATCACCTAGTGGAGTCCATCAGGGATGCCCTGGCAAAGGCCGGAATAAAAACGAAGACCGTTAATTCGGCCGTTTCCGGAAGAAGTGTGATTGTTCGCAGAATTCCAATGGAGAAGATGACCGAGGCACAGGCCCGGCAGGCTATCCACTGGGAAGCTGAGCAGCATATTCCCTTCCGGGTGGACGAGGTGAGTATCGACTTCAAGATACTCAATGAGGAATCTGCTCCCGGGCAGATGGAAGTGTTGCTTGTTGCTGCAAAGAAAGAAGTTATCCACCTTCACCGGAGTCTGATTCAGGGCGCCGGCATCAGAACCTCAGCTGTGGATCTTGAGCAGTTTGCTCTGGTCAGAGCTTATCAGAATTCATATCACCCGTCTGATGACGAGTGTGTGACCATTCTGAACGTTGGTTCCGACAACACCAACCTGGTGATTGTAAAGGGTGGAGTTCCCAGTTTCAACAGAGACCTGGCTATGGGTGGCGGCAGATTTATTGAAGCCATTCAGCGCTCACTTGGTCTGGACTACGCAACTGCGGAATCAGTTTTGAAGGGCAGACTTCCAGAGGGCGTCTCAGAGGTGGATGTCCGTAATGCTGTAAGCAGTGTGCTGGAAGAACTCTCCACCAGTGTGAGAAGATCTTTCATCAGCTTCCAGGCTTCAGGTGAGAGCAGCAGAATAGACAAGATGCTTGTCAGCGGCGGTTGCTCCCTGATGGCTGGACTTGCAGACACACTCAGTGAGCATCACGGTCTTCCTGTGGAAGCATTCAATGTTCTGGGGGACATCCAGCTGGACGGTCTTCTTGCAACGGATGATGCTGAAAGGAAGAACATAGAGGCTGTTATTGCAGTTGCTCTTGGTCTTGCCTTGAAGTCACTGGAACCGGGAAATCTGGATATTGACATTCTTCCCCCTGAGGAAAAAGTCAAAAAATCCAGAAGAGCTGCTTCTGATTCTCCTGTAATGAGCATTCTCAGCTGGGTACCTCTCGGATTGATCGTTGTGGGAGTTATCGTTCTGTTTATTCATTACAGCGGACTTCTCAGCCAGCGAGATCAGCTGGACCAGGAGATCAGCCAGAAAGAAACAGAGATAGCCAGCATGCAGGAACAGGTAAGCCGGCAGCAGGAGCTTGATGCTCTTGAGAACCAGCTCAACCAGAAGCGTGCTGCAGTGAATTCTCTGTCACTGAGACAGAAGAGCACAGTATACATTCTGGAATACCTTGTAAGAGCTCTCTATCCGGAACAGACAGAGTTTGCCGAGGAAGCAGGTAAAACCATTTACCTTACCGAGCTCTCTGTAGGCCTGGACAACATTCACATCTCTGGTATCGCAAGAACCTGGGGAGATATTGTTGCTTTCCAGACCAGACTGGATGAGATAAAGCCTGACGGTCAGAATCAGCTCTTCGTTATGGAAGACTTTGGACAGAATTACAATGTAGCACCGATACTCGACGCAGCCGGCGGCGAGACACGGTATCAATTCAGCACAGACATTGGCGTAAATCAGGCGTCGCTCGAACCGCTTGTCGGCGACTACGCCGGAATCTGATTGGGGGGTACACATGAGAAAGACGATACTGGCACTGGTCGCGTTGAGCGCGCTGGTACTAATTGTAGGCTGCGACCCGTTCGGGTCCGAAGAGAGCATTGCCTACATAGAGGGTACCATTTACGTCGACGCTGGAATGACCGTTCCTGCAGAGGGAGTGACAGTGGAACTTCTGGTTGATCCGGACAGTTGTGCTTTCATTTCTCAGACGGTAGTAACAAATGCATCAGGGAACTTCTTCATGGAAGCTCAGTTCTATCCTTTCCTTCCTGATGATGAAACCGGAACCGGCTACACTATGCCTGCCAGCGGGAGAGCTGGTCTTGCAGCTTACTACGGTGGCAGTTCCTATATCTATAAGGCTGAAACAACTGGTTTTATTCTCAGCCCCGGTGATACTCTCAGGGTGTGGGATGTAGCTCTCAGTTCCTTCAGTGGAGGGGGAGGCACTCAATGAGAATTGTATGTGAATCAACCGGAAGCAGGAAGGGGGGCTGAAATTGGCTGTTGATCTTCGAGATCCCCGTCTTCTGAGGTTCATTGTCGGGATTATTCTTCTCGGAGCACTGGTCTTCGGCTATTTCAACTTCTTTTCAACCGGTGTTACTGAAGAGATCGCTGATAGGGAACAGACCCTGGACGCCAAGGAGATGGAACTGAGGGAACTTCAGAGCCAGACCTCCGACGACCTTGCAATGATGGGGCAACGAATTGAGATGTACAACCAGGAGCTTGAGGAGCTGGACAGGTTCCTCCCCAGGGAGTACAACCAGGAAGAGATATTCGACATGCTCACCGAGTACGCCACAGGGAGTGGACTTCAGATCGTAAGTCTTGTTCCTCTTCCACCTGCGGTGGATGTGGAGTACACAGTGTACGACTGGCAGCTTACAATGACAGGCAGATTCCACAGGCTGGGTGTGTTTTTCGATCAGCTGACTCAGCAGCCTATGATGAGTTCTGTGAGTAATCTCCAGGTCCATCAGCTTAAAGCTGCAGAAGGAAAGTTTGATAACATTGAGACAACATTCACATTCTCGGCTTACATACAGCCGTAAAGAAAGGAGGATTTAACAGATGCACATCAAACGGATAACTTTCTCATCAGCAGTTCTGGCCGTATTCCTCTTTCTTGCAGCGGCTGGATGCGGGAAGTCGGAAGATGCAGAGCAGGAAGCTTTTGCTGACATCGATCTTGAGATAGCGGAAAGTCCGCCTGTTCTCGGCTGGCTGGATGTTACTCTTCCAGGAGATCCTGTTGCCATGGATGCCATGGGGGATAATATCTGGATACTGGTTGACGGTGGAATTGTGATGAACTGGAACACAGTAACAGGTCAGTGGGCTGCTCTTGACTGCGAAGGGTCGCAGGGAATACCCGGAGCATTTGATATCGCTGCTACAGCGCAGGGAACTGCAGTACTTACCCCCGAAGCAGTAACCGTTCTTGCAGGCGATCAAATGGCCACCACTGAGTTCGAAGAATCACAGATTCCTGTGGATATCTGCAGAACTGATGGAAGTATAGCGGTTCTTCTTCAAGACGGTTCTGTATACAATGTATCTGATCAGGAGCTTCTTTCTCTGGCAGAACCTGCAGGCAAAGATGCCGCAGGATTTCTCTGTCACGAGAGCGGAGTTCTCGCCTGGCTGAATACAGACGGCACAGCATCAATGCTCGACATCTCGGAAAGCCTGGTCACAGAAATCCTTCTTCCTGAGGGAACTCTGGCAATTGATCTTTCTGATGGTGTCGTTATTGCAATGAACGGTGTGTCACTCCAGAAATACACCGGACCTGATTCATGGGAAACCTCAGAGGGAACACTTGCACGGAACGGCCTTGTTTACAGGGTAGAGGGAATCTGTGAAGTAACCGGCGGGAACAGTGTTACAGCCGGTCTGCCTGAAAGCCCTGAGGACATCTGCATGCTCAGCGATGGAACCGTATGGTCCATGTCTCTGAACAGTGTGGCTGTCTGGGGAGAGATAGGCTCTGTTGAGACCCGTCTTCCTGATGCTGACGTGCAGAGACTTACCTGCAGAATGGCAGGACAGACATCAGGTGGAAACGGTACAGGTGATGGAATTGTTACTGCAGATGCTTCTTTTGGAGGAGTATTCCGCATTTATGAATCAGTTTCCAGCAGACCGGACCCGTTCACCGAATTCCCCGCTGCAAGCAGGGACCTGAGAAGGGCTCTGGAAGACATAACCATTGAAGAGCTCCATCTTGTAGGTATCACAATTGATCCTTCAGGCGGAGACCAGGCAATGGTGGAAGATGCCAATGGAGTTGCCTACATTCTCAATGAGGGCACAACTCTTCGGAACAACACGAGAATTGCAGAAATAACAGGTAATGAAGTAATAGTAGTACAAGAAGTTACAGTCGGATCTGAGGATGAACCCGGAGGTATCACCTCCATACCAACAATATTCTCTATGCGACTCCATGAAGAAGGTGGTCTGTAATGCGTATGATCGCTATTATCCTGCTGGTACTGGCTGTGCCGGTTATGGCCTACCGGGTGACGGATATCTCGGTTGTGCCAAGCGGCGACCGCACCCAGGTGACCATTACAACAGATGGTCCAATCAGCTACGACAAGTTCCTGCTCACTGATCCCATGAGGGTGGTGATTGATCTCGGAGATGCTCTCCATGCACTTCCTGCGACAGATTTTGCTGTTGACAGGGGTGGAGTTGTATCTATCAGAACAAGTCAGTACAAAGCTCCTCCGGAAGGCATAGTACGTGTCATTGTGGATGTGAACGGTGAACTGATGAATTACAGTACTTCCATAGAGGGAGAGAACTCGCTGGTTCTTGTTATGAATACTGATCCTGCGGGAACTCCCTTCACTGCGTGGAATACATCAACTCAGACTGTTGCTCACAATGGATCTGGAAGCTCTGTTCCTCCTCTTACGTCTCCTGCAGCTGGAAATCTCTCAAGCTACAGAACAGCTTCAGGAATGACTCAGGGAATTCAGGTATCAGAGGCTCAAACATTCGTTGACGACGGATTTCCCACAGAGTGGCAGGGAACCGGCGGCAGGCGTATAACCATTGATGTTGTTGATGCTGATATCAGAACCGTGATGCGGTCAATCGCAGATGTCAGCGGTATGAACATTGTCATTCCGGAAGATTACAACGGAACGGTTACCGCAAGGCTTAGAAACATTGGATGGAAAGACGCTCTCAAGTCTGTTCTTGACTCTCAGGACCTTATGGCAACCATGTCCGGTACCAACACACTGAGAATCATGCGCAGAGATGATTTCTACAGTGAGATCAACCAGATGGCTGTAAGTGAAGCAGAGAGAGAGAATCTTCAGGATCTTAATACTGAAGTCTATATTATCAGATACGCTCAGGCTGAGGATGTTCAGAACGCAGCTCAGACAGTTCTCTCCGAGAGGGGACAGATCTCAGTTGACAACAGAACCAATTCTCTGATCGTTTCTGATATTCCAAGGAAGCTGAATGAGATAGGAAGGCTTCTTCCTATTCTTGACAGCCCGACAGCACAGGTGATGATCGAGGCAAAACTTGTTGAAATCGACGCTACTGCTTCAGCCGAGTTTGGAATTGACTGGAGTGCAGGCAACCTTTCCAGAACAGATGTTCTGACCCATGGAGGCATGTCAACAGACCTTGGTGTTGGTGACCCTACAGGAACTGTGCAGTTTGGTCACATCACAAATCTTCTTGACTTCAATGCAACTGTCAGTTTTCTTGAAGAACAGAACAGAGCCCACATACTTTCCGAGCCCAGGATCGCCATCTGTGACAACATGACAGGTCGTGTGCTCAGCGGAAAGCAGGTTCCCCTGACTCTTCAGGATTCAGAGGGAAACACATATGTGCAGCTTTACGATGTTGGTGTCAGCCTCGAGGTTACTCCTCATATCAACGCTGACAACAATGTAACACTGGAGCTTAACCCTATAGTGAGCGATCTTTCAGGCGAGTCAACATCAGAAGATCAGCCGATAATCCTTACACAGGAAGCACAGACAACACTGATGATCGATGACGGCGCAACTGCGGTTATCGGTGGAATAATGAGAAGCAAGACCACAGAGCTTGAGAAGAAAGTTCCCATCCTGGGGCACATTCCTCTTCTTGGCGACTGGCTCTTCACATACACCTCACAGGTGGAAGAGACCAGCGAGCTCGTGATCTTTGTTACCCCCCACATAATAAGACCCTACTAGGGGAGAACAGTTTGCTGAGAATAGGGCGGGGAATCTGGCGGGGCCAGGTTCTCCGCCCTGATTTGAAGGGAGTAAGGCCTACTCCTTCAAGGGTCAGGGAAGCTCTGATGAGCATTCTTTATGAAAGGCTCCAGGGAGCTGAAGTATGGGATCTGTTTTCAGGAAGCGGCGCTTTCGGGATTGAATGCCTGAGCTGCGGGGCAACAAGCGCATTATTCATGGATTCATCACCGAGAAATCTCGTTCTGATAAAAAAGTTTCTCACAGAAAGAGAAGGTGGACACCAGTTCAGAACTGTCAGGGGAAAACTGCCTGGCGCTCTGGAAAAACTGAAGAAACAGGCGGACATAATATTCATGGACCCCCCTTACGATTCACCTTGTATATATTCATGGATAAACGCTCACGACTGGGCCGCTCATGTGACTCCCGGCGGAATCGTGATAGCAGAATCCGGCGGAAGGGAGTTCAGCGGGAAATGGGCTTCCAGAAGGTACGGAGACACTTATTTGCATATGATGGAAGTGTAAATTGCGAGACATGAAGGTTGTTTACCCTGGAACATTCGATCCGGTGACTGCCGGGCACCTGGATATAATCAGAAGGGCTGCAAGAATATTTCCTGAGGTAGAGATTGCTGTTGTTAACAGAAGTTCCAAGTCCATGGTATTTGATACTGAAACCCGGGAACGCCTGGTAAGAGAGTCCGTTAAGGAATGCTCAATAGCGGGAAACATTTCGGTGTGCAGTTTCGAGGGGCTTCTTGTTGATTACATGAAGAAGAAGAAGTATTCGCTTTTCATAAGAGGATTAAGAGCAAATTCGGATTTCGAATATGAGTTTCAGATGCAGCTGATGAACAGAAGACTTGCCCCGGAGATAACCGGAATCTACATGATGCCTTCAGAACATAACATGTATCTTTCATCAACAGTTGTAAAAGAGGTTGCCATGTTCGGTGGGTGTCTTGATACACTTGTTGCACAATCAGTTAAACAGGAATTGGAAAAATACTACCGGAGGACCAGATGAACTTCGCACGGAACGCATCAAGACTGGAAGGGTCTGCAACTCTTCAATTTACTGCAAAAGCCGCAGCTATGAAAGCCAGCGGACTTGATATTGTTTCACTTACTGCAGGGCAGCCGGACTTTCCGAGCCCCCGGGCAGCTTTTGTTGCGGCTGAAAAAGCAATGGCTGAAGGAAAGACCGTATACACCCCGAGTATGGGTATTCCGGAGCTGAGAGCAGCTGTTGCGGAAAGATGGAGCAAATTCCATTCTGTTCAGTACGGAACAGACAATGTGATGGTGTCCTGCGGAGCAAAGCACAGTATTGTGAATATGCTGGAAGCAGTAGTAAATCCAGGCGATATGGTACTTCTGCCCAGACCCTATTGGGTCAGTTACCCACAGATGATTTACAGACTCGGGGGAGTACCTGTTTATCCTGTCAGCGGTGAGATGCTTGTTACCGGTGATGATGTCAGAGCAGCACATGCTCAGGGTGCAAAAGGAATGATCTTCAATTCACCCTGCAATCCTTCAGGCCTTGTGAACAGTTCTGTAATGGTGAAGGATTTAGCTGACGCTGTGAGGGAAACCGGGATGTGGGTTATCTCTGATGACATATATGAAGAGCTCTACTACGGTCATGGGAAGGTCCCTCATTTGCTTGATGCGGACCCTGGCCTTAAGGATCAGATAGCACTTGTTACAGGAGTGTCAAAAACGTATGCCATGACAGGATGGCGGATAGGGTTTGCACTTGCCCCTGCTTCATGGATTAAGATTGCCGGAAGAGTCCAGGCGCACACAACTTCAAATCCCTGCTCCATTGCACAGTATGCTGCTCTTGCAGTAGTTAACGGTGAAGCAGAGGAGGAGAGAGAATTCATGTACAGCGCCTTCAGCAGAAGAAGGGATCTTATCTGTAACCTTCTCAGTGAGGTTAAAGGGCTTGATTTCAAGCGCCCTGAAGGAGCTTTTTATGTTTATCCAAAAGTGGATGCAGGAGAGAACTTCAGATCAGAGGAATTTTGCTTGAAGCTTCTTGAAGAGGGAGGCCTTGGAACCATTCCAGGCAGCGCATTCGGTACAGAAGGATACATCAGGCTTTCTTTTGCTGCTTCAGATGATGATATTGTGGAAGCGGTAAAGAGACTGAACAGATTTCTAGAACGGGGAGATCTCAGATGATTGTAACCTGCCCAAACTGCAGCAAGAAATACCAGATTCCAGAAGGGAAGCTGGCAGGGAAACCGAGAAGACTCAGGTGTAAGAACTGCCGCGAGGTCTTCATAATCCATCCGCCGAAGAAAGAAGAGGAAACTGCTTCACCTGCCTCGGCTGTAGATGAGCGCGCTGCAAGGTTCGCAAGAGTCCTTGCATCTGACATGCTTATCTACAACAAGGAAGCGGTTGATAATGCCAGAGCGGCAGGTAATCTTCAGGAAACAATGTCCGGCGAGATAGAAAGATCATGGCAGCTCTGGAAGAGCCGATTCCCGGAAGCTGCCGGCAGCGAAGAGGGAAAAGCTTTGTTCAGGTCTTCTCTGACAGAAATACTTGCCGGGGGAGACAAACAATTCGACGAATGGGTTCCTGAGTAGATCAGGCTTCCAGTCCCTCGATTTCTCGTTTCAGCATCCTGAATACTATGTGTGTCAGGATCATGTGGACATCTTCTATCTGCTGCATGTCTTCAGAGGGAACCACTATAGAGTCGTGAGCCACCTTCACAGCCATGCCTCCGTCAAAACCGGAGAAGAGTACTGCCGTAGCTCCTGCCTGGTGGGCAACTTTGAATGCATTTATCACATTGGGGCTCATGCCGCTTCCTGAGAGACCTATAACTACATCTCCAGGTTCAACCAGGTTTTTAAGCTGTTCACCGAAAGTGTTGGTGTAGTCAGTATCGTTTGCCCAGGCAGTAAGAAGGGGAATGTTTTCTGCAAGTGAAATTGCTTTTAGACGCGGTTTACCCTCACAGGCGGTTCCCTTGGAAAGATCGCAGACGAAATGTGCACTTGTAGAACTTCCACCGCCATTTCCGAATACAAAGACCCTTCTGCTTTTCCTGTAGGCATCCATTATCAGCGAGGTAATCCTCTCAACAGATGCAGGAGGAATTTTCAATACAAGCTTGCTTACTTCACTGAGATATTTTTCAATACTTTCAACCATTGATTTCTCCAAGCATGGTCAGATACTTATCGTCCCGTACGGTTCCAGGGGCAACCTTTGAGCCTTCCAGTACAAGGCAGTTCCTCAGCTTTGCACCTTGTCCTATGCGTGATCCGTTCAATATAACACAGTTTTCCAATTCACAGCCTTCACCGATTGAACAGTTTTTACCCAGCCACAGCACTCCATGGCAGAGGCAACTGTCCGGAACAGGGCTTTCAGCAAACCTGCCATTTCCAGCAACAGATGAGAGGGGCCATGGTTCCACCTGGCCGGTGAGAACATCATAGAAAGCTGTAAGAAAATCGTCTTTTCCGGATATCTTTTTCCAGTATCCGGGAAGAAGAAACGCCGATGATCCCGGGTTATTCCATGGCTCCAGAGGTTGAAAATCTTCAGTGCCAACCCAGACAAGCCCGGAGAAACAAAGATTTGTACCGGAATTCTCCGGTGGAGGATTTGTCTCAGCTGATTGAATAACACCGCCGGGGCCAGTAAATACAGTTGTGTTCTCCCAGGGCTTAGCTGTGCACGCCAGAGAGAGAGCAAGAGGAGCACCGAAGTTCTTACCCTTCTCACGGAGTTCCAGCGGATTCTGCCTGGATAAACCCATATGGTATGCTGCAAACCAGTCAGTGCCAAGAATGGGCCTTATGGAATTGAATTTGCTTACTGTTGCAAATTCAAGATCTCCCGGGAAATCTGAATGAATTTCCTTTATTCCTGATCTGAGCAGATGCTGTACAAGATCCTGCAGAGTATCAACTCCGCAGACGCGGGAAAAGTCTGTGTCCTGCCCTGAAGAGAATATGAAACACTTCATTCCATGAACTCCGCGTATCTTATCAGACCGTTGCCCAGTCCTGCCAGTTTTGCTGCCCGGTAAAGTGCCAGCTGCATCCCCATTCTGAAATAGATGAACCTTCCTGCTTTTTCTATAGGAGACCCTGTGTTAATCACCGGGGGTTTTATGTGTCTTCTTATTGAACCGTAGTTCCCACTCTGCTTCCGTACAGTTTTAAAACCGCCCTTTACAAGGAAAGCCTCAAGAG
>CAYLRO010000036.1:0-27118 GCA_964386635.1 uncultured bacterium | reverse complement strand
TGAATTTTGAACTGGTATCTCCAGGTGTATACTCTGCAGACATTTCCCATCTGCAGCGGTCAGCATGCATTTTAACAAACGGTTTCCAGCCATGTGCGGAAACAGCCACAGTGGTTGTTATAACGAACTAGACTTCTGCAAAGACTGTTTTCTCACGGGAGTATGTAACCTGACCGGGCCCGCCCCCCTTGATTCTCCTTACGTATTTGACCAGGGTCCAGTCAACAGGAATCACGCCGTTTGAAGAACTGTTCTCCGCTGCGATCTGTGCAGCCTGTTCAAGGGCTGCAGCAGAAGGGTTCTCGGCCCTTCCATCACGCCGGATGATCACATGCGCTCCTGCAACACCCCTTGCATGAAGCCATATATCGTCTCTGGCTGCTATTTTAAAGGTGAGTCTGTCATTTCCTGTGGCATTCCTTCCTGCAAGACATCTCCAGCCTCCCTGCAGAATGAACTCCATGGGTCCTCCCTGTTGGGGGCTTTGACGCTTTCGCAGTTTTTCCAGTATGAGAGCAGCCTCTTCATCTGCCATTTCCTGTGCACCCGCCAGCATGTTATTCAGATCCAGCAGCAACCCTCTGGAGTTCTCAATGCGTTTTTCAAGTCTGTCTCGCTCCAGGTGGATCTTTCCCGCTTTCCTGAAGTATCTGCCGGCATTCTCTGCAGGATTCATGGACTGTTTCAGAGGGATGTTTACCGGATTGCCCTCCCAGTCATGAAGTACTGCTTCAGTCATACCCTTTCTCAGGCTGCTCTTGCCGGTAAGAATAAGATTTCCGTACAGCCGAAGCACCTCAGGGAGCTGTAAACGTTCCAGGGATGTTTCCGAACTTGACAGTTTCTTTTTTTCTGTCTTTATTCTTTTTCGCAGAACTGACTCCAGTTCACTTGCCGCTGGTTTGTATTGCCGCTTCTCCCCAGGGGTTTCTTCCACTTCAGGAGGAGCAAGCGGAGAGAGGATGGGCATTCCTTTTCCCAGCGGAACAGGCAATTTCCCGAACTCCGACTGCCAGGGCTGAAATTCGCCCATGCAGAGTTTTCTTCCCAGTTCCGCCACCGTTGCTGCTGTGTCAGGGGAATGGTTGATAATCGCTTTTGCACTCGCTGGACCCACCCCTTCAAGTGTTGAATAGAGAGTCCGTGCAGTCACTGTTCCAGCCAGCAGTTCAGAAACTTTGTCCGACCCCCATTCTTCAGGTGGGATACCGGATGCCGGAGGGGGGGTGTAAACTGCACCGGGAGAAACTGAACGGTACCTGTTGACCCTGGAAAGCACTTTCCGCAGACATGCCAGAATCCTTGCGTCATCTCTTCTCACAAGAATGATGTTGGAGTTGCGTCCGGTTGCTTCGAAAACAAGAGTTGTTCCTCCCCTGTCATATGGAGTTCTTTCCTTGAAACGAAGCTCCAGCACCCTGTCAGAGCCCTGCTGACACACGTCCTCCAGAACAGCTCCTGTCAGGTGATGTTCCCAGGAGGGAGATACAGGGGTTGTTACCGATGCATTGCCGGTCCACCATACTCCTGGTTTGTCCGGTTTTCCATGTAGATGGAGCCAGCCTTTTCTGAATTCAAGAGACATAGTATGAGATGAAGACATGCCGACTCTTTTCAGGGCAGTACCCTTTGTTCTTTCCGCCAGAAGCGGTATTAGAGCTCTCAGGTAGATACCATCCATGAAATTCCCCCTGTGATTATGGACAATGGACTTTGGTCTATAGATAATAACATTTGTGCTTTTGCGTCATTACCAGAGGGGAAGATCATTTATGGAATCCATGACGGGATTCGGAAATTCAACTAAAACTGTTGGGCCGCATAATATTACAGTTTTGGCAAAGTCTGTAAACAATAAAGGTCTGGCAATTTTCTTCAGAATGCCGCGGGAAGCTGCTCATCTGGAGCATGTTCTGAATGCCCAGGCCAGAGAGCTGTTTTCCCGGGGCAGGATTGATGTGAGCGTTACTCTTGAAAGCCAGGAAGCAAAGATACTTCCCCAGCCTGATACCGATCTGGCCCGGGCATATCTGGAAGGGGCAGATCGGCTGGCTAAGGAATTCTACCTCACTTCATGTCCGGACGCATTCAAGCTGCTGACGCTCCCTGGAATGATGCGTGTGCCTGATCTCTCTGAGAGTGAAGATTTTGAAACAACTATGAAAACCGTGTGCATGGAAGCATTAACTTCCCTTCTGGAAAGCAGGAGAGAGGAGGGAAGAGTAACCGGAGAATCCTTCAGGGCAGCTCTTAAGGAAATAGCAGTGATGTCTTCCCCTGTGGCTGAAGCTCACCGGGAGAGAGTCGGCAGGATTTTCCAGGACCGGAAGAAGAGAGTTGCAGATCTGGTGGAGGACTCGGCTCTTGACGAGAACAGGATGATGCAGGAGCTTGCGCTTCTTTCTGACAGAATGGATGTAACGGAGGAGTATCAACGATTGTCATCCCACATAGATGCCGCCATGGGAATTCTCAATGAGAACGACTGTGGAAGGAGACTGGGATTCATCCTGCAGGAGATGCACAGGGAACTGAATACAATGGGATCCAAAGTGGATGAGACCTCTGCAGTTCATAAGGTGATCGAAATGAAGGACCTTCTCGGAGGTCTCAGAGAACAGGTGGCCAATGTTCAGTAGCGGTATTCTTATGGTTATTGCCGGGCCCTCAGGAGCAGGAAAGACAACCCTTGCGCACAATCTTGTGAACGGTTTTCCCGGAATTCAGTTTTCTGTTTCCACAACAACCAGAAGTCCCCGGGGTGATGAGGTTCACGGTAGAGATTACTTCTTTGTGAGCCATGAGGAATTCAGAGAAAGGATCAGGGGATCATTCTTTCTGGAATGGGCCGAGGTTCATGGAAACTGTTACGGAACAGACGGTGTCTGGGTCAGAGAACAGCTCTCCAGGGGGAATTCTGTTGTACTCGACATAGATGTTCAGGGTGCAGTACAGATCAAAAAGGCTGTTCCGTCAGCGGTTCTGGTATTTGTGCTTCCAGGGAGCAGATCAATACTTCTGAACCGGCTCAACGGACGAAATACTGATTCTGCAGATACGGTTTCCAGAAGGATGAAAGCGGCAGCCGGGGAAGTTGCCTGCATGGGATCATTCGACTACTTCATTCAGAATGATGAGCTGGGCAGTGCCCAGGAAGCTCTTAACGCAGTTTTCCAGGCAGAGAGTATGAAACTGACAAATACAGGATGGCCTCAGGCTGCAGTGGAGTATTCACAGAACAGCTTCAAGGGTCTTTCCTTCTGGAAAGGAAAGAAAGTAGTAGTTTCTTCCGGTCCTACCCGGGAAATGCTGGATGATGTCCGGTTCGTTTCCAACAGATCAAGCGGGCTTATGGGTGTTTCACTTGCAGGAGCCTTTTTTTCAGCTGGAGCACAGGTGACGCTTGTATCGGGACCTGCACAGGTAATGGACCCTCCCGGGGCTGTTGAGCTGGTTCGGGTTGAAAGTGCTTCAGATATGCAGAAGACCCTCCAGGAAAGAACCGTCGAAGCCGATCTTCTTGTAATGGCTGCAGCTGTGGCAGATTACGCCCCTGCAGAAAGAAACCCCGGCAAGATGAAAAGATCAGTGGATTCACTAACTCTGAACCTGCGACCCACTGACGATATACTTGTTTCCCTCCAGGGGAGCTGTCCCATCCTCGCATTCGCTCTTGAATACGGAAACAGCGCTGAGGAGAGGGCTTCCTCCAAGTTGAAGAAAAAGGGTGCAGACGCTATTTTCCTTAACCGTGGAGATATTCCCGGGCAGGGAATGGAATCCACAGACAATGCCGGAAACATTTTGTTCAGAGATGGCAGCGAGAAGGCTGTTGTGCCTGCAGGCTCAAAGAAGTTTGTTGCTTTCAGTATTGCAGCTGCATTGGGAAGGAAGTTCATGAATGACAAAAATTAAAGATCCTTTCTGGGCAGTAGTGGACAGTTTCGGAGTGGACAGGGTTTTTGTACTTCCCGATTGGGTAAAAAGCAGAATCAGTGAGAATCCAGCTGAACCTCCCGCAGACATCCCGGGGAAAATGGCAGCACTCAAAGAGTCTGTTATGGGGTGCATGAAGTGTGAACTTGGTAAAACCAGAAAGAATATCGTGTTCGGGGAGGGAAATCCTGAATCCGGAATACTTGTTATCGGAGAGGGTCCCGGAGCAACAGAGGACGAGACAGGCCGGCCTTTTACAGGCAGGTCCGGAAAACTGCTGGATAAAATATTCGCATCTATCAAACTGGACAGAGATTCACTGTACATAGCAAATATCGTGAAGTGCCGGCCGCCTATGAACAGAACACCCTCAGGTGCTGAGGCAGATATATGCGGGAAATACCTTTCCCGGCAGATACGCATAATGGAGCCCGGGGTGATACTGGCTCTTGGAGCAAGCGCTGCCAGATATCTTCTTGATACCAGGAGCGGTATCGGAGTTCTCCGGGGCGATTTTCACAAGTATATGGAAATCCCTGTACTGGTTACTTACCATCCTGCCGCTCTTCTGAGATCACCGGCACTGAAAAGACCTGTCTGGGAGGACATGAAAAAACTGAAAGACTTTCTTGACAGAGCCGGTCTGCCCCGGTCAGGTGGAGGTTGCTGATGATAGAAGGCAGAAAACAGCCCTGGAGTACCGAGGCTGAAAAAGGTGTTCTTGCAGGTGTTCTCCTGAACCCTGAGATAGGGGTGGAGGTATACGCAGCACTGCACGAGGGAGATTTTTTCGATCCCAGGCACCGGCTGATCTTTACTACTGCAAAGACCCTTGATTCAAGAGGAGAGCCTGTTGACCTGGTAACCGTGAACAGCGAACTTGACCGTACAGGGGATCTGGAAGCAGCTGGAGGCCTTGAGTATCTGGCATCTCTTACCGATGATCTTCCGTTCCTTTCCAATGTTCTCAGTTATTGTGATATAGTGAAGGATACCTCTCTGCTCCGTCAGTTTCTTTCAGTGGCTTCAGGAGGAATGGACAGGGTCTATTCCTCCGGTGTTAAAGCCTCAGAGCTTCTTGATGATGTCAGCCAGAAAATTTTCGATATAGGCACTACTTCTGAGAAAAAGGATTTTGTCAGGGTCTCTGATATGGGAGACCGTGTGATGGAAATCTTCACTACCATGAGAGAGGCGAAGGGTGGTTTAACGGGTCTTTCCACCGGCCTGGAACCTCTTGATCGGCTTACAACCGGTTTTCATGGCGGTGAGATGAATGTTATTGCTGCAAGGCCAGGTGTGGGTAAAACAAGTCTTGCTCTGAACATGGCCAGGAATATGGCTGAACAGCATAAAGGCACTGTTATTTTCTTCAGCCTTGAAATGAACAGCGAACAGCTTGCCCTGCGACTTGTTTCTTCCATGGCTGGTGTTGGAACACAACCGATTATAGAAGGCACACTTGCAGACAGATTCATGGATGACCTCAGAAGAGCCGCAGACAAATTGAAGGATATTCCCATCAGCATCAACGATACACCTTCAATTTCATCTGCAGAGATCAGAGCAAAGACCAGACGACTTGCCCAGAGGGAGAAGCAGGGAATTGCAGCTGTATTTGTGGACTACCTTCAGCTCATGCATGGTGCAGATGATGTGGAGAACCATCAGTTGCGCGTAGCGAAGAACTCTGCTGATCTGAAAGCTCTTGCCAAGGACATGAATGTTCCTGTTGTGGTGCTTTCACAGCTCAGCAGAGGTGCTGCCAGAAGAGAAGGGCCTCCAAGATTGAGCGATCTCAGAGATTCCGGTGCAATAGAGCAGGATGCTGACATGGTAATCTTTCTCCATGATGAGCATGCCGATTCAGGAGATGATGACCAGAAATCCCAGGGTGGACTCAGGCGGATTCTTCTTAAGATCGCCAAGCAGAGAAAAGGTCAGAGGGGGCAGATCAACCTTATTTTCAACTCTTCAACAACAACATTCTACCCGGATGAATCCCAGGACGACGGATTCTGATGGCTGCAGGCAGGAAGAACACATCTTTTTTCTGTACGGAATGCGGCGGGGAATCACCTGTATGGGTGGGTAAATGCCCTCACTGCGGGAGCTGGAATACCATGACTGAAGAGCCTGCAGCAGGTAAAAGCAATAGTTCAAACTGGAAGAAAGTTGAAGTTCGTCCTGTTCCTGTTGGTGAAGTGGTTCTGGAACAGGGCATCAGGTTTTCCACAGGTTCAACCGAGTTCGACAGAGTACTTGGAGGAGGAGCTTTCAAGGGGTCCATTATCCTCCTGGGCGGAGAACCCGGTATAGGAAAAAGCACTCTGATGCTGCAGTCTGCCATGAACATGGCAGAGGCAGGACTCAAAATCCTCTATGTTACAGGAGAGGAATCCGTACAACAGGTTGCTCACAGGGCTGCAAGGGTTGGAAAGGCACCGGATGACCTTCTTTTGCTACCTGCTTCAGAACTGGAGACCATCCTGCAGTATATTTCTGCAGGTGACCGGCAGATACTGGTGATCGACTCGATACAGACAATGTATTCCAGTTCGCTGACCAGTGCTCCAGGATCAGTTTCTCAGGTAAGGCACTGTGCTGCACATCTTGCATCTGCAGCAAAACCTGCAGGTATTACGGTGTTTCTGATAGGGCATGTAACCAAGGACGGTTCAATAGCAGGTCCAAGGGTGCTTGAGCACCTTGTTGATGCTGTTATCAGTTTTGAGGGTGATTCATTTCACAGGTACAGGCTTCTCAGAGCTTCCAAGAACAGATTCGGTTCGGTAAATGAGCTTGGAGTTTTCGAGATGGGACCAGCAGGGCTGAAAGAAGTGAAAGAAGCCTCCGGTTACTTTTTAAGGAAAGAAGGCAGTGCAACTGCTGGATCTGCTGTTGCTGCTGTTCTTGAGGGGTCCAGACCATTTCTTGTAGAGATCCAGGCGTTGACAAGCCAGACCAGTTACGGTTTTCCGCAGCGTAAATCCAATGGTTTTGACAGCGGCAGGCTGGCTATGCTTCTGGCTGTTCTTGAAAGAAGATGCGGTTTTGAGCTGGGGAATCAGGATGTGTATGTGAATGTAGCAGGTGGTTTTACCGTATCGGATCCCGGAGCCGACATGGCTGTCTGTCTGGCAGTGGCATCAAGTCGGCTGGAAAGACCGGTGAAGAGCGGCATCGCTATGACAGGAGAGGTGGGTCTTGCAGGTGAGATGCGGCCTGTACCTGGAATTGAAAGAAGAAGCGCAGAATCGGGCAACCTGGGTTTTTCCGAACTTGCCCGGGCAAAACAGAAGAACACTGGTAAGAAAGCCGAATTTGAATTCGATACTCTTTCCGCTGCAATAGCGGGGCTTCTTACCGAAAAAGGAGGAGAATGGCTAAATTGATGAAAGGCTGGGAAGTGCGTATTATTTTCATTCTTGCACTTGGCCTTGCGGGAACTCTTGCATCTGGAAGTCTCGTCATGGGATTCATCGGATTGGGAATCGGCATTATCGCCACGATACTTGAGCGGATGATAGTCAACATTTCTGCAGACAAGATAATCTACATAACAACCGGTTCCACAGTGGGACTTGTAGTGGGTATTCTTTTCATTCTCGTACTGAATATTGGTATACAGGACGATAACAGGGAAGGCTGGGCAGACCTTCTGGTGCTGATCCCTGTGGCACTTGCCTATGTATTTGCAGTGGTTGCTGTGAACAAGGGAAGGAAACTGGACCTGATCACTCTTGAAGAGAGCGAGACGGAAAGCTGGACCATGCCTGTTCTCGTTGATCTGTCAGCGGCAGTGGACGGCAGAATCGCCGATCTTGTGCTTGCAGGTCTTTTCCCTGGACCGTTCATTCTGCCTGCTTCTGTTAAAGCAGAGATAGAAGAGATGCAGAAGGGCAGGAACATCGTAAAAAGAGGCAGGGCCAGAAGAGCTATCGAGACCATTCAGCGGCTTGAGGAAGCAGTTGGAAAAGCCGGAGGTCTTGTGGAGTATCGCGATTTCGGCGAAGGGGAGAGAGAAAAGCACCGGATACTGGAATGGCTGCGCAAGGAAAAAACATGTTTGCTGTCAGCCGATATGGAGATGTGCGATACCGCTCAGCGAGAAGGTATCCGGGTGATAAACATGGCTGACGTTGGTCCTGCAGCAAGGGAAGTTGTTCTTCCTGGCGATACTGTTACCGTGAGGATTCAGAAGAAGGGAAGAACCGCTTCTCAGGGTGTAGGTTTCCTTTCAGATGGAACAATGGTGGTGGTGGACGAGGCCGGTGAAAGCGTTGGCAAGGATATGTCCGTGTGTGCTCATACCACTTTCAGGGCCAGCGGCGGAACCATGGTTTTCTGCAGACCTGCAGGGGAAGAGATCAGCAGTAATGACTGAGAGCCCGGTCTGGGGTGCTGTGATAGTGGCTGCAGGATACGGGACCCGATTCGGAGGCCCTGTTCCAAAACAGTTCGCGGATCTTATGGGGATGAAAGTTATCGATCATTCCATAAGCGTTTTCCGGGGAGTTGCCGATAACATTGTCGTTGTTCTTCCTGCAGATGGAAGTGCAGGAAAGTGGTGGACCCCTCCTGATGATGTACAAACGGTACCAGGAGGGGAGAGAAGGCAGGACTCAGTTCGCAGTGGCATTATCAGGTCCATAAGTGAAGGCGCAACACACGTTCTTGTTCATGACGGGGCCAGACCGGCAGTGGATAAAAGCCTTCTTTTCAGGGTCATGGACAGGACTCTGGTATCTGGAGCCTGTATACCATGCATTCCAGTCAGCGACACTGTAAAAAGGGTAACAGAAGGTTCCGTGACAGAAACTGTTGACCGGTCGGAACTTCAACTTGCACAGACGCCACAGGGCTTCAGAGCAGACATTATTCTGTCCGCTCTGGATATTGCAGAAGATGTTACTGATGAAGCTTCTGCTCTGGAGAAATGCGGTATCCCGATTGCAGTGGTAAAGGGCTCCAGAAGAAATGTGAAAATCACCTCCAGGGAGGACATGAGTTTGATAAGAAGTTTTTCCGGTGTTCGCAGAACAGTTTCCGGTACCGGGCTTGATTTCCACCCTTTTGCACATTTAAGACCACTTATTGTCTGTGGCTGCAGACTCAGTGAGACAAACGGACTTCAGGGTCATTCCGATGGAGATGTGGTACTTCACGCAATTGCCGATGCAATACTCTCTGCTGCCAGACTGGGGGACATAGGCACACTCTTTCCTCCGGGAGACCCAAAATGGAAAGATGCTGACAGTTCAGTACTTCTTAAGGATTGTTACCATCAGGTGTACGAGAAAGGCTGGGAGATTGAACATCTGGATGTGACTGTTATTGGAGAGCGTCCGAGAATCTCTCCCAACAGAGAATTATTCATTGAGACGCTTTCATATCTACTCGGAGTCCCTGAAGAGAAGATATGGATCAAAGGGACCACAACTAATTCTCTCGGAGATATAGGCAGAGGTCTTGGAATCGGTTGTCTGGCACTGGCAGAGCTAGTGGAGATTACTGGATGATCCAGCCTGTCTGGGAGTTTATCGCTGCCATCGGTGACGGCTGGTATCCTCTGTTTCTGGGGTTGACTGCTCTTGTGGAAACCCTTTTTCCTCCATTTCCGGGAGATGTTGTCTACATTGCACTGACAGGGCTTGGCTGGAGTGCAGAGATTTCTCCGTTTCTTCTCTGGTTCCCGGGATTTGCAGGCTGTTTTTTTTCAACACTTCTACTTGATCATCTGGGAAGAAGTTCAGGTCTTGAAAAACTGGAAAAACTTGTTATCGGATCCTCCAGAAAGAACGGGCTTGAGAGAGCAAAGCGGACAATTGCTCGAAGAGGACCCTGGGTGCTGGCTGCCAGCAGATTTGTGCCTGGAATCAGATCTCTTCTTGTGATAGCAGCAGCCTCTTCAGGGATGAAGCGATCTTCAGTAATCACATACGCTTCTCTCAGCGCCGGGATATGGTATGCAGTGATGACTGCAGCAGGATACTTTGCCGGGGCCACCCTGAATGATGCAAACCGGTTCATGAAGGGCTTCAGCAGTATTCTCTGGATAGTACTTGCAGCAGTGATTCTTTCCGGAGTATTCCTTATGCTGTTCAGGCTGAGAAGGGAAGAACGGTGAAAATTCTTCACGCTGCCTCAGAGATTTATCCTCTTGCAAGCACTGGTGGTTTGAGCTCTGTTGTCCGGGCTCTTCCTGCTGCTCTTGACCGCAGAGACAACATCCACTCTGCCGCGGTTATTCCATGCTATGGTCAGGTTCTGAAAGAGAACCCCGACATACAATGGTCCAGACCTGGAAGAACATTTCTTGATGAGGAATTCGGAGTGGGTTATCTGGAGCTTGACGGCTTGCGGGTATACCTTGTGGCCAGAGACGAATTTTTCTTAAGGGATGGTATCTACGGTCCTGCTTCAGATGTATCCTGGGATGACAATGCAGCAAGGTTTTCTTTCTTCTCCAGGGCGGTGAGTTCAATGGGCGATCTGGAGGGTTTCACTCCTGATATAATCCATTGCCACGACTGGCAGACGGCTCTGATACCCGTCTATACAAGAAACACAGATGTGCGAACGGTGTTCACAATTCATAATATTCAGTTTCAGGGGCAGTTCGGCCGGGAAGTTTTCAAGGTTACAGGTTTGCCGGAGTCACTTTACACTGTTGATGCCCTTGAGTTCTGGGGAGACTGGAACTGTATGAAGGGTGGAATTACTTTCGCCGACGCTGTAACTACCGTTAGTCCAGGTTATGCAAGAGAGATAATGACAGGGGAATTCGGATTTGCACTGGAGGGTATTCTCAGCAGGGCTGCCGATAAGGTCACTGGTATATTGAACGGTATCGATACAGATATCTGGAACCCTCTTACTGATCCTGCAATACCTGCCGGGTTTGAAACAGGCAGGATGAGGGGCAAGAAGCTGTGCAGGGGCGAACTCATGAAGAGAATGAGCCTGAAGGGATCTGAGGACACCCTTGTTCTTGGTATGGTCTCCCGGCTGACTTCGCAGAAGGGGATTGATCTGGTGCTTGATACTGCGGACTGGATGGTTTCCTGTGGAACCGCGCTGGCAATTCTTGGTACAGGTGACAGGTGGGCTGAAGAGGCTCTTCTTGAAGCAGCTTCAACGCACCCCGGGAAGGTCAGTGTTGCTGTTACTTACGATGATAATCTGGCAAGACTGATATTTGCAGGATCAGACGGTTTTCTTATGCCTTCAGTTTTTGAACCCTGCGGCCTTGGACAGATGATGGCAATGAGGTACGGATCTGTACCTCTTGTAAGATCAGTGGGAGGACTTGCGGATTCTGTTACTGTGAGAACAGGCTTTATGTTCAAAGGCGGAGAAAAGGCATTCAAGAGAACTTTCAAAAAAATGCTTTCCACCTGGGAGAACAGAAAACAGTGGGCCTGGTACAGAAGAAGGTGCATGGAGGAGGATTTATCCTGGGAAAGTCGTGTTGATTCATATCTTGAAGTTTACGGAGAAGCAATGAAAGCTCAGCGTATATGAAACCTCTTTTTTCGGTTCTTCTGCAGTTTATAAATCCCTCTGAAGCATGTCTTTCTCTTAAGGGAGAAGGGCAGACCCGGGCTCTTGCAGGAACCGCTTTCATCATAATGGCTGTTGGACTTATTCCCTTTATTATTCAGGGTGATTTCAGCAGCGAATCAGCTGGAATAATTCTGCTGATTCTGCTGGAGAGAGTAATTCTTTCCGGAGCTGCCGGTCTGGCAGTTTATGCTCTTTCCTTTGCTCTCAGCGGTAAAAACCCACTCTGGCCTGCCGTTGCATCCAGTTTCCTGTCCATGGGTGCATTCATGATTCTTATTGCAGTTCTGACCGTTTTGTCTTATCTGCTGAAACTTCCGGGAAACTTTTCCTGGAGTCCAGCGGAGATCCTGCCTGCAATGCAGGAGAGCAGGCTCTCTGTTTTTACTGTTCTCTTCCTGTCCAGGCTTGATATTGCTTCTCTGGCAACTGTGTACCTGTGGGGAAGAGGCCTTTCCTCTGTCTGGAATACGGATGTAAGTACAGGCCAGCGAATGGCCTGGACGGTTTACCTTTTTGGAATACTTTTAATAACTCTGCCTGTTTTTATAGCAACACCTGGAACGGAGGGAGCACAATGATATTGACAACCCTGCTGATGTCCATACTTACTCTTCTCAGTATGGAATCATACCAGCCCGAAAAACTTGATCTTGCCGGATGGGTCTCGATAGCTCTGGAGAATTCCCCTGCTGTGAGATCTGCCGAAGCATCTCTTCTTTCAGCGGAAGCATCTTTGACCGGAGCAAGATCGTTCCTTTATCCATCACTGTCTGCTTCAGCCGGGGCATCAAAAACCTGGGCGGATTCCTATTCGGAGTCTACCGGTGTAACAGGAACGGAATCGAACAACTATTCCGCCGGGCTGACTCTTTCGCAGGAATTGCTGCAGTCAGGGGGTCAGAACTGGCTTTATGAAGATGCATCTCAGCTTTCTCTGAATGCTGCACAGGCTGATTATCAGGGTGCGATACTGGATGTGACAATTGATGTGGCAAATGCCTATTACGATGTTTTTGAGGCTCTCGAGTTGAAGAGAGCTGCCACTGATGCTCATAACAGATCCAGCAACCAGCTTCAAAGAACTGAAGCCCTTTATGCCATGGGAGCTGTGACTACGCTGGAGCTGCTTCAGATTCAGGTTCAGGAAAGCTCTGACAAATTGGCTGTCAGCAGAATGGAACAGAGCCTCCTTACTGCGTATACAGATCTCTACAGAGCTTCCGGATCAGATGTTCAAGCCTGCTCCATGGAGATCAACCCTGACGCAGTTCTGGAGCCTGTATCTCCCGAGTCTGTTGAAAGGATGGAGCTGGATTATTCCGAGAACCCTGACATCAAAGCAGCGCTGTTCAGGGAACGAGCTGCTGAGGTTCGCTCTCGTGCAGCAGGAAGAACCTACTGGCCAAGTCTCCGGGCATCTGCAGGGTGGAACTGGAATGACAGCACCCTTGACGGTCTTGACCATATGTTTGACAACGACAGCTACAATGCAGGTCTCAGTCTCTCATGGAATATTTTTGACGGTTTTCAGCGAGAGTCTTCCATTAACAGTGCCAGAGCATCTTCTCTCAGTTCCCGCGCCACCCGTGAAACTCTGGAGAACACAGTGGAAGCAGGGGTTAGATCTCTTGCAGGGTCTCTTCTGATCGATATTCAGTACTACAGAGATTCAATGCTGATGGTTGAGCAGGCAGGCGAGCAGTACCGGTTATCCCAGATGTCCTATGAAATGGGAGCACTGACTCTTCTGGACCTGCTGAACGCACAGGCAGACCTTTCACAGGCTGAAGCAAATCTGGTATCCGCCAGGGTAACAGCGCTTCGAACAGAGGCTTCGCTGATGGCTCAGCTTGGTAGAATGCCCAGAGTGGGAGAGTAGTTGCGCAAAACACTTCCCTGCCTGCTGTTTTTCCTGGTCGCTTCGCTGCATGCAGCAAACATGTGGGAGACACACGGACGGAACTTTTCCTACACTCCTGCCGGTTCTGATACCACGGAACACACAATGTTTCCAGTGGTCTGGGATGTTCGCAGCGCGGCAAACCTTCTCTCTATCTGGCAGGATATTTACCTGCCTGAGTCTCCTTCCCCGATGGAAAACATACTTAAGGAAGCTGCAGAAAGCGGTTTCAATGCCATAATAGTCAGATCGGAGCTGGGGGATACCTGGTTTCCTCCGGAGCCAGGTACATACGGAGACAGCTTTTTTCCCCTTGCCGCTTCTGTAAGAGAGCTGGGACTGCATCTGATTCCCGGCGGCATTTACACAGATATCGCTGAAGACCAGCACAATCAGTCTGTGATTGATTACCTGAAGATTTACATACAGATGACAGCCGATAAGTACCCGGGGGATGTGATAGCTTTCTTCGGTTTTGATGAACCGGATGTGAAGTATCTGGAGAACTCAGGCCTGGAGACCGAATGGGTGGAGATGATCAGCTACTGGAGCGAAGTGTCAAGGAGTGAATTGGGTCTGGATGTGGTTGCATATTTCGCGAAATACAGTGAAGTGGATTCAGCGGGAGAGGTGGTGTATTACTCTGACACCACCTGTGTTTTGAACCGGCTGGCCAGGTACATTGATGTTGTGGGTATGGATATGTACCCGGCCAAGAACAACTTCCGTCGAACAGACCAGCTGAGTACAGAAGCTGACAGTGCAATCTTTACCTGTGCAACTGACCTTATCCAGACGGACAATCTTTACATTCAGGCTCAGGCCTGCAGAGACGAGATCATTCAGGTTTTTCCCAGTGGAGACTCTGCAGTGGTCAGGATAAGCGAAATAGTCTGGGATGGTATTGACCTTCACCTTGAGACAGGCAGTGAGATACCCCTGTCTTTTCTCCCTGACGGATTTGCATCTTCAGATTTCAGAGCCGGTTATGCCGCCCGGGAAGGTGAAGGTTACGTTAACAGTGGAGTTGTGCTGTGGCGTGAAGATCAACTTGTGGAGCAGGCGGTTCTCATTTTTTCAAGAGATGGTCAGCCGACGGTGATCAGTATACCCAGGACCTTCGGCTTTGAAGATTTAAGACCTGTATTCTTTTCAGTGGGTCAAACTGATTACTGGGCCGATGTGACATATGCTGAAGGCATTATTGGCAGAGGAAGACTTGCAGTCCTGGCCTGTCTTGAAGATCTCCATGGTGAGTTATGGCTTATGCTGTATGCTGCTTCCGGCAGCAGTCTGCATCCGGTGTTCAGCTCTCCCAGAAAACTTTACTTTCCTGCCTCAGGGGCTGTATGGGGAACTTTCTGGGGTACGTGGTACGAATTCGGTACAATTCAACCTGTGGCAAGAAACGGTTTTGTGATCTATGATGAACAGGGCAGATACATATCCCTTCATCAGCTTGGTCTGGATTACTGGCAGCTGTTCCCTGCATATGGAGCATCACAGTTCACAAATCTTTTAGGCTCCCAGGAGATGCCTGACTTCCTCAGAGTTACCAGGCTGGATGGTGATTATCCTCCATTCTTTGCAGGAAGGGATCTTCTTACCGGCTACTACTCAGAAAGCCAGCTTATGGTAACTGCCATGTCGTTGTTCAGCGGCGGTCCTCTGACAGAACTGGATTCAATCACGGTAACAGGTCTTCCAGGTGAGGTTACCGGATTCGATCTTCTCCGTAACGATCACAGGTATTCCGACAGGCCGCTTTTCACTGTAGCAGGGGGAGATGTCTATTCAGGGATCGGTTCAATGGAAACCGGTGAGTCCTCAGGCACTGTCCAGGTGGAGACTGTAAAATACTGCAGTGGCGATACAGTTATTGCAGGGGTAAGAGCCATGTACACCAGAGACGCTATCAGAAGTGCCCTTGTCAGTTCCCAGGAAGGGTTCTACATCCCCTACAGCGAGCTGTACGCCGATATTGTTGACCATGAAAGATTCCAGTGGTATCCCAATGCTCACAGAACAGGTATGGAGATGGGGATCAGAACCACTGAAAGGGATAACTGTCTGTTCGCCGTGATCCAGTCCTACGGAAGGCACGGTTTTGCTCTTCCAAGTTACTGCGCCTCCCGGGATACGCTGCTGTACATGGTGACCTGCCCGGTAGTTGAAGGGGCAAGGGGCCTGGTGTTCTATGCGCTTGATATTGCAATGATGTGCGGTAACGGGGGAGATGACGGCATCAGCAGGGCCCCGTGGCTGTTGCAGAACTGGGGGCCCAGCAGGGATATGGAGAACCGTGACATGATTGGTGATATACACAGCACCGTCTCATCTCTAACCGGGTCCGGATCAGGCACAACTGATTACCTGGGTACTCTTGTGGACACAACATGGCAGATCCTCAGTGAAGCCAGCGTCTTCAACCTGGATCCAGCAGATTCTCTACTGAATTTTATCGCTCTTCAGAGTTCGGGTTCTGACTCCGTTATTCTTCTGGCTGTTAACCAGGGTACTTCTGTATCACCATTCTCCTCAGGTATTGTGTTTGAGAATCTGCCTGTGGGTTTTGAGATAACAGACAGTCACGGCTGGCAGCCTGCCGGTCCCCTCCAGAGGATTGATCTGGCAGGCAACACTGTAACAATGCTGGACTATTCAGGTATTCCTCCCCTTTCTGCCAGCGTTCTCACGCTTACCGACATTAATCAGGAAGCATGTCAGGGTACCTGGTTGGAAACAGGGACCAGTTCTGCTGGCACAACCTCCCTGACCTTCTCTCTGTGCAACCAGGAGAATGGCAGACTGTTTATCTATGACATCACTGGAAGAAGGGTATCGCAGGTATGGGAAGGCATTGGCCTTGGAACACCCCTGACAACTGTGATAGAAAGAGGACGATATCCCTCAGGAATGTATTTTGCAGTTCTTGAAACCGAATTCCGGATTGTGACAGGAAAATGCGTTCTCTGGTGACTCTATCCCCCGGGCCGGAACTCTTGTATAATGAAGACCGTTAGCTGAAAAACCGAAAACTGTATAAGCGAAATTTTCTTTAGTGACAGATAGAGCTGGAGCTCATTTACAGGAGGATAATTAATGGGACGAATTGCGTTTCTTTTTCCCGGTCAGGCATCACAGGCAGTGGGAATGCACTCTCATCTTATGGAGTATCCGGAGGCCAGTGAGTTTATTGGTAAAGCTTATGAATTCAGTGGCGAATATGACCTGATGCAGACAATTGCAGAAGGTCCACCGGAGAAACTTACTCGCACGAACTATGCACAGCCTGCTATTACCATGGTCAGCATAGCTACGCTGAGAATACTGCAGGTTGCCGGAATACGGCCTGAAGGAACTGCCGGTCACAGTCTCGGCGAGTATTCAGCTCTGGTTGCATCAGGGATACTGATGCCGGAGACAGCAGTAAGGCTTACCCGAATACGCGGTGAGCTCATGCAGAAGTGTGCTGATATGTATCCCGGAGGGATGCAGGCTATTCTGGGTATGGATCTGAAAAAAGTAACAGAGCTGGTTGAGCAGGCAAAGTCCAGGGGCCCTGTTGGAGTTGCGAACATGAACTCAAAAGGACAGGTTGTTATCAGCGGTGCCAGTGCAGCTCTGGAATATGCCGGTGAGCTGTGCAGCAAAGCGGGGGCAAAAAGGGTCATCCCGCTTCAGGTCTCCGGTGCGTGGCACAGTCCTCTTATGGAAGATGCAGCAAGAGGTCTGGAGGGACCTGTCCGGGAAGCAGCGTTTTTCGACCCTGGAATACCTGTGGTAGCCAATGTTACTGCAGATTACATCACAGGGGTTGAGCAGAGCAGAAATCTTCTAATTCGCCAGGTTACTTCTCCTGTGCTCTGGGCTGACTCAATGTTACTTATGATTGAAAACGGGTTTGACACATTCGTTGAAGTTGGCCCGGGACAGGTTCTGCAGGGGCTTTTAAAAAGGAACCGGGATCTGAAGATTTACGGTACCCATGATGCAGAAGCACTTAAGAGAACACTGGACGAACTTACCTGACAGGATAAAAAGGGTGTCTGATCTGAAGACCGGACACCCTGTTCACCTCAGCTTGACCAGCCTGTTCCTCCGCAGCCGCCGCACTTGCCGTATTCTTCCAGTATTTCATTGAATATTTTGCCTTTGCCTTTGCATCTTCCACAGGGTGTGGGCGGTTCAGATACATTCACATGTCCGTCTCCGCCGCAGATATCGCAGGGAGAGTCTCCTGGTCCGTCTATACCTGTTCCATTACACCATGCGCATTTCACAATAGCCATCAGCTTTCCTTTCTCTTTAAGAATTCAATTATCCTGTCATGTGCTCCAAATGCCAGGGGTGGCACTTCATTAAGATTTGCCCAGATGAGTTCCGATACATCATCTGATGCTTTCGGAGTGCCTTTCCAGTTGTTCATCTGATAGATGAACAGCACCACGCTGCCATAATCTGTAAGGTCTCGGTCTGTGGTTGTGAGTACCGGCTCAGCTCCGTGAAGAGAAGTTTCCTCCAGGAGCTCACGAACAGCAGCTTCTTCAGGGGATTCTCCCTGATCAATAAATCCTCCTGGAAGACCCAGCTCTCCTTTTGCAGGCGGAGCCGCTCTTCTTGCAAGAAGAATTTTTCCTTTGCTGTCTCTAAGAATAAGAATTACCGCAGGCAGAGGATTCCTGTAGAAGACCAACCCGCATCTGGTACACAAAGGGTGCGGTAACTTGTCTGCCAGTTGTCCGCCGCATGCAGGGCAAAACCGTGGAGTTCTGTAGAAGGAGCTTCCGTCATGGACTTCAGGAACAGGTCCCATGGGAGGAAAGTGGCCCAGCAGGGTTCCCTTTTCTCTCGCCCAGCTTCCGGATATTGCAGCCCTTAAATACTGCAGAGCTTTTTCAACAGATTTTTCGGTTGAGTAACCTGCTGCTATGAGAGTAGCGCAGGAAGACGCAAGAGTGCAGCCGGTACCGTGAACCTTCCCCGGTACAATTCTCTTTCCGGGAAACCACTTCTGCATATGTGGAAGGAGAAGGAAATCCGAAGGTTCACCATTCAGGTGTCCGCCCTTGAGAAGAACTCCCGATGCTCCCATGTCCATTATCTCTGACGCGGCTTCCTCCATCTGCTGCATGGTTCTGACAGTTTTTCCTGTGAAAGCTTCAGCCTCATCAAGATTGGGTGTTACAAGCGTTGCACGTGGAAGCAGGTGCTTTGCAATGTGTTTTTCAAGTCCGCCTCTTGCAAGTTCGTCACCTGATCCTGCTACCATTACAGGATCAAGAATGTACGGGACTCCTGACATCTCCTTTTGAAGAACTGCTGACACTGCCTCCACTGCTTCGCAGCTGCCAAGCATTCCACTTTTTACAGCATCAGGCAGCCCGTCTTCACATGTGATCTTCAATTGACGGGTAATTGCTTCTGCCGGAACAGGAAACCATGATTCCACTCTGCCGCTGTTCTGCACAGTTACTGCAGTTACTGCGATACAGCCGTGTCCTCCAAGTGCAGCAGTGCTTTTCAGATCTGCTGCCAGTCCAGCTCCCCCACTGGGATCAGTTCCTCCGATATGCAGGATTAAAGGTCTTGATTTCACTATGGTCTGTTTGCCTTTCCGTGTGTTAGATTTCAGCTGACTATGCTTAAACAAATACTGTTTTTTGCACTGACTGCAATGTTGTTTCTGATGGTGCCCTGTGCGTGGGCACTTTCAGAACCTACTATAGACCGTATTACCTTTACAGGCAATCTTCCGGCATCATCCGGAACACTACTCAGCGGTAGTGGCCTGCACGAAGGTGTATCCATTTTCATGGTTTCGTCAAATCAGGTGAGAGATGCTGTAACAGCCAACCTGATGGACATGGGTTATCTTGAAAGTGCAGTCTCTGTCACCTGGCCCAGGTGGGGAGCAGAATCCTACGAGGTATTCATTGACGTCAATGGTGGCAGACAGTCTTTGAGAGGCGAAATTCTCGTCTACGGAGACAGCACTTTTTCAGCACCTGAGATCTATGAGCTCTTCCCGGTTGAGATGGGAGAACCTGTCAGTCCGGCAGACACAGCGTCTTTCAGAAGAGCGGTACTGAGCTTGTATTCAGCTGAAGGATATCTCAGGGCAGAAGCTGAGCTGGAATTGGAAAGATTTCTTAATGACACCACAGGCTTAAGAGAGATAACCCTGATTCTTCACAGAAATCGTGTCTGTTATCTGGGCAGTATTACAGTATCAGGACTCAGCAGGGTGAGAGACGAGGTTGTTCTAAGGGAGTTTGATGTTTCCCCGGGAGATCCCATGAATATGGACAAGATGCGTGAGGGGCTGTCTGCGCTTTATGCTCTTGGTCTATTCAGCAATGTTCAAATCGAGTATCAGGGGCTCACTGATGGTCTGGACACAATTGATGTGGTGATTAATCTGGCAGAGCAGGATTACATTGAAGTTGATCTGGCCAGTGGCTATATATCTCCCGAGGCTGTATTTGGATCGGCTTACTGGCAGCAGCCCAATATAATGGGCAACAATCAGAAGCTGACGCTGGGGGGGATGTATACAAGGTACATCTCAAGTGACAACTCCGGGAACGAGTTTGAACCCCAGATGGTATACGAGGAACCGTGGTTCCTTTCCACCAGATGGAGCGCTCAGCTCACAGTGGATTACTACTACCTGCAGAGGGACTATCAGGAAGAGAGAAGCTATGGTGCAGAACTGGGCTTCTCCAGAGAGTTTCTGGATATATGGAGATACAACTGCGGTTACAGGATTGAACGGCTCAGATTCAGAACCACTGAAGAGGACTCAACGGAGATAGTACAGGACTGGATCACATCGGCAAAGATAAGCAATGGCCTCAGGAGAGACACAAGATTGCCGCTGCTGAATCCTGTAACAGGTTCGTGGTTCAAAATTGCCGCAAGCGTTTCAGGGGGAATTGCCGGGGGAAGCATTGACTTCTACACAGTTGACAGCGAGTACAGACGATTTGTTTCTCTCAGCCGCAAGCTTGTTCTTGCCGGAAGAGTTGCCGGCAGTGTAGCTCTTGGCTACAATGGTAATTCAGTTGTTCCTCCAAATGACAGGCTTTACCTTGGTGGTGGAACCACTGTCAGAGGGTATGACTTCCAGACCCTGGGGCCTGAGGACGAGGACGGTAATCCTGTTGGCGGCAATGTTATGGCTCTGGGAAACGCAGAGGCAAGGTTTGACCTGATCGGAAACCTGGGTGCTGTGGTGTTCTGCGATATTGGAGGTATCTGGACTGACCTTCAGCAGATATCCACAGGAACAACCGGATTCGGCACAGGAATTGGACTCAGATATGACACCCCTATAGGTCCAATTCGTCTTGACTACGGTTTTGCTCCCACCTGGAGCAACTCACTCAAAAGAGGAAAGGTGTACTTTGCCATCGGCCAGGCCTTCTAAACCACCGAGGAAAGGCTGTCTGTTCGCCATTGCAGCTGTTTCCACCCTGTTCCTTGTGATCTATGCACTTCTTGCAACAGGGTCCATGGAAGGGGTTGTTCGCAGCCTGGTTCACAGATTTACTGCAGGCCAGGATGTTACAGTGTCTGTGTATGGCGGCTCTTCGAACATCTTTTATTCAACCAGTGTGGACTCTGTGGTGGTTTCAAATGACAGAGGGCTTCGAGTTTCCGTTTGCGGAGCAACAATATCAGGCTCTGTTTACAGCTACTTTTTCAACCACCGGGTGAGCGGCATTTCAGTTGACAGCCTTGTGATCATTGTTCCTTCTCCTTCAGATGAACCTCCGGATTCATCTCTCATGCCTGTTTTTACCGGTACAATGGCGGGAATCGTTACAAGAACAGACAATCTCACTCTTCACTATGGAAGAGTTGTGAACTATGACGGAACTGTTCTTGTTGACTCAATGTACCTGAATGGAGCCATCAGGGAGATGGATCATCCTGAAATAGAGGTGAGAGAGGCCTCGTCGTACATCCCTCTCTTCGGTCCGGTGAGCGGGTCCGGTACGTTGCTGGTGGATTCCGGAAGAACTTCTCTGGAAGAGTTCACAGCAATCTGCCCTCCAGGGACTTTCCAGGTTTCAGGATATCTTAATGCAGACAGCACAACCAGTTTTGATATTTCCGGAACCGCGTCAACAGGATTTCTTCCTGAGTTTCCTTTTACAACTGTTGAAATTGATGGAAACATATCGGGATCAATTCCTGATCCCCTGGGGATTTTTTCCATAAAGCAGGGTTGTCTCAATTATGACGGACTGCTTATCGGTCTTACTGCAGATACTATCTCCTGCACCAGAGACAGTTGTTCACTCCAGGGTTTGCATATCCGCACCGGCAGCGTTGCAGCAGATGTATCAGGAGCATTCGGATTTTCCCGTCTGAACTGGGACGGTTCTGTTTACCTGAATCTTCTGAACACCGATATTTCCTCATACTTCAAGGAGTTACCGGAAACCGATCTGTCAGGTTCCCTGAGCGCCAGCGTTTCAGGGGAGAGCAGCTCCCTTTATTACCTTGCTCTTGACTGCAGCATGGGGAGTTCCAGGATACTTGAATACTCTGTGGCTGAACTCTCTGTTCATTGTTCAGGAAATCCGGCAGGAATTTCCGGAAACCTTACTGCGGATCTGGGTACAGGAAGTATTGAAAGTGAATTCACTGCTCAGCTGGGTTTAAACTACACGCCGGTTGCATGGACTGCGGATTTGAAAGCATTTCTGGCGGATTTCAGTTCAGTGTCAATGCTTACTGACCCTCTTCCTTTGCAGGCCTCAGGTCTTTCAGTTGATGTTTCAGGGCAGGGCAGCCTGGCTGCATTCTCTGTGGCAGGTTCCGCTGAACTTGCTTCATTCCGGTCAGATTCAATACTTGCCCGTAATGCGGGTTTTACCGGCAGGTTCACATCAGGTTCCTCAGGAATGAGTGTTTCAGGTGAATTTACAGCTGACACATGTTCTGCATTTCTTCCGGCTGCAGCAGCGGTAGAAGACCTTTTCATTCTTCTTGATCTTAAGGAAGAGTATAACGGCTACAGCGGAACCTGTTCTCTTTCTGTTCAAAGGGCAGAGTACGATACATTCGCAGCAGATATGCTTGAGTTCACCGGCGGTATTGATATCGGTGAAACCGGGATAAGCGGTCAGGGATGGATCAGCTCCGACAGTATTTTTGCTGCAGGATCTCCATATTCTCTCAGTGCCTCCATAATTGCATCTCCAGGAAATGTCAGGCTGGACAGTCTTACCCTTGGAGCTCCCGGGAATCTGATGCTTACACTTGCTGGAATGTTCAGCTACAGTCCTGACAGTCTCGGTTTTTCTCTTGACGGTATTGCACTTACCAGAGCAGGAAAGCTGCGACTGATCTCAGCAGGGGACCTTGAATTGTCTACAGACAGTACAGGCATCCTTCTGGATACCCTATGGCTTGACCTGCCTTCAGGAGAGATCACTGCAGATGGCTGGTTCAGCGGGGATTCTCTGGAAGTTACAGCAGGACTCAGCAATGTGGACATTGCTTCTTTCACGTCCATGCTTGGTATTTCGATCCCCATTTCCGGGATTCTGCAGGCAGCGTGTCAGGTGTCAGGGAAACTGGGCGACATAGACACAGAGCTCAGCGCCTTTATTGACCATCCCACATATGAGGAATGGGACCATTCAGACAGTCTTACCCTGGATCTGAGTTCTTCAGGGGATTCTCTTCTCATCAATGGTCTGTGGTCATGGGCAGATGGTGTAAGATCCGGTCTCAGAATAGGATTTGATGGAATCTGGAACCCCGACAGACAGCTGGACATCAGTCCACCGGACATTATGTGGCTCGAGGCTGAGCTCACCGGTGTTGGGGATGAACTGTTCTATCTTCTGCCAATGCCGTTCAAGACCAGCGGGGCAAGCGTCAGTGCCAGAATAGAGTACCAGAGAGAAGCATCCGAGTTCTCTGCAGGTATAGCGTCTCATTTCGAAAGACTCTACATCACGAACCCCGGTATCGAGTTCCCCGGGGTAACCATGTATCTCACTTACCCGGATATGGGTGCAGGTGACAACTTCAACGGAACACTTACTGTAGCCTCCGGTGAAGGAGGAGAGTCCAGCCTTAATTCAACCCTTCTTCTGGAAGTAAAGGAAGATCTCACATTCTCCAGAGGTTCACTTCCCATTCAGCTTGAAGCTTATGATTTCACAGCGAATTTCAACGGCTGGGAGACTATTATCGCAGGTATCGGATGGATGAAGATGTCCGGCACTATCCATTCTCAGGCTGACAATGTAATGATGAAACCCAGGCTTACCGGAAAAATAAACATAGATCAGGCGATTATTTCCATGGGTGGCGGTGGAACTCTTGAAGGTTCCGGCAGCACTTCATCCAGATCTGAACTTCCCATTGACATAAGCATAAGAGTCAACGGTGAAAGAGGAATCTGGTTCAGGAACAGCTATGCAAATGCCGAGTTCTCCACAACTCTGGATATAACCACAGTTAACGGACAACTTATGGTTGGAGGAGATGTTGCAGCGGTTCGAGGCAGCGTCTACCTTCTTGGAAGGGATTTCCAGATAACCACGGGTGATGTAAGAATTCTTCAGACCATTCCAGTCACAATGGAACTTGACGTTCAGGCTGAATCCAGAATCCGCAGCTCTGTCAGCGGTTCAGAGTATGTGATTACCGTGACTGTCACAGGAGACCCTGCGGAACCGGAGATAACTCTCACCGGTTCCGGACCTTCAGGAACCATTACAGAACAGGACATAGTAACCCTTCTTACTGCCGGCATGACATATGGTGAGCTGCAGCAGTTTGACAGCACCGCTCTTGGAAGTGTTGCAGGGAATTATCTCGGGCAGTGGCTTGCCAACAGTATCAGAGATGACGTGGGACTGGATGCTCTGCAGTTCTCCCCTGATTTTTCTTCGGATACCACATCTCTGGTTGTAAACGCCGGCAAGTATGTTCTTCCTGATCTTTTCGTAAGCTATACAAGTGATGTGTTCTCCTCCGATGCGGGTACCATAAGCGCTCAGTACTTCTTCAACCGGGATTTTTTTCTTGAAGGAAGCACAAAGAGTACTCTCACCGGAAACCAGGACCCGTCCCTGGAGCTTCACTACACCTACAGATACTAGAAAGGGGGACGCCAAAGCGCCCCCCCAGTGACTAATCTGGTATCAGTTATCTGGCCACAACTATTCTGCGGTTTTCCACACTTCCTCCAGGGCTTGCAATCCGTGCCATGTACACACCCTGAGGAACTTCAATGAAACCTGAAACAATATTCCTGTTCATTTATTCCGGGGATACTGATATGGTTGGACCAGTCAAGTGGATACAAGCCTTTTTTTTGTCTCTTCTCTTATAGCAAGGGACCAGTTCAGGTAATGATATGAAAGATTATAGTAAGAGATTTCATTCAGTATATAACCTTCACTGCATCAGTTACCTCAAGGCAAGAGATAAGATACAGAAATTCTGCCAACCACATCAGCTAGCTCTGGAAAGGAGAATCCCATATCGTAACTCACCGTACCAGGGGAGATATTGATATCCGCCCCAATGAGAAGAACAGGTCCGATCGCCAAGGAGTCGTGAGTCTCCGTGGTACCAGTATTGGGATTTAACCAAGACTCCCTGAAGTAAGTTCCTTCAGCCAGAAGGATCGCCTTCCAACTTCCCAACTGTTTCTCTATTCCCATGGAATAAATTGCCAGGTTGCCGGAGCGGTCAGGATTATATTGTGCTGCTGAATCTGATACGGTGACATAGCATGTTTCGTATCCCCTCCAGTGTCCTTCCACAATCGCATTGCAGGATTCTGAAACTGCCGCATTGATCCGCAATCCGAAGAGAAGTAACTCTTCTTCACAAAACAAAATTTTGGAAATACTCTCTTCGTAACCTACCGACTGAATCTCGCTCAGAAAGCTGCTTCCGATAATCATGTATCTGGCAGACGGGCCGATTCCAAAGGAGATTCCGTAAGATAATGTTGTCAAGAGTAGAGGTAGAATCAAATTCTGCATACATTTAGTCATATTTCAACTCCTCTGGCTTCTGATTAAGGTAGAATAGTTAACATACGGCTGTAGCAGTCTCCGTTGGCGGCGGTGACTCTCGCCAGATAAGCACCCTGGGGTATATTTTCTGGTATCTCCCATGTCAAGGAGTGTAATCCAGTTGTAAGAGTCTCAGGTGTGACTGCTCCGACTATCCTCCCTTGCAGGTCATATACGTCCACTCTAACATCTGTACTGCTAAAGACATTCAAGGAGAACGAGACAGATGTTGATGCGGGGTTCGGGTAGATAGAAAGTTCTTCAAGGACGAGTGTTTCGGAGTTCGATTCAGATCCCTTCTCAGAGAAGTCAATTGGTGCGTAACCAAGTCGTCCAGGTGCTGACTCGTTAGTCCAGAGTCTAAGGCCAGGGTCTCCAAACCATTTGTACATGAAGAAATTTGCCCAAGCATTCTCTGTTCCTTGAAAGATGTAAACAGTATAGTAACTTGCATACAGTGCCATTCTGGCAACGCTGGGTGAAACTCGAGGATTTTCAGCATTATAGTTGTATTGGTAAATGAACTCATGCATGCAACTATTCGGTGTAATAAAGCTTTCGCAATCGGCTGCCCAGACCCCACAGGAGCCACCGTTCCCATCGTTGAGCCAAGCCTCGGCATTACAGTTCTCATTGAAGTAATGCCCTGTGTTACATGCTATATTGAAGACGACAGGATAAAAATCGTTAGAGAGTGCCATGATGTCGTCGTTCCACTTGAACCCTGGAACATCCCAGCAGTAATTGGTGATTCCTCCATGTCCATGGTATGACACGGCTCCGACAATCGACTCAATAGTGTTGCGTATGTCGGAAGACTGAATATAACCGTCGTCTCTGTAATATTCTGTAAAGTCAAGATTACAGGAGTATGAGTTGGATACAACAGCTTCACAGTCTTCTTTGAAAACATCATTGTCATCTTCATGTGCGAGCAATACAATGTCATTGAAAGAGAATCCTCCAAGTCCGGTAGGGTTGTATTCCTCGTAGTCCAGTGTCTTCTCTACAAGCTCTGCTATTTGACCTGGACCACCGGGAAATCTACCGATGGCATAAGCTGGAAGATAAGCCCTGTAGTCATAGAGGTAATAAGAATCACTGAGGATTGTGTAATCGGTGTTAGAGCTGGAAGATATAGAAAGTGGATAAGATGGGATAAGATCGCCCAATAAAATGATATATCTGATATTATAATTTGCCAGATAGCTATCTATATAATTCTTTACGCATACAGGTGTGCAATTTGTAGGGTGGAGAGATTGCCAAAAGATATCGAAGCCAAGGTCTTCCCTGTAGTCCATCAGGGGCTCCAGAGCATCCTTGTACTCCGTTAGGTTGTACGGGGGCGGCAGTTTGCTCAGCGGGTCGTAAGAATATATTACCAAGTAACCGTAGTCATTGTCCGACTCCTCGAAATCAATGAAACTTCTCATCTCCGAATAGTTCTCAAACGATAATGCCCCAATCTCATCAATCGCCCCTGATACGGTAAAGGGTTCGACCGCTTCGATGGAAAGGGTCACATCGCAGTTTGTCCTCTTGAATAGAGATCTGTTTTGAGAAAGTTATGGCATAGGACTTAGTCAGGTTTTAACATGGAGACGAATGCGAATGAACAGAAAGAAAGACCAGCGAGAGTCATGATTAC
>CAYLRO010000035.1:0-27937 GCA_964386635.1 uncultured bacterium | reverse complement strand
GGTATCATCAATAATGCTGGGAGCGGTTTGCAGATAAGTCATTCTGCCTGTTCCCCCGCTGAGATCAGCTTCAAATGTCTGAGAGCTCCAGTTAAGCCATCCCAGAGCCTGTCCCTGTTTCCTCTCACCGTCCCCCTGAACCGTCCACCACGGGGCTTCTGTCTCCCCTTCAGCCCAGCTGCCCAGAATGCCTGCCCCGAGCCCCTGAATCCTCCCTGTGGTGAGAAAGGAGCCGCTGTACCCTTCTGTTCCCTCTGCCCCGATGTTTCTTCTTAAGGAGAGGGCGGAACCTCTGAACCTGAGGCCGGTTCTCAGACCTCCATCTGATTCAGCTGAGATCCTGATGAAGAGAGGATCTGTACTCAATGGCGGCAGAAAGTTCAGAGCACCTGATGAACCTGAAGTGCCGTTTCCCGGCACAGCACCTCCTCTGGCAAGTTCAAGTGAAGAAAACAGCAGCGGGTCGAAGAGTCCTGTGGGCATTCCGTCACGGACAGAGGATATGGAAACTCCGTCAACCATGTAATCGGACTGGGAAGGGTCTCCCCCTCTGAGGGATATGGAAAGAACCGGCATTGCACCGCCGTACTCCCTGACAGTCACCCCTGGAACCATGCCGTTAAGTCTGCTCAAGCCAGCAGAGGAGAGAAGTTTCAGGTCATCAGAAGTAATGATTTCTGTTGAGGGAATTATGTGTGCCAGAGAGCCCCTTGATGCAAGAACATCTATTCTTGCTCCTGTTTGCAGCACTTCTATCTGAAGTACAATTACCTCTCCATCACAGGGAACAGGTCCGGTCCAGTCTGTAAAACCGATTGCATGCACAGTGACAGTATCAGAATCATAGTCGGTAAGGATGAAACAGCCTGACTGGTCTGTAACTCCCAGCCAGTGTCCGGGGTTTCCAACCCAGGCGCCTGGGATGGGTGCTCCACCCGGCTGTTGTACAAAAAATCCTGTTGAGATGAGTATGAACAGAAGCAAGATTACCCGCCGTTCCACAATCAGGGTGAACGCCGCGGGACATCTTTCTGTTCCTCAGTATTTACGCGATACTGCTGGAACTGATGCGCGGTACAGTGTCTGACTTCCGGAGATATTCCGGTAACAGTGGCGCTACCGTGGCGGATTTCCACCGCACTTCCTGCACCCGCGGCAGCCGTAATATATACTGTTCAGACTGATTCAATAATTGTCTGGAGTTGATGATGCACTGAAAGGATAGCAGGAAACTTTATTCCGAAGCAGAAAGCCGGAAGTTTGGAAAACAAGAAGCAAACAGTAACAGTCAAGACGGCAAAGAAGAATTCTACCAGAAGTCCTTGTCGAACTTCTCGCCCTTTACCAGTGCAAGTGACTGCGCGATGGAATGATCCATATTGTTGTACCAGAAGGAACCGCATCTGCCCATGAGAAAAAGCCCCTGCTGAATGTTTATGGAGGAGAGTTTATCCCTGTAATCCAGAGTGTACACCGGATAGGTATCCCGAATCCGGTGCCAGTCGATGAAGATGACGTCATCTCCGGCAATTGCACCAACGGTTTTCAGGTCTGCCAGAAGTCTTTCAGTAAGAGATTCCGGTGAGGCCCATTCCCTGGAATCAGAGGAACAGGTGATTTCTGCAATGATGCTGTCCTTGCCCTCAGGTACACAATCTGCCCTGAACTCACCTGGAACTGTCAGTCTGCTGAAAAGAATATCATCGTGACCGAAATAGCACCACTGGTAGTTGTTTACGGGGTTTTTTCTGTTGAGACCTGCACAGGCCAGTATAGTATTGATGAACTTGAACCCGGTTTCAGGATAGAGAATGGATACAGGAGCAGTCCAGAATACCCTGTCTGCTTCAATCACCTGGCCATTCTCAAGAGTAACGCCGGAAGTTATTCCATTCTCTGAAACAACTCCCTTAACCTCTGTATTCAACAGGATCCGGCCACCGTTCTTCTGAATTGCACCAGCCTGCATGTTACAGAATGTTTGAATACCGCCTTTGCCGGGGTAGTAGAAAGTTGTTTCCATAGGCTTGGGAAGCAGTATGCTTTTCAGGAGGGAACTCAGGGTATCAGCTTTAACCCTTTTATCAATAACCGCTCTGTTTACCCCTGCCTGAGCCCAGTCAACGTGTAGCATCTCCGCATCCACACCGGTGAACTTCTTTGTGTATCCTGCGAAGAAGAAATTGTAGAGATTGTTTCCGTAACGGGAGCGAATGAAATCAGCAAAAGACCTTATCTCCGGAATGTCAGGTTTGAAGAAGAGATCGAGAAAACTCTTCCAGAGAACAGGGAAAGGCAATCCCAGCACAGACTGCATTGTCAGCGGCCAGTTCCTGTATTTACCTGCCATGTAAACAGAACTCTTCCTCAGCATCTCAACGAAACAGCCGTCAAGAATTTCCTTAAGATAGCTGTCTACATCAGGGATCATGGTGTGAAATCTGTGAGGACCTATGTCGAAAACGAAACCGTCTCTCTGAAAGGTTCTGGCAAGACCTCCGGGAGTGGATTCCCGCTCAATGACTGTGACGTCAGAACCGGGTTCTTTTCTTAAAATTCGTTCTGCCAGGGTCAGGCCTGAGACACCTGCTCCGATGATTACTGTTTTCAACTGGGATCCTTTCCGCCGGAAATAAGAAGAACGGATGTTCCCGCTAACATTAGCAAAACAGCCATGGAAAGCCATAGCAGATGGATGCTGAAACCTGCCTCCACAACTGAAAGACCACCTGGCAGTGTGCCGGTTAATCCTGTAAGGGCAAAACCCGCAACCCATCCAACCTCAATGGTTCCCAGATTCAGAAGACCATGCACCGGAAGTGCCATAATGAGATCAGTAATGGCTCCTGCAGTGAAAACCTGCCACATTGGAACTCCGATAACACCAACAGCTTTAAGAAGCATGTGGAACATCAGAAGCTTTACCGTCCAGCCTGCAATACTTGCTGCCATGGCAAGCGAGAGAGTGCCCCTTCTCTCCTTTGTGATCCGTGCGGACCCGATCATTTCATCCAGGGCTGAAGAAACTCTCTCACTTCCAAAAAGAGCTTTCAGAGGAATGGAAAAGAGACGGAGTATCCTGGAGAGAAAGAAAAGAGATGAAATCCCCAGCAGGGAAATCACTGCAGCAAGATAGATGATTGGACCTTTAAGTCCTGTGACAAAACTGAATGATACAACTGAACCTATAGCGATCACATCCATTACTTTGGCAAGCATTACAGTTGCTGCTCCGGTTCCAGCTGGAAGGGATGTGTATTTTTTGAAGAGTCCCACCAGGGCAACATCTGCCAGTCTCACAGGAAGAAGATGTGACAACCCGATGTAAACTGAGGTAACAGGCAGAGTTCGCTTCATGGGTATTCTGTGCTTATCCGAAAGCAGCTGCCATCTCCAGGATCTGATAATCTGAGAGAGAATGAAAAGGGCAAGTGCTGCTGAAAGCCATTGAAGACTGCAGTTCTCCAGTATACTGAATATGTTTGCGGCAGTTTCTGCAACTGAACCTGACCGCGAAAGCATGTAATAGGTAAGTGCAAGTCCTGCAATAAGAAAAAGCGCAAGCCTTGCGGTCTTGATCCCTTTAGACAAATATTCCTCCATATCTTAGACAGGGGGTAATATAGGTTATGGCCGACACAGCAATAAGCGTAAGAGACATTTCCAAGCGATACGGAAAGACCATCGCCCTGCAGGAGGGATTCAGTATTCAGGTATCAAGAGGTCAGTCTCTTGCCATTCTCGGTGCCAATGGAGCAGGAAAGACAACCCTTATGAGGGCGATTCTTGGTCTGACGATTCCAGAGAAAGGTTCAATTGATCTGTACGGTCTTCCCCCTGTTGATCCCAGGTCTCGTGCCGGAGTACGGTTTCTTCCGGAAAGGATTTCCTTCCCGAAGTGGGCTACTCCCCTGCAGATGTACAGACAGTTCGAAAGAGTACGGCATGAAGGCAGGGAGATAGAGTTCGTCCACAGGGCTCAGAACCTTCAGTGCGGAGATCTTCTTAACAGAAAACTGGGTAAAATGTCCAAGGGCCAGAGACAGAGAATCGCCGTTGCTCTTATGACCTGCGGTACACCTGAAACCGTCTTTCTGGATGAACCTTCTTCAGGGTTGGATCCTGCAGGCAGAATGCTTGTTCGCAGCACTGTGGCTGAACTTGTGGACAGCGGATCAACTGTAGTTCTCAACAGTCATCTGCTTGGTGAGGTTGAGAAGGTCTGCAGCTGGGCAGCCTTCATCCACATGGGAGCACTTGTGGCTCATGATAAACTTGAGGATCTGTCCCGGTTCAAGGGGGCTGCGGTTGTTGAAACCCCGGAACCGGAAAAACTGAGAGAATTTCTGAGTGCAGGAACAGTCAAAGGCAAAACGCTTGCAGTTCCTCTTGAAAACCAGGAGGACTTCCCTGCTCTTGCAGGCAAAGTTTCTAAAAGCGGTATTCATTTCACCGGTATAAAGCTTCAGAAGGAGTCTCTGGAAGACATTTTCATGCGGATAATGGAAGGAGAGAGCATTGTTTCTTAACGCCCTTGAACACATGACAAGAAGAAAGCTCGTTCTCATCGTGGGCATTCTTTCCATTTTGTATCTCCTTCTGTTCTGGCGGGGTATTGCGTCTGCTGATCCCCAGTCCCTGGCAATGGAGAGCGGTGTACCTGCTTCCAGCGCTGATCTTGCTTATGCCGCCATTACAATTGCCGGTTCCATGCTTTCTGTAATGGTCTGGGGGCTCACAATTGTTCTGGGAGCATCTATCCTTCCTGATGAGATGGATGCCGGAAGGATGTCCATATGGACAGCTCTGCCCCAGACCAGATTCAAGGTGTATGCCGCTACCACACTTGCCCCTTTCATGGTCTCAGTTCTGTTCGGTTATCTTCTTTTCGGCATGACAGCTTTTATAACATCGTTTTACGCCCCTTTTACTCCCGGAAACATCTTTCTTGCTGTTGTGAGCATTCCCATATGGCTTTCAGCAACATGGGCCTTCGTCATTCTTGCCTCTCTTGTGGTGGGGAAAGTTCCTGCCATGCTCATCACCTTCATTCTGGAGGGATTTGCAGTAGGAATGGGCAACATCGTTGAACTGGGTAAAAGCGTTCCGGAGCTGTACGAATCAACATTCTATACAGTTGCCAGGGTTGTTACATTCGTTCTCCCGTTTGAGAGAGGCTACAGATCTGTACAGGCCGGTCTCCTGCCTGAAGCCAGCATTATCGATGAAGCTCTTGCTTTCTTCGGGATAGGGGGATCTGTTCCAGTGTGGGAGGCTGTGTATCCTGCAGTATGGGCTGCAGTAATGTTCTTTCTGGGATACAGATTATTCAAGAAGAGGGATCTGTAGTGAAAATAGTATACAGTCCCATTGGTGTGATACATTCTCCATACAGTGAAATGGCCCCTTTCCAGCCTTCAGAGGCAGACGAGAACGGACCGTTTATCCTTGAACTTCATGAGAAGTATGAATCAGGGCTCAGGGACCTGGAGAGACACAGGTACATAATAGTTCTCTTTCATATCGACAGAGGCGCAGGTTACAACGGTTCCAATCTGGCCCATCCACCCCGCATGAACGGAGGAACAGTCGGTCTGTTCTCTTCCAGATCTCCCAACAGACCCAATCCCATAGGACTGGATGTGGCAAGAATTCTGAAGATTGAAGGAAACAGGATATACACCACAGGGCTCAGTGCTCTGGACAATACCCCCCTGCTTGATGTAAAACCCTACATCACCGGGGATATGAAAGAAGCGGGTAAAGTTCTGCCCTGAGTGAAGGATTAAGAGTTACAGCTTTCTCTGCGGCAAATCGGGCATCATCGGTGTACCCGTAATTCCACAGAAGAGCAGCCATATTCTTCCATGCAGACGGAGACTCCGGAGCCAGTTCAAGGGCCATTGAGAATTCTTCGACTGCCCTCCTGAACTCGCCACCGGATGAAGCTATACAGGCACCTCTGATGTTGTGAATATCAGCTCCTTCGAACCCCAGTGCCTCTGCTCTGTCAAGGTGTTCCATTGCAAGGTGGAACTCTCCCCTGTTCAGCAGCATACCTGCTGTTTGAACATAGGTAAGCCCTGGTCGTACCTCTGCAGGGTATTTAAAAAACAGCGACAATGAAACAATGAGAACTGCAAAGGGAATAGCCGGCTTCCACTTCATACTGGACGCCGAAAGCAGAAGTGCCGGAATGTATACAGCTCTGTGCCTTATGGACGGGAAGAAGATAAATGCTGAAAGAATGCCTGTGAAGAACAGAGCTGACACTGCATTTCTGCCTGAACCGGCAAGCCCCAGTGCCAGAATTATTCCTGTTAGCGGCATAAGGAAGATGAGAACTGTGGAAGCAAGCAGAAAAGGTGACTCAATATTTCTGCCTGGACCGGGAATGGAAATGAATGCTGCAAGCTTCTGAAATCCCAGCCCCAGCCAGCTTACAGGAGAGTCAGCAATGGATTCAACTGCATTATCGGTGAAGGAGCTGTCCCCTACCAGCTGCTCATATTCAATGCCGGGAGGAATCTCAAGCAGCTGGGGTTTTGACCCCAGCCACAGGTTTAAAGGTCCATTTTCTCCCGGGGCAAAAGAACCTCCTGACAGCAGATTCAGCATCATCAGTGGAATAACAGCGGCAGATATCCCCACTGCAACAGTTCCCCAGTTTTTCAGTGGTCTCACAAAGAACAGGGAAACCGGCAGAAAGATCAGCAGCTCTCCTCTGAAGAGTGCAGCAGCACCGATGAACCACCCGGCAAGAAGTTTGTTTTTTTCAACCTGACAGAGGGCAAGAGTCAGCAGGGCTGCTGCTGGAGCTTCCGGCAGAACCTGAAGCCCGGAGAATGCCAGAGTAGGTTCAACAGCAAGGATTCCTGCGGATATTGAATTTTTAAGATTCTTCTCTCTGAAGAGGAAGAGAAAGAGAGCAGGAAGCATTGAGATCATACTGAAAATGGTTCTTAAAGTGCCGTAATCTCTTGAAAGAGAGGCAAGGAGATAGTTCCCCGGAGGTCGTTCGAAGGGAGGTGAATCTCCCTGTGAATATGTAATCTCATCAACATGAAGTGAGTTGCCGAAGAACCAGTGGAGCTGCTGGAAAGCAACCATCCTGAGGATGATCCCCACAGTGAACAGACCGAGAAAAACAATCGTGGAACGGTTCATCTTGTTATAACGCCGGAAGCTCTGGTGACCCCGGTATAGTTTCTTTCCACGGACCCTGATCTGTTCCAGTTAAGAGAAGGCGCGGTTTCAATCCAGGGTTGAGAAGCAGGATGGAACCTTCCTGACACATGAATTGAAGCTGGCTCTGTAAGATCGAAGAAATCCGATACAACCACACTGTCAGGGTAAAAGAAAATCTCTGATGCCCTGAACCATTCAGATACCGATAGAAGCATTTCCTGCTGACTTCTGCCTGCAAGTTTTCTTCTCAGTTCGCGATCAAAGCCGCCTGTTGTCTCAATGCTCAATGAGAAGAAACCTTCATCCGGGAGAATATTCCAGCTCTCTTTGCAGCTCTCAGCGAGTGTTTCAGGCGGGAGTTCACCCAGTAATCCTCCAGGCAGAAGAAGCCAAAGGGTGTCTGGCATATCCACCCAGCCTGCTGGAGAAAGGTATTCAGAAGGTTCTTCAAGGTTACCGTCTGCCATGATGAACGCTCTGTAAAATCCCAGAGGAGATGGAATTGGCGGCATTATGTCCGTTGCGGGAACTACAGGTGCATCAATTCCCATTACCCTGCACATTGCTGAAAGCAGTGTTGCTGCTTCCATTGGTGTAGCTCTTCTGCTGTCCAGTATTTCCTGAAGAGATCTTACCTGAAATCCCGAGTCACCTCCGGGAAAAGGCAGCAGCTGCATGGATTCTGTTATGAGAACTCTTCCCCTGGATATTCTCATTCTGGGCAGGGCACCTGCTGCTCCTGCCTCAATAGCAGCCTCTCTCAGGTCCGGGGGCGTAAGTGAACCGGCTTCTCTTGAAGAGGCAAGAAGAATGTCCCCTGCATCCTGCCAGGTAGCGCAGGTGGAGAGCCAGAGTTCCTTGTACTCCCGGTTTATTGAAGTGAAAACCCTGTGGCTGCTTTCTTCTGATTCTTCAAAGCCTGAGTACGCGGATTGAAGCCCGTCTATATCCTGGCACCTCACTGTGATGGTGTCCGGCTGATCACCGGCTATGTATGTGTAGAAGAGCCCTGCTGCAGAGAGGTAACCATTCTCACGAACCCTGAATGTCCATTCCAGGTTCATACCGGGTCGAAGACCGGGAAAAGCTGCCACAAGGGCTCTGGGCCAACCCTCACTTCCTGTGAGGGTGTCAACAGCCCATTCAGGCACATCCCTCATTGCATCATCAAACCCGTACTGCGAGCTGATCAGCTCAACTTCCATGTAAGCCGGGTCGAAATCTCTGGTTACTCTGAGAAACCGGCCGTCATCTCCTGCTACAGCACGGTAAGTCACGGTGGTTTCCTTTTCTGAACCGTCCCAGGCGATATCCACAGTTACTGCTGTGTATCTGGATGGAACCAGTGTGAGGAAAATACCCAGTAGAAGTGCCGGACTCACCTGAGCACCACCGTTCTCGGGGAAGTACCGGAACGCAGCAGAAGGCTTTCCAGTATATGTTCATTTGCATCAGTGACATCTGCTGTTTCTGTAAGAATCAGTGAGTCTCTCTCATAAGTTACCGAACAGGTGTAGCCCGGGGTATTAACCGGTTCAGGAAGCGAATCAGGCGAACCGGGAAATGAGAGGGAAAGCCTGAGATTCTCCACGGCAGGAGCATCTATCAGGAAGGAGTCAGGCGGGTCAGGAAGGAGCATGGAAGCGATTCTGGTTCCAGGGAGGGACACATCCCTGAGTCCCGGAAGAAGAATAGCATTGTTCAGTGAGAGGCATTTCCATGTTCCATTCATAACCAGTCTTTCACCGTCAAACAGAACTGAGTCACAGGAAACGGCACCGAAAAATCTTCTGAACATCTCTTCAATTACTGCCGGGTTGGATTGTTTATAGAGAGTGGTGATCAGTTCAAGAGGAGCGCCGGCAGACACAGCTTCGAGAGTGCCTGAAATAGTATTTTCACCGGTGTCAAGATTGCCTGAGAGGGAAATTGACAGAGTGTCATCCCACCCAAGAACCGGAATAGAGTACAGGTGATCTCCCAGAGGTGTTATGGGAAGGTAGGAAGACCCGCGAAGACCGAAGCTGATCCCTGCGTTTTCAGGTATCCCTTCTGGTGTGGGATCCAGAAGGAGCCAGTCACTGTTCCCGGTCTCCCGATAAACAGTTATCATGTGATCGAAGGATCTTGCGTCCACAACACTGGGAGTCTCACCGGAAGTTGATATAAGAGCAGGGTATGCCTGATAACCGGCTTTCCTGAGAAGCCACATGAGAAGCACAGCCCTGTCCCTGCATACACCTGATCCTTCCTGAATTGTTTCTTCAGGGGTTCTTGGAGACCACCCGGGCCATACACCGGCCTCTGCACCGATGTAGTTGATGTTTCCGGCAACCCACAGTCTTAAAGCTCCAGGTTCCCTTCCTGACTGCTGAATGATCTCATCCAGCTCAGGACAGTTACCATGCTCCTGAACGTCAAGTGTGATGGAGGCGTCTGCTGAAAGCTCTCCGGGCGAACCTGTAGCAATGGAGATTCTGTGACTGCTCCAGGCTGCCAGGGGATGAGTTGGAAAAGGTGAGGAAGCAGGGAAATTGAATGAGTCCCGCTGGTCGGTTGAGTACAGCTGCATACCGGAATCGTTCACTATTCTCAGTGAGGATGCTGCAACACTGTCTTTCATTACAGGAGAGAAGGTATAGCTGTAAACAGGAGAAAGAGGAAGTTCATCAATTGTTCTTTCGATTTCCACGAAAACAGTATCCCCTATCTCAACACCGGGAAATGTGATCATGGTTTCTCTGAGAGATGATTCCAGTCTGTTGGTCCGGGTCAGGATACTGTGAGGACCGGTTGCGATGGAGGCTTGAGATGTGCCCCGTCCACCTCTCCAGTGACTGACATGTGCCTGGAGGATCTCAACTTCTTCCATATGGCTTCGGAATGATACCCGCATGGAGGAGTATTGCTGTACTCCTCTTCCTGTAAGGGGGATGACAGCTGTTACAGTTCTTTCAGTTACGGTTCCATCAGAATGGATGTTCACAAATACCTGATAATCAAGATGGACCGCATCAGGTGTTCCAAGCAGAGCAAGAACCGCTAACGCCGCCTGGAGCACCATGAAAGTATTTCCTGAGAAAGTGCTGGAGAATGTCTGGCTGCAGAGAGGTGTGTTATGCTTACATGTCCATCCTGAAGAGCATGTACATCAGTCCCGGACTTTTCTCTTACAGGTTGCACCTCATAGGGTCCGTATCTGAATATCATCTCATTTCCCTCTCTTGTAAAAGGTATTTCTCTTGAGAAGCTTCCCAGGGATGTAAGTCTGAATTCACCCTTATGTTCAGTGGGAACATTTACATTCAGAAAGGTTCCAGGTGCGATCATTTCAGGAAGCCCGTCATGGATCAGCCGCCTGGTTATGGAGGCAGCAGGTGTGAAATCGGGAGAGCTTTCGTATTCCTGACTTACAGCAATGGCGGGAACATTCCAGAAAGCCGCTTCAGTGGCTGCTGCAACCGTTCCAGAATACCATGTGTTGTTGGCAACATTGGCTCCCGGATTTATTCCGGAGATTACAAGGTCAGGAAGAATGTGCTTTGAGAGTTCACCCAGCGCCAGCTTAACGCAGTCAACAGGGGTTCCCTGAACGGAAAACCTGTTCCTGCCGTGCTCTCTCACCATAAGAGGAGAGTAGAGGTTCAGTGACATACCTGCACCGCTGTGGTGATAGAAAGGAGCTACAGTAAGTGTGTCATAGTCACTTAAAGCATTTTCAAGTGCTTTAAGGCCAGGTTCATCAAACCCGTCATCGTTTACAAGAAGTATCCGCATGGACTAAAGGGTTCTTGAGAGTGTGAACCTGTGGGAGTCGCCCAGGGAGTAGTCTCCCGGGACGAAAGCATAGTCCAGCGTCCAGCCTGTGGTGGAAAGACCTGCTCCTGCTGTGAGCTCTGAACTGTCATCATTAAGCTTGTATCCCCCTCTGAGAGAAACCCATTGAAGGGGGGTGTATTCCAGCCCCAGACCGCCTGTGGTCTGATTGTCCAGGGGGCGCATGACCTGCCCTGAAAGAGAAGCTGAACCGTAAGGCAGCCCTATATCCCATTTTGATGCGAACACCCATGTTCTGGGCATTCTGAACTGGTCCTCATCCATTACCACCTGAGGGCCTGAGTGCAGGTAGGCTGCTGTAAGCATCAGGTTGCTTTGGGGATGGTAGGCAAAGCCGAGATCAATGGCCCATCCGTTTGATGATTCCAGCCAGATCTTTTCGTGAATTACCTTGATTCCAACACCGGCATCGAATTTTCCAAGTCTGGCAGCAACAGCTCCGTTCATTGAGAAATCGTATGCGTTGAATGTGTCCAGAGGATCTGACGTAGGAGATTCTCTGTATTCCAGATCCATTGTACTCAGTGAACGAAAGCCAAGAGAGCCGGAAAAAGGTCCTGAAAGGTGTGCAGTACCTGCTATGAAATTCTGTGTTGTGGTTCCGTACCACTGATTGTGACCTGCAGAGACAGAGGATACCTCACCGGCGATAAGAGCCGGATTTGAGAATATGGAGAGGACACCGCCATTTACGGCACCTGTTCCACCAAGAGCTGCGGATCTTGCTCCCACATCCATCTTGAGAAACGGGTAAAGCCCTGCTCCTGCATCCCGGTAAACCCCGGCAGATGCAAAAACAGAGATGATCAGAAGAAGTGTTACTGTGTTTTTCATATCAACCCCTATACACAAGATTCACGAACAGGTTCCAGAAGTGCAATTATATTACTCTCTCATGTTGAAAGGAAACAATAGTGAAGGCACTTGCTGTAAAAGACCTGGAGAATTCCGGATTCTACAATATGGCTGTGGACATCTGCTCCATGGAGCTGGTCCGTTCAGGCTCTGCAGATGCTGTGTTCAGAACCTATCTCTGGAAACCTCACTGCCTTTCAATTGGAAGATTCCAGAAGCCTGAAGCAGAAGCTGATGTTAAGAGGCTTCTGCATGACGGATATCATATTGTCAGCCGTCCAACTGGAGGCAGAGCAGTGTGGCACGGTGACGAGCTGACCTATTCACTTGTTGCAGGCCGGAACAATCCTCTTGTAAGCGGAGGAATAGAAGACAGCCTGAGGAAAGTGGCAATCCTTCTGACAAATGCCCTGAAAACTGCCGGTGTTCCTGCGGAGATGAACAGCAGAGACAGAGAACTCTCTGGAGCCGGAAGGAAACACAATCCCTGCTTCACCTCCCATGGACGAAGTGAAATCATGACGCCTGACGGCAGAAAACTGGTGGGCAGTGCTCAGGCAAGAAGCCGGGGAGTGTTCATTGAGCACGGTTCCATACTTTTTTCCAATCAGCAGATCCTTGCAGCAGATTATCTGCCTGAAGATGCAGATCCTTCCACAGGGATAGAGATGAGAAGAATACTTTCCACAGGAGTGGGAACCGTCAGGGAGTTTAATCCGGCGGTGACCAGAGAAGAACTGGCTGAACACCTTCACAGTGAGTTTGCAAAGACTGTATCCGAACCTGTATCGGAAATGTTGTCTGCTGATCTGCCGGGTCTTCAGAGAGAAATAGATGAAAGGCGCTTGATAATTGACCATGGATAAAAAACCCGAATGGCTTAAGATGCCCACAATGGGTGACCGATCCGCCGGTGACGTAAGGCGGATACTTAAAGAGTTGAAGCTGAATACAGTGTGCAGCCAGGCCAGATGCCCAAACAGAGGCTATTGCTACCAGAGAGGTACAGCCACCTTTCTGATCATGGGATCTGTATGTACCAGAAACTGTGCCTACTGTGCAATAGACAAGAACGTGAAGATCCCGCCGCCACTGGATCCTGACGAGCCGGAAAGAGTTGCAGAAGCCTCTTCCCGCATGAAGCTCAGATATGTAGTGCTGACATCAGTAACAAGAGATGATATTGCTGACGGAGGAGCAGCGCATTTTGCCGCCACTGTAAAGGCTCTCAAAGAGAAAATTGAGAGTGTAAGGGTTGAAGTTCTTACCCCTGATTTCAAAGGCAGTACAGATTCGCTGAGAGTGGTGGCTGATTCCAGACCTGCTGTGTTCAATCACAACCTGGAGACAGTGGAAAGACTCTTCCGTTCCCTGAGACCGATTGCATCATACAGACAGTCACTGTCTGTTCTGAGAGAATTCGGGAGAATTGCACCGGATATTCCGGTGAAGAGCGGTATCATGGTTGGTCTCGGCGAGAACAGTGATGACATTCTGTCTGCATTGAAAGATCTCAGAGAGAGCGGTGTTACGCTGCTTACAATAGGACAGTATCTTCAGCCCACTTCCATGCATATACCGGTAACGAGATACATGGAACCTGCCGAGTTTCAGTACTGGTATCAGAAGGCTCTTGAACTTGGATTCAAAGGTGTTGCAAGCGGTCCTCTTGTAAGGAGTTCCTACCAGGCTGATATGCTGGCGGGATCCGAATGACCTACATCCCATTCTACAGCGAGGGTAACACCATGGCACCAATGGCCGGGGTTACTGATTCAGCTTTCAGAAGAGTCTGCAGAAATCTTGGAGCAACATGCCTTGTTACAGAAATGGTAACCGCAGCAGGGCTTTCAAGAAAAAGCGTGAAAACAAAGCAGATGCTTAAGTATCATCATTCTGAGCAGCCAATAGGTGTTCAGCTGTTCGGATCGAAGCCTTCGGATTTTGCAAGAGCGTCGTCTCTTGTCTCCCCTCTGGGTTTCAAATTCATCGATATCAACGCAGGATGTCCTGTGAAGAAGGTGCTGAAAAGCGGCAGTGGCAGTGCCCTCCTGAGAGACATTCCAAGGCTTATGGAAATAATCAGAGTCACGAAGGATAATACTCATCTTCCTGTAACGCTGAAGATCAGGCTGGGTGTTACTCCGGATGATCCTGTGCCGGACGAAATAGGTGCCATGGCTGCTGAAATGGGAGCCTGTGTCCTTGCTGTTCACGGCAGGTTCCGGTCAGATTTCTTCTCCGGTGATGTCAGGCTGGAGGGAATAAGAAGAATTGTGGAAAAATCGCCTGTTCCTGTGGTTGCAAACGGCGACTCAACAACTGTTGAAGCAGCTCTGAAAATGAAGAGAGAAACAGGAGCATCAGGTCTTCTGATCGGCAGAGGAGCATGGGGAAACCCCTGGATTTTCAGAGGACTTGCAGGAGGGAAGGCAGAGCCCATGCCTGGAGAACTGCACAGAACAATCATGGAACAGCTTTCCATGATGATGGAGTCAATCCGGGAGCCGTATGTATTCCGGATTTTCCGCGGACATCTGGTACAGTATTTCAAAGGGTTCAACGGTGCAGCTGATTTCAGAAGAAGAGCCGTTTCAACAAAATCCTGGGATGAAGTGGACAGATTGGCTGAGGAAGCTGATATTGCAATGCACAGCACTCAGGAGGAATTGTGAACGGTAAGTTTCTTTTTCTGTTTCTGATTATTGCAGCAGCCTCATGCACAAGAACCAGAGTAGTGCAGTCCAGATATGTGATAAACACAGATGAATCGATTTCAGGATGCATATACACATGGCAGCAGGGAGATTACTGGGAACTGCTTGGCTGGGCTCTGATGGATGATCCGTCAGCTGCTTCAGCACTGGCCATTACTGCAGGCTACACTCCTGATACCTTTCCCCGGCCAGGGGATGACATAACAATACCCATACCGGAGGAATACAGTCAGGCGGCTGTGGACAGGATGCAGGCAGCAAGACTTGTGAGAGAGGCCACAGAGATTCGTTTCAGCAGCAGAGAACAGTGCAGGGAGCTTCTGGAAACAGCAATGGAACTTGACCCGGTCTGGTCCGTCCCTGTGATTAACATGACAGTTCTTCTCATGGAAGAGAACAGAACGGAAGAAGCCCTGGAGCTTCTGGAACCTCTGTCCCACAAGTGTGCCCCTGCTATGGTGCTTGCCGGTATTGAATGGAAAAGAGGGTGTACATCAAGTGCTCTGAATCATCTCGCCGAGGCACTTTCTACAGATAACCCCAGACCGGAGGCCCTGGCTGCCGCCGGGATTGCGTGGCTGGTTACCGGTGAAAGATCAAGTGCTGCTGCTGTATTCAGAAGGCTTCTTGAGAATCCGGGAGCCCCGTCCGAACTGAGAATTCTCGCCCTTCAGTATGCTCTTATGCTGGAGCAGTAGACTAACCTCCTAGTATTCCAGGCATCTCCAGAATGAATGCTTTTATCTCGTCTCGCACAGTTCTGTAAACAGCCAGTATGTCTTCATCAGAAGAGAAGTCAGCAGTAAGAGCCGGAGGATCTTCGAATCCTCTGTGAATAACTTTTGTTTTCGCTGGGAAGTATGGGCAGGCTTCATTGGCATGTCCGCAGACAGTTACCACATAATCGAATTCCATTCCATTGAATGCACTTGTTGTTTTGCTTTCATGGCTGGAAATGTCTATTCCAATCTCCCCCATGACCTGAACAGCTCTGGGATTCAAACCGTGTGTTTCTATCCCGGCGGAGAAGGCTTCGAACAAGTCTCCCCGGTATTCCCTGCAGAGCCCTTCCGCCATCTGGCTTCTGCATGAGTTACCGGTGCAGAGAAAGAGGATTTTCAATTTTGCACTCATCACCGATCATTCCCCTTCCGCTGCCTGCCAGGTGGTTTCATAAGCCTGAATGCCACCGGATACGGTCCTGTCATGCTTTTTTCCTGGCAGATAACAGTGCACCGGTGAGAATTACAGACAATCCAGCCCCTGCTGCAAGAATTGTCTGAATTTCCTGGAACGCATCGGTTCCCTTGAGCTTCAAAGAACAGCCGACGATAACAGCTCCCCAGATCACGGCATTCAGAATTATGGCCCAGCTGTTTTTCATTGCACCCTCTCCTCTCATATTGTTACGGAATTCACTGCTTCAAGCAAAGTATTTCAGGTATACAAGCATTATACCAAGGTCCACCATCAGGTGTGTTACAACCCCGTACCACACGGTATTTCTTCGCAATCTCATGTATCCCCAGAAAGTGCCGCCGAGAAAAACAGCGGTAGTGCAGATAACTGCATAAACCGGTGTGAAAAGAGCTCCTGTGGTCATACCGTGATAGGATGCATAGAAAATAGAGGAAAGAAACACGGTCATTCCTGGATTAACATGTTCCCGGAGTCTGCTGAAGATGAACCCTCTCCAGTAGATCTCTTCAACTACGGAATTCAGAACCACCATTACTGAAAAGAACCAGAGGGTATCTGAAGGGTGAATACCCCACTCAAGAAGCAGAGTTTGAACTGCACTCAGGTCCATGATCCTTCCCTGAAGCAGTACAAAAAACAAGAAAACTGCTGCACAGAGAGAAATACCTGCAAGCAGAGCTGGCAGAATATTCCTGCGGAGGTTTTCAAACCCCAGATAAAGAGCGATTCTGTCTGCTCTGTACCCTCTTATCACAGCCAGATCAACGAAGGGAATCAGCAGACAGACAACTCCGTGAAACAGTATGAATGTAACGGCAGCACTCTTGAACAGGAACAGTCCTGTCGCTATTGATGCAGGTGCTGCAAGCCAGAAAAAAAGCAGTTGTGTCAATCAATCTCCCTTTTCTCATAATGAAAGCTGCTGCACTTTACCTTTCCGGACCTGTTGAATTTTATCCCTTCCAGCTCAAGAAGAGCCTTTTTCATCTTCCTGCCTCCCTGGAATCCCCCTGGACTGCCGTCTGATCTCACAGCCCTGTGGCAGGGTATTATGAGAGGAAACGGGTTTCCTGCCAGTGCATTCCCCACTGCTCTCGCACCGCCGGGAATCCCGATGTGCAGAGCGATATTCCTGTAGGTGCTTACTGTTCCCCGGGGAATGGCAAATTCTGCAATGAGAACTTTTTTCTTAAATTCGCTGCAGATGCTGAGATCAATGGACTCGAGATGGAAACGGACAGATTTGCCCTGCAGCATTTCCTGTATGCTTTTCAGGATAACCTCTATCTCGTTGCAGGTGCCCCGGGTGGAACCCGGAAACACTGAAGGTCCGGAATTCGGCAACTGAACGCAGGATACAAGAGGTATTTCTTCAAACTGTTTCCAGAATACCGTTACAGGGCCGAATTCTGTAGCGGCTTCTGCCCTCCCTGTCATTGAGTCGCGGTACCTATCTGCCCCCGCACCTGAACAGGAGAGGCTTCTTCACTTATCCAGTCTTCGAAAACAACTGCATCCGGCTCAAAAACCAGCAGAATTGAAGAGCCGCCATAAGCGAAGTGGCCCAGCTCCTGGCCTTTCTCTATATGATCACCCACACTGCAGAAGTTGATGCAGGATCCCACTCCCCAGAAACCAACAGGTATCATGGCAACATTACCGAATGCCTCAGTGTCGATTACGTAGCAGAGTCTTTTGTGTCTTGCCAGGTCCCTGAACCAGTCCACATGTCTGAAATCGTAGTTGTAGGATCCCCCGTACTCTCCTATGAAAACTATTTCTCCTGAAACAGGAGCGTGGTAGTGGTGATAGTCCGTAAACCAGAGCAGGATGTTCAGAATATCTCCACCGATGAATCCATCAGCATACTCACTGTTGTTCAACGCCTGTCTGATGTTCAGCACATCCCTCTTTACCTGGAAACTGGTATCGATGTCATCTGCAAGAATCCGGAAGGCTGAACCGTCAGCAGGAGAGACAAGTACAGAAGGATCTCCAGCTCCATCCAGCGGTCTTGCTTCCGGTTTCAGTATTCTGAGAAAATAGTCGGTGAAACTGGTGAATCCGCCTTCTGGCACAACAAAATCATCTATATGGATTTCGGGATCTGCAAGCCACATGGATACGCACTCAGCCGAGGAAGCGGTGTTCAGATACTCCCCCCGGGCATCAAGGAATTCTATGAACCAGCTGCTGAACTCATTGTTGTTGAAGAGCATTTCGGCTCCGTCAGAGTTTGCAAGGCGGTCAAATGGTTCAATGTACAATGCCGGGTTCACAGGAAGCGGATTGTAGAACAGCCAGTCCTCAAAGAAGATCACGAAGTCTCTGACGGTGTATCCGTACCAGTATGAAGTGTCCGGTTGCATTTCAAACAGATCTGCGAGGATTGAGTCAAGCTCTGGAGTGGTGTTGACAAGCTGTTCCAGTTCAAAGGTAACCTGTCGCCAGGAATTGTCCGGAATACTTCCGGCAATTCCAGTGGATGCGAGAATCAGCAGCGTTATGCAAAAAATATTCTGTACCGGCCTCTTCATGATTTCCTCCTGAAAAAGTAATGAATTCCTGCTGAACATTACAGAAGATCATCATTACTGCAAGGGAATGAAAAGGTATTATTCCGATCTGTTTCGCCACGCGAACCACGTCCAGCGCAGTTTATCCGGATTTTGTCCGGTTTCTCCGTAAGACGATATGAGGCTGATGATCAGGCAGGGAGTAACAGTGACAAGAAGATTTACAACAGCGTAGTACTGAAGCGCCAGCGATTTCAGGAAGAGAGATACGGAGATGCTGGCCAGAAGACCGATTATTCCACCGTAGAACATTCCGGTTGCATTTGCCCTTTTTGTAAACATTCCCAGAAGGAAAAGAGCAAGGAGAGGGCTTCCCAGGCCGTTTATGAGTTTATTCACTATCATGAAGAGGCTGCTTGTTCCTCCTGCAAGTGGAATAAGCATAAGAGCCATTCCCGTTGCAAGAATGCCGAAACCGCCTGTAAGGATCCTGCCCAGTCTGAGATTCCCGCTTCTGCCGAAAAGTCCTGAATGAAGGTCAGTGATGTATGAAGCTGAACAGGCGTTGATCCCGGAATCAATGCTGGACATGGTTGCAGCCATGAGTCCTGCTGTTATAAGCCCTGTGACTCCTGAGGGGAATGCCTTTATCACTCCGGCCAGTTCCCTCATGGCAATTCCCTTCAGCGCTGCAGGAGTAAGTGAGTCCAGATTTGTTCCTGCCAGTGCACCGGTCTTTACGGCACTGGCATAAACAGCAAGACCCAGGAGAGCCAGCAGTGAAAGAGAAACAAAAGCGGCAACTGCATTCAGCCAGAGCCCCTTCTGAGCCATCCTCAGTGTTCTGGCGCTGAAATACCGCTGCATAACAACCTGATCTGCCCCGTACCTGGCAAGGAATGCAACAGAGACTCCTATAATGCTGCTCCACAGGGTCATTCTAAGTCTGGGATCGAAAGAGAGTATTGAAGCATCAAAAGGTATCAGCGGTTTCAATCTGCCGCCCTGAGAGGCAAGGGACAATATTTCCCCCAGTCCCCCGTTGCCGGAGGCGTGAATCACCCCTAGAACAATTCCTCCGAAGAGTACGAAGAACTGCAGTACATCTGTCCACATCACCGCCCTCATACCGCCTGTGAAAGTGTATCCTGTGGCAATGATTCCTCCTGCAAGAATGATAAGTACCGCAGGTATTCCAGTGAGTACCGTCATTATCTGTCCGGATGCATAGAGGGCAGTTCCCATCCAGAACAACCGCCAGAGAATAAAGAGACCGCTTGCAAGTGATCTCACTCTTTTATCAAACCGGAGTTCAAGGTACTCATAAGCACTTGTCAGCCGCATATGGAAGAAGAAGGGCATCCATATCTTCGTTACAGGCAGAGCAACCAGGAAGAACACCGGCAGCGCCATGATCACATACAGTCCGTGTCCGAAAACCTCATTGGGAAGTGACAGGTAATTTATGGCACTGAAGGAAGTAACCATCACGGAAAGACCTATGGGAAACCATCCCATGCGCCTCCCCGCAAGGAACAGATCATCGCTTTTTTGGTTTCTGTTCCTGAAATAGAGCCCTGCAATGAACACAGCAGCCAGGTAGAATGACAGAATTATGTAATCAAAGTTTTTCATTCAATTCCAGGAGAAACCTGTCTCACCTCTTGATACAGGTTACAACAAGCGAGTGGGAATTATCTTCGTCAAATGGTTTTCCACTCAAACCGCTGTAACAGTTGATGTTCTCAAATCCCGCCTGGGAGAGCAGGGTTTCCATTTCAGGTCTTGAATATACTCTGAGAGAATAGGCGAATTCTTTTCTCTCACCGCTGCCGTGGAGAATCCATCTATTTTCAACAATAGAGGTTTCAGGATCATAAACAGCTTCCATAAGCACAAAACCGCCATCCTTGTCCTCCATCCAGTACCGGTTGTTACCGCTTTGGCTGAATCTGGCAGTTGAATCCTTTGAAGTTGTGGATATAAGAAGCTTTCCCCCGGAGTGCAGTGATGTGAAACAGTTGGAGAGAACTTTTTTATCGTCATCAGGGTCTTCGAAGTAGCCGAAAGAATTGTAGAGAACAGCAACATGATGGAATGAATCCCGCCGGATGAATTTCCGCATATCATCTCTGATGAAACAAACTGAAGAACCTGAAGCACCTGCCCGGGATACTGCTTCATTGATGAAGTCCGGGTTCAGGTCTACTCCTGTGGCTTTCAGGCCCAGTCTTTCGAAATGGAAGGTGTGTCTGCCGAAACCGCATGCCATGTCAAGAATGGATTCTCCCTGTGAAGCTCCGAGAAGCTTTACAACTGCTTCAGCGGCAGCGCCTGAGTTCTCGATTCTGGTTTCAGACCAGATGTATGATCTGGCTGTGCTCCAGTAATCCCTGTTATTGAACCATTCCATACATCCTCTTTCCAGGAAAAAGTGAAAAATCAGTACTGGAGAATTTCAAAGCAATCTCACTCTCTGCTGTCCCCTCTCCACAGTGCTCTTCACCGGAATGAACAGTGCAGAATCCAGGCAGGGAAGAAACAGTTCTTTCAAGGTCATCCACCAGAACAGTTATGTGATCAGTCTGCGTCTGTCTTCTCACTGTAATACTCCGGGAACCCGGAGCCTGCTCTGTTCCATGAGCCTTCCAGTGCCTGGTAAAGCCGGCCTGATGAGTCGGTGCAGAGCAGATCAAAGTTATTGTAACCTGAATGCACCAGTTCCAGGTCCCAGGGGCCGGGAGCAGGGAGAATTTCGTATTCTGCAGGCTGAAGGCCCTGTCTTGAAACATTGCTGTATAAGTTGCCTGCCCCATCGGCGCAGACAAAGAACACATCACCTGTTTCAGCATTTATGTGGCTTTCAATTTCCTGGATATCCCACTGACTGTCCGGTGTGGCTGCGGATTGCCAACTGCCGCCCATGTACGCATACAAATTCCCGTCTGCACCGATTACAAAGAGGTTCAGTGTGTCTGTAGGACGGTCATAGTAAACGGACATGTCTCTTGCAGGAGCCCGGGGGAAGACTGAAAATGGTTTTTGCACAGGATTCCCCGGGGTATTCACAAGGATCTCACCTGTTTCATCAATCAGTACAACCGCGAAATCCGTTTCCGACAGATTGAATATGGTGCCCAGAGAAATATCTGCTGTATTTTCAGGGGCAGGAAGAAAGAGTTCCCAGCTGGAGCCGCTGGTCTGATAACAGGCTCCTGAAGAATCAATGACAAAGATCAGTGCGCTGTTATCAACAGTACTTCTGTCTATGAGATTCAGAGAGAATGGCGGTTCACCGGGACACGGTTCACCGAGAGCTGTCCATCCATTCCTGTCGAAGTTATACAGGGTACCCTGACGGCTTATGGCCATCACAAGTGACCCGTTCTCGTGCTGAAAAGCAGCCAGACTGTTCACCGCGAATGCCGGAAAAACAATAAATGGAAGAATTGAAGCAACAATGTATCTCATGACTTTTCCTTTCACATGTTATCTATCTAAGAAGGCATATTCCAGTTGTTTCAACCGCGTTTCCTGACTGCAGTCTGCAAAGATACAGGCCTGCTGCACAGGGTATACCGTTCTCGTCTGAACCGTTCCACTGTATTGAATGACTGCCGGCTGACAGTTCAGAATCAGCAAGTGATGCCACCCTTCTTCCTGAGACATCGAAGATCTCCAAAGTTGTGTGACCGGACTCGGACAGCTCAAAGGACACAGCACCATTTGAATGGAAAGGGTTCGGACTGGCGGCAAGATTGAAAATCTGTGATGGTCCAATACTGATTCCGGCTCCTGTCACAGTAAAATTAACTGTATCAGAGAGAGCAGCACCGTTATGGAATGATGTGACAATCAGTTCATTTGAACCGGTCTGGGCATAAAGGTCATCCAGGTATGTGTACTTGAGGCCTGTGCCGAACGCATAAAGGTTGTTGTCGGTGCCTGCAATGTAAACAACACCGTCGGTGATTGAAGGACTTGAAACAATTCCGTATGGTCCGGTGGTCATCAGGTAGCTCCAGACAACGTCTCCGGTATCCCAGTCAAGACAGAAGAAGCTTGCTGTTTCATCGTAGTAGTTACTCCCCTGTCCGTAGAAGACAAGACCGTCTGCCAGACCGGTTGAACCATGCTCCACACCTGGAACCGACCAGATGGTGCTGCCGTCGGCAACATCAAGGCAGTGGAAAGAGTCCACCTGGTCTCCGAAATAGAGCCTGCCGTCATGATAGGCAAGTGTAGCGGCTATGTATGTTCCAGGGGTAACATTAACAGCCCATACAGTGGTTCCGTCTGCAGGATCTATTGCACGAACTTTTGAATCAATCCCGCAGATGTATATCAGGTCGTCAATAACAACAGGTGATGAGTCCCAGTACCCCTGTCCGGATTCGGTGTTATCCCATAAGACCTCTCCGGAAGATGAATTCAGGGCATAAAGAGGCCCGTTGTAAGTGGGTACGAACAGCATGTTGTTCCAGACAGTCATGCAGCTCGCAGTGAATCCGGAAACACTTACTGACCAGTTGTTACTGCCTGTGAGTGCGTCCAGGGAATAGATGTGCGAAAGGTTCTGGGAGTATTCTGCAGTACCACTGTATACACAGCCGCCGGAAACAACAGGTGTGCTTCCCTGATTGTCAGCCCCCCCGTGTACCCATATCTCTTCTCCGGTGCAGGCATCCAGGCACCAGAGATTGTCACTGGCAGTGTACAGGTATCCATCTTTCACCGTAACAGCATCATCAGTGTATCCGGTTCTGAATTTCCAGATGAGTTCACCTGTGGCAGAATCCAGAGCATACAATGAGTCACCGGTTGAATCCTGCGGGTAGTAAACAATCCCGTCCACAACAACCGGAGTAGGAAACTCATGGTAGTCACCGGTAACTGGAGCAGTCCAGAGGATAGTGTTATCTGTGGGAGCAGGTGATTCAGAAAAACCCCTGTGAAGATCGTCTGCCATGTATGTGTACCAGTCAGTATTCAATCTGGGAACTGGAATTACAGGCTCCCCGTTCAGTGAGTAGTGTACCGAATCAGGAATCACATTCTCGTTCTCAACAATTGCCCGGACAGTGAGCCAGTTTCCATTGTAGGTTTCTCCGTCAACAGGTTCTGTAATGGATACGGTTGTTGATGCAAGAAATGCAGCAAGCAAAAGGGCTAACATATGAATCTCCATTCGCAGGAGTTGAAAAATAACACATGAATACAGTTTCAGTCTTCAGGCTCATGTGAGAGCACGCTCTTTCTTAAGATCGTTGTAGCACTTGATTCCACACAATGTTGAAGCATTTACAACTGCAGCTGTCACAGCTCGTTCCATGACTCTGGCAGCCAGAAGACCAACAACGCTGAGATCAGCGGTGATCTCCCCTGCAGACATGGCAAAAATAGTATCGCCGTCGTACATTGTATGGGCAGGTCTCATGGTTCTTGCATAACCGTTATGAGCCATTGAAGCAAGTTTTGCAGCCTGCGCTTTTGTGAATGCTGCATTGGTTATTACTGTGCCGACAGTTGTGTTGCCGCTGAACCGGCTTCCAGTGTGAGAATATGCCCTGATCATGATTTCTTCAGTGTCGGCAAAGCTTTTCATATCGTCTTCCAGGGGACCGGCGAGTTTTTCCCCGGTTAAAGGATCTATCACATCTCCCAGACAGTTCACTGCAACGATGGCTCCTACCTTCAGATGGTCGATTTGGAGAGCAAAGCATCCCAGGCCGCTCTTCACAGCCCGTTCCATGCCCAGAATCTTTCCTGCTGCAGCCCCTGTTCCTGCCCCGACACATCCCTGCAGGTTTCCTGTGGAACCGGCATTCATGCATGCCCGGTATCCCATCTGCCTGTCCGGTCTGATTCTGTGGTCGCCTGTTGTAAGGTCGAAAAGAGCTGCACCGCAGACAATAGGTACTCTGGTTACCTGAACATCGTAACCAATGTTGTTTTCCTCCAGATACTGCATTACACCTGCTGCAGCATCCAGCCCGAAGGCACTGCCGCCGGTGAGCAGTACTGCGTGGGCCTTCTGCACAAGATTTTCCGGTTTCAGGAGATCCGTTTCCCTGGTGCCGGGAGCTCCTCCCCTGACATCAACACCGGTAACTGCCCCATCTTCACATATGACAACTGTGCAGCCTGTGCCTGCTTCAAGGTTCTGTGCATGGCCTATCCTGATACCCTCAATTTCCAAAAGATCAATCTGTTTCATCATAACCTCTCTGTCACATCAAAAAACAGTTACCTGCTGGAAGTGCTGGTGGAAAACTACTGATAGTATAATGTGCGTATCCTTTTCACATTCAACATGGAAACAGCCTGTTTCTGCATATCTGTACTTTCTGCTAATTGATACCGGGAACTGCCTGTGCTCTGGATCGTGCGCCAGGATGTCATTTACAGGATAGAGAGGGTAATCCGATTCATACTTTATTTCCAGAGAATAAGGGGATATACGATTCAGCTGAGTAACAGAGAAGAAGTTTTCACTTTCTCCCGGTGCAACCCCGCCCAGGTGTTTTGACCAGGACTCAAGCAGGTCGTTCAGAGTTGAATTCAATTCCCGCTTAAGAGATACAGTAAATTTCTCCCTGCAGCCTGCTTCGCTGATCAGTTTCAGGAGTCTGGAGAAACCGATCTCTTTCTCCAGATAGCCAATGAAAGAATATGAAGCCTGGTAAAGAGGGAAATGTCTCTCATGAAAAACAGTGTTCTGCCATTTGTCTATTCTTGCAGTGAGTTCATTGATTCCTGACTTCAAAATGAAAGCAGCACATGTATCTGCATGGGAAAGTTTACCGGCAGTTGCATTTACCGCCCTGAATCCACACAACTGAGCAAAACCCTCATCGAAGAATTTGCGGATACCATGGTCATCTGAGCAGATTCTGAAATCTGTTTCATTTCTCAGATACAGGTGAGTCAGTTCATGAACTATGGCATGCTGGAATATTACCCGGTCATGTTCCCTCTTCCGGTAGTGTCCGATTTTAAGATACACATCACGAAGTTCAGGATTGAACGGAGAAGGGCCGGTTCCCTCCATAAGAAAGAAACTGCTTCTGAAGTGAAATTCCGGTAACTGTGCAACAGCTCTGCTCTCCGCATTCTGAATTCCAAGAAGAAGATACGAAGCCAGTTCAGCCACTCTGGAGTCAGCAGTGACATTCAGGAGTCTGCTTGAATAGCCTTCACTGGAAGGCTGAAAGTCACCAATGGAATAAAGCTGAAGAGCTTTCAGCTTGGGATCAGAGCGGATTGTCTTCTCAAACTCCTGTGCTCTGGAGTAACACCCTTTGTGGAGAGAAAACATTATCAGATGATTGAGATATGAGAGTTTTCTTTCAGGTGCCTTGATCAGGCTCTGTACTGCCTGCATAAGTGGGATTGCTGTCTTCCGGAAAACCGGTGAATAAGCCAGCCGGAGAATCCGCCTGTCAAAACCTGAACAGAGATTGATATTCATCTGATATCCGCCAGTCACCCCGCCACTGCTGCATCTTGATGATGCAAGTTAATATCTGTTCATAATGTGCTGTAATCTATGCCGTATTCTACCAGTCTTTCCTGGAATGGAACCAGATTACCCTTACTGGCAATGTCAGTAAATACAGATAAAAGTCTTTTTTGATTTTCAGAATGATTTCCGTGTTTCAATGTGGTGAGTTCATCAAGTGAATGAGAAAGCAAATGCGAATAGACATAGTTTTTTACATAGGCAGGACGATACATGCTGAATGGAGACCACACAGGTTCCCCGGCCTGTACTCCAAGAATGCGTTCTGTCAGATTTCCCCGGACCTCATGGAAAGACTTCCCCGGATGAGTGAATATCTCACTCTCAAACATTGTATCCCTGATCATTGATCTTATACGATATGAATCACTCAGCTTTTTCATTTTAAAGTATTCAGTGATATCTCCTGGTGTCATAGATGTGTGTTCAGAAAGCCAGCCGTGGTCCGTAAGCAATGTTGCGAAGAAGTCAGCCATGGTTTCCATGCAGATACCCGTATCGCTTAACAGTGTCGATTGTGGCTGCAGGGAATAGTGAAGAGCATGTCCAAATTCATGAAAAGCGACATAGTGACCAAAATACCCGGGCTCCGAACCAAGAATAATTCGGATGTCTTCAGAACCCAGTACGAAACATGTCCCGGCATTGGGTGAATCAACAGTTTCCATGGATACATGAAACATGTCCGGATCAATTCCCATTGAGTCAAGCGTTTCCTTTAAATCCGAGATTTTACTTCTCTGAGAAAACAGCCTGTCCACTTCCCTTGTAAGTACACCCTGAGTAAATGGCAAATCAAATTCACTGATTCTTTCAGCTTTACAGATATCTCTGCCCATGGCGAGAAACTCAAGATAAGAATCCTCAGTTGCCTGAAGAGCGCGATTCATGGTGATATGAAGACCGGAAACAGTCATATCTTCCTGAGCAAGAAGAAATTCATAGTAACTGGAGTAACCTGCATCAGACGAAACAGAATCTGCAGCAGCAACCAGCCGGCAGCACCTATCGCTGATTTTACCAAGAAGCGGTTGCAGTGATAGAAAAGCCTTTCTGCGGCACTCTCTATCTTCGCAGTGAGAAAGAGTGTTTCTCCTTGCAGAGTAACCCTTCCGGCTAATGCCAAAGGCTGGAACAAACTCATTTTCATCCTGTTGAACCTTCGCTTTTAAGGAAACGAGAACAGGATGCTTCTCAACTCTAACACTCTCAAGTAACCTGCGCAGTAAAACAGATTTTCTTCGGGAGTTTACTGCCTCCGGCTTCAATGAATCGGTTTCGAGAAGGATTCTGTTTATTCTGTTGGGTATTTCAGGATCAGACAGAACATCCATTTGCCTCTCTGCCAATACACCAAGACAGGCAGAATCCAGTTTGCCGGTTTTGAAACCACGATAGTAAGTGCTTCCATACTCGTTTCGGATTTCAAGAAGCCGCGCATCGATATCGTTGAGCCAGTTCTTCATTTCGTTTTCTTTCTACAGGCTCTTCATTAACTTCGGTATCTTCCCAGTCACCCCTTGTAGATATCCATGATCCTGCTGAAACACCGGTCCCAGGTGTACTGTTCGGCGAAGTGACGGAATTGCTCTCTTTTTTCAATCGGTGTGTCAACCGCTTTAAGAATGGCTTCCGCCAGCGAATTGCCGTTGTTCCAGGGCTGATAAACCGAGTTTCCCCCTGCCTGAGTCACCAGTTCTGCAGCTGCAGCTTCAGCACAGGCGGCAACAGGAGTGCCGCAGTCCAGGGCCTCCAGTGTAACCAGTGAGAATGTTTCGCAGGGGCCGGCTGATATGAATGCGTCAGCACTGGCCATAAGTCTTGCAGCCTGGAGTCTGGTTTTGGTGCGGTCAAGAAGTTTCAGTCTGTCCGGGTTTCGTGATGCTGCTTTCTCCAGCTGTCTGGAGTAGTGACCGCCTCCGGCAACAACTGTAATGATGTTTTTTTCAGCGAAGAGTTTTCTGAATGCTTTCAGCAGAACATGTATGCCCTTTTCCGGAGCCAGGCGGCCCATGTACAGAACAACTTTTCTGCCGTTTGGAGCACCCAGATTTCGCCTTAACTCCTCAGATCTTCTGTCAGGGTGGAAAATAATCGGGTCT
>CAYLRO010000034.1:0-28369 GCA_964386635.1 uncultured bacterium | reverse complement strand
CCTGAAGTCATGGGCATTCCAGTGAATATGCCTGAGGGTGTCAGTTATGACGGAATATTCGGAACCTCCCACCAGAGTTCATACTCCGGCGGTATGGCTCGAACATCATCCACTCCCGCATTGACCCTTACTAACAGTTCCGTTGGAGGTGGTTCCGGCTACGTGAGTTCCGGCGAGCTTCTTTCAGAGAGCTGCGACCAGGAAATGGATGACTCTGCATACTGGGAGCCTGTTTACACCGCTTCTCTAGGGGGAATAAGCGACTATCTCGATGCAAGACCCTCAGAGTTCAGAGATGTTGTAATGGATGCTGTGGATGCCCTTAACGAAACCCCTGATATCCTTGAACCCGGCACAATAAAGCTTGAAATCACCGTTAACGGCAATGGAGTGATCACAGGTGTGGATGTTCAGGAGAATACCACCGGTGTGGATGAAATAGTTGAGATACTGGAAGGAATCCTGATGGGAAGCACCGTTTCAGGGGCTTCCGCAGGAAGAACAGTGGTTACAGTAACCGTCTGATTCCTTCTCTGAAGATAATCCGGGGGTGGCTTTACACGCTGCCCCCGGTTATTTTTTTGCCTTACTTTCAGAAGGAGATCAATATGGAACAGTATTGCCCCAGATGTAACGAGAACCATGTGTCTAAATCTGCAACTCACGGTGCCGCAAGAAGTGCCGGCCTTGTGGGAATGCTTGTAGCCAATGCTGCTGCTTCCTACACATGTCCTCAGTGCGGCAAGATTCCTCTGTCAGAGTTCCCGGAGGAGTTCCAGTCAGCAGTGAAGCGCAAGAGGGTATTCTCGATACTGGGTGCTGTGGGAGTGTTTCTTGCAGTGATCGTTCTTCTGTTTGTAATGCAGGGAATGTAGAACTCAGTACTGCCCCAGCTTGTTCAGCTTCTTTGCCTTTTTCTCCATAAGTCTGAATATGGAGAGACCCACTATCATGTAGAAGGCGCTGTTTACTGTGATGAAGATGTACCACCACAGGGGAAAGGTTTCCCCTGAAACAATAGATCTGTTTACTGTCGCAGCACCGGCGATAAAGGGCAGAAAAGCGTATGGGGTAATGGGGTAGACTGGAAGAAGCATCATGCCTATCAGACCGAAGGATATGATGCCGTTCACCGATCCTGTTCGTTTATGGATAAGCCCGATGCCGCCCAGCATGAAACTGATTCCCACAAGTGCCAGTGTGGAGACCAGCACCATTATGTACAGGTATGGAAGGTTCACGGACATCCATCTTCCTGTGGCTGCCATTGACAGGTAGAGCATGGCTGTTACAAACACAAAGTTAAAGAGGATGTTCATAAGTGCTCTGAAGAAGAACACGCTGTGAGCTCCCAGAGGGGAGAGGTAAAGCTGTTCAAGTGTTCCCCGTTGTGATTCTGCCATAACCTCTGATCCGGTGCTTCCCAGGGCGAGCATTGCACTTACCCACAGGATGTAGCCCACAAGCATGCTGTCCAGAGATTCACCTGTTACTCCGGAACCTCCAATGGATTTAACTCCCCAGAACATTCCCATGAAGATCAGGAACATCACTCCCACCATGGCAACGGTGTTGAACAGATAGCGCTTCATGGTCCAGAACATCATTCTGGCTTCAGCTGCCACCAGACTTGCATACTTTCTCATTCTTCCTCCCGGATCATTTCAAGGAAGATGTCTTCCAGATCGTTCTCCATGGTCTTGAAATCCTTCAGGTCATGGCCGGCATCTTTCAGAAGCTGCAGCAAAGGAAGAAGACTGCCCAGATCTGAAAGCTCCATGTCAATTGTATTGTCACAAAGGGAAACGCTTCCCAGTTCTGAAAGGCTTTTCATGAGGTTTTCTTCAGGTGTTCTGTTCAGTTCAATTCTGAAAAACCTGCCTGCAAATTTTTCCTTCAGGGACTCAACTGATTCGTGTGAAACAATTTTACCTTTTCTCATTATCAGTACTCTGTCGCAGACCGATTCGATGAAATCCATGTTGTGGGAGGTAATCAGTATAGTTTTTCCGTCTTTGCGGGAGATGTCTCCAAGCCACTTCCTGATGTGAATCCCAATTTCCACATCAAGTCCCAGTGTGGGTTCATCAAGCAGCAGTATGTCCGGGTTGTGGACCAGGGCGCATGCAAGTGCGCACTTCTGCTTCATTCCAGCGGAGAACTGCCTGATCTCCTTGTCGGCCACATCATCAAGTTTCAGGTTTTCAAGAAGATATTCCACCCTGGGTTTTATTTCCCTGCCTGATAATCCTTTAATGCCAGCGAAGTACATCAGGTTTTCTCTGGGAGAGAGATACCAGTAGATGTTTCTGGCGCCTTCCAGCACTGCTCCTGTTCGCTTTAGAACTGCCGCTCTCTGTTTGAATGGGGACATACCCTCAATGGTAATAACTCCCTGGTCGTAGTACAGAAGCCCCAGAATTGACTTGAGTGTGGTTGTTTTACCTGAACCGTTCGGCCCCAGTATCCCCAGGATTTCTCCCCGATTCACGCTGAACGAAATGTTGTCCACCGCAGTAAGATCGCCGTAGGTCTTAACCAGCCCGCTGATTGTCATGCAGCTTGAATTCAGAACAACCTCCCTTAAAATAGAGCACAGTAACATATACAATAAACCGGGGCATTAATGCAAACATTTCTTTACAATTTCAAAAGCCTGTGTATACTTATTGACAAGTTGCATTTGACCTGACAGGAAGGGTGAACATGAGCATAAGGATTTTTCTCATACTGGCTATCGGTTTGTTTGTTCTGGGCTGCGGAGGAAACACAGAAACAGATACTTCTCAACCTGCAGAAGCAGGGGCAGAAGAAGAGATGGTTGAACTTGGGATAACTGCCACCATCGGTATTGAGATGGGAGACAGCAACTATGTGCTTGGAGCTGTTCAGAGCATAGATCATGACAGGCAGGGGAACATTCTTGTTCTTGATCGATCTGCCTGCTGTGTAATGGTTTATTCTCCAGATGGGGAATTCATCAGAAAGATATCACATGAGGGAAGCGGTCCCGGAGAGCTTTTAAACCCAATGGACATGACAGTTTTAGAAGACGGCAGGATAGTTGTTGAATCCCCCTGGAGCGGGGGTCTTCACGGCTTTTCACCGGAAGGGGAGTGGCTCGGACTGCTTACTCCTTTCTACAACAATCCTCCCATGTTTTTCAGGGGAGTGGATGACAGTGCTTTCGTGGCAACCCGGCTGGAGGTTCTTCCAGGTGATAACGGTGAACTCACCGTTACCACCTTTATAGGACGGTACGAACTGGGCGAAGAGCCTGTGGTGAAGTATTGGGAGTATGAATTTCCCTTCGACCGCAACGATCTTACGGAGCTTCTCAGGAATACCATGATGGGTCATACCTTCACTGCTGACCGCGAAGGAAACGTATTCATAGCGGAACTTACAAGCGATGAGTACCTGGTTCAGGGCTTCAGAGCTGATGGTGAGTTTTTCATGGAGGTAGAGGCAGATGTCGAAAGGGTGGAAAAAACCCTTGAAGAGATAGAGGAAGAAAAAGTATATGTTGAAGCATACCTGGAATCGCTGGGTGCCGGTGGTGTGGTCATAGACTTTCATCCGGAACCGTTTAGAAACACCATTTCTGAGCTTGAAGTTGACGGCGAGCAGCGTTTGTGGGTTCGCAGGGGAACTGTACAACAGCCGGTTTTCGACGTTTACGATTACAGCGGAGAGTTTCTCTTTACAGTGAATGTTCCCGGGGCCGGAGCCGATGCTCAATTCTGGGACTTCAACATAGACGAGCATGGGATGATTGCCTTTTCGACAAATCCTGAACTCTTTCAGCAGATCTACGTGCTTCAGATCAGTGATCAATCTGCCGGCGCATTGGAGAACTCTCAGAACTGAACTTTGGAGCAGCCGAGGTTAGAGAAGCATTCCTGATGGCAGAGGTGTGAAATAGAACTTCTGCCATCCTGATTCCGGGTCTTCCGGCCATGCCAGAATTGTTCCCGCTTCGATTCTGAACTGCCAGTATCTTCCCATTCCATCCGGGGATTCCATCACTGCGGTAAAGAGTTCCTCTCCCTGAGAATCATAGACATCATAAGTGGGGATCTCTTCTTCTCCTCTTCTAACCCAGATCCTGCCTGTATCATCCACACCCACACCGGATATGCTGTTCCAGTGTTCAAGTGGTGTATAAGCCATGCTGCCCATACCCAGTGACTGGAATCTTGCTTCGAAAAACCGTTTCTCTTCCAGTATTTCAGCTTCTGTTTTCATCACTGGATTAAAAGTTTTCTCTATGGACATGAAGGGTTCTCCATCAGATGTGTAGCCCGTTACCAGATATTCCTCCTGGGATGACTGAGAGATAAAAACATTACCCTGCCGGTCAACATCAAAACAGTAACCGTACCAGCCTTTCTGGAAGAAATTGCTCATGTCTGCGGGATTGAGATCGAAGACAGTTCCGGTATACCTGACATCAGCTGTGTACGGATCAGTGAACCTGCTCACTGAGACATCAATACCCATGCCTGCTTCCGTATCAATCATTTCCATCCTGATGGCTACGAATGTTGAGTCCTGTGAACCTGTGATGCTTATGGGCGGGGGACCGTTGAACTGCTCTGCTGTCATCCATTCCCCTGAAGCATAGTCAAACTCGTTGCATCCGCTTCTCTGGGACACATACAGATTGCCGTTATTTGAGATCCCCATGTACACCGTCATGTTCAATTCACCTGGTCCTGAACCCTGACCACCTATGGTCCTGAGATATTCACCCTCAGGGGAAAATATTCTGACCTCAGACCAGGCTCTGTCCAGAAGAGCAATGTTCCCGTCAGGTGTCAGGCAAATGGACTCTATTGAACCGAACTCCAGGTGCTCATCGCCTGTTTCAACACCTGCACTCCGGTTGAAGTTAACAACCACAGTGCCGTCTTCCCGGGCAATAGCGGTTTCTCCAGGGTTTTGAGCCGTACAGCCTGCCAGGATTGCCAATAACGCTGCAGTCGATATTGATTTCATTTTGATTCCCTTCTCCCATGTAATATTATTTTCCAACACTTCTCAGTGAAAGGACCTGTCAATGAAGAGAAAAGCTACAGAAGCGATTACTGAAGAGGCCCGAAAGAAGATAGCAAGGGAGACAGGAGAGTTCTTTCAGGAGAAGTTTGAAAGCGAGTTGTCTCAATTCAGAGCAGAAATGCTTGTGGATTTCATGGTGGAGAAGATATTTCCAACTGTCTATAATGAAGCACTGCTTGATGCCCGTGCCTACCTGACGGAGAGCCTGCAGGAGATGGAGGATTCATTGTTCAAGTCCGGGAGTGCACCGCGCTGAGCTTTTATCTGATCAGAGCAGGAGCAATTCTGTCTATTTCTGTAAACAGACTTTCTGCAATCAGCTCATTTGCCCAGCCGGTAACATGGGCTCCTGAGTAATCGGTAAAAACAGTTTCCTCGATCCGGTCAAATATGTTAGCGTATGAGATAAAGTCTTCCCTGGACTCTGCGGCTTCGCAGAAAAGGTTATAGGTTTTCCCGAACAGTTCACTGAATGCCGGATCTGCACCGGCAAGGAAGAATGTATTACTACCGGCAAGAACTTCCTGCTCATACTCCGTAGCTGTTTTACCGCAATGCCACAGGGAAGGTTGAACCACGAAAATGTATGTGAAGCCATACTCTACAGACAGTGCATGAACGATCTCCATGTTGGACAGGTAAACATCCAGTACATCATGTGCCAGCGAGTCAGAACTCACTCCCATGGTTTTGTAGGTTTCAAGAAGAGAGTAGTGCATAACCTCAGGTGCATACCTGTCCCTGAGGGTTGATATCATCAGCCAGGTGTTGGTGTATCCGAGAAGACTCAGGGCAATATTCTCTACTCCCTCCTCCCGGGAAGTGCCGTTAAGGGTTCCTGCTATTGCCTGCTCGCTGTGATGGGTACCGGCTCTTCCAGCCTCGTAAGCTCCCCATACATCGTTGAATCCGTCGTAAAAAACTACAACATCAGGTACATTGCCTTCTCTCAGCTGCAGTATCAGTTCTATAAGTTCCTGGGTTGTGCAGAAAGCTGTCTGACCCAGGTTTACCACTCTGACCCGGTTCGGGGTTCTGTCGTGGAACATCTGTTGAAGGTGTGCTGCAATTGTCTGTCTGTCAGCAACTCCGGTTCCCCACATGGAGGATCCTCCCAGCAGCATCACCGTGGAAGCTTCCGTTTCTTCCGGATTGCCGGGAGTGTTGCGATAACCTGATTCATCAACAGTGACAGAGTCAGAATTCATGGCTGGATTGGAACGCCAGACCACAAAGGGCGCATAAAGCCCCTCCATGGTCATTCTTTCAACCTCTTCAAGATGTCCTTCTTCGATCTTTCTCTGTCTGATAGAGAATTCCCGGTGGCAGATGACCTTCACCGTTATAATAGAGATGATCTCCAGGATAAGTACAGCCACAATGATGTTTAGAATAAGTACTCCGGTCCCTTTATAGATTCGAGGGAATTTCCTTCCGGCACTTCCAGCGAATATCAACAGCAAACCTGCGGTAACAAAACCTATCTGGTTTCTGCTGATTCCGCTGCTCATGCTCATTCCGGAAGTGTTGGCAAGAATTGCCGCAAGCAGAAGCAGGCAACCGCAGATAACGGAGGTCCATCTTAGAAATTTAACAGTGCTGTCGCTTAGTCTGTTTTCTGTCAATTTTGGTCCCTTGCTATTGTTCGTAATAAGTCTTCAATATGATTAATGAAGTCATTTGTCGCCATAGAGTCTGAAAATCCAAAACCTGAAGGGAAGCCACAAACGGCTTTATACGGCCCTTTATACAGGAGATGAATCCAATTGCGAAAAGGCTGTTCCGCAGGTATAATTCTACTACTTGGGCGGGTCGCTTCTACTTATCCGCGAATATCGACGTGTCACTGAGAAGGAGGTCAAATTCTGTGATCAAATATCTTAAATTGCATGAAGACAAGTGTATTGGATGCGGTAACTGCATGGCAACATGCTCAAAATTGTATTTCAAAGAAGACAATCCGGCAAAGTCACGGATACGTATACTGCCCCTGGTCCCTGGGAAATTCCATATTGTTGCATGTGATCAGGAATGCCGCAAGTGCGTTGCAGAATGCCCTACACAGGCCATTACTGTGAACGCCAAAGGCGTTGTCATGATAAACAAGAAGCTTTGTGTAGGATGCCTGGCATGTGTCGCAGTTTGTCCAATCGGTGCCATGCATTACTATCCCGGTGACCCTAATCCGTTTAAGTGCATAGCATGCGGAGCCTGTGTAAAGACATGTCCTGCAGATGCACTTGAAATCTGTGAAAAAGAAGAAAGTCCAGCCTCCCGTCGGCCCTTCGAGCTTGCTGAGGCCGTAAGAAAGAAGGAGGTATCATCATGAGCTCAGTTAAATTGGAAGACCTGAAGCTCCTGAAGGAATACAGCTTTGATCCTGTAGTTATCGATAAGGGTTATGCAATGCGTACCCTGCATGTTGACGTGGGTTCACGAGTGGCCAGGAAAAAATCTGTTTCTGAAGACATGAAGAAACGATTCACCGGTGGTAAAGGTTTTGGTCTGAAGCTTCTCTGGGAATCAACAAAACCTTCTACACGATGGAATGATCCTGAGAACGAGATCATCATCGGTATCGGCCCCATCGGGGGAAACACAAACTACCCCGGTTCAGGGAAGAGTCTGGTTGTAAGCCTTTCTCCCATGACAAACATACCCATCGACTCCAATGTGGGTGGATTCTTCGGACCCTATCTCAAGTTCGGTGGCTGGGATGCAATGGAAATTCAGGGCAAGGCTGATGTGGAAACAATCGTTTTCATCGATTCCAACACCGGCAAAGTACAGTTCTTCGAAGCTCCTGAGGGGCTGCACATGGATACCCATCTCATGGCTGAAGAGCTGACCCATGCATTTGCCAGGGATGAAAATGATCTTCAGGCTGTTTCTGTTGTAAGCGCAGGCAGAGGTGCAGATCATGCACACATGGGAGTTCTCAACTTCAGTCTATACGACAAACGCCGCCAGGGAATCAGAGTGAAACAGGCCGGCAGAGGCGGCATTGGTACTGTTTTGCGTGACAAAAAGATAACAGCTCTTGTCTGCCACTTCTCAGGTGTATCACAGAACCTGAACAATGCAGCGGATCCTGCGGAAGTGCAGCGAATAGGATTGAAACTGCACCGCGAGATCATCGTGAATGACGATCAGCAGTGTAAAATGCGCAGGCAGGGAACTGCCCATCTCATGGAGATAATGGACGACTATGACCTTCTGCCCACCAAGAATCACAAGTACGGCAAAGACCCTAAAATAGACGGTATAGCAAGCTGGGTGTGGGAAAAGCTTTTCAGTCAGAATCTGCCTGACGGTTGCTGGTATGGATGCACAATGGCCTGTGCCCATGCTGTTGACCACTATCAGCTTCAGACCGGGCCATACAAGGGTACCAGGGTCTGTGTTGACGGACCTGAATACGAAACAGCTGCCGGTGTGGGATCCAACCTGTACAATTATGATCCCCTGGGTATTGTTGAACTGAACTTCTACTGCGACACCTATGGTATTGATACCATCAGTTTTGGTACAATGACCGGTTTCCTTATGGAATGCTGGGAGCATGGAATACTGAATGCTGAAAGAACAAACGGTATCAATCTTGAATGGGGAAACTGGAAGGGTGCTGCTCAGGTACTCCATGAAATGGCAGATGGAAAACCCTTCGGTATTCTTGCAGGAAAAGGCGTTAAGTTTCTTTCGGAGTATTTCGCAAAAGAGTATGGCGCAGATTACAATTTCCTGAAGGATATTGCTCTTCACGGTAAAGGGCTTGAACAGTCCGAATATGTCTCAAGGGAGTCCCTTGCCCAGCAGGGCGGTTTCTACCTTACCAACAAGGGTCCTCAGCACGATGAGGCATGGCTTATCTTCATGGACATGGTTAACAACCAGATTCCAACCTTCGAGAAAAAGGCTGATGCCCTTCACTACTTCCCCATGTTCAGAACCTGGTTCGGGCTGCAGGGTCTCTGCAAACTTCCGTGGAACGACGTGGAACCTGCAGACAACGCCAAGTGGGAGGAAGCCAACAAGGTTCCCGACCATGTGAAGAACTACTTCCAGATCTATACCGCAATAACAGGCGAGCCCATGACCTGGGATCAGCTGATAAGCCAGAGCGAAAGGGTTTACAACTTCCAGAGGACATTTAATATCCGTCAGGGTTATGGTCATCGCAAGGATGATTATCCTCCATATCGGGCAATGGGACCTGTTCTGGAAGATGAGTATGAGTCAAGACAAGAGCGTTACGATACTCAGATGAAGGAAAAGATCGGTATCGACCCTGCAGGAAAATCCACGGCTGAAAAGGTAAAGATCACAAGGGAATACCGTATGAAACAGTACGAATCCCTGGTTGACGCTGTTTTCAAACGCCGAGGCTGGACCATGGACGGCTGTCCCACACCTGAGCATCTCAAGGAAATAGGCATGGACCTTCCTGAGGTTCTCGACGTGGTGAACGCCAGGATCGCAGGCAAAGCCTAGAAGCATGGGATAATACAGGCGGCAGTTCCACCGGGAGCTGCCGCTTTGTATATTGAGTTCCATTCTGTATCACCCGCTGTCTGGAAACCGGAGCAGATGAAAACAAAACAGATTGAGTATCTGGTATTTGCAGCAGTTCTTTTCCTGGGAATTCTGCATGTTCTTTCGTTCGGGTTGTGTCTGCAGGATGACAGTTATATCGGTCTCAGATACTCCAGGAACATTGCAGAGGGCCATGGCCCTGTATTCAACCCGGGTGAGCATGTGGAGGGTTACACCAATTTTCTCTGGATCATTCTTTCAACTGTTCCATTTGCTGCTGGAATTGATCCCATTCTCTTTACCAGGATAATCGGGGTTCTTTCAGCTCTTTTCGCTGCATTTTCAGTGAGCCGACTTGCAGGTCAGATATCCCGCAGCAGGAAAGCTTCCGCAGCTGCAGCGTTTCTTTTTGTTTCTCTTCCTTTTGCTATGGCAGAGGCAGCCATGGGGCTTGAGACTCTTCTTTTTACAGCTCTTGTTCTCAGTGGATTTGCAAGGTACTTTCTGGAGTACGCAGAGCCTGATCGTTCCGGGCTGGGGTCAGGTATTTTTCTGGCGCTGGCGGCTTTAACAAGGCCTGAGGGTCTTGCTGTCGGGTTCTTCCTGCTGATAATTGACCTGATGCGGTTGAAATTACATGGAAGAACTATGGAGATTTCCAGACAGATGAAGTCCAGGTGGATTGTATTCGGCCTGTCTGCCATTGCACACACCTCATTCAGATGGTTCTACTACGGAGATATTGTCCCCAACACCTTTCATGCAAAGGTTGGAGGAGGCATTTCTGCCTTAAGCAGGGGGTTCAGCTATCTCAGGAAGTTCACATTTGACTCATTACTTCTTGTGATTTCCGGTGTGACCGGTGCGGCAGTTCTTATACGAACCTGCAGGGATAACAGACGGTTCTATGCGGCTGTTATCTCTCTTTTTCTCATCTCATATCTGGTTTATGTGGTTTATGTGGGAGGGGACTTCAAACCCACCCACAGATTCTTTGTACTGCCGTCTGCGCTGTTTGCCGTTCTTGCAGGAAGTGTTTTTTCATTCTTTGTAAGCAGATGTAAAAAAAGATCGGTTATTCTTCTTTCTTTTCTGATTTTGTTTGTGGTTGCTGCTCAGTCATTTCTTCTGGGAGAGAGGGTCAGGGAATTTGCCCGTTGGAGAGAATCAGTGCTTCCAGTTCACATTGCTGCTGGAAGATGGCTGGGAGATGAGTTTCCCGCTGGAACACTTATCGCCACCGGCAACGCTGGAGTTGTTCCTTTTGAATCAAATCTTCCATGCATTGATATGCACGGGCTGTGCGACCGGGTGATTGCATCAAGGCCTGTTGGAGAGATGGGTCTGGGACTTCCAGGACATGAAAAAGGAGACGGGTTGTATGTACTGAGTCGTCATCCCGATGTAATTCTGTTCATGCAATCAAGATTTACAGATGAACCTGCCACTGAAGAAGATTTCGGCTCCAGTCTGTTCGGTATCAGTGAGTATGAAATGTGGAACAATCCTGTTTTTCACAGTAATTACTCACTTGAATCAGTTGAACTTGAAGACAGCTATTTCAATTTCTATTTAAATTCCATGCAGACAGGAGAATCAGTTGAGTAAAAACATTTTTCTGTTTTTCATCTTTGTACTTTCAGTGCTTTCTGCTTCCTGCGGGAGTGAACGGAAGCCCAATGTGATTCTGATAATTGTTGATACTCTCAGGTCTGATCATGTGGGTTGCTACGGTTACTTCAGGGATACTACTCCCTGTATTGACAGCCTGGCGACTTCAGGCACCAGGTATGTGAATGTTACGGCAGGAGAGCCCTGGACCCTGCCTTCCATGGCAACCATCTTCACAGGGCTTCTGCCTTTAGAGCACAACGCCAGAAGGCGGGGTGATTCCTATTATGGAATAGATCCGGGGATACTGACCATGGCGGAACTGTTGAATGGTTCAGGTTACACAACTGCCGCTTTTTTCAATGTGATATTCATGAATGCCAGTTTTGGTTTCCACCGCGGCTATGATCATTTTGACTGCTACTCATCTCTTGGAAGCAGCAGCGACAGAAATGCCAGGCAAACAGTTGATGATGCCCTGGAGTGGATCGATGGAGAATACAACGGCGAACCTCTCTTTTTGAGTGTTCATTTCTACGATCCTCACCTGACCTACACCCCTCCGGATTCCTTTGCGGATCTCTGGCGGGATACTGCCTATGAAGGGGAATTTGACTCCTCCTGGGGTCAGAGAGAAACCGTTGTTAATGTGAACAGAGGAGTTATCGGTCTTTCTGAACAGGATCTGTACAACCTGGAAGCTCTCTACGACGGGGAGATAGCATATACCGACAGTGAGATAAGAAGGCTTCTTGCAGGATTGAGAGATAGAAACATCACAGATGAGGCTCTTGTGATACTTGTTGCTGACCATGGTGAAGAGTTTATGGACCATAACAAGATGGGGCATGCTCATTCTCTTTATCAGGAGCTTCTGAATGTTCCTCTCATCATCTGCGGAGACGGATTTGAACAGGGATCCGTTTGTTCCCTGAATGTGACACAGGCTGACATCTTTCCCTCTGTAGCGGAATACTGCGGTATTGCAATTGATGACGGGCTCTTTGGTGTGGATCTTCTCTCAGGGAATATTCCCCGGGAAAGAGCCGTTCCCGCTGGAATGAGTATGGAGGGAAATTACGTGGTTACTGCCAGAAGGGGAGACCTGAAGGTACATCTGTTTGACCAGGGAACCGTTGCTTTCATGTTCGATCTTTCAACAGACCCGGGGGAACATGAGCTGGTTGATGACATAGATCAATCTCTACGGGAAGCTGCGGCTTTCTATCTGGCAACCCCCCCTCTTTTCAATCCCACTGCTGTTATGGTTGAGAATGTATTCCTTGATGCCCTGCAGAATCTGGGCTACATTTAGGAGGAGATCTGGAATGGAATTGTTCAAAGAGTGCCCGCCGGGACTCACTGAAACTCTGTCAGGTGCAAAAATCGGTATTGCCGGTACCGGGGGAATAGGTTCCAATGTTGCCATGCTTCTGGCAAGATCAGGTGCAGGGAGTATTGTTGCAGCTGATTTTGATAAGGTTGAGCTTTCAAATCTCAACCGTCAGTTCTTTTTTTCTGATCAGATCAGTATTCCCAAGGTGGAAGCCTTGAAAGAGAATCTGCTTCGGATCAACCCCGATATGGAAGTTTCTGCAGTTCATGAAAAACTCACATCTTCGAATCTTGGAGATGTATTCAACCGGTGTGATGTTCTTGTGGAAGCTGTGGATTGCAGCGAGACAAAAGCTGACATTATAGAGGAATGGACATCGGCATTTCCTGAGAGGCCGTTAATCGCATGTTCCGGCATTGCAGGCTTAGACGGGCTTGAGGGAATAGTGACTGTGAGAAGCGGCAGACTTTCTGTTGTAGGGGATCAAACCTCTGATTTGAAAGAGGGAACATTTTCAGCAAAAGTTATGGCGGTTGCTTCGGCAATGGTAATTGAGCTTTACAAAAGACTTTCAGGGGACAGATGCATTGCCTGTGGAGGGTGCTCAAAAACAGTTCTCCTCTGCAATGGCAGACAGGTACCGGTCAGCGGTTTTCCAGGGAGAATGATGGAAGAGGTGGTCAGGGGAATGCTCCGCACATTGAAAGGTGCAGATCCTGATGGCGCTATTACTCTGGAATTCGGTCAGATACGAAGCTGAATGTTTTCAACTCTTTCAGTCATCTTTGCAGCAATGCCTTCAAGATAGCCACTGGGGTATGCTGACAGATTACGCAGTTCGGGAGAGAGAGTATTTTCAGAGCGGAATCTCTGAAGAGCATACCGCTTAATCTTGCCGGGGCTGAACTCTCTCAGCAGTGTGAGAACGTCATCCTCATCAATTATTCCGGGAACCATAGTGGATCTGAACTCGTACTGGCAGCTGTTCTGACTCATGAGCAGTTTTCCGCTCCGGCGAACGTTGCCGAATCCCGCTCTGCCACCTGTTGCAGCAATGTACTTGTCCGGACTGGACTTCAGGTCCATTGCCACAAAATCAGTGAACTCAAGAGCAGCTTCCAGTCTTTCAGGAAATGTTCCGTTGGTATCCAGTTTCACAGAGAGAAGTGTTTCTTCCTTGATCCTTCTTAGAAGATCAATGTTCTCAGGGTAAAGAAGAGGCTCTCCACCGGTGAGAACTACAGCATCAATAAATCCCTGACGTTCTCCCAGTTCTCTGAGAACATCGGTATGATTCAGGCTGTACTCTCCGTCCAGAAGGTCTACGTTAACAAGATCAGGATTGTGGCAGAATGGGCATGCCAGATTACATCCCGCAGAAAAAAGTACAGCGGATATCTTTCCGGGGTACTCTATAAGGCTGGTACCCTGAATGGAACGGATCAACGATCAAACCGTTTCTGTCTTTATCTCTATGTACTGTCTCTGGCTGAACTCTTCCTTCTTGCCCCTGTTCCAGTCCTGCACAGGCCTGTAGTATCCAACAACTCTGGAGTAAACTTCAGCCTTGACTGCCTTGACAGTTCTCACTTCATCGCTCATACAACATCCACCTTTTCAATGCTGAGGAAGAGAGACGGTTCTTCTTCCATGTTTTCAGATTCTTCAATGTTTCTATAGCTTCCTTCCGGAAGCTCTCCGTTTATCTCCACCAGTTCTCCGAACTGGCTGATTTCCTCATCAGTGTGCGGGTAGGGGCATTGAAAATGCTCTCCTGCTATGTATCCGTGAACCGGGCATATGCTGAAAGTCGGCGTGATACTGAAATAGGGCAGCTTGAAGTTGTGCACTATCTTTTTTACCAGTTCCCTGACCATCTTCCAGTCGTTAATAGCTTCTCCCAGGAAGATGTGAACCACTGTTCCCCCGGTGAACATGGTCTGCAGTTCATCCTGGTGTTTGAGAAGACTGTAGACATCCGTAGGAGTATTTACAGGAAGATGTACTGAGTTGGTGTAGTAAGGGTTTGAAACTCCCTGGTGTGCTGCGTCAGGGAACTGTTTCCGGTCTTTGTTGGCCAGCCTGTAGCTGGCTCCTTCAGCAGGTGAAGCTTCCAGATTGTAAAGATGCCCGGTTTCCACCTGAAATTCTTCAAGTTTTTTCCTCATGAATTCAAGAACTTTCAGAGACCATTTCTTGCCCTCCGGAGATGCAATGCCGGTTCCGATGGCATTCAGTGCTCCTTCGTTCATTCCTATAAGGCCTATGGTGCTGAAGTGGTTGGCCCAGTATGCCCCGGCTTCTTTCCTCACATGTCTGAGGTAGTAGCGGGTGTAGGGATAAAGACCTCTTTCTGTGAGTTCTTCAACAAAATTGCGCTTAAGCTCCAGAGATTCTCTTGCTGCTTCCATCACTGAACTGAGCCTCTGGAAAAAAGCATCCTCGTCGCCTCTTGTAACCAGCGCCATTCTTGGAATGTTTACAGTAACAACGCCTATTGAACCTGTGAGAGGATTGGAACCGAACAACCCGCCTCCTCTGGCTTTAAGCTTCCTGTTGTCAAGGCGAAGCCGACAGCACATGGAACGGGAGTCTTCAGGATTCATATCGGAATTCACGAAATTACTGAAATAGGGAATACCGTATTTGCCGGTCATCTCCCAGAGAGGCTGCAGTTCGTCATCATCCCAGTCAAAATCCGATGTAAGATTGTATGTGGGGATTGGGAAGGTGAATATCCTGCCCTTTGCATCTCCCGCCATCATAAGCTCGCTGAATGCTCTGTTGAAAATATTCATTTCATGCTGGTAGTTGCCATAGGTCTCAGGCTGAGGTTTTCCCCCTATAATCACAGGAAGATCCTTGTGGGTGGACGGAACCCTGAGATCCATGGTGATGTTTGTGAACGGTGTCTGGAATCCAACCCTTGTGGGAATGTTCACATTGAAGAGAAACTCCTGAAGGCACTGTTTTACTTTTTCAAAAGAAAGATTATCATGCCTTATGAAAGGCGCCATAAGGGTGTCAAAATTGCTGAAAGCCTGGGCTCCGGCAGCCTCTCCCTGAAGGGTGTAGAAGAAGTTGACAACCTGTCCCAGAGCTGTTCTCAGGTGAGAGGCCGGTTTGGATTCGATTTTGCCTCTGGCGCCGAGGAACCCGCCTTGAAGAAGCTCCATCAGGTCCCATCCGACGCAGTACGGTCCCAGGATTCCAAGATCATGAATGTGCATGTCGCCGTTGTCCTGGTATTCCTTTATGCCCGGTGTATAGATTTTCGACAGCCAGTATCTGGCAGTTATTGAGCTGGAGAGGTAGAAATTAAGCCCCTGAAGACTGTAGTTCATGTTGGAGTTCTCGTTTACCCTCCAGTCCTGCTGGCAAATGTAATCCCCCACCAGATGATCCATGCCTTTGAATATGGCGGTGACCTCTCTGGCTTCGTTCCGTTTTTCTCTGTAAAGAATAAATTGTCTGGCTGCAGCTGTGAGTTTTCTCAGGACAAATGTTTCCTCAATGAAGTCCTGTATCTGTTCTATTGTAGGGATTGATCCAGGTTTGAAAAAGTTCATGTAGAGAGCAGCTTCCACCTGATCTGCCATCTCTCTGCTGGAGCCTTTCGTCTCCGAGGACTTCAGAGCACGATCTATGGCACTCTCTATTCTCGACTTCCGGTAGGAAACAACTTTACCGTTTCGTTTTCTTACTAGCCAGTCCATATAGCAGCTCAACCCCCCCCTATCCTCAGCACTGCTCAATGGCAGTTCGTAACAGCGACTCCCGTGTGGCGACAATAACAAACCACAGATAGACACGCAAGCCGAGAACCACAATATGTAGTGTTTTTCGCAGCCGGGACAACCATATATTGACACATCCCCTTATTTCACAAGCAAATACGCAAATCAGTACATCTTAACGCAATAAGCCTCAGAATTTACCGCTTCAGGCTGCTGTACTATTCTGCTGGCTCCAAAACACAAAAATCCGTATGTTGCAAGGGTTTATACGGGAGGTGATCATGGAGAGAAACAGATCTGACAGAACAGCGATACTTCTTGCACTGGCGGCAGTTGTATTCTGGTCCCTTGCAGCCACTGCTTTCAAGGAAGCTCTGAGGTCTGTGTCTCCTTGGTGTGTAGTTACATCTGGCTCTATTATCTCCACTTTTGTTCTTGCAGCTCTTCTTTTTGCCAGGAAGAAAAGGCTTCAGCGCAGCAGTATCCGAGAGGGAGCACTTCTCGGGTTGTTGAACCCATTCGGCTATTACCTCGTTCTTCTTCACGCATACAACGGACTACCGGCTCAAATTGCCATGGCAGTTAATTATCTGTGGCCGGTTGTTCTTGTTCTGCTTGCAATTCCATTACTGGGACAGCGTATTTCTTCAGGGGGTTTTGCCGGGATTTTTCTCAGTTTTTCCGGTGTGGCTCTCATGTCTCTTTTCGGGAGAAGCACTCTTGAGATTCCGATCGAACCACTTCTGCTTGCGATTCTCAGTACTGTGATCTGGGCGGTTTACTGGTTACTTAATACCAGAAGCACAGGAGACACAAACTCGGTTCTCCTTATGTGTTTCGCTTTCGGATCTGTTTACCTGGGTATTTATGGATTGCTGTCAGGAGAAAGCTTTCATGGAGCTGGAGAAGCTGCCCCATGGCTTCTGTATACTGGTGTATTCGAAATGGGCATCACCTATGTGATGTGGAACACCGCTCTGAAAAAAGCTGCGTCTGCGGCAACTGTCGGAAGCCTGATTTTTCTTACTCCTTTTCTGGCTCTTTTACCCATTGCTCTGGTTGTAAGGGAGAAAATCGCCATTTCCACTGTCAGCGGCCTTTTGCTGGTTGTTTTGGGAATAGTTATGGAAAAACACTTCAGAAAGGCGGATCTGCTATGACAGGCATAGAGGTATGTACCGGGTCCATAGGTGACTCACTGAGAGCCTTTAAAGCCGGAGCTTCAAGACTGGAGCTGAACAGTGCTCTTGAGGTGGGCGGCATTTCACCATCTGCAGGTGTTGTGGATGAAGTAGTAGAGTCTGTTTCGATTCCTGTTCTGGTAATGGTACGCCCCCGGTCCGGAGATTTTATTTATACACCTGCCGAGAAGAGATCCATGCTCAGGGATATGCAGCTGTTCCTGGACATGGGAGCCACTGGTATTGTGTTTGGTGCTCTGCTCCAATCCCGGGAGATCGATCTTCAGTTTGTATCTGAAGTAAGAAAAGAATTTCCAGGTGTTGAACTTGTTTTCAGTAGAGCATTTGACCTTGCACCGGATGTGTTCAGAGCCGCTGAGTTCATTGCTGACCACGGTCTGAACAGGATACTGACCTCAGGAGGAGAATCCACCGCTTTCAGGGGGATGGATGTGATAAGGGATCTGAACAGAGAGTATGGCCACCGGCTGGATATACTCCCCGGTTCCGGGATTACCAGCGAAAATGCTGCTCAGATAGTAAACCATACAGGATGTGGATGGATTCACGGTTCTTTCTCAAAGCAGCAGCCTGCCGGGAGAGACACCAGTGATATTGTGCCGCCGGCTGCTCCTGGAACGTCCACCGAGGAAATAGCGCTTGTCAGGAATGTACTGAATGGTGAAATGTAGGATACTGGTTCCTGTTGACCTGTTTTTCCCTTATTGTTAACAGATGAAAGAGACAAAGTAATGAACAGTACTCTCGTGGACAAAACTGTACTTGTAGTGGATGACGAGACTGCAGTAAGAGAGATCCTCAGCGCATATCTGTCTGAGCTGAATATCAATGTAGTTGCAGCAGAATCAGTTGGGTCTGCAAAAGAATACCTTGAAAGTTCAGATGTAGATGTAATAATCAGCGATATCGCAATGCCGGGGATTGAAAGCGGTATTGATCTTCTCAGCTGGTGCAGGGAGAGGCATATCATTGCTCCGTTTATTCTTATCTCGGGTTTTGTTACATCGGATGCAGTGCGGTTTGCTCTTTCTCAGGGAGTTCAGTTTGTTATCCATAAACCGTTCTCAAAAAAGCAGATTCAAGAAGCAGTTGTCTCATCATTTGCAATAAGGGACTCCTACAGTAATCTGGTAGACAGGTACATTGAAGAGATCGAGCGTAGTAATGCCCTGTTTCTCTCAGCTGTTGACGGCTTTGCTGCCGCTGTAGGAGCAAGGGATGGATACACTCTTGAGCACTCAAAACAGGTTTCGAAATTTGCAGTCATGCTGGCGGTGAAGCTGGGCATGGATGACAAAAACATCCGGATTGCAAAGATTGCCGGTGAACTGCACGATATCGGCAAGATAGGAGTTCCAGAGAGAATTCTGATGAAGGAAGAGCTTCTTTCCAGGGTTGAGTACAAGATAATGAAGACCCATTCTGAGAAAAGCGCAGAAATTCTCAGCCCAGTGCCCAATCTTGAAGAAGTGGTAAAAGTCGTCAGGCACCACCATGAGAAATTCGACGGAACCGGGTATCCTGACGGTCTCGCCGGTGAGGGAATCCCTTTTATGAGCAGACTTCTTGCTGTGTGTGATGCCTTTAGTGCCATGATAACCGAGCGACCATACAGACCTGCCATTGAAACCGAGGAGGCCAGACGAGAGCTGCATCTGAAAAAGGGTACGCAGTTTGACCCTGACCTTGTAGAAGCTTTTCTGGATATTCCCGAGATTGCATTTCTGCAAAACTAATTCGAATCGCCAGCTCATTTTGCTATATTCCTCCTTTGATTTTCATTGTCTTAAAGGAAGGAAATGCTCTCATGAGCCATACGGTAAAACATCTATTCATCACAGGTGGAGTTGTATCCTCCCTGGGCAAGGGGATCACCGCGGCTTCAGTCGCATTGCTTCTCAAGCAAAGAGGATACAAAGTCTTTTTGCAGAAGCTTGACCCTTATCTTAATGTGGATCCGGGAACCATGTCTCCATACCAGCATGGTGAGGTGTTTGTAACCGACGACGGCGCTGAGACCGATCTTGACCTGGGCCATTACGAAAGATTCGCCGGAATTACCTGCTCCAGACAGAGCAACTATACCACTGGCCGTATCTACTCTTCGGTTATACAGAAGGAAAGAGAAGGCGGATACCTGGGGCGCACTGTCCAGGTTGTTCCCCATGTAACCGACGAGATAAAGAAAGCCATTCTCTCATGCAGAGAAACCGGAGCAGACATTGTCGTGACAGAAATCGGCGGAACTGCAGGAGACATTGAATCAAGTCCGTTCCTTGAAGCTCTAAGGCAGCTCAGGGTGGAACTGGGAAGTGAGAATACCGTTTTTATTCATCTCACTCTGCTTCCCTACCTGACTGCCTCCGGTGAGCTGAAAACAAAACCTGCACAGCAGTCAGCAGGAATCATGAGGTCCATCGGTATTATTCCGGATGTAATGATCTGCAGAACTGAAGTGCCAATGGAGGACGAGCATTTTGAAAAACTCGCTCTCTTCTGCAATGTTCCAAGAGCAGCAGTCATTGAAGAGAAGGATGTGAAGAACTCCATCTACGAAGTTCCCATCGATCTTGCGAAGCAGGGTCTTGATTCTCTGATTCTCAGGAAATTCAACCTCCCTGAGAATGAGCTGAAGCTTGATGACTGGAAAGCCATGGTTGGCAGGGCAGTTCATCCTGCTTCCGGAAAAGTTAAGATCGCAGTGGTGGGTAAGTATATGGCGCTTCGCGATGCATATAAAAGCATCTTTGAAGCCCTTTCCCACGGCGCCATCAAGCATGGTCTGGATCTGAGACTGAAATGCATCGAGTCAGAGGAACTTCAGAACAACAATCCCTCAGATCTGCTTGATGAGGTAAACGGTATTCTTGTTCCCGGCGGTTTCGGTTACCGGGGCCTTGAGGGCAAACTGGAAGCAGTGAAGTATGCCAGGGAGAACAACATCCCATTCCTGGGAATCTGCCTGGGAATGCAGTGTGCGGTTATCGAAACTGCGAGAAATGTTGCAGGCCTGGAAGGCGCGAACAGTATAGAATTCGATCCTGAAACAGCCCATCCTGTAATTTCGCTGATGGATGAGCAGAAAAAGATTGTCAACAAGGGTGGAACAATGAGGCTGGGCTCTTATCCCTGTAAGCTCAAAAAGGGTTCCAGAGCCGCAGAAGCATACCACTCAACCACAATACATGAGAGACACAGACACAGATTCGAATTCAACAATGGCTACAGAGAAAAACTTGAGGAATCAGGACTGGTTCTCAGCGGTCTTTCTCCTGACGGAGCCCTTGTTGAAGTGGTTGAAAGGCTTAATCACCCCTGGTTTGTTGCTGTGCAGTATCATCCCGAATTTAAAAGCAGACCACTTGAACCCCATCCGCTGTTTGCATCATTTGTTGAGGCATCATTTCGCGGGAAGGACATATGAGAAAGTACGGTGAATATTGTGGTTTGTGCGGTGTAACCGGTTCTCGGGGAAGTGTTTCTGCTCTGGTTGCAGAGGGGCTGTTTGCTCAACAGCACAGGGGGCAGGAAGCTGCGGGAATTGTTACTCTTGATTCTTCCGGTGAGCTCATAATTCATAAGAAAAGGGGGCTTGTCCCGGATCTTATGAATGACATTCCCGGGAACATGATGGGTGATGACATCGTTGCCGGAATAGGTCATGTGAGATACGGAACTTTCGGCGGCTCATCCGTTATCAATGCGCAGCCTATCAATGTACGAATGGCTGACATTCCCGTTGCTATAGCTCATAATGGAACAATCAGCAATGCCTCTTCCATTAGAAGCAGTCTGCAGAGAAAAGGGCACATCTTTCAGACCAATACAGATACGGAGATTGTTCTGCATCTCATGAGCAGAGAGCTTGAGGATAACGACTACAACATAGAGCGTTGTATTCAGCTTGCAGTATCCAAACTTGAAGGTGCTTTCTGTCTTCTCCTTCTTGTTCCCAGAGGAATGTATGTAATTAGAGACAACCTGGGATTCAGACCACTGAGTCTGGGCAGAATTTCCGGCGGAGGCTGGATAGTTGCAAGCGAAACCATTGCATTCCCTGTGACAGATGCAGAGTATGTAAGAGAGGTTGCTCCCGGTGAGATGCTTTTCTTTCCAGCAGATGCCCATGTGGATGCTGAACCGGTTTCCACATTCCTTGGTCTTGAACCGGGAACACTGTTCAACCCTGACAGAAAAAAAGCCCACTGCATATTCGAGCATGTCTATTTTGCACGACCTGGAAGTTATGTGTTTGGTGACAGTGTCTACGAGGTAAGAATCAAAATGGGCATGCAACTTGCAAAGGAGTTTCCCGCAGACTGCGATATGGTTATGCCTGTGCCGGACAGTGGCATGTTTGCTGCCATGGGTTTTGCAAGGCAGCAGGGTATTCCTCTGGACATGGGATTCACCAGGAATCACTATGTCGGCAGAACTTTCATTGACCCTGGCCATGCCACAAGAGCTGCAATGGTTATGAGGAAACTCCAGCCGATCCCTGAAGCCATTCGCGGTAAAAGGGTTTGCGTTGTGGAGGACAGTATTGTAAGAGGAACAACAAGCAAAGCTCGAATCAAGGCCTTGAGAGAGGCGGGAGCCACAGAGGTTCACATGCGAATCAGCTGCCCGCCGCACAGACACGCCTGTTTCTTCGGTATTGATTTCCCGGAAGTGAAGAGCCTCATTGCAAATAAGTATTCTGTTCAGGAGATCAAGAATATCCTTGATCTGAACAGCCTGGGATATCTTTCCGTTGAAGGCATGCTGAGCTGTATCTCAGCCCACTCACCGGAAGACTATTGCACAGCCTGCTTTACCGGGAACTATCCGGTAACACCCCCTGTGAAGCAGTGAGAACCTGGAGAATAGAATGATAAAAGGTGGAGTAGCAATTCTGGATTTCGGCAGTCAGTACACCCAGCTTATAGCCAGAAGAGTCAGGGAGCTTGGCGTTTACTGCGAGTTACTTCCAGGTAACTGCAGCTGGAGCGATATTGAAAAGCTCTGTCCCGGGGCGATAATTCTGGCAGGAAGCCCGTACAGCGTATACGGACAGGACAGTCCTATGCCTCCTGCTGAGGTATTCACCACAAGCATTCCAATTCTTGGAATCTGTTACGGAATGCAGCTTCTGGCTTACAAAACAGGGGGCAGGGTTGAAGGCGGACACCATCGAGAGTATGGTCCGGCTATATTGAATCACTCTGAAAGCAGCCTGTTCAAAGGGATAAACCCAGGTCTTCAGGCCTGGATGAGCCACGGAGACAGGGTTACTGAAGTACCTGATGATTACATTGTTACTGCTTCAACTGATCTTCTGCCTATTGCTTCCATGGAAAACAGCAGGAAAAAGAGATACGGTGTTCAGTTTCATCCTGAAGTGAACCACACGGTGTTTGGAACAGAGGTGCTGAAAAACTTTCTTTTTCATATTGCTGAACTCGACCCCAACTGGGACATGAGCTTTTTCCTGGAACAGGCTGCATGTCACATTCGCTCGGAACTTGAGCCTGACGGCAAGGTGATACTTGGTTTGTCAGGCGGTGTGGATTCTTCTGTTGTGGCGGCACTGCTTCATTCAGCAGTTCCTGACAGATTCGTGCCGATATTCGTTGATACAGGCCTTCTCCGGGCAGGAGAAAGGGAAGAGGTTATAAAAACCTTCGGTGAGCATTTCGGCATGGACCTTGTGGTTGTGGACGGCGAGGACAGGTTCCTGGATGAGCTTGCCGGTGTCTCAGACCCGGAGAAGAAGCGCAAGATCATAGGCAGAGTCTTCATAGAGCTTTTCGAAGAGGCAGCAGCATCCATACCCGGAGTAACCCATCTGGCTCAGGGAACACTCTATCCTGATGTTATTGAGAGCGTAAGTTTCAAAGGTCCCAGCGCAACAATAAAGAGTCATCACAATGTGGGAGGGCTTCCTGACAGGCTGAATCTGAAGCTGCTGGAGCCTCTCAGAGAGCTTTTCAAGGACGAGGTGAGAGAGCTGGGCCGAACACTGGAACTTCCCGAGGTTATGGTCGCAAGGCATCCGTTCCCTGGTCCCGGGCTTGCAGTGCGGATTCTCGGACCAGTCAGCCGGGATGACAGGGACCTTCTGCAGAAGGTGGACCGTGTTTTCATTGACTATCTCAGGGAAAATCACCTTTACGACCAGATCTGGCAGGCTTTCAGTGTTCTTCTTCCAATAAGAACTGTTGGTGTTATGGGTGATGAACGCACATACGACAGAGTGGTTGCCCTGAGAGCTGTTACCAGCCGTGACGGTATGACTGCAGACTGGTATCGGATGGACCCGGAACATCTGGCTTCCGTATCCAGCAGGATCGTGAATCAGGTCAGCGGAGTGAGTAGAATTGTTTACGACATCAGTTCAAAACCTCCTGGAACAATTGAATGGGAATAGTCAGTAACGCCTTATATACAGTAGCGTAAACACTAAATTTAAATTGCGTTAACGGTTCTGAAAGGAAAGTCAGAAGGATGAAGTTAAAAGCAGGATACCCTGCAGGGGACTACCTGGGAATTGCAACAGGATCTGTGCTTTTTGGTATGGCATATTCCTGGTTTCTCTTTCCCTTCAGGATATCTCCAGGTGGAGTTGGCGGTCTTGCCCAGATCCTTTACCACGTTACAGGGATTTCCGAGAGCCTCTGGATGTTCGGATTCAATATTCCGCTGTTCATTCTGGGGTACATTTTCGTGGGCAGGCAGTTCGGGATAAGAAGTTTTGTAGGCATGTTCATGTCCAACTTCATGTGCTGGTTATTTGATCCGGGACATCTGAGACTTATTCCAGGAGGATCAGACCATATCTTCAATGTAGCTGCTGCCGGTGAGCTTCCCAGGTTCGCAGTATTTCTTTCAGGCTCTTCTGAAATGGATATCCTTCTTGCCTCTATTGCCGGTTCAACTCTTCTGGGCGTGGGACTTGGTCTTATTTTTAAATTCAGAGGATCCACCGGGGGAACTGATATCCCTGTTGCTATTCTGAAGAAGTACACAGGAGTGAGCATCAGTACCGGTTACTGGATGGTGGAGAGTCTTATCATCCTTCTGGTCGCCGCAGTATTCGGCGATCCCAAACTGATGATATGGGCTTATCTGAATCTCTTCCTTACCACGAAAATGACGGATCTTTCAGCTGAGGGAATGCCATACGTAAAGGCATGCATGATAATTACAACAAAGCCGGATGATGTAAGGGATGCAATATTCCACAACCTTAACAGAGGCGTTACATTCCTGAAAGCCGAGGGAGGCTACAGAAGGAAGAAGCAGGATGTGATCTATGTCTGTGTTCACCGCAGGCAGGTCATGGTTCTCGAGAGGTTGATAAAGGAGATAGATCCGGAAGCTTTCATGGTTCTTCACGATGCCTATGATGTTATGGGGTATGGTTTCAAACAGCGTACACTGACCTTCTGACCCATGCGTCTATTTGATACTCATTGTCATCTTTTCATGGAACCGCTTCAATCTGATCTTGAAGCGGTTCTTTCAAGAAGCACTGAAGCAGGAGTTCAAAGGCTGATAGTTCCATCGGTTGACAGAGAATCCATACGCAGAACTGTAACGCTGGGAAGTATTCCCGGCATTCAGATTGCTCTGGGTATTCACCCCTGGCAGGCTGAAGAGATTTTTGATGCAGGCTTCCTCATGGAGAACCTGAATGCTTCAGGTGCCTGCGCCGTTGGAGAGATCGGGCTTGACTGGAAATCCCCTGTTGTCAGGGAGAGGCAGATGGAAGTTTTCACTTCCCAGTTAAGGGTTGCTCTGGAGATGAACCTGCCGGTTATCCTTCACTGCCGCAATGCATATGAAGAGATGTTGACTGCTCTTAAGGACTATCCGGTAAAAGGTGTCATTCATGCCTGGTCCCGATCACCTGAGCTTATGGAACGATTCCTGGATGCCGGGCTTGTTATCTCATTTGGCGGTGCAGTGACCAGACCTGGTGCAAGGAATGCTCTGCGAAGTGCAGCTGCTGTTCCATCTGACCGTTTTGTTCTTGAAACAGATGCTCCCTCCATTGGTCTCAGGAATGTCCCTTCAGGGGAATCTGAGCCTGCCCACATTGTTCAGGTTCTCGGTGCAATGGCCGAGATCAGGCAGGAGGAACCGGAGACCCTTTCCGAGAAAGCCTGGAGAAACTCCGTCAGACTGTTTGGAGATGGGTGATGTCTGACAGATTCAAAAGGGTTATTGATTTTTACGGAACAGATGGATTTGCCAGGATAAGAAAGGCATCCATTTTCATTGCAGGACTGGGCGGGGTGGGGAGTCACTGCGCCTCTGCTCTTGCAAGATCAGGAGCAGGTAAACTCTACCTTGCAGATTTCGATACGGTAACAGAATCTAGTCTTAACAGGAATCCGCTTCTATCAGGGAACGACATTGGAAAACTGAAAGTGAATGCCATGGCAGACCTTCTCAGAGCCGGTTGTCCTGATACAGCTGTGATTCCAATGGAAAGATTTCTCTGCAGAGAGGACCTGTTTGAGTACGGAATACCGGAGGAGGCAGCAGTGGTTGCAGATGCCATAGACAGCCTGAATCCGAAGACAGAGCTGCTTCAGTTCTGCTGCGAGAACGGGATCCCTGTTTTCAGCAGCATGGGAGCCGCAGGCAAACGGCTGGTGCCATCCATAAGAACCGGCGATATAAGCGAATCAGGAGGCTGTCCTCTGGCAAAGATGACCAGGAAGTATCTCAGAAGACGGGGAGTGACTTCCGGTATCACCTGTGTCTGGTCCGTTGAAAAGGCCCTTGAACCGCTGCCTCCGGATGACGAACCGCGAATGGAAAGACGGGGCCGGATCAGGAACAGCCTGCCCAGCCTTATCACAATGCCTGGAATCTTCGGTTACACTCTTGCACAGCTGATTCTGGACCGGATCACACAGCTGCCGGAGCGGGAATAGCTATCTCCCTGTATTTAGCCCTCTGCCGTAACACCAGGAACAGTGTCACACAGAATGCCAGAACATCTGCGGCAGGTACGGAAAACCAGACACCGTTCAGCCCGATTTTCGGAGGAAGCAGCAGAAGAGCCGGTATAAAGAACAGCACCTCTCTGGAGAGAGAGAGTATCAGCGATTCACGGGCTTTTCCCAGTGCCTGGAAGATGCTGGTTCCCACAATCTGGAATCCGACTACCCAGAGACCGAGCATCATTATCCGCACAGCTTCCGTTCCAGCCTGAAGCAGCACAGGATCATTGCTGAACATGCTTATCAGCTGTTCTGGAAAGAGCTGGACCAGGAGGAAACCGAAGGTTGAAACACCGGTTCCCCACAGCAGTCCGGTTTTGCAGGCCAGTTGAACCTTGTCGTGCCTGCCTGCACCGAAGTTGTATCCCACAATGGGCTGCATTCCCTGAGCTACCCCGAGAAGCGGCATGATAAGGAAACGGGTAAGCCGCATAACCACACCGTAAGCAGCTATGGATACAGCAGTGCCGTATACCTGCAGCTTGCTGTTCACCATGGCCACCACGAAACTGGAAGCGACATTACGCAGGAATGAAGAGAACCCTATAGCTGTGATCTGTCTCATTATGTCTGCACGGAATCTGAATGCTCTCACTGATACATGCAGGCCGCTTCTTGCCGGTCTGAGCTCGGAGATCAGGTAGGCCACGGAGATGATCTGGGAGATCACAGTGGCAAGCGCCGCCCCCCTGATTCCCATATCCAGCACAAAGATGAAAATCGGGTCAAGAGCAATGTTGATTGCAGCACCGGTAATCATGGTGATCATTGCTGATCTGGCCATTCCCACAGACCTGAGAATGTTGTTTCCTGTCATTGCCATAACGAAGAATGGAGAAGCAAACATTATCACCTGGTAGTAATCCCTGGCTGAGGGAAGTATCTCCGGTGAAGCTCCAAACAGAGCCAGAATGCTTTCCTGAAAGACCAGTCCCACTACACTAAGCAGGGTTCCGCTCAGTATGGCGGAAGCTGCAGCGTTGCAGTATGCCTGCTCAGCTCCCTTTTTGTCCCCGGCGCCGAGCAGACGTGAGATCACGGAAGCGCTGCCGATGCCGAAAAGCAGACCGAGTGCCATAACTATCATCTGAATGGGGAAGACTATGGACAGCCCGGCTATACCAAGAGTTCCCACTCCTCTGCCTACGAATATGGTGTCAACAAGGTTGTACAGGGCCATGACAAACATGCCGGTCATGGCCGGGAGTGATAGCCTGAACAGCAGTCGTTTTACATTGTCATCGGCAAGTCTGTCAGTCATTGTCCACCGACCTGAAGTACTCATTCATGTTCTCAACGCTTCTGAGAAGAAGAGAAAGGTAGGTTTTTCTCTCCTCGCGGGTCATTCCGGCAGAAAGTATTTCTGTCCAGCCTTTCCTTATCTCCTCAACAGGAAGAAACATGTCCCGGCCCTTGTCAGTTAGAGAAATCAGTTTGCTTCTTCTGTCTTCCTGATCCACAGTTCGTTCCACGAATCCCGACTCTTCAAGCTTTACCAGTATTCTTGTCATGTTCGCTTTGTCCACAGAGAGTTTTTCACTGAGGAACTGCTGGGAAACTGGCTGACATTCATTCATTATGGAAAGCACATGCACCATGCCTCTGTGCAATCCCAGGGCACCCAGGTTTTTCTCAAAATACTTGCAGGTTCCCCGGTGAATTACTCCTATATGAAAACCGATAGACTTTTTCTTCATGAGATCTCCCGGATTAGTTGAGGGCTCAACTATATTGAATAAAGTTGAGTTGTCAACTATCAAACACTCAGAGATGAGGAATTTGAATGCTTAAGTTTGAAAGGGAAACTGCAGCTTGGTAAAGACCCGCCAGATCAGAAGCGTTTTTGAAAAGTTACAGGGAGCGGGTAATGAGGCGTCAGCATCATCCCCGCCA
>CAYLRO010000033.1:0-28801 GCA_964386635.1 uncultured bacterium | reverse complement strand
ATGCCGGATATTAGCCAGGTAACTGACATACCGCATCCGGTATCGTATCCTCCGTAAGCATCAAAGAAGAAACCCAGCCATCCTGCCCCAGACCAGTCGAACATGTACTCGATAGTTCCCGAGCTGCTGTGTGCTCCTTCGGTGAAGTAAGAATCAGACCATAGAACAACATCCTGTTCTGAATCTATGAAGGCATTTATCGTGAAATGTACAGAAGCTGATTCATAGATATACACATAGACACTGTAAGGAATCTCTATCAATACACTATCTGTCCCATCGGGTACGAAGTAAATAGGACTTGGTGTTCCACCTTCTTGCGTGAAGAGGAGAGCCGACCAACTCTGTACGGTTGTTGTGAAGGATGCCCCGCTTGAACTGAAGGTCCAAATGGGACTTGCGTACCAGTTGTCTGGCGGCGACTGAAAATCTGTCTCGCATATTACTGCATCTGCCACTGAATACTCTGCAACTGCTAGAAGAAGGAGCATGAGCGCAATTCTTTGAATCATCTTAATCAACCTCATTTGTTGCAAATAGAATATGTTTATTAGACGATGGTGTCAATGTAATGGTCTCATTGTTCAGACTCTCGCGAATCTTGAGAGATTTGATCTAGCTGTCTGAAGGAGCCCACTCAGAAATTATGCAGGCAGTTCTTCCAACCCGCTGGATCTTCTTCAGCTCAGTTCGAAAACTGTCCAATACGGGGTATCGGATTGAACAGAGGAATTAGGGTTCAATCACCTGCAGTTTCAGCGCAGGAGTATGCAGTTTCTTGTTGTGGAGTGTGATCCTGCCTGAAGATGCACCAGATAGCATCCTGAGGGAGCGCTTTCAGGTACAATCCATTGGAGGGAAGTGGTTCCCTGCTGAATCTCCCCCTGAAAAACAGTATCGATCAGTCGCCCTGTTGAATCGAATATCTCCACTGAGATATCGGCGGATGACGGGAGGAATAAATCGATATTCAGGGTACTTGAAAAGGGAGAAGGGAAGGTTGACAAGGATGGATCTGAATCAGCTTGCGAAGTTTCAATTCCAAGGTCTGAGTTCAGTCTGATCAGCCACCCGTCGGAATCATCATTTCCAGAGAACGAATATGTGTAACCGCCGATAATGTAACCATCTATGCCGTCAAGCTGCTGTCCACAGGAACCAACGTCATTTCCAGCACCACCGAAGGTTGCCTGCCATATAAGCTCGCCTGTGAAGTCTACTTTAACCGCATAAACGTCTTTCCCCCCAGCACCCATACTTGCTGTAAATCCTGTTGCAAACAGGTAGTTGTCAGCAGTCACTTCAACATTGTGTCCATATTCGTTATCATCCCCTCCAAACCTTTTTGACCAGACTTGATTTCCCATGTCATCAGTTCGAAGGAGCCACAGGTCCTGTTCAGTGTCCCAGTGCCAGTATGAGCCCACTACGATGTAGCCGTTTCCGTCAAGATGGTGAACGCAGTAACCAATATCGTATCCATCACTTCCGTAGTACCTGGTCCATTCTTCTTCTCCGGCTTCATCGATTTTCATCAGGAACAGAGAGGACTCTTCCCAGGTCCATACATTGGCATAATAACCTGTGATGATATAGCCGCTGTCAGGTGTCTGCTCTACAAAGTGAGGGGTGTCATAGTATTCCGGGGTACCGTTATAGTTTCTGATCCATTCCTCTTGCCCCTGTTGATCCAGTTTGATCAATGCTACATCTGTTGTTACATCGTTTTCAAATGCACCTAAAACAATGTATCCTCCATCAAAGGTTTCCTGTACGCACGTGCAGACCGATGGACCGCTTGGATTATCGTAGGTATACAACCACTCCTGCTCTCCGTTTTCATCGGTTTTCATTGCAAAAAGACGATCATCTGAAGTGTGATCAGACCCAAGGGATGCAACCCTGATTACACCTCCCATAATGAAACCGCCGTCAGAGGTCTGTTCCACCCAGTTCCCGGTATCATTATCGGCGAATCCATACAGGAGAGTCCACTGGAGGTCTCCCTGGGAATCGGTTTTAAAAAGCCATACATCCCGATTTGACTGGGTGAAATCATTCCGGTCCACGGATGAGTAACCTGTTGAAATGAAACCGCCATCTGTTGTTTGTCTTGTGCAGGTGATTACATCAGTGTCCAGTTCACCGTAAGTTCCGGTCCAGAGTGTATCCGGCTGGGAAATGGCTATACAGGGAATAAAAAGAACAACCGGTAAGGAAAACACGAATCTTTTCTGTATTTTTAAAAACAACAACACTTAACCTGCCTTTCTGCAGTAATTCACAATCGGACATACACTATCTGCAGCGGACAGTGTCTGCAGATTGCTGAAGTAAGCTGAACGAAGCAAACATGTGTTTAATTATTACTCACAGACACACAATGCACAACCATACAGTAAAGGTGGTGTGAAACAGGATACTGGCTTATTCAGATGGATTTCCTTTTCCGGAAAAGCCTTCCATCCATAACTGCCAGACCGGCAAAGATCATTCCCATTCCAGCCATTGCATTCCAGCTCAGTGATTCCTTAAGGACAACCACACCCAGGATAATGGCGCTGACAGGAATAAGGAATGTTACAAGCAGCAGGTTCGTGGGCCCTGTTCTTGAAAGGAGCTTGAAGTAGAGAACAAATGCAAGTGATGTGCTGAGAAGGATAAGACCGGTCACTGCAGCTGAAGATTCGAATCCCGGCTGAAGACCGAATGGTTTCTCCAGAAGAAGCATGAATGGCAGAGTAAGCACTGTTGCCCCTGTAAGCACACCTGAGGCTACATAAACCGGTTCTCTACCTCTGAATCTTCTGCCGTAAATAGCCGCGAATGCGTAACACAGCGAGGCAAGAACCATTGCTGTCTGTCCTGCCAGCATGTTTCCTGTGATGCTCATTGCATCAACCCCGATGAGAAGAGCCACTCCTGAGATACCAAGGATGATTCCCGCTATCCTTGGAGGGGTCATTCTCTCTTCGTTTGTGAGGAAGTGGGCAAGTACAAGGCTGAACAGAGGGGAAGATGCATTAATTATTGAGGCCACGCTGCTCTCAACAAACTGCTGTCCCCAGACAATAAGGCTGAAGGGTATCATGTTGTTAAGGGCTCCCATTATCAGAAAGGGGATCATGTCCTTTCTGCTGAATCCCGGGTGTTTTCCCTGTATCATCAGAAGCAGTGAGAGAAGAATCGCTGATCCGGAAACCCGCAGGAATACAATGGTGAACGGCGTAAGGTCTCTCAGAGCTATTTTCATGAAGAAGAATGAGGCTCCCCACAGTATGGAGAGCAGAATTATATACCCGTATTCTCCCGGGCCCATTGTCCTGTTCTGCATGATTTCCTGTCTTTAACTGCGGGAAGAGCAGGGAATATAACCGGGCTGGCGGATTCAGGCTATATTCACCGCAGAGGGAGGGTGTATGGCGTTTCTGACAGATGTATCGTTTGATGTTATTGCGCCGGAACACGCTGCTCCTCTCTATGATCTTATAAGGAAGAACAGAGACTTTCTGGGAAGATGGCTGCCCTGGGTTGATGGAGTAACTTCTGTTGAGGATACAACGGCATTCATCGAAAAGGTCATGAAGCAGAATGATGACGGCAGGGGACCCAATTACTCAATCCTGTCGGCGGGCAGGGTAGCCGGAATTGCAGGATTTCATCCTGTTGACTGGCCGAACAGAAACTCGGAACTGGGTTACTGGCTGGGTGAGGAGTTTACCGGGCAGGGGTTGGCTACAGCTGCGTGCAGACTTCTTCTTCATCACGGCTTCGCCGATCTGGGCCTGAACAGGATCGAGATAAGGTGTGCCAAAGGAAATAAAAGCAGTATTGCTGTTGCCGAAAGGCTCGGCATGACTTATGAAGGCACGCTGAGAGAAGAGGAATTTCTTAACAATAAATATGTGGACCACATGGTCTATTCAATACTTTCAAGAGAATATGAAGAGCAAACCCGGGAGCAGAGATGAACAAACAGGATTTCTACAGATTATCCCCGGCTCAGACACTTGAGCTTCTTGGGAGCAGCAGAGAGGGACTTTCAAGAGAAGCCTCTGCTGAAAGACGCAGAAAATACGGACCAAACACCATAGCTCTTGAAAAAGAGGTCTCGAAATTTATTCTGTTCCTTTCCCAGTTCAAGGAACTCCTTGTTATGGTCCTGATAGTGGCTGGAGTGATTTCACTTTCAGTTGGAAGCTATCGCGACGGCGCTGTGATGTTCGTAATTGTGTTCGTGAATGCCATTATCGGTTTTGTTCAGGAGTACAAGGCGGGTAAAATCCTTGAGAAACTTAGAGAGCTTATAAAATCGCCAGCCAAGGTTTTCATAAAGGGACAGCTTACAGAGCTGAAACAGAGCGATCTGGTTCCAGGTGATGTTGTGTCCATTGAAGCCGGTGACCGGATTCCGGCAGATCTCAGATTGCTTGAAGCTTTCAACCTGAGAACCAATGACTTTTCGCTTACCGGGGAATCAATGCCCCAGGAGAAGTTCACAGAAGCAATTTCCAGTGACGCAATCCTTGCAGACAGGCTGAACATGGTTTTCACTGGAACCACTGTTGCCACCGGAAGTGCTACAGGTGTTGTTGTTCGAACAGGAGTATCCACTGAAATGGGTAAGATTGCCTCAATGACTTCCTCCACTGTTTCAGCAAAATCACCGCTTCAGATGGAATTGAACAACCTTGCCAAATGGCTCACTTCAATTGTTGTTGTACTGAGTACCCTACTGTTCTTTGTAGGGGTCTGGCAGGGATTCACAGTACTCAACAGTCTGATCTATGCCCTGGGTATCGCCGTGGCATCTGTACCTCAGGCTCTTCCGGCGCAGGTAACTGTGGCTCTCAGTGCAGCCAGCAGAAGGCTTGCGGACAGGAAGGTTGTGGTTAAAAATCTTCCCAGCGTGGAGACTCTCGGATCCACTTCTGTGATCTGCACCGATAAAACAGGAACTCTTACCAAGAATGAAATGACAGTTACAGGGCTCTGGTTTGATGGAGAGGAATTTTCGGTAACCGGAAAGGGATATAAACCAGAGGGTCACATCGTTGACAGTTCAGGGGAGAAGATACAACAGGCAAGAATCGACCAGCTGGAAATAATGCTGGACGCAGGCACAATGGCATCAAATGCCGAGATTCATGAACCGGACGAAGACCATTCCGGATGGTATCCTGTTGGTGATCCTACTGAAGCCGCCATCATTGCTCTTTCTACAAAGGTTGGAACCAGAAGCCCCAGAGAGGATGAGGAGAATCCCGAAATACAGGAATTCCCCTTTGACTCTGAGAGAAAGAGAATGAGTTCTGTCAGGCAGTTCGGTGACAGGTATCAGCTTGCCATGAAGGGAGCTGCAGGAAGCGTTCTTTCTGTAAGCAGACACATTTACAAAAATGGAGAAATCGTTCCCATTACAGAAGAGGACCGGATAGAGATAACAAGGCTGAACGAAGAGTATTCCAACAGAGCTCTCCGTGTTCTTGCAATAGGTTACCGTCCGCTTGAGAAGGATGGTTCAGACTACACCATGGAAACAGCAGAGAAGGACGTTGTCTTCCTGGGGCTTGTGTTCATGATGGACCCTCCGAAGGATGGCGTGAAAGAGGCAATAGCCGCCTGTCACGAAGCAAGCATCAGGGTGATCATCATGACCGGTGATCATGCAATAACCGCCAGAGCTGTGGGCAGGCTTGTGGGGCTTTCTCCGGAGGGTGACCCTGATGTGTATACCGGTGTTGATCTTGAGGAAATGGACGATGTGAAGCTTAAGGGTATACTCCTTTCAGGCAGGTCTCTTGTGTTCAGCAGGGTAAACCCGGAGCACAAACTCAGGATCGTTACCATTCTGGAAGACAACGGAGAAGTCGTTGCAGTAACCGGAGATGGTGTAAATGACGCACCGGCTTTGAAAAAAGCCAACATCGGAGTTGCCATGGGCATTACCGGTACAGATGTTTCCAAGGAGGCTGCGGAGCTTATTCTTCTGGATGACAGTTTTACTTCACTTGTTCATGCTGTCCGTGAAGGACGCACCATCTACAACAATCTGATGAAAACAGTGCTTGCCTCACTTACAACCAACATGGCTGAGCTGGCTGTTGTGATAATTGGTCTTGCAGCTGTTGCTCTCGGGGACTGGGCTCTTCCCATACTGGCCATTCAGATCCTTGCCATCGACCTGCTGGCTGAGGTAATGCCTCTTACTTTCCTGACATTTGATCCACCTTCAAAGAGCATTATGCAGGATCCGCCAAGAAGCATGGATGCTCACATAATGAACCGCTCCTCTTCTCTGGAAGTCCTTTTTCTTGGTAGTTTGATAGGAGTGCTTTCATTCGGAAACTTTGCTCTTACAGGAATCAGAGAGGGTGTTACCTTCCTGAGCGGTCAGCTATTCTCTCCTGAGTACCTCAGAGCAATGACCATGGCATACCTTACCATTGCATTCTGCCAGTATGCAAATGTTCTCTCCAGGAGATACAGGTTCACCTCTGTATTCAACAGGAACTTCACAACAAATCCGGTTCTGCTTTGGTCCATTCTCGGTTCCATTGCTCTCACTCTTCTTGTGATATACTCACCGGCATCCCAGTTCCTCTCTTTCGGTCAACCGGTTCTTCAGGACTGGCTCTGCATAGCCGGCTCGACTCTTGTCTATCTTCTGGTATACGAGCTGATGAAGGTTGGAAGAAGAAGGAAGCGAAGAATTCAGACTGCATTGGGCAGACAGTAGATACAGCGTAAGAGGGAGAGAACAATGATCTTTACAATTGCCGTTTTGCTTTCAGTACCTGCCGGAACCATTTACCAGGGTAACAGTGTGGTGACAGCAGAGGAAATGATGGAAGAACTCCAGGGGGCTCAGGTGGTTTTCATAGGGGAAAAACACGATGACCCCCTGGCTCATGAATGGGAACTGTTCATCTGGAGTTCTCTTGCTGAACCAGGGAGAAGCCTGGCACTTGAAATGTTTGAAACCGATGTTCAGGATCTGCTGAACGGTTATCTCGCAGGGGATATAAGTGAAGAGGAGTTTCTTCAGGGGGCCAGACCCTGGGGAAACTACAGCACAGATTATGCCCCGCTTGTGGAGGTTGCCTCAGCAGCCGGATGTCCGGTGATTGCAGCCAATGTTCCAAGAAGATTCGCCGCTCAGGTTGCATCCGGAGGATTCGAAGCTCTATCTCAGGAGCCTTTTTTCACAGAACTTGCAGTTGACTCGTCTTCAGTGCTCTATCGGGATAAGTTTATGGCTACCATGGCAGCCATGGGTGACAGTATGCACGGTATGCCAATGGATACAGGAAATATGTACCGCGCTCAGCTTCTCAAGGATGCTGTAATGGCCCGGTCCATCAGGGGTATCAGCTGCGTTTTCATCTGCGGCAGTTTTCACAGTGATCACCATTCAGGTATTCCTGATCAACTGCAGGACCATGGCTCGTATCTTACTGTATCTGTTATACCTGAGGATGAGGAAATGGATTTTACTGCAGCGGATTTTGTCATTATGAGGTGAGAGTTTCCAGGCATTGTATTATATTCTGCGGCTCTTACCAACCTTTCTGGAGGAATAATGATACACGACGAGCTTGTCACGGAGATCCGTGGGGCAGAGGATAGAAGTCGTCTGCTCAAGGAGCGTCTTTGACCTTGAAGGTCTGCTGAAGCAGGAAAAACAATTCGAAGAGGAAATGGCTGGGCCCGGTTTCTGGGACAATCGCAACAAAGCCCTTGAAGTGATTGCGGAGCTTAAGAAAGTGCAGAACTGGACAGCACCTCTTACAGATCTGTCTGAAAAAACCGATGATCTTGCCGCTGCAGTGGAGCTGCTGGAACTGGAAGACGATATCGGAATCAGGACCGATGCCGAAATTCGATTGAAACATGTTCTGAAGATGCTGGATCAGCTTGAATTCCGACAGATGCTTTCCGGCAGGCATGATGGATCCGACTGCATTCTTACTGTGAGATCAGGTGCTGGCGGAGTAGACAGCCACGACTGGACCGAGATGCTCATGAAGATGTACATCTACTGGGCGGAGAAGCAGAATTACGAGGTGAACATTCTGGACACCTCTCCCGGGGACGGAGTGGGGATGAGGGAAGCTGTTCTTGCTGTCCGGGGTCCTTACGCATTTGGCTATCTCAATGCTGAAAAGGGTATTCACAGGCTTGTGAGAAAGAGTCCATTTGATCAGAACCACAGAAGACACACAAGTTTTGCCTCTGTGTTCCCTCTGCCTGACCTGGACGATTCCATTCAGGTTGATATCAATCCTGACGATGTAAGAACAGATGTATTCAGAGCCAGCGGTGCAGGGGGTCAGCACATCAACAAAACCTCAAGTGCTGTGCGTCTGACACACCATCCTTCCGGGATTGTGGTCACCTGTCAGAATGAGCGCAGCCAGCACAGAAACAGAGAACTGGCCTGGAAGGTGCTCAGAGCAAGAATGTTCGAAATGGAAGAGGAGAAAAGGCGGAAAGAACGGGAGAAAATTGAAGGAACAAAGAGCGATGTGTCATGGGGGCATCAGATACGCTCGTATGTTCTTCAGCCCTACCAGATGGTTAAGGATCACAGAACAGATAAAGAAACGTCCGATGTCGAAGGTTTCCTTGGGGGAAACATCCAGGACTTCATTGAAGAATATTTGAGAAAGAGCAAATAGCATGGCAATAGAAAAGAACGAATTCATTGAAAGTCGGCTGGAGAAGCTGGCTGCAATAAGAGAGACTGGAATTAATCCCTATCCTCCCGAGACTCCGGAAAGAACTTCTGTAGAAGTATTAAGGGAAACGGGAGAAACAGAGGAACCCCTCTCTGCAAGCGGCAGGATAATGGCCAAGAGGAAGCACGGTAAAACTGTGTTCTGCGATCTGGTTGATCCAACCGGGAGAATACAGCTTTTCATTAACAGCAAAGTTGTGGATGAGCAGAGCTGGGCACTTCTCGGGAACCTTAATCTGGGTGATATCATCTGGGTGCAGGGTCCTCTTTTCGTAACGCGTACCGGAGAGCTTTCCGTGAGGGTTACATCCATAAAGCTGCTTTCCAAGGCCATAAGACCAATGCCTGTGGTAAAAACTGATGCTGATGGAGAAGTGCACGACGCAGTGAGCGATCCTGATTTCGTTTATCGGCACAGAAGTATTGACCTGCTTCTGAACAGCCAGGCAAGAGAGAGATTCGTTAAAAGAAGCCGTATCATATCAGCATCAAGAGAGTACCTGGATTCCAACGGCTTCCTTGAAGTTGAAACTCCTGTTCTTCAGCAGATATATGGAGGTGCAGCTGCGGATCCTTTTGTCAGTTATTACAACTCCATGGAGGAGGAGTGCTACCTCAGGATAGCAACAGAGCTTTATCTGAAGAGACTTATTGCCGGGGGCATGCACAAGGTATACGAGATAGGCAAGGATTTCAGGAATGAGGGCGTGGATCGTACTCACAGCCCTGAGTTCACACAGCTTGAACTTTATGAAGCCTGGACAGACTACAATGGTATGATGACCCGCTTCGAGGGCATAGTGACTGCAGCTGCAGAAGCTGCAGGTGCCGGAAGTTCTGTTGTCTTCATGGAACACGAGATTGACCTCTCAACGCCGTTCAGAAGAGTTCCTTTCGTGGAAACACTTCATGAGAAGAGCGGAGAAGAACTTTTCCAGTGGTCAACTGAACGGCTGGCTGCTCTTGCCGACAAACTGGATTTGTCTGACGAAGCAGTTGACAGAGCCTCTCTGCTGGACAAGCTCTTTGACCACTTCGTAACTCCGGGGCTTATTCAGCCCAGTTTTGTGATAGACTATCCCGTTGAGCTGTCTCCTCTTGCAAAGCAGAAGCCCGGGGATCCCGGTCTTACAGAGAGATTTGAGGCATTTGCCGCGGGTCTTGAGCTTGCGAATGCTTTCAGCGAGCAGAACGATCCACTCTACCAGAGAAAGATACTGGAGGATCAGGCAGCGAAAAGTGCTCACAGGAAGGGTGTTGTTGATGAGGAATTCCTTTATGCCCTTGAGATCGGAATGCCCCCAACAGGCGGGCTGGGTATCGGTATGGACCGGCTTGTAATGATTCTCACCGGAAGCACTTCCATCAGAGATACCATTCTCTTTCCTCATCTGAGAAAGGGAAAATGAGGCAACGGGAACTCTGGACTCTTGCTTTCAGGCAGGTTTGGAGCCTGACCAACTCTGCAGTTGTCAGGATAGTAAGCCTTCTGTCGGTTGCGGGAATTGCAATAGGAGTTGCTGCTCTGGTTATTCTTCAGGCATTCATGGGGGGGTTTACCCAGGCCATAGCTGATGGTCTTACTGCTATTAACCCGCCTCTGCATATCTTTGTTCCAGGCGGTGAGACCATGGATGACTTTGATCTGGGAAAAGTCCAGGAAATCGCAGAATCGGTACCGGGAGTTACCGGTGTTTCCGGTATTCTGGAAAGACCTGCAGTTGTGAGTGGATCTGCAGGGACTGTATCCGGGGCAGTAATAAGAGGCACAGGAGGAGTTTCAGAACAGGTTGTGATCGGTATCGGTCTGGCCCGGATCCTTGATGTATCCCCAGGTGATGAGATAAGAATAGCATCATCAGCGGGAGTTGAGATTTCCGGTGCAGGAAGAGTGCTGGTGGATACCATAGCTGCGGTCAGGCTGGACAGCATAGCTGATTTCGGCCTTGCAGAGTATAACAATTCTCTTGTTGTTCTTCCTCTTGCAACTGCCAGGATCATATTCAGAACTGGAAGCGAACTTACTTCAGCAGGTGCCTCCATTGTGCAGGGAACAGATCCTGTGGCAATCGCTGAAGCAATGGATGCAGCGCTCTACAACGAATACGTCAATGGAGGATGGCCAGTGTACATGAGCTGTATTCCCTTTCTTGCCTTCCACGGGAATCTGTTCAGAGCACTGGGGCTCGAGCGGGTTGCCATGACAATTGTTCTTGCATTGATAACAGTTGTGGCACTGCTGAACCTCTCCAGTGCTCTTTCTATGATTGCCATGGAACACAGGAGGGACAGCGGAGTACTTAGAGCCATGGGGCTTCCCCCGACGGGAATTTTCAGGATATCAATTCTCCGGGGATTCATTCTCGGAGGAACAGGTGCTTTTACAGGTCTACTGGTATCCAGAGCGGCAGTATTTATTGTGAACAGATTTTTTCCTATTCACCTGGATGGAACGGTTTATTGGATAGATGTGCTTCCAGGAGTTTTCCCGGGCACTGCAGCAGTTGCTGTAACCCTGGCAACAATCGCAGTGTGTCTGTTCACAGCTGTGTTTCCAGCTGCTTCCTCACTTTCAGTATCCCCTTCGGAGGCATTGAGATATGAGTAACAATATTATTCTTGAAGCATCCGATATACATTGCTCCTACGGTTCTGATGAAACCGTGATAAATGTGTTGAGAGGTGTGTCCGTAAGCGTTTCAAGAGGAGAGGTAGCTGCAGTTACCGGGCCCAGCGGTTCAGGGAAAAGTACTCTCCTTCATGCGCTGGGTCTTCTGGAAAGGCCTGAAAAAGGTGAGGTCATGATCTGCGGTGAGAGCGGCTGGTCTCTGGGAAGCAGCAGACGGGCCATGCTGCGAAACAGGCGAATCGGTTTTGTTTTTCAGTTTCATCACCTTCTTGAGGAATTCACCCTTCTGGAGAATGCTGCCATGCCATGTTTCATAGCAGGTATCAACCGGACAGATTCAATGAAAAGATCACATAACCTTCTTCAGAGGGTTGGCCTTGAACACAGGAAAGACCATTTTCCTTCAAGGGTATCAGGAGGCGAAAGGCAGAGAGCTGCCCTTGCCAGAGCTCTTGTAATGGAACCGGATATAGTGTTTGCAGATGAACCAACGGGAAACCTGGACAGCCAGGCAAGCCTTAATGTACAGGAACTGATGATGGAACTCTCTGATGATGATGGAGTATGTTTTCTTATTGCCACCCACAACAGGGAACTGGCAGCGGCGGTTCACAGGCAGTATTCGCTGGAGGCAGGGCTTCTGGTTGCTTCCGGTTCACCGCAAACAGTATGACAATTATATTTCTCACATTGGTATAGCTGATGTGATGTAAAGGGGGATTTCTTGCCGGAAAGATACTCGGAGAGGGCCAGGGATGCCATTCTGGAAGCCAGGGCTGAAGCCGCACGGATGGGAAAACGCGAAATTGGCAGCGAGTTTCTTCTTTATGCCATTCTAAGCGTTGACGGTTCCGGGGCTGCATCTCTGCTGCGAAACCTCAATATACGCATCGGAGAGATGCGTTCTCAGCTGAGATCCAATCTGAGAACCATCAGACCAACCGGGGTTATCGACAGAAATTCCATGAACTGGAGCAGTCGGGCCAGGTCGATACTTGCTGAAGCATCCGTTCAGGCTGCAAGGCTGAATGCCACAGTTGTATCAACAGAGCACTTTCTTCTTTCCATGGCAAGGATAGAAAGCGGTGCCTCTGCTATTCTCTGGCAGTACGGTGTTAACTACGACAAACTGTTTGAAACTTTGAAAATTTCCGGGAGCAAGAAACCTGAAGAACCTGACAAGGGCACCTCAGCACTTGAGTACTTCTGCAGAGATCTTACTCTGCTGGCTTCTGAAGGTGCTCTTGATCCTGTAATCGGAAGATCAGACGAGATAGACAGAGTGGTGCAGGTTCTATGCAGAAGAAAGAAATCCAACCCTGTACTGATAGGCGAACCGGGAGTTGGAAAGACGGCAATTGTGGAAGGTCTCGCCCTGAGAGTTCTGTCCGGAAGGGTTCCCCTGCCTCTCTACGGTAAAAGGATAATGGCCATGGATATGGCTTCTGTTCTTGCAGGAACCAAGTACCGCGGGCAGTTTGAGGAGCGTCTTAAGGCTCTTCTGAAGGAAATAAGAGATGCAGGTAATGTTATTCTCTTCATTGATGAGGTCCATTCCATTGTTGGTGCCGGAGGAGCAGAGGGTGCAATTGACGCTGCAAATCTTCTTAAGCCGGCTCTTGCCAGAGGTGAGTTCCAGTGCATCGGAGCAACAACCCTGGACGAATACAGACGCAGAATAGAGAAAGACGGTGCACTTGAACGCAGATTCCAGCCGGTTCTGATAGATCCTCCTTCCGTTGAGCTCACAGTTGAGATACTCAACGGGCTGAAGGACAGGTATCAGAGACATCACAATACCGTCTTTACCCAGGATACACTTAAGAATTGTGCAATCCTTGCCCACCGCTACATCAGTGGAAGACAACTGCCGGACAAGGCAATTGATGTGATGGATGAATCAGGAGCAAGAGCCCAGGCCAGATCTTCAAATCCACCGGAATCTCTCATAGAGCTTCACGATTTGCTGGTTAAACTCAGGAAAGAAGCTGACAAGGCCGGGGACAGCAGGAATCTGAAGAAGGTTTCTGAGCTGAACAGTGAGATCAACAGGCTGGAGAGCGCTCTTGAAGAATCCCGGGCACACTGGATCGAGAGTCTTCCTCTTACAGAAATTACCATTGATGATGTAACGGCAGTAGTATCTGAAATGACCGGAATACCAATAAGCAGAGTAGGTGAGAGCGAAATGTCCAAGCTGGCCGGTCTCGAGGACAGAATGTCCAGAAGCATTGTTGGCCAGGAGAAAGCTTTAGGGCATCTGGCTTCAGCTATACGCAGAAGCAGAGTCGGGCTTCGCAGCAGTTCCCGTCCCACTGGATGTTTCCTCTTTCTCGGACCTTCAGGTGTTGGCAAGACAGAAACTGCCAGGATACTTGCAGAGCAGGTTTTCGGGGACAGTAACTCGCTGATCCGAATTGACATGTCCGAGTATCGGGAAGGTTTTTCCGGATCCAGGCTTGTTGGAGCCCCCCCGGGATATGTAGGCTATGATGACGGCGGGCAGCTCACTGAGAAAGTCAGGCGTAAACCTTATTCTGTAGTACTTCTTGATGAAATTGAGAAAGCTCATTCGGATGTTTTCAACATGCTTCTTCAGGTAATGGACTACGGCAAGATGACCGACAGTTACGGAAGAAAAATTGATTTCAGCAACACCATAATCATAATGACCGGTAATCTATCTCCTGGTTCCGGTGGAACTGTGGGATTTTTACGGGAGAACAGTGACGTGGGCAACTCCACTGCACTTGCTTCAGCACGATCTGTTTTCCCACCTGAGTTCATGAACAGACTTGATGCTGTAATAGTTTATAACCCGCTCACAGTGTCTGATGTGAAAAAAATTGTCGAGATCCAGCTGAAAGATGTCCATGAAAGACTTCTGGAGCTGGATGTCAAACTGAATGTGGAAAATGAAGCTCTTGAACTTCTTGCAGAAACCGGTTTCAGCCGGGATGCCGGAGCAAGGCATCTGACAAGAGCCATTCAAAGACTTCTGGAAGACCCTCTGACAGATATGCTGATATCCGGTGAACTGTCCGGAGGAGCTTCTGTCAGTGCCAGGCGTAACGACAACTGCCTTTCTTTTGCGGTAGAAACTGATAAAGCGGTAACCAACTCACCTACGGAGGTTAATGTATGAGGCTGACAGCGGTTTCCGCTCTTATCCTGACCTGTTCAGCACTTTCCCTGTCTGTATCAACCGTGACCGTTGAGGGAAACACCTATGTGTCAGATTCTCTGATAATCAGAGCTCTGGGCCTTTCTCAGGGGAGTGTTGTTTCACCTGCAGGAATTCCTTCCGGTGTCCGTGAGCTTTTCAGTCTGGGTTACTTTACAGACATTGATGTGAGAGCCGATTCATCTGACGGAACAGCAGACTTTGTCATCTCGGTTTCTGAAAACCCGATTCTTGCCTCTGTTCGTTTTGAGGATCCGGGATGCCTGGATGATGACGATCTTCTGGACACTCTGGCAATATTTCCCGGTCAGACTGTTTCCATCAACGATATTGACCGGGCTGAGGATCTGATCCTTTCGCTTTATGCCGGGAAGAGCAGACATCAGGCAACTGTAGATCACCTTTGGGGAGAGCCTGACACCGACGGCAGACGTGAACTTGTGTTTCTCCTTGATGAAGGTCCTGATATCCGTGTGGGCGAGATAGTGTTTACAGGAAACACCGCCTTTTCCGACAGTGATCTCAGAGGCGAGATGAAGACAAAACAGGACAGTTTCTGGAGAAGCGGAAAACTGAAGCCTGAGGATTTCCAGGCGGATCTTGAAAAAATAGAGGAGTATTACCATAACAGGGGTTATCCTGAAGCAATGGTAACAGGCACTGACAGATACATTCTTCCTGACGGGAAGCATTTCCATATTGACATCACAATTTCGGAAGGGCCTTTCATGGTCTTTGGTGATGTGAGTGTTTCCGGGAACATAGAACTTGCAGACACTCTTCTTCTTTCCTTCAACGAAATGGAACCTGGAGATTCCTATTCAGTGGAGGATCTGAGCAAAACCATGGAGGCGTACTACTCAGCATACCAGGACAGAGGATACTTCTATGCAGTAGTGGATCCCATGATGGAACCTTCAGCAGAGAGCGACTCTGTAGTGAATATTGCCTTTGTCATCCAGGAGGGTGAGAGAGCTCACATCCGACAGGTGGAGATAGTGGGTAATTCCCGTACCCATGACAATGTGATAAGAAGAGAATTGACAGTTATTCCCGGAGACCTTTTCCGGCGATCTGCCATGATGAGATCTCTCAGAAATGTTTACTACCTGAATTACTTCAACGATGTTATTCCTGATTTCCGGCCTATTGATGGCTCTCCCGATGTTGATATGATCCTTGAAGTTGATGAAAAGACCACAGGCAAGTTCGGTGTTGGTACCAACTACAGCGGTTCAGACGGTTTCAGCGGATATGTTGAGGTGGGTGAGACCAACTTTTTCGGTCGCGGGCAGAGTCTGGAGGCAAGTTATGAATTCTCCAGCACTATTCAGAACATAAAGCTCAGTTTCACTGAACCATGGTTCAGGGATACTCCTCTCACTCTGGGGGGAGAGCTTTATCACACCACCAGCGACTATTCAGAGTACGACAGAAAACGAACAGGCGGTTCGGTAATCGTAGGCAGACCCCTTCCATGGGTGGACTTCACATCTGCTTCAATCAGGTACACTCTTGAAAAGGTCAATGTTTTTAACATTACCGATGACGTGGATAACTATTACTACAGCCTGAGAGACACGGACTGGCCCAGGTGGGACAGCTCCATCAGAGTGGGAGTAACAAGAGACAGCCAGGACAGAAGGGTCTTTCCGGGAGAGGGTTCCAAGAATACTTTCAGCATGGATCTTACCGGAGGTTTCCTCGGTGGTGATATCGGTTTTCAGAAGTATCTCTTCGATTCCACATGGCACACCCCTCTCTGGTGGAAGTGCTTCCTCACTCTCAGGGGAAGGCTGGGTACAATTGCAGGTTTTGGAGGAGAAACCCCTCCGGCATACGAGCTGTTCCAGCTTGGAGGGACCGGTTTTTACGGTGTCAGAGGGTACGGAGATGATGAGATTAATGCTGTTGACGGATACAGTACCGTAGGCGGCAGAGCCATGGTCATACTAAGTGCCGAGTACAGGGTCAGAATAATAGATCAGTTTCAGGTGGCTGCCTTCTTCGATGCAGGAAACACCTGGGAGAGCTGGTCGGATCTTGATATGTCTACTCTTAACAGGGGAGCCGGTCTGGGTATCAGAGTGGAAATACCCATGCTTGGTATTATGGGCTTTGACTATGCCTACGGATTCGACGGACCCGAGCCGGGATGGGAACCCCATTTCCAGATGGGTGCGTCATTCTGATTGGAGAGCTAAATGAGACTATATTTGCTGCTACTTGTTCCTGCGGTTCTCTACGCTCAGAGCATTGCAGTATTTGATGCAGACAGGGTGTTTGAATCTCTTGGCGAGGTTACTGATGCCCAGGAGCTTCTTGAGACTGAGATAGAGGAATGGGAACTCCACGTGGATTCCCTTCAGGACGAGATCGATGAAATAGAAGAGGATCTCTCCAGAACCCTGATGATGAGTCCTGAGAGAAGGCAGGAGAAGGAAGCTCTTCTGGATGAGAAGATGGCTCAGCTGGAGCAGTTCCTTTCCGGCGTTTTCGGCCCTGGAGGGCTCATGGAGAGAAGGAACGAAGAGCTGGTTTCTCCTATTATTGCCTCTATCAACGAGGCTGTTATGGACATAGCCAGCGAAGACGGCATACAGATAGTAATCGACGCTTCCGCAGGTCAGGTGGTTTATGCTGAAGCATCCGTGGATATAACGGACCGGGTCATTGACAGAGTTGTTTCCGGCAATGACTGACGGATACACTCTGCGTGAACTGGCAGATTTACTTAACGGTGATCTTGCTGACTGCTCTCAGCCGGCTTTCCGGATAACAGGAGTATCCACATTACAGGATGCAGGCAGAAGTGATGTGTGTTATTACGGAAACAGCAGATACTCAGCATTTCTGAAAACAACATCTGCCGGGGCAGTTATTGTAGACAGACAGGTCGAAACCACTGCTGCTGTCCAGATAGTAGTTAAAAATGCATATGAGGGATTCAGAAAAGCTCTGGAGCTTTTTGTTCCGGACAGAGCAAGCGGTTTCAAGGGTGTGCATCCTTCATCAGTGATTCATCCAACATCTGTACTGGGTGAAAATTCCATTGTCGGCCCCTGTGCTGTGATAGACAGGGATTGCTTCATAGGGAATAAGGTTTCCATCGGTGCAGGTGCGGTTCTCGGCCCAGGTGTAAGCATAGGTGACAATACGGTGATTTACCCCAATGTCAGCCTTCTGGCCAGGACCAGAGTTGGTGCTTTTTCCGTGATCCATTCCGGAACAACCGTGGGCAGTGACGGATTTGGTTTTGTCCCTTCAGCATCTGGAGAGCACAAAAAGGTACCTCAGAACGGTAATGTGATCATAGGGGATCATGTGGAAATAGGTTCCGGCTGCAGTATTGACAGAGCTGTTACCGGAAGCACAGTTATTGGAGATCACACAAAGCTGGACAATCTGATTCAGGTGGCTCATAATGTACAGATAGGCAGAGGCTGCATGATTGCAGCACAAACCGGTATCGCCGGAAGCACCGTTATCGGTGATGGTGTTGTTTTCGGTGGGCAGGTGGGCGTTGCCGGGCATATTGTTATTAACGATGCTGTTGTTGTGGCAGCCAAGTCAGGTGTAACAAAAAGCATACCTGCAGGACTAACTGTTTCCGGTAATCCCTGCAGACCACATGGTGAGAACTTGCGGATCAGTGCCGCTGCCGCAAGACTTCCGGGTATTATCAAAGAAATTGAGGCTCTTGCAGCAGGCTGCAGCAAAGAAACTGAGGACTGATGAACCGTTTTCAAACCACAATCAAGGAGCAGGTGTCTTACTCAGGCCGGGGGCTTCACCTTGGAAAAGAATCCACTATTACATTCAAACCTGCCCCTGCGGATACAGGTTATGTTTTTGTAAGAACAGATGTTCCCCAGAGACCCATGATAACCGTATCATCAGACAATGTTCGGATGGTTGAGGAGCAGGCCAGAAGAACAACCCTTGGTGAGAACTACTACGAGGTTCATACAGTTGAGCATGTTCTCAGCGCTCTTTACGGCCTGGAAATCGACAATGCAATTATCGAAATCAGTTCCGATGAACCTCCTGAACCTGCAGACGGTTCCGTTCGTTCATACATTGAAGTCCTCAAGGATGCCGGTACCGAGATACTCCACGGCCACCCGAGGAAAGTATTTGTGATAACCGAGCCTGTCAGTCTGGAGTACTACGGAGCCAGTCTTACAGTGGTTCCCTATGACGGCTTGAAGATCAGCTTTACTCTGGATTATGATCATCCTCACATTGGAACACAGTACATCAGCCTTGATATTACCAGGGAAACTTTTACCAGCGAGATTGCTCCAGCCCGAACATTCTGTCTTTACAACGATGTTAAACTGCTTCAGGAAAAGGGTCTTATCAAAGGGGGAACCCTGGAGAATGCAGTTGTTATCGGTGATGAGGGAGTAATGAATGAGAGTCCCCTCCGTTTTCCTGATGAGCTTGTCAGACACAAGGTTCTCGATCTTATCGGAGATCTTTCCCTTCTGGGACTGAGGCTTCAGGGGCATGTGATAGCTGCCAGAAGCGGTCATGCTTCCAATGTGCAGTTTGTCAAGAAAATAAAAAAAGTTTACTCACGGAAAATGCAGTCTTCAAGGGATCATCTGGCAGACAGGAAGTGGGACATTGCCGATGTGATGGACCTTCTTCCTCACAGATACCCGTTTCTTCTGGTGGACAGAGTGCTTGAGATAGACCCTGAGAAGAGCATTGTGGCCATTAAGAATGTTACTATCAACGAGCCTTTTTTTCAGGGTCACTTCCCTGGAAGTCCCATTATGCCTGGAGTGCTTGTAATTGAAGCAATGGCCCAGGCCGGCGGACTGATGCTCTTTGATTCCGTGGATGATCCTCACCGCTGGCTGGTGCTGTTCGGAGGTATTGACAAGGTCAGGTTCAGGAAACCTATTCTGCCTGGAGATCAGATTCGCTTTGAACTGGAGCTGGTAAGCAAGCGAGGCAGAATGTGCAAGATGCGCGGAGTGGCCAAAGTTGATGACCGTGTGTCTGCAGAGGCAGAACTTACCGCTATGATTGTGGAGAAAAAATGATTCACAGGACTGCTGTTGTTGAATGCTCCGTTCCTGATTCAGCTGTTATCGGACCCTTTGCCGTGATCGGTCCGGATGTGGTTCTTGGTGAGAATGTTATTGTGGGTGCCCATGCGCTGGTTGACGGCATCACAACACTGGGCGATATGGTGAATGTGGGCCCCGGTGCTGTTATCGGAACACCTCCTCAGGATTTGAAGTTTGCAGGGGAAAAGACCACTCTTGAAGTGGGAGCTCGAACTGTAATCAGAGAAATGGCAAACATCAACTGCGGCACCAGCGCTACAGGAAAAACTGTAGTTGGTGCCGACTGTTTCATAATGGCATACTGCCATATTGCTCACGACTGTGTCATTGGTGATGGTGTCATTCTAGCCAATACAGTGAATATTGCCGGACATGTGGAAGTTGGAACCAGAGCGGTGATAGGAGGAGTTGTCCCGGTACATCAGTTTGCCAGGATCGGTGAGTATTCAATGATAGGCGGTGGCTACCGCGTGGCAAAGGATGTAACTCCCTTCACCCTGGCAGGAGGAGAGCCTCTCAGGGCAGTAGGAATTAATAAACTTGGCCTGAGAAGGAATGGCTTTACCAACAAGGAGATAGCTGAAGCCGTTGACTCTTTCCACTATTTTTTCAAAAGTGGAGGAAGCATGGCCGATAAGACCAGCCAGGCTCTGGAAACTCAACCTGAAGATTCCATCAGAGCAAGAATGGCCAGGTTCATCTCCACATCACGGAGAGGTGTGACCATCTGAACTCCGTCGCTCTGATCTTATGTCTGATGTTCTCTCAGGCTGACAGCACTGATTCGGCCCGTTCTCCCATTGAGTACAGAAACCCCAGCGGTGCAATGCTCCGCAGCCTGGCCCTTCCAGGCTGGGGTCAGTTTTACAACCGCGAGCCTGTTAAGGGTTTGATCTATGGCACCTGCGAGCTGAGTTTGCTGGCAGCTCTTCTGTACAACCATCATGAAGCACAGAACGCCAGAGACATGTACTCTGAAACCGGTCTTCAGTACTGGGAAGATCAGTACGATGTTCATTCCGACCTCAGGCGGGATTTCATATGGTATTCCGCCGGAGCCTGGCTCCTGGGAATGCTTGACGCTTATGTTGATGCCTACCTTTTCAGCTTTGAGGCGGAAAACAGAAAATTCGAAGGCGATACCGGTTTTCGTGCCGGTATGGTTCTGAATTTCTGATTAAGGGAATGAAATGATCTTTCACCTTGTATCTCTGATAACAGCGGCAGTTGCTCTTGAAGAACCAGAGCTGCTGGAAAGAGCTGTCAGCGGTGACAAAGAGGCATTCGGTGAAATCGTCAGGAAGTATGAGAAGAGGGTGTTCAGAGTGGCAAGAAGATTGTGCAATTGCGATGATGATGCCTGGGATATCACCCAGGAGGCCTTCATGAAGGCTATGAGAGCAATGCACTCTTTCAATACAGATTACAGGTTCTTTACATGGATGTACAGAATAGTAACCAACACCGCTATCAACTACTCCCGATCCCGCACCAGAAGAGGCGAGGTGGAATTCGATGAAGGTTACGGCAGTGAAGGGCTTACTTCCACTGCTGATACTGCAATCCAGGAAATGGAGAAAGACCTTCTTTTAACAGCGGTTCAGAGTGCGGTGGAGAAGCTTACACCTCCTCTCAGAGCTGTTTTCGTTCTCAGGGTAGACCAGGAATTGAGTTATGAAGAGATTGCTGAAACACTGGATATTGCAGTGGGAACAGTAATGTCCAGATTGAATAGAGCCCGTTCCTCAGTTAAAACTTTTGTTATAAGTGAACTGGGAGGTGAAATGTGAACTGCCCTGACAGAGAAGACCTGATGCTCTGGCTTGACGGTGAACTTCCACCTGAGAGAACACGGCACATTGAAAGGCATCTTGAAGAGTGTTCTGAGTGCAGGAGAGCGGTGAATGCTCAGAAAAGAATGGAATCCCTGTGGCGGGGAAACTGGCAGGATCCTGACGACACTGCTTTCACCATTATGAGAAGCAGACTGGTCTCTTCAGTTCCATGGTGGAGGAGGCAGAGGAGCTGGATGGCTGTGGCTGCTGTATTTGCTGTGTATTTCGGAGTAAGAATATTTCTGATTGACGGCAGCGGAACATCCATGTCTGAACTGGCTCGTGAAGAACAGGTGGAAGGCGGTGAAGAGGCCTGCTCCATTTACTATGATACTCCTGAAGTATTCGTCACCACTGAAAATTCAAGCAGTGAAGATGAAATTGAGGAGATGACTGCTGCTGAACCAACAGAGGAACTGATATTGAATACTGGTGTTTCGTCAATCGACGGTAGTTCTGAGGATTCAGGCACCGAACAGTCAGAAATCATCGAGGAGTTGGATATCTGCCTTTCGCTCAGTGAAGAGATGCAGGAAGATTCAGAGGGTATTTTTGAAATGGAGGAAGAGGAGTACAGCAGTTCTCCGGTTGAATCACAGGAACTCATAACAGTTCAGCATTCTGTTGGAGAGAATGCTGCTGTTTCTGGAGCCTGTGGCGGAGGATTTTCAGACCAGACCGGCAGCTCCGGTGCCGGGGGTGGCGGCACAGGTGGTCTTGGAGAAACAACCTCATCCTCAGATGCTGTCTGCCGGGGAGATGATCTTTCCGCAGCTGAAACCGTACAGCGGGATGCAATGGATGCTGAAACCAGGAGCATGATCTGTCAGGAATCTCCTTCATCTACAGTTAAAACAGTTTATGACTACTCTGTTTCCGCTGAACTGGAAAGTGGAGAGAGAGTGATTCTGGCAAGGGGAAACTGGCTTCTGTTGTTTCAGCTCATAGACAGCTACATTGAGCAGTACGGATCCCCTGGTGAAACGCTCTGTCTTTCCATTGACTCAACAGGTGTGGTTTCCGGAGAGGAGTTCATGGAAGGTGCTGTAATCGATGCCCCCTCTGAGGAGTATACCGATTGTTCAATCACCGTATTTGTTTTCTGATTCTTTCAGCCCTTTTCAATTTTGCTTTAAACCGGTACATTCAGAGATGAAAAATACCTCTGAAGGGAGAATTCAATGTCCGCTGGTACAATATTCTCAGTGCTAATATTTCTCTTCATCTCAACTCTTTCCCTGGCGGCAGAGAGTAATCTCCCAGCAATCGCCGTGATCCCGGTTTTTGACGATTCAGAGAACAATTATTCCATGGAAGAGCTTCTGATAACTGCGGAAAATGTGTTCTCTGAAAGCGGCAGGTTCAGAGTTGTGGATGTCACTTCACATGAACTTTACATATGGGAGCCGGAAGATCAGACGATCAGGCTCCAGACTATTGCTGCAGATATGTCGGTAGATCTGTTCATGCTTATGGATGTGTCTGTTCCGCAAACCGATGAGCGCGAGCTTGTTGGAGACAGCATACTCACCAGCAGAAGCACATCCATAGATATCACAGGCAGATTCTACTCATCAGGAGGAGGGCTTCTGGGTTCTGTGAGAGAGAGAAGGCGGCAGGGTTTCACCGGCAGCACTTCAATGGATATCGGAACCCTGGCTTTGAACGGCGTAAGAGAAGTGGCTGAAAGAAGTCTTGCTGAGATATTCCCCTTTGAGTTTACTTTTACAGCAGGCCCGGGTCCTGAGCTTGCAATGCCTGTTGGAACAGCAGGTGGTGTCACAAAAGGAATGGTGTTCTCGGTTATCGCCAGATCTGATGGAATTCCCCGATCCAGTCAGGAATACAGGGCTCTTGGAAGCCATGGTATTCTTCAGATAACCGATGCAGGAAGCTTTGAATGCAGGGGAACACTTATTGCAGGAACAGTGATTGAAGGTGCCAGGGTAACTGCTATTGAGAGTCCCGCTCCGGCTATCCTCTCCCTCTCATATACCGTGCTGCCAACTGAAGTTGTGCCTGGAGACAACCTGACAGGTGAAGAAGCGGAGACATCACAGCTCATGAGCCAGGCTGAATTCGGCGGAGAAACCGGTAAATGGGGTCTTTCTCTTGGAGGATTTCTTTATTCCGGTGTTGTTCCAAGGATGTCCAGTATAGGCATAAGGGGGGAAGCAGGGGCAAGGATACCGGTAGTCGCTCCTTCACTTGCCCTGCGATCATGCGTGGGTTTTGAAGCCGCTTTTCTGAGCCAGAATACCAGAGCGGATTCCATATCATCTTCTGCCAGTACTGCAACCATTGCCGGTACAGCCAGCCTGGATCTTGAGTGGCTGTTCTCCGGAAGATTCGGTCTGCATGCAGGCTGCACAGGAAGAATAGGAACAGCGGCTGACAGCTGGGGTGTACAGAGTTCAACCGGTTACAACAGAGATGCCCTTCCAGGAGAACTCTACTACGCTGAGATCAAGCAGGCACCTGTGAGTTTCTCAGCAGGTCTCACCTATATGATCTACTAGCCCTGTCGGTGTTTCCAGGGTCCGTTGGCCATGCCCCGTTCCCAGATGATCTCCATTATTGACCAGGCGGTTACCGCAAACACGAGACCTGCCATAAGCGCAGCAAATCTCGTTCCCACAAGTACTCCTGCAACAATGCTTCCCCCTGATACTGCAGCCATGATCAAAAGCAGAATGGTTGACGCAAAGGAACTGGCTCCCCAGCGGTTAAGTATTCTTACTCTGGCCAGAAGTGTTCCCCAGGTCAGCAGGGGATATGCGATGAAGCCAAGGAGCGGATAGGGTATTCCCGGGATGAGGAATGCCAGTACAAGCCAGCATGCGGTACTGAGAAGGAATATCCAGGTAGCACCTCTTGATCCAGGCGAATACCATCCCATTGTTTCACTTATCTCACCGAGAGATGTCCAGATAAAAACTCCGGCTATTACACCGGCAAAAATCTTGTGCGTTGGTTCTGACAGGAAAAAGGCGAATACAAGAGACAGCACGGATAGTGTGGCTAGAATGATAAAGAAAACAAGAGGGAAATGAGTATACCTCTCACGGCAGTTTGTGTAAAATCTTGCCCCTGCAAACTGTATCAGCAGAAACACTGCTATTGTAAAGAAAGAAGAGATAAGCGAGTTTGTTATGCTGGTGACCTGCACAGGTTGGGAGTTGACCAGCAGTGCTTCCATGTTCAATAGTTCCATTCATACCGCCTTTCCATTTGAGGGAAACTATGAAAAAAGAACTTTGCGTCAAGCCTGTACTGTCAGCTGCGATTCTTCTTGTATTTTCGGTGAACTTTTCCTGTGAATCTGAGGTTCAACCGGCTCAGGGATCTTCTGCAGTTCCGCTGTCTGAGATTTCAGTGCGTTCCAGGACGATTCGCTTTGACCAGTCCTCCCTGCCGGAGATGACTTTTGTACTGGATGAGATCGCTTCTTCTCCAGGAGAGGAGCCCTCTGAAAGAGATTCGCTTCACTTTATGGAATCTTCTGTACCGGATTCGATCAGGATCAACCGAACCTTTGCTCTCGGGAGCGGTTCAGCAATGGTTTTCTCGGTAAGCATTCCTGCAGGTGCCGGTTCAGACATCTTCACCGCTGCTTCTCAAGTGATTGACGATGCAGTTCTTCTCTCTCCCTCTGGATTGAGGTCTGTTTATCTTTCCGACAGGACGTATTCCGATATTGATGAAGAGCGAGCATCTTCAGCTGTAGAGCCACCGCCAAGGGTAAACCATTATATGAATATAAGTTATACCCCTGACAAACCAGACAGTTGCATGGTTATCGTAGACTCCATGGTAGTTGACTTCAATGAGAGCAATGTGGATTCCCTGTCTCTGAGACTTTCTGACTCCAATTCTGCTGTTATCTCTGTAGCCGGACGATTCGGAAGAAGCGGAACAGAGAACAGATCCATCTGCTTTGCTGATTCCAGCGGTATCTATTCAGGAGTGTTCATAAATGTGCTGGCACTTAACAGATTATACCTGGACGGAACAGGGGAACCTCTGGGCCAGGCCAGACTGACAAGCGCCTTTCTCAGCGGCAGAGGGTTTTATCCTCTCTCATCAACACCTGAGAACTACACAGTCACTTTTGACCTGCCTGATTCCATCACAGCCTGGACGCCTTTGCAGGAAGATGCTCTTGGAGTGAGACGGTCAGATCCGGGAGGTATTATCGGAGGACTGCCTGTGGCAGTGGGCAGTTACACCAGGAGAGATCTGTTTGACAGATACAGCCTTCTGACTCTTGAGGGTGGTGAGACTGATTCCCTGGATGCAAAAGTGGTTGAGTGGATTGCAGGAGCCATGGTTGAAACACTGGATTTTCCCTCTGCTGATTTCTCATTTGTGGAAATACTGAATCCTGATGGTCACATGGTCATTCCAGGATTCGCCTCACTCATGTTCTCAAAGGGTTCTCTCGGGGAGCTGGCGGACCTTTCCCTCTGGGAGGAGAACCTTGCTTCAGGAGAGCTTCCAGCAGGATGCAGCATTGTTACAGGGGCTGCAGAGGGGATACTCATGCAGTCCCTTCAGCTTGACCCGGTTCTCTTCGATATGCTCCGGGCCTGGTTTCCCATCAGGTATTACGATTTTGTTCAGGAAGACCGGACTGTCCCTCCTTCTTTGATGGAAGCGTACATGAAGTACTACCTTTTCAATACAGAGCTTATGTCTTTTGGTGGAACGAATACTGTTCTCATGGAGTACTCCCTGGCAGACCTGAAACTTACCGATTCACCATTGATGCCATACATTGCAGGCGGTAAAGGGGTTCTTATACTGGAATATCTCTATTCCCTGCGGATGTTGAACAGATTGCCTTTCCTTCTGCAGAACTTTACGCACGCGTCCAGCGGCAATTACTGGCTGAAAATTTACTCAAGCCTCAGGATCGAAAGAGGATCAGCTCAGTACGAACTGCTCAGGAAGCTGTTCTATCTTCCGGGAATTCCCCAGGTAAGAGTCGACTGGCGAGAGGAGAACGGCCTTATTCTGATGGACCCGGTGGAGATTCAGCCTGGTACATCGTTCGAGTTACCTCTGGAAACATGTGTAATCCATCTTTCCGACACCTCTTTCACCAGAGAGGTTACAGTTTCACCCGCCACGGGACTGCTGCAATGTGGCGCCGGTCCATCAGGACAGGGCCAGGTGGTAGCAATTGATCTGAATCCGGACAGAATAATACCGGTGGATATCATGTATCGCAGAGAAGGAGTGGAGTAGGGTGGAGATGGGTGGACCTGCCGCTGAAGCGGCTGAGCTCCGAAATCTGTTACGAAAGTTTAACATTCAGTACTATGCAGGGGACGGCTCAGAGGTATCTGACCAGACCTATGATGCTCTAATGAACAGGCTTCTTCAGCTTGAGACAGAGCACCCTGAGCTGCGCACAGCTGATTCACCTACGAACAGGGTGGGAACAGTACCTTTAAGCAGGTTCGGCACTGTGAGCCATGATCCTCCCATGCTGAGTCTTTCCAATGTTTTTTCAGATGACGAATTCAGGGCCTTTTACAATAGAGTGGCTGCAGAGCTGGGGTCTGAGGAAGTTGAATACTCTGTTGAGCCGAAACTTGATGGTGTTTCACTCTCTCTGGTATATGAGAATTCAGTTCTCATCAGGGCGGGAACCAGGGGAGACGGCAGTACCGGGGAGAATGTTACTCTTAATGCAAGAACAATAAGAACTGTACCACTCCGGCTGAACAGTAACTCGCCTGTTTCGGTTGAGGTCCGTGGAGAAGTTTTCTTCATGGTGGAGGATTTCAAAAGGATGAACCAGAGTCGTGACAAGCCTTTCGCCAACCCCAGGAATGCAGCAAGTGGTTCACTCAGGCAGCTGGACAGTTCTGTCACTGCTTCCAGACCGCTTACATTTTACGCTTACAGTTCCGGCAGATATCCTGAAGGTATCAGTAATCAGAGAGAGCTTCTGGAGATGCTTGTTGAATGGGGTTTCTCTGTTAATCCCGGTAATACCTTCCATTGCCATGCCGGATCGGTTATCGCAGCGTGCAGAGACCTTGAAGAGGGAAGAGACAGTCTTCCAATGGAAATAGACGGAGCTGTAGTCAAGGTGAGCAGTTTTGCTGACAGGGAGAGGCTGGGCTGGCTCTCAAGGGCACCCAGATGGGCAACCGCCAGGAAGTTTCACGCAAGGGAAATGACAACTGTTCTTGAAGGCATCTCTGTAGGTGTGGGAAGAACCGGCAGACTTACCCCTGCTGCGAAGCTCCAGCCGGTTAAAGTCGGCGGGGTGACTGTTACAAATGCCACTCTTCACAACATTCAGGAAATACAGCGGAAAGATGTCCGTCCTGGAGACATTGTGATTGTGAGAAGAGCAGGCGACGTGATACCGGAAGTTGTTTCCAGTATTCCTGCTGAAGAGGGGGAGAGAGGAGAACCATTCAGGATGCCTGAGGAATGCCCCGTGTGCGGAGGTCCAGTGGCAACACCCGAGGGTGAGGTGAACCTTTACTGTATCAATCCTTCCTGTCCCGCCAGACTGAAAAGAAGTCTCCAGCACTGGGCTTCCAGGAAAGCAATGGACATTGAAGGCCTTGGAGAGAAGCTTTGCTCTCAGCTTGTAGATTCAGGAATGGTCAAGTCCATTGCTGATCTTTACACCCTTGAATTCCACTCTCTGGTGGCACTGGAGAGAATGGGAGAGCTGAAGGCAGCCAATCTTCTCTCTCAGCTGAGAAACAGCCTGAACAGGCCGCTGAGCCGGTTTATCACCGGTCTCGGAATACCTGGAGTCGGGGAAGTTGCTTCAAAGGACATTGCCGACAGGTTCCGAAGCCTTGAAAACCTGCGAAATGCTTCTGAAGAAGAACTTGCCGGAATCAGGGGCATAGGACCTGTGACAGGTTCTTCAATAAGCAGGTTTTTCAAAAGCAGCATTACAGGGAGGCTGGTCAGCCTGCTTGAATCAGCAGGATTCAATCCTGTTCAACCTGTTGATCAGAAAAGAGATGTTCTCGCAGGAGAGATTGTTGTTTTCACCGGAACCCTTTCCATGCCCAGGGCTGAAGCGAAAAGCCTTGCTGAGGAAGCAGGGGCGAAGGTTACCGGGTCCGTTACCGGAAAGACCACTCTGCTTGTAGAAGGAGAGAATGCCGGTTCCAAGCACCAGAAGGCAGTATCACTGGGAATAACCATCATCACCGAGGAAGAATTCAGGGATATAACGGAAAAGGGCGCTCATAACCTGGATGAGCGCCCCTGATTTTTCTGTTCAGACTAGTTCTTTGCCTTGAAGTCATTCATGAAATCAACAAGGGCTGAAACAGATTCATA
>CAYLRO010000032.1:0-29123 GCA_964386635.1 uncultured bacterium | reverse complement strand
AAAAATTCTTTCCATATAACACAGAGGGGCGGCTTATGCCGCCCCTTTCATCACTCTGAATTACAAAGGTCTTTCCCAGGTCAGTTTCACACTGAGAAGATTGCCTGTACCCCAGAAACCGTCACAGAGAATGTTTCCCTGATCAGAAGTAAGACCACAGTAAAATTCCATGTCTGAGCAGTGGTAGTTAAAACCGTCTATCTCGAGAATAGACCAGTTCTCAAGAAGAGGACCTTCGCTGAAATAATCTGAGAGATCCCAGATGTTCAGTCTTTCAACTCCATCGGGGTAGTTGGCGATAATTACAGCATTCCCGTTTTCATCAGTTGTTTCCTCAGCAATAATCATATTTGCAGGAAGCACAAAATCCGCTGGCCATGGCTCAGGCAGAACAACCGGGGAAGCTTCTTCAACAACCTCTTCAACCTGTTCAACCTGCTCAACCTCTTCAACCTGCTCAATTTCTTCTACAGCATCACTTTCATCAACAACAGCACTCTCTTCAGCAGCCTCACCACAGGCCACAAGCAGCATTACAAATGCAACAGCAATAAGGGCGGTTCTGAACACTTTCGTCCTTTCGGATAAGTTAATATGAGACGGCTCGCTGCCATCTCAACAGGCTTATATAGAGAGGGGATGACCTTTCGGCCATCCCCTCTACTGAAATGTAACAGAAACTACCGGATCAGAACCAGTTTTTCTGTTGCTGTGAAGTTACCGGAATTCATTCTAACGAAGTAGGTTCCCGGAACCAGCCTGTCCAGTGTTACCTGGTAGGAACCGGCTTCCATATTCTCGGAAGTTATTCTGTTCACAATTCTTCCGGAAAGATCGAACACCGAAAGGTCAACTGTTCCGGACTGAGGGATACTCACACCGAGAACGGCTGTTGTTGAGGGATTGCCTGACAGAATGCTCAGACCGTAGCTCTCAACTGCTCCTGCTGCCTCCTCAATACTCACAAAGATCCAGGTGATGGTTAAATCCTCAAGGACAGGAAGAGATGCCACATCATCAGTTTCAAGAACTGCTGCATACTGAATGTAGTTGTCACCTTCAGTTGTGTAGGATGCAAGAGACTCTCCTGAAGTGGTAATAGCTGAAGACCATGCACCCATGGCACCTGCGTCCTCGGAGCTTCTTACCATGAACTCAATATCACCGGTTGCATTGTCAGTCCAGCTTATGGTTCCCCAGCCTGCGTCCTCCTGGGCATCCAGGATTGATGAAACAAGCATGCCGTCGGCGATTGTCACGTCATAGTAAGCTGCGATATCGCCGCCATCGTCGTTTACAACCACTTCCATAACAGAGTCCATGTCTATATCGAATGCACCGATGAAATAAGGAGAGGTGTAGGTGTCAACGATGGTGTACTTGGTCCAGTTGGCACTTCCATCATTCTCGTACCAGTAGGCTATGTCCTCGGTGGTGCCGCAGATCATTATATCGCTGTCGCTGTCATCATCGAGATCGGCAACGCTTACCATCCAGGGGTAGTCGTACATGTCAATGGTGTGTCGGGTCCAGCTGGTACCGGTCATGTCTGCGTTCTCGAACCAGCAGAGACTGTCGCCGCTTGCTGCCACAGAAACCACGTCTATGTACGAGTCACCGTTGAAGTCAGCGAACCAGCCGCCCTTTGCACCGTTGAAGGAGGGACTGATGGTCATCCTGTCCCAGGCTGTGGTGAGACCGGTATTCCTGTACCAGAGAAGAGAGTCTGCTGTGTAGGCACCGATGCAGATATCAATATCTCCATCACCGTCAAGATCAACAGCGTCCTCGATCCAGGGACCGTTGCAGGTGCCGATGGTGTCTTTGGTCCAGGTTCCGCCTGTCCCGTCGTTCTCATACCAGGCTACATAGTCATCGTAGTAGGAAGCTCCGATGATGTCCAGATCGTTATCTTCATCAAGGTCTTCCAGAACAAAGCTTCTTGGTCCGTCCATGAGGGGATCCACAACATGTTCTGTCCATGTTCCCCCTGTCCCGTCGTTCTCGTACCAGACCAGAATGTCATCGTTGTTGTAACCGCAGACAGCGTCCAGGTCCATGTCACCGTCTATATCAGCAAGCAGCACCCTGTAAGGCCCGTCAGCGAATCCTATGGCGTGTCTTTCCCATGCCTCGGCATAACCGTCTGTGTTTTCACACCAGAATAGAGTGTCTGATGAATAACCGCACAGAGCCAGATCGTTATCACCGTCTCCGTCGATGTCGCCACAGTCGGTCCACCTGGGATTATCAGCAATTTCTTCAAAAACATGAATGAGATTCAGAGTAATCTCACCGGCAACTGCGCCGTCGATGCCGACACAATAATCGAAGGCTGTGCCGAAGGTGGTTACAGGCCCTGGTATACCCGGACCCCCGGACCAGTCTGTCTGTGTTTCGGTTCCGTCACCGAAACAGAAAGCCGCCAGAATAAAGGCGGCAAGAATAGCAAATCTCATGGTATCCTCCCTCTCTTATTTACTGCACAAAACACTTAAAGCTGAATACAGCCGAATTGATTATAGCACTGTCCGCCCTCGGGAAACAGTGATTCAGATTTTGAATACACTCTCACCACTGCTGGTGAAAGCCTCTATACCGTCCTGTCCGAACAGGATATATCCTCCTGTACACCATTTAATTATGTTGGAATATGCGTAACATGGCGGCAGATCAGTTTCAGTCAGTATGTGCCCGTTCAGGTCTGTCTCCACCAGGTGTATCGAATTACTTACAATAAGAACCTTTTCTCCATGAACAAGATTCACAGCTGATATGTCTGCAATAGACTGGAACGGTTCAGTTTCTGACTCAGTTACACCTCCACCGGCAGAATGTCTGGTGAGAATAAGAGATGAGCTGCCGATTCCCACAGGAACTGTGCCCCACAAAACTGCGAATTCCCCTGAGTCCTCAACTGCAATATCATGAATGACCATAGCGTCCTCTGGACAATAGCTTGAGGACCAGAGCACGGAACCTTCCTGAGACAGACCGAAAAGAACACCTTCCTCAGAAGCAACCGGTGAAACGCCCAGAACAGTTACGCCGCCCTGGTGATCCATGGCAATGTTCATAGGGTGGATAGTTCCTGCAATAAACTCGGTGCTTTCAACTGTTCCGTTCTCAGAGATCACAGCAAGGTGTATCCCTCTCTCTTCCGACCATGAATCCCATGCCAGAAGCATGCCATCTCCTACTGCGCAGACAGCCTGCGGAGAGTCATAGCATTCTCGGGAAATCATATCTGTACTCAGAACTTCCCCTGAAGGACTGTATAATCCCATCAAGACATCGGTGTAGCCATCTCCTTCTTCACAGGCACAGAAAATGTTCCCCCTGGCGGTCAGGGATAAAACACCCCCTGCAGCACCAGCCCTGACCGGCGGAGTATCCATCTGCCACAAAACATCACCTGAAGGGGTCAACATGGTCAATTCATTATTCGATATTTCCGTGGTGGATTCTGCACTTCCCAGAACGCAGACCTCTCCGGATGGCATCACCAGAACATCATGAACCGGATTGCAGTAAGCCACTGCTGCTGCCAGAAAAATCAATACTTTCATTTCGATCCTTTCTTTGCATGGAAGTTAAACCGGAATCGGTCTCTGTGCAAGATGGCACATTGACCGAATTGGGGAAGGTTATTATTTACCTTATACTAACAATGGAGGTTCCCGCTTATGAGCAGATCACTGGAAGCAATGCTTTCCGAACTTGGCCTTACAGGTCTGGAAGCTGAGGTCTACCTTACAGTACTTGAGGAATCCGGCAGCACCGGATATCGAATATCTCAGGTTCTCGGCAAAGCTGCCCCGAACACATACAAAGCCTTGAATTCGCTGGTTGTGAAGGGTGCTGTGCTTCTGGATGAAGGAGAGGGCAGCAAAACCTATACAGCAGTTTCAGTGATAGAGCTGGCTGAACAGCAGAGACGGAACATTGCTTCACTGGCTGAAGAGATCGGAAAAAGCCTTGAATCCAGATACAAACGGACGAAACAGTCAGGACTCTATTCTCTTACTTCCGTACCTCAGGTATTCGCCAGAGCAGAAGTGATGATCCAGGAGGCAAAGGTATCAATCGTGATGGATGCTGATGTGAACCCGGTGAAGGAGCTGGCAGGAATACTTGAGAATGCCGCGGCCAGGGGAGTAAAGGTGCTTATCCGCGGCAGAGAGCCTCTGTCAATTCCCGGTTGCGAATACATTTCCTCTATCAGAGAGGGCTGGACAGGTGACATGATGGTCCTGATAGTGGACAGTGCCGAGTATCTCATAAGCTTCATGACTCCTGGAATGAACGCACTGGCTAAAGCTGTCTGGAGCAGTAACTTTGTTGCATCATGCCTCCACAGAAGTTATCTGGGAAAAGCAATGTTCTACAGAATGGCAATGCTTCTGAGTAAGCCGGACATCACCGTTGATGAACTCCGGGCACAGATGAAAGATATGTGGGAAGGCTGGTTACAGTAACCTTGACCAGGAAGCTGTTACCTCTCTTCTCCCCTTTGCAGGTATGCGGATAGATTGAAGCAATACACGATGATGAACTGTCAGAGCAATCGGGTTTGATGCTGCGGATCTGAATCAGGACGGAAAAGACGATGTTCTTTCCGCTGCCTACAATCTGAACAGTGCAGAGGTCTGGTTCAATGACATTTCCAGTGGAATAGAATCGAACGCCTGTGTTTTTTCTCTCAGATCTTCATGCAATCCTGTAAGAAACTCGTTTACCCTTGAGATTCGCTCACAGAATGAACTGACAGGAACACTGTACCTTCATGATCTGACCGGCAGGCTTCTGGAAAGGCGGGACAGACTTGAACTGGTGCAGGGGATAACTTCTTTTCATCTGGCGATACCACACAGCGGTGTTTATCTGGTTTCCTTTATTGCAGGTGATAGAGCAGCAGTTTACAGGGTAGCTGCCATCTGAAAAAAATCTGTAATCAGAACCCGAAAAACTTCCCCATGAGCCACAGAGCCATATCCCTGCCCAGAATCTTCTTTGCCCAGTTGGCTTTCAGAGCGTTCAAGCCGACCACATAGCAGAATCTGGGATGTCTTCTTTGAATCACCCGATGAATCACCCGGGCTACCTTCTCAGGAGGAATGCCGAACCTGCTGTCAATACTGCTCACAACTTCCGAGTAATGTTCATCAACCCCTGGATGCTCACCTGGAGTGTAGGTATTCCCGGTTTCGTTAAAACCGGTATTCACATTGCCGGGATGTATAACTGAAACCCTGATCTTCCTGTATGCAAGTTCTGTCCGCAGTGACTCATAAAATCCTTCAAGCCCTCTCTTGGATGCTGAATAGAGGGAAGACATCGGTACACCGACACACGCTGCTATTGAACTCACGCCTATGATGCTTCCGCCGTCTCTCATGGCAGGAAGAAAATCTCTTACAAGCTTGATGTGCGAAATCAGATTGATATCAACGACACTGTCAATGAGATCATCCGGGAGAAACTCGACAGGATGAGTGCTGTGAACAGCTGCACTTACAACAAGAGCGCTGACCTTCTCTCCTCTGCTCTGAATAGATGAAACACAACCGAGAACAGCATCCCTGTCTGTAATATCAACCTGAACGGACTGCACCCCGGGATAATCCGCAGTTACCAGGTCTATACCGATAACTCTGTATTCTCCTGAGAGTTTCTCTGCTGTACACTTTCCGATTCCTCCTGCCGAGCCGATAACAACTGCGAGAGGTTTCTGCATCGCCATCAGAAGAAGTGCCTGGCAAGACCAAGTATCCCCTGGCTCCAGGGAACCCTGTGGGAAACTCCATCACCTTTTTCAAATTTGGCTTTGTTGTCCAGATACCACTGGTAATTGGTTAGAAGTGCATCCTTGTTACTGTATTCCGGAGCAAATCCCATTACCTTCTCCGCCTTGTCCACAGAAACAAAGGAATCCTTTGTGGCGGTTTTGTAAACCCAGGGATAGAGCGGTGACAGTTTGAAGAACTCAAGTATCTCCAGAGCAAAGATCACCAGATGAGCGGGAGACTCCTTGATCTTCTTTCCAAAGCCTGCCTTATCCAGAACAACCTGATAATCTTCCCGCATGGTGGAGAACACCTTTGCACCGATATTGAATTCTGTATTCACTGCATCTTTATCCTCAAATTCCGCGGAAAGAATTATCGACCTGCAGAGGTCTTCCACATGCAGCAGCTGGTAGAGGTTTCTGCCCCGCCCGATCATGGGGAAACTTCTGCCCTCGGAAGCCCACTGGTAGAAAATGGCAAACACACCAAGACGCTCAGGACCAACAAAGGACTTCGGTCTGATGGTGGTTATTGTCATTCCTTTTTTCCGGTATTCCTGTACAATACCCTCTGCCTCGATCTTAGTACTGCCATAGGCTCCAACACCAACCATGGGATCATCTTCAAAGATGGGATGTTTTTCCGGAATTCCATAGACAGCAGTGGACGAGATGTAAATGCCTCTTTTCACACCGTGCTCATTTGCGGAATCAAGAACATTCTTTGTGCCCTGAACATTTGTAGTAAGAATATCTGACTTTTTGTACAGGGGAAGAGCAGCGGCACCGTGCATGAACACATCTATGTTCTTTGCCATATGGATGTCTACCGCTTTCCGGTCTCTCACATCACAGATGTGATGTTCTACACGGTCCATCATATCCGTGTACGTAAACGGCTCTATATCCAGAGATACAACTTCATGACCTCTGCTGACTAGTTCTCTTATAAGATTTATACCAAGGAAACCGGAACCGCCGGTTACAAGCCATCTGCTCATGGTGAACCCTTTCGCATAAGTTTCTGCTGTAGATTGGCAGGCAAATTAACCGGATGATTCTTTGAAGTCAAGAGCGGGAGGGATTGAACTCCCTCCCGCTCCTGATAAAGGAAACAGTATTACCTTACGACAGCAACCTGACTGTTTCTGATCTCACCGGAACTTGTTGTCATTCTGATGAGGTAAACCCCAGGCTCTTCCATTTCTACAGGCTCAATTGAACCTGCGGAGAAACTGTCAACCAGACGGCCGGAGACATTGAATATCTCAACAGTTCCAGTTGCTCCCTGAGGAAGCTGACTGGCAACGGAGAATGCTCCATAGGAAGGATTGGGCCATGCGCCGAGAACAACAGCCTCGTTCACTGCAGCGAAACTTTCATCAGCAGTACCTGCAGCTGTATCGGGAAGGTCTTCGAAACATGCGTTCAGAACTTCCTTGGTACCTGAAGATGTCTGTACGTAAACAATGCCGTTGAGGTTGCCGAAAGAGTGCTCGGCAGGATTCAGCGTGTAGGAGCCCATAAGATGAATTGTCTCGGGATAAGAACCAGAGAATTCAATGGCTGTACCTGAGGTACCAAGGGGATAATCCCGTGGCTCCCACATAAGCTCCTGGTTATTGTAAACACCGTAACTGCTTGTACCTACATCGTGGTCTTCAAGTATGGCAGCCCAGACCTTGAGGTTGGTGATTCCGGGATCTGACTCTGCAGTAATGGCGTAATAAGCCAGTCCGCCGTTTTCATCTCCCACATAATTAACATCGATATCAATTACAGAGGGAGTGGCGATACGTGCATCAATATAGTTTTCGCAGTTGGCCTGACTCCATCCGACCTGGGTGTTGAGACCGTCAATTTTGAATGTGGGTGTAGCATTGACAGGATACAAACTGTATCTGGATGACGTATAGCCACTGGCTGCAGGACCGTTGTAGAAAATTATCTGAGGAGCGATATCACCAGAGGTGATGTAACTGTTTACCATGGTTTTAACAGCTGACCAGCTGCTTCCGCATGATCCTCAACCAGTCTGGGTAAATTCCTCGAACAAAACCATTCTGTCTGCTGCAAGCGAAGAAGCAGCAAGCAGAGCAAGAATAAACAATGTAGCTTTCATGGGTCTCCCTTCGAATTGCTGAAATAGTTTCACGAAAATATACACAGCTTAAATAAGAAATCAAGAGGGTGCAGGTTTTCTCAATTGAAGGGGATGGTTTCAATTCCACCGGGTGTCACGATAACAGCAAGAAATGAGACAGTGCCTGAAAAACCCGATTCAGCAAGCCAGATGACAGCTGCTTCTCTGATCCTTTTTCGCTTCCCGATGTCAATTCTTCTTAAGGCTGTTTCCTCAAGACCTGAGAAGGATGACTTCACTTCCACGAACTTAACAGATCCTTCTCTTTCAACTATCAGATCAATCTCGCCTGCACTGCACCGCCAGTTTTCTTCAAGGATTCTGTAACCCTGTCTCTGGAGAAACCTTGAAGCACTGTTCTCTGCTGCCCTGCCCGGGAGGTTCGGTTTACCGCTGAAGAGATCAAGTTGACCGGTGGGAAACATGGACTTGAGAGGTTCAAAAGACATTCTGTGTGAAGGGGACGGGCCGTGGGATTCTATTGCCCTGATGTGGGCTGCAGTTCCGTATCCCTTGTTGTTGTGGAAGGAGTACTGCGGATAACTTTCATGTTCCTTCAGCATAATATCATCCCTTGTCACCTTGGCTACTATGCTTGCAGCAGCTATTGACAAGCTTCTGGAATCACCCTTAACCAGAAAACGGGCCGGAGCTTCAAGACCGGAAACGCTGTTCCCGTCGATCAGAAAGAAATCAGCCGCTTGCAACAAGGGTTTCATGGCTCTTTTAAAAACTGTTCTAACAGCCCACGACATCCTGTTGCGGTCTATCTCGGAGGCAGTTACAGTCCCTGTTGAGATGTGAAGAGCATTCTCTTTTATCACTTCAAGAAGAATTCTTCGTTTCTTATCCGATAATTTCTTGCTGTCATTAAGAGCATCGTTATTAAAATGATCCGGCAGAATAACTGCAGATGCGACAAGAGGACCTGCAAGAGGTCCTCTTCCCGCTTCATCGACACCTGCAAAAGTCCCGTAATCGGACCTGTATGACAGGTCCAGATCAAACAGACTTCCCAATTATTTGTCGAATGTTCTGCGCTCTTTGATCCTTGCAGAACGTCCGGCCTTCTTCCGGAGGTAGAAAAGCTTGCTTCTGCGCACTTTACCCCTCCTGGGAACTTCGATCTTTGCAATTCTCACTGAATGCAGAGGGAAAACTCTCTCGACACCAACTCCACCGGAGATCTTTCTCACCATAAAAGTTTCGTCGATTCCGCCGCCTCTGCGAGCGATTACAGTTCCTTCGAAGATCTGCACTCTCACCTTGTCGCCTTCAATTACCTGATAGTGTACCTTGACGGTGTCACCCGCTCTGAAATCAGGAAGATCAGTTTTCAACTGCCCCTGACTTACACTTCTCAGCAGTTCATCCATTGTCCTGCTCCTTTGCCCGGTCCGCTTCTTTCATAGTTTCCGCGAACCTTTTTCTTATCGTTTCAACATCACAATTTTCAAGCAGATCAGGTCTGACCTTTCTGGTTTTTTCAAGGGCTTCCCTGAACCGCCATTCTGCTATCATCGCATGATTACCCGAAACCAGTTCCTCGGGAACCTTCATCCCCTTGTACTCAGCCGGCCTGGTATACCTGGGATAGTCCAGAAGGCCGGTAGCAAAACTGTCACTTCTGGCTGATTCCAGCCTTCCCAGAACTCCGGGAAGCCATCTGAATACTGCCTCCAGAAGGTACATGGCCGGTATCTCTCCACCGGAGACAACCGCCTGGCCCACACAAATTTCATCGGTTACCGCGTTTCTGCGGAACCGCTCATCCACTCCACCATATCTCCCGCAGAAGACAATAAGCTTACCGCATTCAGCCAGTTCCCTGGCGTATTCAGTATCAAGCTCTCTGCCCTGAGGAGTCATCAGGGCAATCCTTGCACCGTCTTTCCATTCAACGGTTTCAAGGGTATCGAAGAGAGGTTCAGGTCTGATAACCATTCCTGCTCCGCCTCCGAACTGATAGTCATCCACAGAACCTCTCCGGTCCACAGGATGATCCCGTATGCCCAAAAGGTCCACGGAAGCTATTCCCCTGTCAATTCCTCTGCCGGTTACCCCAGTTTCAAGGAAAGTGGCAAACAGCTCTGGAAAGACAGATGCAACAGCAACTTTCAGGACCGGTTCTATAGCTCCTCCAGCCCTTCGGGAAGCTGTACACTGATGGTGCGCTCCTTGGTATTCACTTCTCCGGCAAGAGCCATATTCATTGGCACTGGAAAGGTCTTTTCCACGCCCTGAACTATCAGCTGAGGATTAGTAGTGTTGAACTCAACCTCAACCACTGAGAAGCGATTATCATCTGAGCAAATGGTAAACCCTTCAAGGCTGTAAACAGGGAATGGAAATCCGTCCCTGAGAACTGCTGACTCTTCAACGGTTACCTTTCTGCCGCGAAGATCATCAGCCTGAGCTATGGTCCAGATTTCCTTACAGTCCACAGTTATTCTCTCGTTATCCCTCTTCCGGGATCTTGTAACTGTAAGCTTACTGTCTCCGGCATTGATTACAGTACCTTCTTCAAGCGGTACAGCAGAGCCAAGGATGAACAGTTTCAGAACTATTCTGCCTTTAAGGCCATGGGTGCGCTCGACATATCCGTAGTCTACCATTTTTTCCATGAGTGTTATCAGTCCACTATCTCAATAGTGGCTTTTTCTCCCTTGCGTGCTGCTGCGGAGCGAATAATCATCCGCATTGCCTTGGCGATTCTACCTTCCTTACCGATAACACGGCCAAGATCAGCTTCCTCGACCCTGAGCTCGTATACAGTCATGTCTTCCTGGGTGGTTTCCTCAACGGATACACCATCGGGATGCTCAACCAGGGTGCGGGCCATGTGTTCAACGAGTTCTTTCATCTTATCCTCCGGTTGTGTGGTTTCGGATCATCTTCCCTCTTAGCTGTTCCTGCTCTCGCCCTTAAGGAAAACGGTTTCAGGCTCAATGCCTTCCTCGCCCTGAAGAATGCGGTTCCATTTTGCCATGGTTCCGCTCTTCCTGAGAAGACTCTTCATGGTGTCGGTAAGCTGGGCTCCGTGTCCGAGCCACTTGAAAACCTTGCCTTCGTCAACCTTTAACTCAAGGGGTTTGCGCAGGGGATCATAGTATCCAAGTATCTCAATAAAACTGCCGCCTCTTGCTTTTCTTGCATCTGCAGCAACTATTCTGTAGAAAGGGGTCTTTGCACTCCCCATTCTTCTCAGTCTGATCTTGACCAATCGTTTCCTCCTGTTCCGGCGTTTAAGCAGATCTAGCCGAAGATTCCGGCCATTCCTCTGCTGTTACGCATCTGTTTCATCATCTTCTTCATGGTTCTGTATTCCTTCAAGAGACGGTTCACATCCTGAACGGTTGTTCCACTGCCTCTTGCTATTCTCTTCCGTCTGCTTCCATTGATTATCTCGGGTTTTCTTCTCTCTCTTATGGTCATGGAACTTATGAGTGCTTCCATTCTTGTAAACTGAGAAGAGTCAAGATTGGCCCCTGCAGGGCGCATACCTTTTGGCAGCATGGCCATCAGCTCATTAAGAGAACCCATCTTGCGTATTTTTCCAAGTTCTTTTCTGAAATCCTCAAGATTGAACGAATTTGTCCGGAGTTTCTTCTGAAGCTTTACAGCCTCTTTCTCATCAAACATCTCCTGGGCCTTCTCTGCGAGACCGACAATGTCTCCCATGCCCAGTATTCTCCCGGCAAGACGGGATGGTTCAAATACTTCAAGACCTTTTACACTCTCTCCCACACCTATGAATTTTATGGGTTTTCCAGTTACCGATCTGAAGGAAAGTGCAGCCCCTCCTCTGGAATCACCATCCATCTTTGTGAGAACTGATCCGGTGAAACCGATCTGCTCATTGAACTCTACAGCAACATTCACTGCATCCTGGCCGGACAGACCATCCAGAACAAGAAGAGTTTCATCAGGAGTGCATACGCTCTTCACTCTTTTCAGCTGGTTCATAAGGTCTTCGTCAATGTGAAGACGGCCGGCAGTGTCAACAATCACAACATCGTGATACTGCAGAGATGCCTGATGAACAGCTGCTTTAACCACCTGCGCCGGATCTTTCTGTGATCTGTCGCAGTAGAATGCAGCTTCTGCCTTACCGGCCATGATCTCGAGCTGATCTATTGCTGCCGGACGCTGCAGGTCAGCTGCAACCACCATGCACCTTCTGTTCTGCTTCTTCTGAAGGAGGTAAGCCAGCCTGGCAGCTGTGGTTGTTTTACCGGAACCCTGCAGGCCAAGAAGGAGAATAACATGAGGGGGTTTCCCTGAAAGCTCAAGACGCTGAGATGAATTTCCCAGAAGTTCAACAAGCTGATCGTTTACGATTTTAATGACCTGCTGACCAGGGGTCAGGCTTTTCAAAACAGCCTCACCTGTGGCCTTTTCAGTCACATCCTTAACGAACTGCTTAACAACCTTGAAGTTCACATCAGCTTCAAGAAGTGCCCTGCGCACTTCACGCATTGCTTCTTTTATGTTGTCTTCGGTAAGAACTCCGCGACCGGTGAGACTTTTGAAGGTATCTCCAAGACGCTGCGAAAGCTTATCGAACAATTTATCCCCTTATTAAAATGCAGTTCAGCCCATTTACACTATGGTGGCAGGGTACACTAACCCCCCTGCTTTGTCAAGTCGATTATAATTTTATGCGAGCTGTTGTCAATCCGGTCAGAATTCGGTTTCGCCGTGGCCTGAAGGGCACTGTATCAGTCTGTTGCGACCATCAACAGCCATGGAGAAAAACTCTCCGGTAACAGGACATGCAAGAATAGAATCAGGCAGAAGTTCTACCGGAAGCACCGAGTATGTAGTGTCGTTGATGAACTCCAGCTCATCAATTCTGTACACAAGCTCTTCCCTTATTATCCTGCAGGCATTGTTATCAAGACGGGCTCTGATCTGGTCAATGTTCATCCCGTCACTCCCTGAAGTTGATCCGCAGGAAGCAAGTAGAATAAAAGTGCATAGAACAGTAAGTAAAGCTTTCATCAATTACTCCTGAGGGAAGCAACCGCACCGGCAGGATCACCGGATGAAGTTATAAAAGAACCGCTTACCAGAACATCTGCGCCGGCCTTAATCAGTTTCCCGGCATTCCCGCTGTTCACTCCGCCGTCAACGGAAACATGAACGTCTTCCCTGCCTGACCTGTTCAGTATCTCACGGATTGCAGCGATCTTGTCTGCAGATTCCTCTATGTGAAGCTGACCTCCGTATCCTGGATTCACCGCCATGACAAGCACAAGATCAAGAAGAGGTGCCACCCATCTGACCAGATCGGGAGGCGTGGCGGGGTTCAGAGCAATACCGGCTTTGCATCCCAGTTCCTTTATTCTGCCAAGAAGCCTGTGCAGATGTTTGTCTGAACTCTCCGGGTGTACTGTTATGTAACTGCAGCCGGCCTTTGCGAACTCTTCAACAAGCACTGCAGGGTTCTCCACCATGAGATGGGCATCAACTGGAATGGAAACTGAACTGCAGATGGACTTTGCAACACCTGAACCGAATGTAAGAACAGGAACAAAAACTCCGTCCATAACATCCAGGTGTATCCAGTCGGCTCCTGCTGCCTCAAGGCTTACTGAAGCTTCCGCCAGCCTGCCGTGGTCACATCCCAGAACAGATGGAGCTATCCTTATCACCAGTTCCCCCAATCTCCAGAATCAACAGCACCTGCTACAACCGACACTGTATCACCTCTTGTATAGTTCTGGCCCGACGGAGGGAATTGCTCAAGAACAGTGCCCTGCTTAAGCAGATCTCCTACTGGTCTTTCCTCGGTTATTACCATAACAAGGTCCTTCTGTACAGCAATACTCTCGGCATCAGTAACGGACAGACCCACAAGAACAGGGATACCGTCCCATCCGGAAGAAACCAGAAGTCTGATTGGTCTTCTTACAGAAACACTGTCTGTAAATCTTGGTGAAACAGCTATCACATAACCCTGCGGTATTGAAGGATGTGGAATTCTGGTTCTACCTGCTGTATAAAGCTGCCAGTCTGCTATTTTTTCCTCAGCCTGCGTTGCAGAGAGACCAATAAGAGAATCCGGGTGGAATGGCCGGAAGAGCGGCCCGACATTCCAGAAGATGTTTACCGGTGCCCCCTGGGGAACCTGTGTACCGGGGACAGGGTCCTGTCTGACAACCAGCCCCATTGTCTCAAAGTTTCCATACTCACTCCATTGTCCTGCAAGGACAAGGTTACCGCCTTCAACGATCCTCTGCGCTTCCGGCCGGGTCAATCCGGTAACATCCGGTACGGAAACAGGCGCTGCGGATGATCCCATTGAGGAGAGGAAAACAGGGGTATCAAAAACCATGGGAGCTGTAAGTGTACCGGACAGGAATCCCAGGCCGGCCCCTACAACAAGCAGCAGAATGAAAAATGCAGCTTTGTTCAAAACTCTCTCTTTCAGTTAATACGGCAGGTTAATAAATACCGCTGCCGGCTGTTCATATGCAACCTTGCCTGTCAGACCAGCTCAAGCAACCAAACAATCAGAGGAGCCGTCACAAGTGCAGGCAGAAAGTTTGCAATGCGAATTTTCTTCAGTTCAAGCATGTGAACAGCGATACCGATCATTATCACACCACCTGTAGCGGAAAGTTCTGTGATCATATCTGCTGTAAGAATATCAGAGAAGAACGATGCTCCAAGTGTAATCACCCCCTGCACAATCAGAACTACGAGAGCCGAGCAGGTAACCCCCATTCCAAGAACGCTTGCAAAGGCCATAGCGGCAAAACCGTCAAGCATGCTTTTTACAAGCAGCAGTGAGCTGTCTCCTGAAAGCCCGTCCTGAATTGATCCCAGAATGGTCATGGGCCCCACGCAGAAAACAAGGGAAGCAGTAACGAAACCCTGGCTGAATCTGCCCCTGGAAAGGAACGAAGAAGACTTAACCTTCCCCTCAAGAAGATCACCAAGAGAATCCAGCCGGGACTGGATACCCAGCAGTTCTCCGATTATCCCTCCAATGACAATACTCCCAAGGACTATAAGGATGTTGCCTGACTCCAGAGCCATTTTCATTCCGAGAACCACAACCACAAGGCTCATGCCGGTAATCACTGTTTCCTTTATTTTCTCAGAGAGCCCTGAGCCCATCAAAGACCCGAGAACTCCTCCTGCAAGAACTGTTGCAGTGTTAACCAGTGTTCCGGTCATACTCCTCATCTCTGTCAGGTGTTTAAGACAAATCCGGTTCGTTTACCGCAGGAGACTGGAATTATAACCTGCAGGGGCCAGCGAAGAAAAGTAAGCCCCGCAGTCTGAAAGAATTACTTCCTCTTGTAATGAGAGCGGCACTGGAGTATTGTGGCTGAAGAGAAAGAGTGGGAGAATCAGTCTATGAATACAAAACATACATGCAGTAATCTCAGGGACGATCTGGCAAAAGAGCGTACTGTAATGGCCAACGAGAGAACCCTTCTGGCATATGTGCGAACTGCCATTATGCTCCTTGCTTCAGGCATCACACTGATTAAGCTTCTGAGAGTGGATACGGAGCTGAGGCTACTTGGCTGGGCACTTGTACCTCTCTCTGTTGCAGTGGCTGCTGCCGGATACAGGAAGTACCTTAAGGTCAGGAAAGAACTAAAGCAGGTAAATTCAGCCGGATGCTGAATCACTCTGCTTTAAGTGAACCGTCCAGACCGATCTCAGGTGCTGCTGTTGTCATTCCATCTATCACATCCTGAATCAGCTCCGGGATCTCAACTCCCACCATCTCAGCACCCTTTGCTATGACTTCCCTGCTGGCACCTGCTGCAAAGTGTTTTGTTTTCCACTTCTTCTTAACTGATTTAACCTTCAGATCAGACAGGCTCTTTGACGGTCTCACAAGAACACAGGCAGTAACCAGACCGGTCAACTCATCTATGGCATAGAGGTACTTCTCCATGATGTGCTCAGGCTCAACATCCGTGCAGAGTCCCCATGCATGGGACATCACAGCATGGATGTATTCCTCGGGCCAGCCATTGTCGGTAAGTATCTCCAGAGTTCTGGTGCAGTGTTCTTCAGGAAACTGTTCGTAATCCAGATCGTGTATAAGCCCGATCACACCCCATTTCTCAGGGTCTTCACCGAGCTTCCCGGCCAGGTGTCTCATTACAGCCTCTACAGACAGTGCGTGATTTATCAGTGATTCGCTTTTGTTGTATTTCAGAAGCAGATCCATAGCCTGCTGCCGGGTTGGAACTTCAGCTGTCATCAATACTCCCTTACATTAGTGTCAGCATAGAGGAAAACCGCTCGAACTCACCGTCAGCGGGAAGCCCCCGGCTTTCAAGCAGATTGATTATCCAGGGCTGATTGAATCTGATAAACGGGTTGACTTTCTTCTCCCATCCGAGAGTTGCAGTAAGAATTTTCTCCGGATCGTAACCCTCACGGTATATGGCGATCAGCTGGTTTTCAGGCTCAATGGTCTCTGCAGTGTCCAGGTATTCCAGCAGATAATCATGTCCTGCATAGATGTTCGTGCCGTCAGGGAATCCCAGCAGTGTTTTGACAGATTTGAAAAATGACTTGACATCGCCGGTAAAACACCGACCCACTTTCCCGTTAAACAGTGTATCCCCGGTGAGAAGGTCGTTACGGTAGCTGAAGCAGACTGAATCCAGAGTATGGCCCGGGGTGTGAATTATTCGAATTTCATTACCCTCCAGATACAGACTGCCCATTTCCGGAAGGTCGGAAACCGGCAGCAGTGTTGCATCAGTTCCTGCCAGAAGAGCTTTGTTACCACATGTGTGATCACTGTGTGAGTGGGTGTTTGTTACAAATTCAAGAACCAGCCCCTCCTGCTTCAGATAAAAAAGAATGTCATCCACAGCACCACCGTCAACAGCAATTGCCCCTGTTTTACCCCTTACAAGATACCCGAGATTATCTGTCCCGTATCTGAATTGAACTGTTTTCAGTGCCATGGGTTTCCCTCGCTGTCATATGTGTTTCCAAACATTTACATGTCTCCGTGGGCAGAGCGTGATATTATCTCCGATTGAAGGGCAGGGCTCAGGTCGCAGAAGTAATCACTGTAGCCTGCAACCCTTACAATAAGGTCCCTGTACTCTTCCGGATTCGCTCTGGCTTTCTCAAGTGTTTCGTTGTCCACAACATTGAACTGAATGTGGTGCCCCCCCATTCTGAAATATGCTCTGATAAGATGCACGAGTTTTTTCAGCCCCTCCGGGGTATTCAGCAGATCCGGGGTGAATCTCTGATTAAGAAGGGTTCCGCCTGTTAGAGAGTGATCCATTTTAGAAGCAGATCGGAGAACCGCTGTCGGGCCTTTTCTGTCAGCTCCCTGAACAGGGCTGATCCCTTCGGAAAGCGGCGTGCCGGCAAGCCTTCCGTCAGGGGTTGCTCCAATCACAGAGCCAAAGTAAACATGACATGTAGTAGGAAGCATGTTGATCCGGTAGAAGCCTCCTCTTGTGTTGGGAATCCCGTCAACTGCAGTGAAGAAGGAATTGAATACATCCGTCATCAGATCGTCTGCTCTATCGTCGTCATTGCCGTATCTTGGTGTCATGTTCATGAGCAATGCCCTGTTCCTGGCATCATCTTCACCCTGAAAATTCCTTTTCAGCAGATCGAGAAGAGACTCCATGGAGAGGGTCCCATTCTTGAAAACATGGGTTCGGATGGCACTGAGAGAATCGGTTACAGTACCAAGCCCCACACCCTGAATGTAGCTTGTGTCATACCGGGCTCCACCAGAGTGGTAACCTTTCCCCTTCTCAATACAGTCATCAATAAGCACAGAGAGAAAGGGTACCGGCAGTTTCTCTGAATAAAGCCTTTCAATCTTCCTGTTTCCCTGTATCTTCAAATGGGCAAAAAACTCTATCTGCCCGGAAAAGGCCTTGAAAAACTCTTCATAAGAATCAAATTCAGCCGGTTTCCCGGTACAGGGACCAAGCTGAATTCCGGTTCCCGGATCAATTCCGTTGTGGAGAGTTATTTCAAGTATTTTTGCCAGATTGAAGTACCCTGTAAGACAGTAGTTCTCCTTGCCGAAGGTCCCGGTTTCCACACATCCGCTTGTTCCCCCGGTTCTTGCATCCTCAAGCGTCTTCCCCTGACGAAGCAGTTCCTTCAGGATCATCTCGGTGTTGAACACGGAAGGCTGTCCGAATCCCGTTTTTATGATCTTTGCAGCTCTCAGTATGAATTCGTCAGGATTCTTTCTGCTGACCTGAATTGAGGAACTCGGCTGAAGAAGTCTCATCTCTTCTATAACATCCAGCAGTAGACAGGTTACCTCGTTCACACCGTCTGAACCGTCAGGTGTTATACCACCAAGGTTAATCTGTGCAAAATCAGTATAGGTGCTGCTCTCAGCTGCTGTAACTCCCACCTTTGGAGGCGCCGGCTGGTTATTGAACTTGATCCAGAAACAATGCAGCAGTTCCTCTGCCTGCTCCCTGGTCAATGTACCGTTACTGATTTCGTTTTTGTAGAAAGGATACAGATGCTGATCAAGTTTTCCCGGAGAAAACGAGTCCCACGGGTTAAGCTCCTGGGTAACACCGAGGTGAACAAACCAGTAGTACTGAAGGGCTTCTCTGAATGTTTCAGGTCTCTCAGCAGGAACCTTCCGGCAGACAGCAGATATCTCACGAAGTTCAGCAGCCCTGACAGGATCAGGTTCCACTGCCGCCATCTCGAGAGCCAGATCAGCGTGCCTTTCCGCAAACCTGATCAGGGCTATCATGGAGATGATCATGGCTCCCAGAAATGTCTTTTTCTCCTGGGAAGTCTCTCTCCCGATCCGATATCTGGCATGTTCGATGAACTCTCTCATGCCGCTGTGATATATCTTGTCATCCAGCACTGTGTGTCCCGGAGAACGCTGCTCCATGAACTCTGTGAACACACCTGCCTGATATGCACTGAGCCAGTGGTCACTCATCGTGGAGAGAATGTCATCTCTCATGGATCTGCCCTGCCAGAAAGGTATTACCTTTTCACTGTAAGCATCGAAAACACTGCCGGGAACCCTGTAGGGAATTTTCTCCCTGGAATCCAGTGTTCTCAGGTCATCCATTGTGTGGCAGCACAGTTCGGGATATGTTGGAACCGCTTTGGGTGAAGGTCCCTTCTCTCCTACAATAAGCTCATCCGGCCCTATGTATATTGTTCTGTTCTCCAGAAGGTAACTGAAAGCCATGGCACGCTGCTCAGGGGTGGAATATTCCTCTGCATTGCTGCCTGAATAGAAGTCTGTAAGAAGCTCTGCCCTCTCTGAAGAAATCTCAGGCACCTTCTCAAGGCTTTCCGACCTTAATCTTGCAACTCTTCCGGTCAAATCAACCTCCGGACAAAACTGTCAGTCCTGCATCTTGAAGTATCTTCCTGAACTTTTCAACACTTTCTACAGCTGGAACATAACATTTTGCTTCTCTGCCCAGTCCAGTGTACTTCCCGGCAGCATGATCATGCCCCCTGAGCAGTTCAACACCTTCAGAAGGCTCCAATTCCCGGAGAAAGGTTGAGATGTTCCTCATCCACAGGTCAGAATCGTTGAAACCTGCAATCACAGGTATTCTTACAAGAACAGAAGAGCCTTCTTCCACCAGTCTTCTTAAATTTGAAATAATCAGACCATTTCCAGCACCGGTGAATTCCCTGTGCATACGGTCATCAGTATGCTTCAGGTCATAGAGGAAAATACCTGTTAAACCTGCGATGTTCTTAAAACAATCCCAGGGGGCATGGCCGGATGTATCAACAGCACTTCTCAGCCCTTCCCTGGAACACAGCTCAAGCATCTCCCGGAGAAACTCACACTGCATTGTCGGTTCTCCTCCGGAGAATGTTACACCTCCACCTGACTCCTGGTAGAAAACTCTATCCTTCTTCAGGATTCCAAGCAGATCTTCTGCAGAAATTGATCTGCCAACAGTTTCCCTTGCCCCGGAGAAACACCCTTCACTGCACTTTCCGCACTTGATGCATCTGGATTCGCGGAATATTTCCTCAGGCTCTGCAGATATGCTCTCAGGGTTCTGACACCACAGACAGGAAAGAGGACAGCCCTTGAAGAACACAGTAGTTCTTATTCCGGGCCCGTCATGAACAGAAAACCGCTTCACATCAAAGATCAGTCCATTTTTGCTCATGCTGCCATCATCAGTTTAATCCCCGGTTTCACCTGAACAGAACTTCCATAAACGCCCCTTCAAAGCAGACTCAGTCCGAATCAACGCCGCCCTTTACGTAAAGGTCGAACCACCGGAGCTGTTCCCACAGCACATGCTCCAGACTCTCCTGTGCCCGGTAGCCGTGGTCCTCAAAGGGCAGAAGAACCATTCTGGCTGTACCGCCTGATCCCCGAACTGCTTCAAAAAAAACCTCAGACTGAAAAGTAAGAGTTCCAGGATTTGAATCGTCGTCGCCGTGTATTATCAGAATCGGTTCGTTAACCTGATCGGCAAAGAAAGTTGGAGAAAGCTGTATATACACATCTCTGGCCTCAAACAGTGAACGACGCTCCGCTTGAAAACCGAAGGGCTGGTTGGTTTTGTTGTATGAACCGCTTCTGGCTATTCCAGCCTGGAACAGATCAGTATGCGCCAGAAGGTTGGCAACCATCAGGGCACCGTGGCTGTGACCAATAATTCCAATCCTGTCCGGGTCAGTCACCCCTATCTCAACCGCTTTGGCAACTGCAGCCTCCGCATCAGCCACAAGCTGGGGTACAAAGGTGTCGTATGTGGTTTCAGGGTCACCCAGCATTGGCATTGCTGTCTGACCCAGAACGGCATAACCCCTTAAGAGAAAGAAAAGGTGTGAGGCTCCGTACATCCGCATGAATCTCTGGGCTGAGCCTCTTACCTGCCCTGCGGTGCCTGCCCCGGAATACTCCAGAGGATAGGCATCAACTACTGTCGGCAGCCTGGTGCCCTCCTGGTAATCAGGGGGCAGATAGAGGTGAAAGCTGAGAGCTACTCCGTCTTCCCTTTCATAGTGCACTATTCGCTTCTCTATCTCTCTGAGCTGGGGAACAGGGTCTTCGAATGCTGTTATCGGCACCATGGAAAAAGTTCTTTCAGCCTCTCCTTCCGGGGCTTCTATCTCGTCTCCCAGCTCTGCCAGGTAGTAATTGGGCACATCCACGCTTGACTCCGAGCGTACAACTATCCGGTGATCTGAACCGGCGAACCCGTGAAAGAACTCGTACCGATCCGGATCACATCGGAACAGCCTGCGGGTGTCGCCTGTGTTCATGTCTCTGAGATCAAGGAAGGGTCTGTCTCCCTGTTCGGTTGCACCGGTGCCGCTGAAGTAAACAGCATCACCGGTCTGGTGCATCACGCTTTGGCCATTGGCCAGCAGACGGAACACGGGACTTCCGGGATCACCGTACCTGTCTCCAACATCCCGGTCATACCAGATCCGTGCAGTTCCATTGTCCACATTCAGCAGCCAGATGTAATACCACCGGCGCATCCGTTCGTACTCAGCCAGCATCAGAGTTCCGCCCTGTTCCCCCCATGCCATCTGCCAGGGCAGCAAACGGTGCTCCGCTCTGAATATCTCCTCAGCTTCACCGGTGAATGGCTCCCCCAGCCTCATAAGCCTGTCACGATGAGGGACCTGAGCAACTGGATCACCGCCGTCCAGGGCCTCAACCCAGAAAAGCTCGTGGGGAGCAGTGGCGCGCCATGTCACTGACCTGGGGCCAAGATGTACGCCATGAGCAGGTACTTCATCAGCCAGCGGAAGTGATGCAATGGATGCAACCACCTTGCCTTCTGAATCCCAAACCTCAATCTCTGATGCAAATCTCCACCAGGCGACGTCATGCGACCAGGGCGCAACCATGTACTCTACCAGAATAAACTCTCCATCAGGTGAGAACTCGGCATTGTAATAAACGGCTTCTCCACCAATCACACCAACGGTTACATCCTCGGGATCCACAACTGCAATTTCCGAACTGCAGTAGTAGTCAAACAGTTCTTCATCATAGGCGCTTTGCAACAGATTACGCGCCTCGTACGTGGACCGTGCCTCAGCTCCGCTTCCTTCCGATATTCTCGGTCCTGCTGGAATGGCGGGAGCCTCTGGTTCAGCACCTCTGTCAGGTATCTGCAGAACCAGCAGACGCTGCTGATCAGGAAGCCACTGAACAGCAGTGCCTAAAAGAGGATTAAGAGCCACACCGGGTATTTCAGTCATGTTTCCATCTGCAGCGCCAATCCACAGACCAAGATGATCCGAATCACTCACAGCAAGGGCAAACTTGCTGCCGTCAGCAGTAAATGAAACATCATGCACCTCGGCACCTTCAGGAATATCCAGGGCAGTGACACCACCCCCATCAACCTGAACAAGCCTGGGAGAAGTACCGCCGTGAACGCTGTGAATACAGTTAAGGGCAGGATTAACCCTGATCCCTGCAAGCTTGTACATCGGTGCTGCCAGCTCTGCAAGAGTGGGATAGAAAACAGGGTCTGCCAGCAGCAGATACTCCCCGGTGGGAGCTGTCCACACCCAGGGCAGCTGTTGTGCATACAGCACATCAAGAATGTCTTCAGGGGGAGATTGCCACTCCGTTACAGTGTCAATCCCATCAATGGACGCATCCGCATCCGGTACCGGATAAAAAAACAACGCTGCAATAATGCCTGCTGAAACCAGGATGAATCTTTTCACTTCCAACCTCCAATACCTGAACCGGTGCTGCTGATTGTGTTGATGTTCGGTGAACATAAAACACTGAAGACGATCTGTCCTGAAATGCTGTCATTGCAATAGAACTGCCTGCCCATAACACTGCTCTGCGAAATCCCGCCTGAACAACAGACCCGGCGTAACGAAAGGTAAAAATAGCCTGCTTGAAACACCTTTGCGCCTGTACATCATGAACAGGAGGCTGAGAGGTGTACTGGATTCAGGCAGGAGCATCCTGTCAGTTGGTTGATCCGGCTGTTTCAGATTTACTGGAAGCCTGTTTATTCTTACTTGAAAGCTGATTCTCATACTCTTCAGGATAATACTTCTTCATGCATGAAGGGCATATTGTGTGACTGAAGTCCAGTCCTGAATGTTTATGGATGTACCCTTCTATCTGCTCATAATAACCTTTGTCATTTCTGATGTTTTTGCAGAAAGCACAGATTGGCAGCATACCGCTAAGTTGCTTAACATTATCAATTGCGTCTTTGAGCTTACTGTTGGTCAGCTCCAGATTGGATTTTATCAGGGTCAGTTCTCTATTCAGCTGCAGCAAATCCTGATTCTTCTTACTCAGCTCTTCTTCAGACAGGATGCGCTCTGCGATTTCCAGCTGAAGTTGCTCGTTAAGTTGTTCCCTGGCTGATATTCCTTTATTCAAATCCATATTCAGTGCCTGATTCCGAATTCCGAATTTGAACGCACGAACACTTGCAGCATGCATTACTCTACCGGCACGGAGCAAAACAGCAATCAGAAACAAAGAAAGGAATCCCAGGATGTTAAAGAGAAACCCGCCTTCATAGAAAAACCGCACAGACATGGGCAGAACGGTGAGGATGACAAATGAAGAATATGACGATGTCCATGTATAGTAGGTTGCAACAGCTGCTGCGCTCAGCGGCAGTATAAAAATAGGCCATACTAACTGGTAAACAGAATCCCCGGAAGGCCACAAGAAAACACATGGGATGGCCCACAGCAAACCGGATGCAGCAACACCTGCCACATGGAGAATTGCCCACCGTCGAACATCGGAAGCTGCCAGATCTCTTCTGTGAAAGGCGAAAATGATACCGCCTCTTACCAGAGTGAGAAGAACTGATGCTCCTGCCCACAAGGAGAGTTTCCACTGGGGAACAACCTGCCAGAGAGCAATACAGGCTGTAAGTGAAACAATCAGAACCCCGATGAGGCCAGTCCAGGTTTGCTGGTACAGCAGTTGAATCTGAGCCATGTGTACTTTTTGATCCAAGTTGTCAGCTGTGTTTGTCACTTTGAATCTCTTCCGGAAAAACGGCAACTCACAAAGCTCTCCCTTTGAAAACTGTGGGAAGATGAAGGCCTATGCAGTTAACATTCCCCGATATACTGCAGGCGGCAACCCTCTGCATCCAGTGATACCGTCAGGCATTTGAAGCTGGCAGCGCTTCAATGATAAATGAGCAGAAGCCGGCAGGGTATACTGTTCCAGCCGATTGTTCTGAAGAGATTTGCGTACTCTCTACGTTTTTCTTCCCACCACTGCAAACTCGGAAGTCTCGCTGTCGAACCGGGAACCAGCCACATTCGCGAAGCGTTCAGTGAGCTGAAATCCCGCCTTCTTGAACTCCTCCTGCAACAACTCGGGAGAGAAGTACTGCAGCCAGTTATAAACAGTTCGCGTTCCTGTTGCTTCAACAATAGTGTACTTGTCCAGAACCACCTTCATATCGTCATACTTGAAAGTGTTCAAGAACTGGTAGTACTTGCCGGACGACCAGAAGCCATCGAACAGACTTACAGCAAATGAGTTCGCCTCCTGGCGCTGATTGAACCCATTCAGGGAATAGACATCGAGAAGAACAGATCCACCCGGCAACAGCAGGGAATGAAACTTTTCGAGCATTACCAGGCGCTGAGCGGGACTGAGCGCACAGAAGTCGCACATGATCATCATGATAAGGTCATAACGATCCGTAGTCTGGAAATCCAGGTAGTTTTCGTTAACGAACTCAATAGCCAGCCCAGCCTCTGCTGCAGCCCCACGGGCATGCTGGATCGATCGTTTCGAGAAGTCGATACCTGTCACGCCTGCACCCAGCTTCGCCAGTCGGTTTGCATAAAGACCGGGACCACAGCCGAAATCCGCAATCCGCGAGCCTGTACCGAGACGGAATTTCGATGCAATCCATTTCACCGATTCGTCCATGAACTTGCCTCGTCGAGATGAAACATCGATATCGGTGTTGAGATGATACGCGAGCATCTGCTCTGATGTGTGTTCTTCAGTCCACAGGTCAGCCACCGTATAGAACTCAAATGGTTCCGGTCGGCTACTGATTTCCTCCAGTTGATCAAACATGTCTCTTGTCATTTCCAATCACGGCTCCAATCAGCAGCTGCATTCTGGCTGTTTCGCTTCTATCTTTCTCTTCCTTCTCTGACTGCAGCAACAAGATCAAAAGTGGTTACTTCAACTGAAAATCCGGGAACATCCAAAGGAGAATATCCTCTTCTAACCTCACTCAGGCAAAAGGTCTCTCCATTTCTTCTCTTGATCAGTACCTGGTTTTCCCTGGCCAGATCAAGAACTTCAGTAAGTTTTTTCCTGTTTCATACATTACATTTGGCGTTCCTGCACTGACATCTCAAACAATAACATCAGCGTTTTACACATTATAAACTATTCACTTATGAATTCCACCTGTATCCTATGCATCACTTACCATTGTAACTTTGAAAGTGTGGTCAGAAATTTTCTCTACAACCTCAGTGATACTATTCTTTACCTCGTACCAGTATTCAGCTGAGCAGCCTTCAATTGCAGATATTGGCATTATTAGTTCACAAGTAAAAATCTTTCTACCTTTTTCACTGCGGTAATTTTTGGTCTCCTTTCATGTACAATCAGCGCAGCTACACTCTACCTTATTCACTGACAGGGGGATGATTCAAGCTGTGGTTAAACATTAACTCCTGAATAACTTGAGACAACAATCTCTTCTGACATGGTCTCAAATCCAAGTCCCTCTGCCAGCTTAACAGAAGGTTTATTTCCCTCTGCAACCAGGTAGATGGGCCTTATTTCATGTTCGAAACACCACTCGGTTGCTCGAGCAACAACAGCCTTTCCGTATCCCATATTCCGGTATTTTGGTTTTGTACTTACAACGAGGTTTCCACCACCAGAATCAATATCAGAAATGAATGAAGTTGCGGCGATTTCATCATTTTCGATTATCCCGAAATATCTGCCTTCTTGAATCGCCTTAACCCTGGCGTTCCAACAGAACTCAGCGAATCTCATTCCTCTTTGGGAAAACTGTTTGACAAGTAACGGTTTCAAGTCCTCTGTAAGGACTGAGACAGAGATGCTGTCTTGTCTTTGCATTGAATCCCTGCTGTCTAAGGTCATACGGTGCATTCGAATCGGAGTGTAAGACAGAAGAGGTAGAATATTAAACATGACATCATCAATTTCTCGAACCAAATCTGTAGAAATCGAATTACACGAAAGACTCCCAATTTGCATTTTGAACGCTTTTACCAGTTTGGGCGAAATAGAATGAATCAGCTGTTCATCAATAACGGTCGAGATCAAGTGATGCAGATAAAAGAAAGCTACCGGTTCAGATCTTCTTTCAGCAGCGAAGATTTCTTGCCTGGAATAATCCTGGGGCAAACCAAGGTGTTCCCGATAGTATCCCTCGAAAGAGATCAAATTTCTTCTTTCTGTTTAACACTCTAAACCAGCAGGCTGCACTTGCAAAGCATATTAGCACTACTGTGCAGCTTTGCTGCATTTGGTTATAGAATCTATCTCAATAAACACAGCCCTGTTGTTCCAGCAACTCCCCCGGATTCTATTCTGCAAAGGTACAGCCCAGCTGATACAGGTTGCCCGTCTTCAGTACAACCGTTCCACTGGAAGGTGTGAGAACCCTGATTGAGATCTGAATCAGCAAGGGCAACCACAATCCGTCCTGCCAGATCGAATATCTGAATAGAAGTAAATGAAGATTCAGCTAGTTCAAAGGAAATCGTTGTTCCAGAGAGGAACGGATTGGGACTGGCAACAAGATTAAATACACTGGAAGGCTCAAGATTGATTCCTGTTCCAGTAACCATAAAACTGATGGTATCAGCTGCAACAGCTCCGCCGTCAAAGGAAGTTACGATCAGTTCATTCATTCCTGCCTGCGCATATAGATCATCTAAATAGGTGTACTTAAGACCAGTGCCAAATGCGTATAGATTCCAGTCCATACCTGCAATGTACACAACGCCATCTGTGATTGCAGGACTGGAGTATATCTCAGTTCCTCCGGTCTGGTAAGACCATATCTCATCCCCAGATTCACAGGACAAAGCGACAACTCGCCCATAGGCTCTTTCGGCTCCCTCTCCGTAAAACACCATTCCATCTGCTATCCCGGAGGACCCGTGCTGAACTCCCGGAACTGACCAGACGGGAATACCGGTAAGTGCATCAAGACAGTGGAAGGAACTTAACTGATCAGCAAAAAACAGATCTCCGTAGGCGTAAGCCGGTGTGGCTGCTATGTAATTCGCACCAGGGGTGATCTCTTCTGCCCATAGAGTGGTACCGGTTGAGGAATCAATACCTCTGGCTATTCCATCAAAACCGCAGATATAGATCACACCGTCAACAACAACTGGTGATGAATCCCAATATCCGTAGTAGCTGTCATCATTTTCCCAAATGATTGCTCCATTTTCTGCATCAAGAGCATACAGGGAGCCACTCCAGCCATAGGAAGGCACATAAAGGACACCATCACTTAGCGCACAACAACTTGCAGTATGCCCGTATAAAGTATCAACCCATAGCACGGAACCAGTTTGTGAATCAAAGCATGAGAATCTCGATCTAATGCCTAGTAAAGTTCCAGCGTACACTTTTCCAGAGTAGACAATAGGAGAGCTCCCTTGCCAATTGGCTTGATCCGTAGCCCAAAGCAAAGATCCTGAATAAGCATCCAGGCTGTAAAGCGAATCGCTTGCCGAGTAAACAATCCCTTCGTGAACAGTAACAGCATCATCTGTCATCCCCACCCGATATTTCCAGATCAGTTCACCAGTTGCTGCATCCAGGGCGTACAGAGAATCGTTACCATAGTTGGAAGGATAGTACACAATACCGTTTACGATCACAGGTGTGGGAAACTCGTGGTCATCCCCGGTAACCGGTGCAGTCCATAGAATGGTGTTATCGGTTGGTGCAGGAGACTCGGAGAATCCGTGGTTCTGATAGTTCTGCATGTAAGTTGGCCAGTCAGTATTGAGTTTTGGAATTGCAATAGCGGTCTCACCATTTAAAGAATAATGAACAGAGTCTGGAACCTGATTTTCATTCTCAACGATTGTACGGATAGTCAGCCAGTCACCATCATATGTCTCACCATCGACAGGTTTAGTTATTGTAACACTCGTTGCTGCAAGGATAGAAGAAAGTAGAAAGATTGAGACTAACATTTGTTTCCCTTCCATAAGCCATTACGCCCAGCTGAGCCGACACCCGCAGGGTGTTCTTTTCCAGCGCCGTTAACCTCTGCCCTATTCACCTACAGGCGACTGGTTCATGCTGTTATAATCCGATCACTTTCTCGAATCGCTGAACCAATCAGTTACATGATAATGAGTTCATATTCCGGTAGCAATGTCTTAATTTCTGAGCTGATTGCTTGGTAATTGATCAGTTTTCGTGATTAGTTGTTATCTCACTAACCACCAGTAAAGGAGGAAAGGCACTGTTGCAGGAGGGAAATTGGGATCCTTTAAGTTGTAGCCCACTCCATTTTCAGCTTTCGATGACTGTTCACACAGTCCAGAAGATAAAGGTTGATCAGGCTCTGGTAAGGAATGTCAGAGTCTTTCGCCATCTCCTTGAAGTATTCGATGACCTCCGGCTGAAGGCGAAGTGTTATCTGCTTCTTGAGCTGTTTGGCATAAGGATTTTTCCTGGACTTCATCTTTGACAGATCATATTCCTTTTTCATTACTTCTCACCTCCATAGTGCCGGGATTCAGCTTTGGTAGCCTTCCTGGCTGATATGATTCTGATGACTGAATCTTTCTCTCTGAAACAATGGCAGACCAGTAGAAGTTTCAGCTTAACACTCAAACCAAGCATCAGGAACCTGTCTCCCCATTCAGAGTGCTGATCATCGAAAAACTGAATGGCTTGTTCTTCATAGAAAACCGATTCCACTTCCTCAAAGGAAACCCCGTGTTTCTCAACATTGAACTTCGCCTTTTCAGAATCCCATTCAAATCAGATTTCATTCATACATCGATTGTATCTACATTGTAGTGCATAGTCAAGTAATAGCCCTTTGCATTTGCCTATTGCTGACGGCTCATCATTGTGGTTTCAGAGATGGTACGCTTAAGGTATGCGGATATCATCATAATGTCCTGAATAAACTGCACAAGTAACACTGAAGCCAACACCAGAGCGCTTGTGGCTAGTTC
>CAYLRO010000031.1:0-29707 GCA_964386635.1 uncultured bacterium | reverse complement strand
CTAGTTGCAGCGCAGCTAGTTTTCGCCGGGGTAATCAACTCACCTCATGAAGCAGCTGAAGAAGTCTACAACCAGCTTCTTGGTTATGACATTTCTGGAAAAGCTGTTTACTCATTTCCCAGGATTATTCTTCAGGGTGAACTGATTTCAACCTGGACCGAACAGATCGCTTCGCCTCAAACCGGTTATCTCATTCTTGTTGATGATGCGGCGGGAGCAAACTGGGAACATGACTGCCGATGGGTGTTCGTTTCCCCGGATGGTGAACTTGATGCTATTCACATGATGACTCCGCCTGATTTACTTCCAAGAATGTCGGAGGAGTATTCCTGTCTTTCTCAGCAGACAATGGAGAGGGCATCAATACTGGACTCCTTCGTTCCAAACCCCAGGGGCTACGACGCAGACAACTGCAAAGCTCTGCTCATTTCAGGAGGGGCCAATTCATCAAACAATCACATTCGCTACTATGGCGATATTCAGTTCCTCTATCTCACTCTTACTCAGGACTACGGATATACCAACGACGATATCATCATCTGTTTTGCAGACGGCCTTAACCCTTCCCCTGACCAGTCCGGCGGCATTAACTCCAATCCGGATCTGGACGGAGATGGAACTGAGGATTTTGACTATGATGCCGTTCTGGGAAGTGTAACAGGTGCGCTGGATGAAATGGCTGCGCTTGCAGGACCTGACGATCATGTGCTTATCTTTACAACAGACCACGGTGGAACTAACGGAGGATGGGACAGCTATCTCAATCTCTGGAACTTTGAAGTTCTTGAAGATGACATGTTCGACACTTTCATTGACAACATCAACAGTGCTTCTCTCCATGTTGTGATGGAACAGTGCTACTCAGGCGCTTTCGAAGATGAGGTTATTCCTACTACGGCTGATCAACCCAGAACCTTTGCTTCCGCATCAAGATACAACCACTCCTCCTATGGCGGGGCAACCTGGGAGACCTATGACGAGTGGTGCTACTACTGGACAGCCGCAATGCACGGAGCACTTCCAAACGGTGGAACGCTTCCCGGAGATCCCGACACAAACGGCGATACATACATATCGTATCCTGAAGCTTGGGATTTCGCTTTCATCTATGATTCAGCAATCAATGTAGGCGGCAGCGGTGACGATCCTCAGTACAATGATGACCCTGACAGCTGCGGAGACACATATTGTCTGAGTGGAATGATTGTTGTTCCCGTTGAAGATTACAACTTTGAGGCCCTGCCGCAGATGCAGTTCACCCTCTCCCGGAACCCTGTTGTTTCAGCTGCTGTGGTAAACTTCACACTTCCTGCTGCAACTCACACAACCGTTGAGATCCTTGACCTCACCGGAAGAGTTATCAGCACTCCTGTAAACGGGCAGCTGGAATCAGGAAGTCATGCAGTAACCACGGATTTCGAAAATGCCCCTGCAGGCATCTACTTGATCCGTCTTACCACTCCTTCCGGTTCTGAAATTCTCAGGGCTGTAAGGCTCTAGGCAGTCACAATACACCAGGGGGGAGGCCGGATGGCCTCCCCCCTTTCTCTATGTGCTCTGTTTAAAGACCCTGCTCTATGAAACTGCGGATCATTGGTAAAAACTCCTCAGGGGAGCCCATGACTCCTGTGATGCGGTCAAGCTCATTCCCCTCACTGTCCATGAGTATCAGAGTGGGAATGGACTGAACACTGTATCTGGCTGCCAGATCCTGATAGTTGTCAATGTTTATCTTCACAAGAACACACTGGCTGAGTACCTCTTTGTAGTCTTCTCTCACGAAGTACTCTTCAGCAAGCATTACGCACGGTCCGCACCAGTCTGCATACATGTCCACAAACACGGGCTTGCCTGTTTCAGCAGCCATTGCCAGGGCGCCATTCAGATCATCATGTATCCACTCTGCTGTGACTGCAGCCTCTGTCACAGAGGTAGTCTCATCGGTTGTCTCACTTGTTCCTCCACAGGCCAGCACTGAAAGAGCCAGTGTCAGGATCAGCAGAAATTTCATAGGTTCTCCTTTCGAGTTGGTTTCATTTGTTACAAAATATACAAAGTTCTCATAAAAGTGTTCCAGGGAGGAAAAATGAGGCCGGAAACACCGCAGATAACAGTTGATGCCATTATTGAAATGGAGAACGGCGGTATCGTGCTTATAGAGAGGAAATACCCTCCTTCAGGATGGGCAATTCCCGGAGGGTTCGTTGATCCCGGTGAAAGTCTTCTTGATGCTGTAAAGAGGGAAGCTCTTGAGGAAACTGCCCTTGATATTACAGTGCTTGACCTGTTCCATGTCTACTCAAAACCCTGGAGGGATCCCAGAGGTGACACAGTCAGTGCTGTTTACTGGGCCAGAGCAAAGGGGGTACCCTCAGGCGGAGACGATGCTGCAAAGGCTGTTGTTTACACCGAAGAAACTCTGCCTGATGTGATTGCATTCGATCACAGGGGAATATTAAAGCAATTCTTTCACTGGAGAAGAACAGGTCAAAGACCTTCACTTGACCTGTAAAAGTTTAGTCAGAACATTCTCCCGGAATTTTTCCTGAAGCTTTTAGGGGATAGTATCATTGAAACCGCAAGACTAAGCTGTGTACAGAAAAGGGGCACCCGGCCGGGTGCCCCTATTTTATCACGCTTTTACAGGTAGAGCGAACTCAGGCTTCTGCCTTCGTTAATTCTCTTTATGGCCTCTGCAAAGATGTGGGCCACAGAGAGTATCTCTATCTTCTTCACAGGACCACCATTTACTTCCTCTGCCTCTTCCCTGTTAAACTCCACTGTATCTGTAATGAAGAGTTTGGTAATTGGGCTCTCCTCAATCAGTCTTACAGCCTCGCCACTGAGAATGGGGTGAGTTATGAAGGCGTATATGTCCTTTGCGCCTCTTGCGACTACGGTTTCGGCACAGAGAATAAGGCTTCTCCCGCTGAGGATCTCGTCATCGCTCATGAGAACAGTTCGGCCGGTAAGATCATCCAGGCCCTCTACGGTTCTTACAAGAGGTTTCTCGCTGTCATCAACACGCATCTTCTTCACATAGCCTGTGGTGATATCAGGGGAACCGCCTGATTCCTTTATCCCCTTTGCAGTGTGAAGAGCAAGAAAATCGTTATCAAGAATGCTTCCTGAATCAGGGGCAACAAAAGAAAGCTTCTCACGTCCCATGGACAGTATTTCCTTTACGAAAACCGTGTAGGCATGAAGCTGATCAACAGGAATGTTACTGAATCCCTGGCTCTGGGGACAGTGAAGTGTCATGGCAAGGACACGATCGGCTTTCACTGCTTCAAGAAGTTCAAAAATCATCTTGGATGTGATTGCTATTCTGGGCTTGTCCTTCTTGTCACTTCTTGCATAGGGGAAGTACGGTGTAACAGCCGTAATTCTGCCTGCGCTGTCTTTCAGAGCGCTGATCATCTGCAGAAGTTCTATGATATCTCCGGAAACGGTTCGGTAAGCATTGGTCTTGTTTCTGAAAACCGACCTTTCTCCGGACTGGATTACAAAGACATCCTTCTCTCTTACTGTTCCCCCGGGAAAGTTAACCATCATGTTTCCGTTGGAGAAATCATGAAATTCCACAGGTTCCGGTTCTATTCCAAGTATCCGGCAGATGTTCTCTGTCAGCTGCTGACTGGCCCGGCCGGCGCAGATCGCTATGCTTCCATACATCCCCTGTTACTCCGTTCTACTGGCCCAGTGCCGCCAGTTCAGCTGCTGTTTCGTCAATGCTTCCGAAGACAACCTGAAGCATTGCTGCAAATGCTTCCAGACCAACGCCATTCTCCGTGGAGAATGTGTATGTGCAGATAATTTCACCTGTTTCAGTGTCATGTTCGAACTTCACGAAGGGATAAGTAGCGTTCAGCTCAGCCAGCTTTGTGAATGCAACCGCTCTTCCAGCCCCTGACTCTGGAACTATACCCGGTGTAGGTCCTGCCATGAAGCAGGCTTCCATGGGAGCATTCACCTCAATGTAGAAGATAGGGAAACTTTCTCCGGAGAGAGTGTCTTCAGCAAGCAGCCAGAACACACCCTCTTCTTCTTCATACATGGCTCCCAGTTGATCGAGATAATCTGCAACTGTTGCCGGAGTGAGAGCGGCAAAAGAGACTGCAGCAATAAGGCACACCATAATGGCGGTCAGTTTCATTAAAATCCTCCGTTTTTGTGAGATTTACAGTACTGGAAATCCAGCGTCTTCTTTAATATGCTTCTCTTCCCGGTTTTCGGGGAGTGCTGTGCTGAATCTTTACAAAGGCACTCCCGTGTTCTAGATTTGGTTATTCTTTTGTGATGTATACACATACCCGCTTCTGTTGGAGGCAAAATGGATCGCAGAATAAGAGTTTTAATCGGTAAACCAGGCCTTGACGGGCATGACAGAGGTGCGAAGTACATTGCACGCGCCCTTCGGGATGCCGGCATGGAAGTCGTATATACAGGAATCCGCCAGACGCCGGAGGCTATTGCCGATGCTGCAATACAGGAAGATGTCGACTTCGTGGGCATCTCTCTCCTTTCCGGGGCTCACAATCACCTTTTTCCCGAGATCGCCAGACTCCTCAGGGAGAAAAGCGCTTCAGACATAATACTCTTCGGCGGCGGGGTTATTCCCGAGGAAGACATACCCGGCCTCAAAGAGGCGGGTTATGCAGCCATCTTCACTCCGGGAACACCTGCGACAGAAGTTGTAGAGTTCATTAACTCCCGGATGGAGAAAAGGCAGTAGCCACTTATGACTTCTCTTTCCGGAACTATCCGGGACATTACCGAAGGTTCCATAAGGCGAATAGCCCGAACACTCACAGAGGTTGAAAACGGCGGCGAGAACGCTACGGAAATACTTGACCGCCTTTTCAATCTTAAACAGGGATTTTCTGTGGGAGTAACCGGCCCACCAGGGGCCGGGAAAAGCACTCTTGTAAACAGAATGATAACTCGGTACAGATCCATGGAGCAGGCAGTCGGGGTCATCGCAGTTGATCCTTCCTCTCCCTTCAGCGGAGGCGCTCTTCTGGGAGACCGGCTGCGGATGCAGTCTCACGCTTCAGACCCCGGGGTCTTTATCAGAAGCATGGGCAGCCGGGGACATCTGGGAGGGCTGTCAGGGGCAACCCGTGATGCTTCCTTTGTTCTCTCAGCTGCAGGCTACAGCCCTGTGATAATCGAAACTGTGGGAGTCGGGCAGGCTGAGGTGGAAATTGCAGACCTTGCAGATGTAACCGTTCTAGTGCTGGTACCGGGTCTGGGTGACGACATTCAATCCATGAAAGCCGGCATTATGGAAATCGGAGACATCATCGTTCTGAACAAGGCTGACAGAAACGGCATTGAACAACTGGAAAATTATGTTAAGGCCAGCCTTGAACTCATGCCGCCTGAAAGAAAGAAACCTGCGGTTATCAGGACCTCTGCGATCACTGGAGAAGGATTGCCGGAACTATGGGCTGCAATGGACAAGCTTGTAGATTCCCAGACTTCCCGTGAGAGGATTTCCCGCGGGGCACTTCTTACACTGAACGGTATTTTGAAAGAAAATGGAAATAAATTCTTTGAAAAACTCCTTGAACAGGAATACAATGGCAGAAAAGAGGTGGAAGCTCTTATCTTAGCCGGTAAGGTGTCACCTTATGCTGTTGGAAGAAAGCTGCTTGAAAAAGCAGAAAGGATGTTGTAAGATAATGGATGTGAGCAAAATAGACCATATCGGCATTGCAGTGGAAAATCTTGAAGAAGCTTCGGTGTTCTACCGCGATGTCCTTGGTCTTGAAATAGCAGGTATAGAGGAAGTTCCTTCTCAGAAGGTCAGGGTAGCCATGTTCCGTATTGGCGAGAGCAGGATCGAGCTTCTGGAACCCACTTCACCTGACAGCCCTATTGCGTTATTTCTTGAGAAGAAGGGGCAGGGCGTGCATCACATAGCTTACAGCGTTCACGATGCTGCCGGCGCCGTTACCGAATTGATCGAAAAAGAAGTAAAAATGATAGACAAAAAGCCTAGACCGGGAGCAGGGGGTACGAAAATCGCCTTTGTTCACCCGAAGGCCAGTGGACGAGTGCTCACCGAACTCTGTCAACACTAATCCCTGAAGGGAATGGGAAAAGATGGGCGCACAGCAGAATGCCGACAAACTCAGGAAGCTCAGGGAAAAGGCGCTTCTTGGCGGAGGCGAGAAAAGAATAGAAAAGCAGCACGCAAGGGGTAAACTCACCGCTCGTGAGAGAGTTGAACTCCTGCTTGATGAAGGCAGCTTTGAAGAATTCGACATGTTGAAAACTCACAGATGCACCAACTTCGGTCTGGATGACCAGCAGTACCTGGGCGACGGTGTTATCACAGGCTACGGTACAATCGACGGCCGCCTGATATATGTCTTCAGCCAGGACTTCACCGTTTTCGGCGGTTCCCTTTCAGAAACTTTCGCGGAAAAGATACTGAAGGTAATGGACATGGCTGCATTGAACGGTGCTCCTCTCATCGGGCTGAATGACTCCGGTGGAGCCCGTATTCAGGAAGGCATAGAGAGTCTTGCAGGATACGGAGACATCTTCTTGAAGAATGTCCTTTTCTCAGGAGTTGTTCCTCAGATATCCGCAATTCTCGGGCCCTGTGCCGGAGGTGCTGTGTACAGCCCGGCAATAACAGACTTCACTGTAATGGTTGAAAAAACCAGCTACATGTTCGTTACAGGCCCTGATGTGGTAAAAGCCGTAACAGGCGAAGACGTCACCAAGGAGACCCTGGGGGGAGCTCAGATCCACGGGGGCAGAAGCGGTGTTGCTCATCTGGTCTGCAAGAGTGAAGATGAAGCGATCAAACTTATCAGGAAGCTGGTAAGCTACATTCCTCAGAACAACATGGAAGATCCCATAGCAATCCCGTGCACAGATCCTGTTGACAGGATTGAGGCATGGCTGGACGAGTATATCCCTGATAATCCCAACAAACCCTATGACATGCGCAAGGTAATCACAGCCCTTCTTGACCACGGTGAATTCCTTGAAGTTCAGAGAATGTACGCTCAGAACATCATTATCGGGTTCGGAAGAATGAACGGAAGATCGGTTGGTGTTATTGCCAACCAGCCTGCCTATCTTGCTGGAGTGCTTGATATTGACGCATCGGTGAAGGCTGCACGGTTCATTCGCTTCTGTGATTCTTTCAACATACCGCTTCTCACACTGGTTGATGTGCCGGGATTCATGCCTGGAACAAAACAGGAGTACGGCGGCATCATCCGAAACGGGGCAAAACTTATTTATGCCTATGCAGAAGCGACTGTGCCCAAAATTGCAGTAATAACAAGAAAATCATACGGCGGTGCCTACGATGTGATGTCGTCAAAACACCTGAGATCAGATATGAACTTTGCCTGGCCCACTGCGGAAATCGCTGTAATGGGACCTGATGGTGCCGTGAACATCATCTTCCGCAAAGAGCTGGCAGAGGCCGATGATCCTGCGGCAAAGAAGACCGAGCTTGTGAAGGAATACAAGAAGAAATTCGCCAACCCGTACAACGCTGCAGGCAGAGGGTACATTGACGATGTTATTCTTCCTTCAAACACAAGGTTCCGTATAATCAAGAGCCTTGAAATGCTTCAGTCCAAACGGCAGGAAATTCCTGCCAAAAAGCATGGGAACATACCATTATGACAGCAGCTGTTTTACTGCAGATCATTCAATCTGTGCCTGAATCGGATCTCACCGGCATAGGATTGAGAATTTCATTCGTAGGAATGATCACTGTGTTTTCCGGACTGGTTATACTTTCTTTCAGCCTCCCTCTTATCAGGAGAATTGCTGAAGGCAGAAAAAAACCGGCAACGGTAAAACCCGGACAGAAAAGCGGCGATGAACTTTCCAGGGAAGAGGTTGTGGCAATCACTGCAGCGGTCCACGCTCACCTGAGTAAGCTTAATAGAATGGAAGACATGAAGTTGACCTGGGAGATGTACGAAAAACCGTACACGCCCTGGAGACTGGCTGGAAGAGCCAGGCTTCTTTCCGACAGGTCCCACTTCTTACAAAGGAAGAGGAGCAGGTAATGCCCGAGTACAGGATAACTGTAAACGACAAGACCTATGCGGTGAACATTGGCCGGATAGAGGACGACACCGTGGAGGTTAAACTGGGAGAACGCTCTTACACAGTGGGCATTGAAACTCCCGGCGGAAAATCTACAAAAACCCCAAAACTGAGCAGAGGAAAAGCAGTTCCTGATGCCTCTTCTGCCCCGGATAGAACCTCGGCTCCCGGAAGCACTTCAGGCATTGGTGAGATCATTGCACCGTTGCCAGGCGCAATTCTCAAAGTGCTTGTAGCTGTTGGAGAAGATGTTTCTGAAGGTCAGACAGTGGCAGTCATGGAAGCCATGAAGATGGAGAATGAAATAGAATCTCCAGTCTCCGGCAAAGTGTCCAGAATAGCAGTAAAAGAGGGCGACACAATTCTTGAAAACGCTCTGATTATGAAAATAGGTTAGGGGGAACAGGAAATGCCCTTCGCATCCCGCCTGCTCTCTGCCCTTACCGCACTGCCTGGAACTCTTGAGTTAAGCGACATCAGCATCTCAAGTTACCTTGCAGACTCGGGATTCGGTCAGATTGAGCTTGGTAATGTGATCATGCTTATTATGGGAATAGTAATGATTTACCTTGCCATAAAGAAAGACTACGAACCTCTCCTTCTTATCCCTATCGGTTTCGGCATTATCGCCGGTAACATGCCTTACAATCCGGATCTTATTCCCATTGGATATCTGGATGTTCTCGGGGGACAGCAGTCTGTTTTTAAACTCTTCTATTTCGGTGTATCAAGCGGTCTTTTTCCTCCGCTGATCTTCCTGGGTATCGGAGCCATGACAGACTTCAGCGCTCTGCTTTCAAATCCCAAGCTTCTTCTTCTGGGAGCCGCAGCACAGATAGGCATTTTCATTACTCTACTCGGTTCCATATACCTGGGATTCAATATCCAGGAGGCAGCGGCAATCGGTATCATAGGTGGTGCTGACGGCCCAACTGCGATTTTTGTCGCCAGTCAGATGGCGCCTCACCTTCTTGGAGCCATAGCCATTGCGGCTTACTCCTACATGGGGCTGGTGCCGGTTATTCAGCCGCCCATTATGAGACTTCTCACAACAGATGAAGAACGCAAGAGAAGAATGAAGCCAACCAGGAAAGTTTCTCAGACAGAGAAGATACTCTTCCCTATCATCGCTTTCCTGATCACTGCCTTTATTGCTCCCGGGGCTATTACTCTTCTTGGAATGCTTTTCTTCGGGAATCTTCTTAAAGAAAGCGGTGTTACTCGAAGACTGGCAGACAGTGCACAGGGATCGCTTAACAACATAGTTGTTATTCTGCTGGGATTCAGCGTAGGAACAAGCACCCAGGCCAGATACTTCCTCACAATGGACTCAATAAAGATTTTCGTACTTGGAGCACTGAGTTTCGCCATAGCCACTGCAGGCGGGCTGCTGTTTGCCAAGTTCATGAACCTTTTCCTCAAGGGGGATAACAAACTCAATCCTCTTGTGGGAGCTGCAGGTGTCAGTGCAGTACCTGATGCTGCAAGAGTTGTTGAGGTTGAAGGAAGAAAATACGACAAGAGCAATCACCTGCTCATGCACGCCATGGCCCCGAATGTGGCGGGAGTTATAGGAAGCGCCATAGCTGCAGGAGTTCTCCTCAGCGTGGTTCCTCACTAGTGGAACGCAAATACGACTATCTGGTAACAGGGGGAGCCGGTTTTATCGGCTCCCACCTGTGCAGAAAACTGCTTGAACTGGGAAAAACAGTTTGCGTGCTTGATGACCTTTCAACAGGCAAACTGGAAAACATCCGTCCCTTCACAGATAATCCGGGTTTTCTCTTTATTGAGGACTCTGTTCTTCACCCTTCAACAGTTGATGAAGCTGTGGGCATGTGTAACGAAGTATTCCATCTTGCTGCTGCAGTGGGTGTTGAGAATGTAATACAGAAGCCGGTTGAGACCATTGAGACAAATGTAAGAGGAACCGAAAACATTCTTGGTTCTGCAAAAAAGTCCATGACCAAGGTTCTTATCGCTTCAACCAGTGAGGTTTATGGAAAAAGCTGGCATATTCCCTTCAGAGAAGATGGAGATATCGTACTGGGTGCAACCTCCAGAAACCGGTGGAGCTATGCATGTTCAAAGGCTCTGGATGAATTCCTCGCGCTTGCTTACAGCCATTCCTATAACTTACCGGTGGTTATCTGCAGGTTCTTCAACACAGTTGGTCCGGGACAGTCCGGAAGATACGGGATGGTACTTCCCAGGTTCATCTCCCAGGCTCTCACCGGCAAACCTGTTACTGTGTTCGGGAATGGAACGCAAACCAGATGCTTCAGTCTGGTTACAGAGGTAATTGACTGCGCCTGTGCCCTGATGGATTGTCAGGAAGCCATAGGGAAAGTGGTTAACATCGGTTCCACCGAGGAAATTACCATTCTCGAACTGGCCAGACGGGTCCGGGAGATATCATCTTCTTCTTCCGAAATTGTGAAGATCCCCTACGAAGAGGCATACCCTCCGGATTTCGAGGATATGCAGCGGCGGGTTCCAGATGTATCAAGGCTTCTGGAGCTTACCGGAATGGCTCCGAAATCCTCGATTGAAACTATTATCAGGGAAATTATAGATGCCGGGGTTCCTGAAGGATCACTGTGATCCGGGAGCATCTCACCAGCAGAAGCAATCCGGCAATAAAAACAGCTGCTTCCCTGAAAACATCTTCAGGGTGCAGAAAGAAGAACCGGTATCTGATAGAAGGACCGAAGTTCATCTCCGACATGCTGAACAGAAAAGATCCACTTGAATACCTGGTGATATCAGAGGAGGCAGGCGGGTCTGCAACCGCTGTGGCAGAGAGGGCCATAAAAGCCGGTGTTACAGTTCTTACTGTAAGCAGAACCGTTCTATCAGATGTTTCTTCAACAGAACATTCCCAGGGACTTGTCGGTGTTGCCCCTGTACCATCCTGTTCTGCTGATCAGGTTTTCACAGGAGGAACCGTTCTTGTGCTGGACTGCATAGGCGATCCGGGCAACGCCGGAACGGCAATCCGGTCTGCAGCTGCTTTCAACTGCTCAGGTGTTGTGTTTCTCAAGGGCAGCACATTTCCATGGAATCCAAAGGTTACCAGATCTTCCGCAGGCCTTAATTCCACAGTACCGGTGGCTGAAGTAGAATCTCTCTATACTTTGAAAAAGAACTACAGCAGTTACAGATACATTGGAGCTTCTGCTTCAGGCAGCATGGTTTCCGAGCTGAAAGAAACCGGTCCGATTTGTCTGGTGATAGGGTCAGAAGCCCACGGGCTCTCGGAAACCACTCTGTCACATATCGACAGGTCCGTATCAATCCCAATGGCCCCCTGTGTTGAATCACTTAATGCAGGGGTCAGTGCCTCCATTCTTCTTTACGAACTTCTAAGAACCAGCGGCTGAGTATTTCTTCCAAAGAACTATTTCGTACCATAGTTGTATGTATTATGATTATGCTTACCCGCTGTCACTCATGGAGGTTTGAATGAAACTGATGCTTATTGCAGCAGCTCTATTTACTGCTGCTGCGTATTCCGGCACCCTTCAGCTGATCCCGGACGGCACTGCCGTGACTGATCTGTCCAGATCTGTCGTCTACAGAACCCCGGATCATGTTGTAGCTTACGGAACCCTCTCTGAAGGAGCAAGAGTTCTTTCAGCAGACGCCAGGGGTCTTGAGGAATTCGCTCTGGTCACTGTACGAAATGAAAACGGAGTTCTTCAATCCACTGAACTTGGTGAAGTTGTATACAGAGATGGACGGTCACTGATTCTGAAACTGCACCGTCCTCTTTCCGGCGACTTCATCCGGTCGGATGTATTCAATGTCAGACCGCTCAGAGAAACCAGTGCTCCTGTTGACCCAATAGCAATTCCCGCCAGAGAGGGATTTGATGATACTGTAGCGGACATTGTAGCTGCAGTAAGCGAAGACAGTCTTATTTCCATCACAACAAACTATGAAAACTACGTTACCCGATACTCCAACACAGACGGCTATGATACCGCCTGTGACTGGAGTAATGACAGATTCACCTCATACGGTCTTGACTCTGATATTCGTCACTTCTCCATGCTGGGATATGACTGTCAGAATGTAATAGCAACCCAGACCGGAACTGTGTACCCCGACCAGTACTGGATCATCTGCGGTCATCTGGACAGTACCTCGCCAGTTGCGTCAACCAATGCTCCAGGCGCCGATGACAATGGCAGCGGTTCTGCAGCTGTTATGGAAGCTGCCCGTATCATGAGCCAGTACAACTTTGAATACACCGTTCGCTACTGCCTCTGGGGAGGAGAGGAGCAGGGGCTTTACGGCAGTGCTCATTATGCCGATTCTGCTGCCTCTGCAGGAGATCAGATACTGGGAGTTGTTAATCTGGACATGATATTCTACGGCCCGACTCCGAATGATATAGCAGAGCTTCACTACAATACCGCTTCCCAGGGTCTTGGACTGGCGTTTGACGCCATAAGCGATACCTATGTCCCGGTTCTCCAGAAGTCCGTTGCCAGCCCTCCTGTCTCTGCCAGTGACCATTCCAGTTTCTGGAACGCGGGATATCCTGCAATGCTCAGTATTGAGAAAGAAGTATGGAACAACCCCTACTACCACCAGACAACAGATGTTATGGCAAACTACCTCATGTATTTCCCCTTCGGAACTAACATGGCAAAAGCAGCAATAGCTACAGTGGCGTACCTGGCAGTTCCTGATGTAACCGGTATTGAGGAAACTCATGAGGCAGTTCATCTAAGCAGCCTTTCAGTCTCACTTGGCGAGAATCCGGTTTCATCAACTGCTTCGTTGAATGTGAACATGCCCTCATCCGGAACAGTGTCCATCCAGGTATTCGATACCGCTGGCAGGCAGTTGTCCGGTGAGAGCCGTGAGCTTTCAAGGGGAATAAATCAGCTTGCAGTTCAAACAGCATCCCTTCCATCAGGGATGTACATCATAAGAGTTGAAACCTCCGGCAGTTACTCCACCACAAGGATGATGCTGCTGAACTGACTGTAATTTTCTGCCGTGCAGAAAAGGGAGCAGCGATGCTGCTCCCTTTACTGCAGAAGATAAGCTCCCTGGTATCTTAACCATTTCCTGGCGGACTCCACATCCACCACCAGCCGGTTAAGCTCCCGGTGGAACCGTTGTGAATGGTTTCTGTGTACAAGATGAACCATCTCATGGGCAACAATGTAATCAATGACAAAAGCAGGAGCATGAACCAGCTTCCTGTTTATCATTATCACACCTTTAGAGCTGCAGCTTCCCCACCTGGTTACTGCATTGCCCAGCCTGACCCTCCTGGGAGCAACTCCCAGCACTCCACTGTATTTTTCCATCATGGGAAGAGCAGTCTTCAACAGCTGGGAATCAAGCCACTTCTGAAGCCGGACCCTGGTGAAATACTTCTCTCCCGCCAGTACTTTCCCATTTTCAACAACGGGTTTTCCCCCAGGGGAAAACACCAGCAGCTTCAGTTTCTCTCCAAGAAGCCAGATATCAGATCCGTTCACCGGTATAACCTCTGAAGACGGTGCTGTGACTGACCTGAAGAGGTTCAGCTTCTCCCTTATCCAGTCGGATCTGCTTCTTACGAACATGTTGATGAGATCTTTAGCGGTGTTTTCAGGAGCTGTTACAATCACCTTTTCCGGCTGTACACTGAGCCTGATTCTTCTTGCTCTTGAACTGTAATTCAGAGTATAGACCGGAATGTCACTCCCAGCTTGAATTATCATAGAAATACTGGGATACCGGCTCGGTAATTCTGCGGACAGTTGTCTGTTCAGCCTTACTGAGAGCAGTTTTCCAGACCCTGGTAACCGCTGCCGAGTTCTGCCTGGAAGCATGACAGATTTCTCCCTGAACAATCTTGTTCCGGGGGCTGCAGGACTGTTCGATCTTCTCCTGAATGCTGCCGGTCCAGGTAAGCCCCAGAGACGCATACAGCTTTTTGAATTCTTCATGATAGTTAAGGCTGAGATCCTCATGGCGGACCAGAATCCAGTCAGGATGCTTTTTCGAATACTGATTTACAACCTGGTAGAATACTTTCCAGCAGAGAGCTGCTTCCTCAAGAACATAGCCGGTGGGTTTCTTCCTTGAGGCTATTCTTCTGTGTATCTCCTTCTGGAGAGATTCCGGCAGTGTTGCCATAAGCTGAGGCTGCTGGGCAAATTCCTCCATGTTCGTGGCCCAGTCAAGTCTTTTAATACTGTTCACATACGCTCCAGGATGTCTGACCATTACAACAACCTGTGCCTGAAACTCGGTTTCCATCCACTCAGCGGACATGAGGGCAATGGGATCTTTGAAAAGTGGAGCTGTTTTTCCTGAAGAGTAGTTGAAAACAGCGGTGAACAGACCGTGAAGTTTGGCAGCCTTTTTTTTCAGGGTGTGCCCCCCCTTTACTGAACAGATCAGTTCGCTGAATGCCTTTGCTTTTATAAATCTTCTTACCCTGCCGGTTTCCTCCGGAAGAATCATTCTGTAGTGATGCTTCAGAGGATGACCCAGAATCGGAAGTGGATACTCCTGATTGAATGGCTCCCACACGAAAAATGTCTCCTCCGCCAGGGAGAGCATTTTCCCCACCCAGGTGGTTCCTGTTCTGTTGCCTCCGGTAACAAGTATTGGTTTCATAAGCCTCCTGACAAGGGTGAATAATACCCTATTGAAATGATAGACACAAGCAACTTGACAGCAACGGAAACGCAGGGCATTGTGAGGTTATTGGGCTGCAGAAGGGACTAAGTGGCAAAACTCTATATTGACTCAGCAAAGTGCACCGGCTGCATGAACTGCCAGACTGTCTGTGCCCTTGTTCACTTCAAAAGACAGGCTCCGTCAGAATCTGCGATAAAAGTACTTCTGGATCCTTTCGGAGGCATGCATTCGCACATTTACTGCAGGCAGTGTTCTGATCCCGCATGCGCTGCGGCATGTGCTGAAAACGCCATCCAGCCTGATCCTGTCACAGGTATTCCTGTGATAAACGGAAAACTGTGCATCTCATGCGGTGCATGTGTCGAAGCATGCCCTTTTCATGCAGTCTTCCTTAGTCCGTATGTTGACCATGCCATTAAATGCGATCTCTGCAACGGCAAACCTGCCTGTGTTGAAGCGTGCCTGTTCAACGTTATCGAATTGAGGGAATAGCATGAAACCAGGGGGATATTCGGGAAAACTGCTACGCATCAATCTCACAACACGCAGGACTGAGCAGCAGCCCACTATGGAATTTCTTCCGGAATGGTACGGCGGCAGAGCAACCGCTGCCAGAATAGCCTGGGATGAGATTCCACCGGGTACAGGAGCATTTGATCCCGGCAATCCTCTGATGATAATCACAGGCCCTCTTACCGGAACAGCTGCCCCGTTCTCCGGCCGGACAACTGTCTGCGGTATATCGGCCCAGGGTCATCCTGTTGAGTGGTACTCTAGATCTTCCTTCGGTGGACACTGGGGCCCTGAACTGAAACATGCAGGATTTGACGGTTTGATAATAACCGGAAGAGCAACTGAGCCGGTTTATCTGGAAATACATAACCGGCAGTGCAGAATCGTTCCTGCCCGGGATCTGTGGGGGCTTGGCATCTACGACACGCAGAAAACCCTGATGAATCGCCTTGGCAGAGAGTGGAGAGTGTTTGCCACAGGCCCTGCAGGGGAAAATCTGGTTCGAATCGCCATTGCTGCCACTGAAACAGAAAGTGCTTCAGGACAGGGCGGGTATGGTGCCGTTATGGGGTCCAAAAACCTTAAGGCAATTGCTGTCCGGGGAACCCTTCCACTGGATATTTCCAACCCTGATCAGTTTGCTCACATCTGCAGGCTTGTGAGAATGGAAGCACACGGTTCCCATGGCTGGCCTCACGAGCCTGAGCTGGACCCTGAGAAGGTCAGAAAATACGGCCAGAGATATCAGGCATGCACACAGGGATGTGCCGTCAGGTGTTATGACGCCAGATTCTACACAACTGTACCGGCAGTACTGCAGCGTGGAAAGGTGTTCTCCGGTCAGGTTGACTGTGTCGCCGGGCTCTTTCCCGGTTTTGAGGGCAGTTTCTACAACTGGGACCTGGGGTTTGAAGCAGGATTTGAGATAGGAAGACTGGCAAACGACCTGGGGTTAAACCACTGGGAGATACTGATAGGCCTCATGCCCTGGCTCAGAGCACTGAATGATGAAGGCGAACTATCGGAAATTGACGGCATGAAGATCAACCTCAGCGATCCAGCTTTCTGGGACTTTGTTTTAAGAGGCATAGCTTTTCGAGAAGGTGAATTCCGGTCAGCACTGTCAGAGGGAACTGTCAGGGCAAGCGAAAACCTGGGAATCGGCAGAAGACAGATCAGGAAATTGTTCCCTGCATGGGGTTATGCAGGCCACTGGGATGGTCACGGGGACAGAATCAATTACGTATTTTTCCCTTACTGGCTTGTCAGCGCAGTTCAGTGGGCGGTGGATACAAGAGATCCCATATCCAGTGCACATGGATATGCCCAGAACATCATGGGATGGAGCAAAATCTGTTCACCGGAACACGGTCTTGAGTGGGAGAGGATAAAACAGGTGTCAGCCAGGATCTATGGAACTGAAAAGTCCGCAGACCCCCTGGGTGGATATTCCCATAAAGCTTTTCCAGCCTGGTGGCACGGCCAGAGATCTGTCATGAAGGATTCCCTTACTGTGGGAGATCAGGTTTTCCCCAGAATCTACTCCAGGAAAACCCCTGACAACTTCGCAATGGCAGAGGGAATTGACGGTCCTTCATTCGAACGGCGGATGTTCAACGCCTGCACTGGAATTGACTGGTCTGACAGGGACATGGAGTTTGCATCTGAGAGAGTTATTCAGCTGGAACGTTCCATGCTTGTGAGAAACTTCAACCGCTCCAGGAAAGATGATGAGTCAGTAATCCCTTATTTTCAGGAAGAAGAGTATCTCACAAATCCCCTGACAGGCAGGAAGCAGTCAATGGATAAAGGTGAGTTTAAAAAAATTCTCAGTGAATACTACAGGCTCAGAGGGTGGAATGAAGAAACCGGAACACCTGAGAAGGCAACTCTGGAGAGATTCGGACTGAAGAAAGAGGCGGAAGAGCTTGAATAAATCAGTCAGCTTCTTTGTTCCTGGAAGACTGTGTCTTTTCGGAGAGCACTCTGACTGGGCAGGAGAGTACCGCCAGGAGGATGCTTCAGTTATGGAAGGGCTTTGCATTGTTGCAGGAACTGATCAGGGGATCTTCGCAGAAGCCAGGAAAATACCTTCAGGGTTTTCAATCTCTCAGATCATGGAGAACGGTTCTCTCTCTGAAGAAGTGCACTATGAGAACAGCAGAGCGGCTCTGAATGCTGCAGGCGAACCTGGGAACTTTCACGGGTATGCATCAGGAACAGCTTCTCTCATCCTTGAAAACCATCCGAACTGCGGAATCAGGTTGAAGATTTTCAGAAGAACACTTCCTCTCAAAAAAGGTCTTTCGTCCTCGGCAGCAGTCTGCGTAGCCACTGCCCGGGCTTTCAACCAGGTTCATGAATTGAATATGCCCGTTCTGGAGGAAATGGATCTGGCCTGCAGAGGAGAGATCCTCACAGGTTCAAACTGCGGCAGGATGGATCAGGCCTGTGCCCTTGGTGGAGATCCGGTGCTTCTTTCCTTCAATGGCAGGAAGATGGAGATAAGGAAAGTAAAACACACTGGAACCATTCATGTTCTCATTGTTGATCTCCAGAGCCGGAAAAACACCAGAAAGATTCTTCACGATCTGAATCAGGCATTCAAACAGGGGAACAAAGACATAAGAAGAGCACTTGGGCAGGAAAACCACATAATCGTAGAGAAAGCAATTCATGCTCTGGAAATCAGCAGCGGGGAAGAACTGGGAAGAATAATGACCCGGGCTCAGGAAGTTTTTGACTCCATGGTGGCTCCCTGCAGCCCCCGCGAGCTGTCAGCTCCTGTTCTGCACGAAGTTCTTGAAATCGGAGAGAATTCAGGACTGACCTGGGGAGGCAAGGGAGTAGGCTCTCAGGGAGACGGAACTGCCCAGTTCATATGCAAAGGACTGGAGGAAAAGGAAAAACTTAAGAATATTCTTGAGGATGGGAACAGGTACATCTGCTACTCGCTCACATTATAACAGGGGGATGTGATAATGGAGTTTTTCAAGGAAAAGAACGGCAGATTCCAAGCAAAACCGATAAGTGGACCAGGAGCCAGAAGCCCTGTTCTAAGGTTCGTTGTTACACTGATACCCCTTGCAATAATTGCTGGCTTGTTCTACTTCTCTCCCGTGGGAGCAAAGGGTTCTACCGATAGAACTCCCCTGATAATCGGCGGATGCATAGTACTGTTCAGCAATATTATAACCCTGGGCATCAGGAAGGCAGGATTCGGTTCGGGAATAGCAGTGGACCAGATGACCGGATCGGTGATCTTCCGCAAGCCCGGCGGAAACAGAACAACGGTTCAGGTCACAGATCTTAAAGAAATAGTTATAAATACTGTACACGGCAAAGCTTCCATACTCTGCCTTTTAAAGCGGGACAACAGCAGATACATTGTGATGTATGCAAAGGATACAATGCAGCTCAGACAGCTTGCAAACGAGCTTTCCACTCTTACTTCTCTTACAGTGAATGAAGAAATGACACAACAGAAATACTCCTCTCAATGAAAAAAAGAACCAGGATAGGTCTCTTTGATTCGGGAATAGGCGGATTCTCAATTCTAAGAGAGATAATGGCCACAACGCCGGGAATTGAGATAGACTACATCTCAGATGAACAGTTTGCTCCCTACGGAGGCAAAACCCACCGGGAGATAGTGGAAAGAAGCGAACTCCTTACTTCCATACTTCTGGAAAGAGGCGCAGAGCTTGTAGTTGTAGCCTGCAACTCAGCCACAGCCGCAGCAATAGCCGACCTGAGAGAGACACATCCATCCGTTCACTTTGCAGGGGTTGAACCGTACATCAACATACTGAATCACAGGCATCAATTTCCGGACATCAGAAAAGCAGCGGTGATCACCACGGTTCTCACAGGCAGATCAGACAAATTCATCAATCTGAGACACAAGCTTGACCCGGATGGAATCGTCCTCCACTATCCCATGCCTGAGCTGGCCACCATTACTGAAAATATTTTGTCCCAGGGGCTCACGGAATCACTTCACCGCCGGCTGATAAACGAACTGGCCCCTCTTCAGGGCCTTAACCTCAGTCATCTCATCCTTGGATGCACACACTACCCTCTTATCTCAAGACTCATCGAAGAAGAGCTGAGCGTGAAAACTGTCAGTGCTGCACCGCATGTTGCCAGAAGGGTTAAGGCACTGCTTCACCACCTGACTGGAGAGCTGCCCGGGGAGTTCAACTTTCTCTCAACTGCAGATATGGCATGGGAAACAAGAGAGGTGGAAGCTCTGGACCATCTTCTGAGATACAGCTGCCATGGAGGGAAAAACTGAATATCACACCTCATTTCTCTGATCTGATGAAGAATGATACTGCCTGCAGAACCCTGTGCGAGAGAATATGCCGGAGCCTCCACATACCGTTCCGCGGAACCCGCATTCTCGAGGGATCCACCATTCTTTACCGGACAGGTCATGGTCTGATTCTGAAAATATTTTCCTCTGAAGAACCAGGGTTCTGCAGGAATGAAGCTGAGTTCCTTAAGCTTCTCTCAGGAAAGCTCTCGGTGAAAACACCGGAACTGTTCGCAACGGGAGTTTTTGAAAAGTTCCCTTACATACTCATGGAGGAACTGACTGATGTGTCTCTCAAGGAGAGCTGGAGAGCGAAATCCAGGAGGAATAAGATTCATCTGATTGAACAGATTGCCTGTATGCTCAGGGAGCTTCACAGTATTCCCGTATCCCGGGTTGCCTACAGAGAAACTGTATGGGAAAGTTTCATCGCCAGGCAGCTGAAACACCTGAGGCGAAATCACCATGCTTTCGGAGTGGATAACAGACTTATCTGCCAGATAGAGGAATACATCCAAAAAACTGAACCGGTGGAGAACACCTCCCGGCAGGTCATCTGCCACACGGAGATAATGCCGGAACATCTGTTCTCCAGGGAAATAGAAGGAAATTCCGTTCTCACAGGGCTGATCGATTTTGAGCCATCCATGATCGCTATCCCTGAATACGATCTCTGTGCTGCAGGAGTGTTCATCAGTGCAGGGGAAAAGGGGCTTTTCAAAAGACTCCTGGATACATACAGCTACGCCGGTTCGCCGGAAAGCATAATGCGTATGCTGCTTCTCCACAGGTACTCCAACATGAAATGGTTCATATCGGAATTACCTGAAAAGATTCAATCCGGCACCATGGATGACCTCTGTAACTACTGGTTCAGCTGATACCTACTGCAGTGAGCTGGAAACCAGTTCAGACACAAGTGTAGTTACATAACTCTCGTATGTCTGTGTGTACTCGTTCCTTACTCTTCCGGTATTAGGAGCAAAATCTGTAACATTCTCAACTGTAAGGCCACTCTCAACCCACACAGTACGCATTTCAAGACAATTATCGAATGTGCCTGCGGGAACAGATACGGTTTCTGTGAGTGAGAGAATCTCTGCTGTTATCGGCGGATCCTCAGAGAGCTGCCAGGTAGCACCCACCTGAAGAGGAAACGGTACCACACTTACAGAATCAGAACCGAAAAGACTCACATAGCTGTAGAATCCCTCATCGGTGACTCTTACATAAGTGGTATATGTGGAATCCAGATAAACGAACTGACCTGTGGTTTCCAGGGTGTCAGACATGTGGTATTCCTGAACATACATCTCGAATCCGCTCTCATGTGTTACAGTTCCTGTTATGTCAGTGATGTTCATGCCATAAATGGTTGTCAGCTGAATCCCGCCAACACTCAGAGATCCATTTCTTTCATATACCCACTGATTCCCTACCGCCAATGGATAGTAAGCGGCGTCTTCCCCTCCTGTTTCAGGTCCTGATGGATCATCATCCCCACAACCTGAGATTAGAAAACCGGCAAGCAATACCAACAATAACTTTTTCATTTTAATACCCCTTCCCTTAGAGACCTGTACCAATAATAAAAAGAAAAGGATTCTAAAGAAAAGGGCGGCTTTCGCCGCCCGAAAGGTGATGCACTTAGTCTATCTTCTTGTACATGCTGCCCCTGGCACCGCACACAGGACATACATCAGGAGCTTCCACTCCGGCAGTGTGTCCGCATACCGGGCATACAAAGTACGGATACTCTTCCTGCCGGGTGTCCATGCTCTCATAAAGACCGGTGTAAAGAGCAGCATGAATCTTCTCAACTTCATTGGCGAATTTGAATGAACGGAGAGCTCTGGCATGCCCCTCTTCTTCTGCTGTCTTAATCATCTCAGGGTACATGTTCATGAACTCGTGGGTTTCACCGTCGATAGCCGACTTAAGGTTTTCCCGTGTGGATTTTACTCCATCCATTGCTCTGAGATGTGCATGGGCATGAACGGTTTCAGCTGCAGCTGCTGCCCTGAACATTCTTGCGATCTGAGGAAATCCCTCTCTGTCAGCTTTTTCCGCAAAAGCAAGATACTGTCTGTTTGCCTGAGATTCCCCGGCAAAAGCCTCCTGGAGACACTCGGTTGTTTTGCTCATTTAAGCTCCTGTTCTCTGGTTTGTATGTGGGGAAGAATTGAAGAAAGAATATAGTTAAACCAGCAAACTGCTGGAATCAGTACCGGTGCTTTCTTGTTGACTGCAAACCCCTCCCGGGGTATTGTGTCTTCCTGATCTCACCTGGAAAGGCAAGCCTGTGAATAATTCCGATAACACAGATGGCAAACCGGTAAAACATACCCGCCGAGTTCGCTACAAGGGAACTCACCCTAAAAAATACAGTGAAAAGTACAAAGAGCTGAACCCGGAAAAGTACCCGGATGATGTGGAAAAGATAAAACAGCGGGGGCAAACTCCCGCCGGGATGCACCGGCCAATCTGCGTCCGCGAAGTCTGTATGGCTCTTCAGTTGAGACCTGGAATAAAGGGAATAGACTGCACTCTGGGATATGGCGGACATGCGTTGAATATCCTGCCCAGGATTATACCGGATGGTATGCTGATTGGAATTGATGTTGACCCTGGAGAGCTCTCCAGAACTGAAAAAAGAATTCGCAAAGCTGGATATGCTGAATCCGTTTTTATCCCGAAACACACCAACTTCTCTGAGATAAGAAGCTGCCTTGAACTCTGCCCTGAAGGGTTCGATTTCATTCTTGCAGACCTGGGAGTGTCTTCCATGCAGCTGGATACTCCGGACAGGGGGTTTTCCTTCAAGGTTCCAGGGCCTCTGGATCTGCGGCTTGATAACACAACAGGCGAAACCGCTTATCAGATGCTGGAGGGATTCTCAGAAACTGATTTAACAGAAATTCTTGAAGAAAACGCCAATGAACCCTATGCTAAGCTTCTAAGCAAAGTAATCCTCTCAAGCCTGAATGAATGCGAAACAACAGTTGGTCTGGCTGGATTGATATCAGACTCTCTGGAAAACACAGACCTTGATCCAATTGCCCGTAAAAAAACCATTCAGAGAGTATTTCAGGCCCTTCGTATAGAAGTGAACAATGAATTCGCATCACTTGACGAACTGCTGCAATCAATCCCCCGCTGCCTGAAGAGCCGGGGCAGGGTTGCGATTCTCACATTCCATTCAGGTGAAGACCGCAGGGTAAAGAAGAGTTTCAAAGAGCTGACTTCTCAGGGAGTTTACTCCGAATGCGTTCGCCGCCCAGTTCGCCCATCATTTCAGGAACAGCATGACAACCCGCGTTCATCCAGCGCAAAGCTCCGGTGGGCAGTAAAGAAGTAGCCCGGTTGATAATCCCCTCTCTGTGCTTCTTTCATGTTTAAGATAAATCCGTGTATTATCGTTCTGCATGGAGGACGCAAAGATGAGATTGAAGCAACTACTCCTTATTATGATTACAGCCATTATGGCATTTACAGCAGAAGCTGCAAGTCCACCGGACAACACTATTCCTGTCATCGGTTTGAAGCCTTCCTTCGAGAACATGGGAACAGACTTTCTCTGCTACCTTTCATGGCATAACCTTGACGGACTCAGTGCTCAGTTTCACACCGCCTCGGACATTCTTCATAACCTTGTTCTCCCAGGGGATACAACCGGCATGCTTACTCTGGTCAACCCATGGAGGATGACGGATTACTCGCAGCTCTGGGCTCATATGTACGGAATAAACACAGAATCAGCTTATGCCCTTCCTGTCTGGAATGGAAGAACCGTCCATAATGAAACATTCACTTCAGACTCTCAGGTCCGCAGATTAACCCCCTGGTTAATGGCAGACACTCTGGAAAGCATTGCTGCAGATTTGAGGCGCTGGTTCAACGATAATTCAAGCAGTGTCTGGTTTTACTACGGTTCTGATGAAATCCCGGCGAAGCAATGGGCACACATGCTGAACAACTCAACCGGGCTTGATGACTACATTCCAAACTTCTTCACGCAGGATTCCCATTACGTCTACAGACCTGATCTGGACAGCACCTGGAGATGGCAACCCACCATGGGAGAGGTAGACCCGGGGGGGATGATGTCCTGGATGGCGTATTACATTCACAAAGCAGACTCTACCAGAGAGATGAGTCATGTAATCTCCTGCATGCATGTCATTAAGGACTGGGCTTTGTATAACAATACAGAGGATGCCAGAAACAACTCGACACCTGCAGGCCCGGCAGATCAGGCTGCAACTGTCCGGTCTATATTCACAATGCAGTATCAGGAACATGACTCAGGTGGAGGAATCCCACCTGCGCTGCAGAACAACTTTCCATCATTCATCGCTCTGGATGCCTATCCGTACAGACTGGTTGGAACTGAATATCAAAAAGAGAACTCGTACACCCAGCACCTGGGCGATAGCCTTGAAAACTGGATGCTGGACCACTACGAGGAATGCATGGATTCAACTTTTATTCCTGCATGGGAAATCCGAAACGACTACAGCAGACACGTTTCTGTATTCTTCGTTCCACAGTCTTTCGGCAGGGCCGGTGGAACAGCAATGTGGAACCGTGGACAGTTAAGTTATGGTAGATACGGCTACCGTATTCCCACACCGCAGGATTACAGAATGGCATGCAATACAGCACTCATCAGAGGGGCAAAAGCACTGCTGCCTTACTGTATGTCAAGCTATGCAAGCGGCCCTCGGGCGGATAGAACCGATGCAGGGCTCCTTGATGAAAACAACATTCCTTTTGATGCTCCTTTCGAAGAGTGGGCATACATGGACAGACCGCAGGACAGCATCAGTTACATATCTCCCGATTTAATTGCTCCTTTTATCCCGGGATACGACCCTCTCTATGATCTTCCCCACAGGCCAACAGTGAACGATAATCAAAGAGATCGAGAAAACTTCCTCCTCTGGAAATTCGCAGCATACGGCAGGCTCTGGAACAGCGCGAAAAGAACATTCGGTGACATAGCAAGAGTAGCTCCTGAACTGGCTCTGCTGAACTGGTGGGAAGGTTTTCAGAATGAAGCAGATATTTACTACGATGGCACTGAACCATTCATGTTCAGAAGCCCCCGGATAAAGATCTTTACCGATGAAGATGAAGAGAATTGCTACCTCTTCTATCTCAACAGGTACTGCAGGGCAAACAATAACCCATATGAAATTACTGTTACATCAAGTGATTTACCAGACGGCACTCCATTCAGCATCTATGCCCTGGATCACAACCGCAGATGCCTTGTTGAAGGTGCGCTTGCCAGAACCTTCACTTATACCTTCAAGGATACTCTGGATGCGGGAGAAGGCCGGTTGCTTCAGATAATTGATCCGGATTCTATTTCACCTGCTGATATCAGAATAACTGATCCGGACATCTTCGCTGTTCTTCCTGTGGGCAGTGACACCCTGACAGACTTCCAGAGCCCTGCTGGTGAAACAGTTAACATTTACGCCAGGTTCTACAATATGGGTACAGGTTCTCTGGAAAATCTGAAAGTATTTCTGATAGATGACACAAACAATGAAGTTCTGGATACCATCAGGGTAAATTTCGCCGGGCTCGATACAAACTCCTGCCGGCAAACTGACATGGCTGAAGCAGTATTCACCTGGACACCAGGAAGCAACAGCATCGGTGTACACAGGCTCAGGATATTTACTGACACCATCCCTGGAGAACCCGATCCGTGGGATAATACAGCAACTCTTGTCTACCTGGTAAGGCCCGGAGACTATGCTTCGCAGGTTCTCAGTGACCTGTGGGATATGACTGAAACTACGTCACCCCCTGCATGGAAGACGGATGACATCGTTTCCATGATCGGCTGGAATACACAGTATACCGACTCCATATCCGGGATGTTCGAGGGGACGCTGACGAATCCCAACGCAACCAACAGTATGGTTCTTAACACAGGTTCAGGTGTAAGCGATTACATCGACACATCGCAGTATGAGAACATTTCTCTCGCAGGAAAAGCTGAGATTGTTCTGGACATCAGAGTCTACTGGGTTAACGAAAACAATGACACACTCAATGTTAACACTGGTGTTGATCTCGACACGGACTGGGCTGAGATTGGTCCTGTAAACATTCAGGATCTGAATCAGAGCTGGAACGATGAGAAGATATCTTCACTCTGGCTTGAATTCCATTCGAATATCCATTCCACTCCAACTGATGTGCGAGTAGGCTGGATCAAGCTTACAGAGTAAGGAACAGCTCACATGAAGAATGCAACTTCACTACTCTGATTCTCTCTGCTCTTCTCCAATCCATGAACCCACCGGCTATGCTGCAGGAAAATCCTGGAGAAGAAACTGCGAAATCACAATTGTCCGAAGATGAATAAGTTGAAATCCGTCAAAGACATTCTTACATCGGAAACCGGAGTCATTCCTACCCATACCATGTAACTGTCGGGACAGACAGCCAGCACTTGTGCAACCTGCTCATCCGAAAGCCTGTCTACCTGCGTAAAGCTGATATAAGAAAGCCAGCCTTCGTACCCGGAAAGAGAACCCCAGTCAGGTATCCAGAGGGCGCCGGGTATACCGGTTTCTATCTCATCATAAATGATGGCCGATCTGTCAAATGCTTCTTCTGCAGCTTCGTAAACACCGCAGGCAATAACCCAGCCAATGCAGAAAGTGGGAGCTTCAGGCTCCCTTATAGTATCCACCGGTACCGGAATAAAGGCAGGATCCGCCGAATCCTCAACAATTCCTTCGGGGCCTGTCTTCACAAATACGATACCGCACGGGTCATTTTCATTCATCGGATTGATGGAGCCAAGAATACCGTAACCGCCGTCGGAACATCCGCAGACCGCTGTGAAGCAGTCCTCCCCGGAACTGTCCATCCTCCTTCCCCAGAGAGGTTCTCCCTGGAAATCAAATGCCTCGATCACGGCTCCCTCTTCTCCGTCCATGTTTCTGGAGCCAGCGAGAACAATTGAACCATCGTCTGTTATAAGTGCATCACAGGCGCTCACACCGTGGCTGAACTGAGCCATTTCAAGAATTTCACCATCAGTTCCCAGGAGAAGAAAAACTCCCGCCCCTGTATTGTCGGAAAGGGACAAATACACCCTGTAACCGGTGGAACACTCTGCGAAAGCGGAAGGACCTGAACCGCAGTTGCAGGGAATCTCAGCAGACCATTCCACAATACCATCCGCACTCACTCGAAGAACCATCGCCGTCTCTTCCCATTCATGGCCAAGAAGCACAAGAAAGCCCTCTCCAGTGGAATAAACCGCGAACGGATAGTAATTCTCAACTTCCTTGAAATCAATCTCCCATACCTCGGAGCCTGAAGATGAATACATTCTCAGAAATGCATTTTCATACCCGTAGTCGCAGGTGCCCAGCACGGCGCACCCACCGTTATCCGATGCAGCTGCCCCGATGCCCAGGTAAACTGTATCAGTATTTATGCCTGTCATAGCTTTCCACGCTACTTCACCGCTTTCGGACAACCTGAACAGAGCAATGTCGGAATTAATACCCGTTGCTCGCGGTTCGCTGTATGTGCACACAAAACAACCACCGTCCGCAACAGGCAAAACCCACCCACCGCTCTCAAGCGCTCTGCCGGGAACCCGGAGATTCGCTTGTTTGAAGGTCGGTTCTCCGTCTGCGTCCATCAGGAACAACACAGCATCCTCCATTACCGCTGCATGGGTTAGGGCAAATGATCCACCCGCAAGCTGACAGACATCCAGTGGGAAAGACGTCCACGGTTGGTCAACCGGGAGAATCCATGAAAAACTGCTTCCCGAAACACATTCTGCAAAAACACACATCACAAGCAGTATTCTGGCCATAAACGCTCCTCCATAAACAAGCAGAAAGACTGTTTTGAAACCCTGAATAATTGTACTGTACCAGCCCGATCCGAGCAATGCCGATTGAGCCGGGAAAGAAGCAGTACAAAAGAATCATCAGAAAAACGAAAAACCTCAGCAGAGGGAAAACCGATCATTCTCCAGCGGTTCCCGCTGTCACCCTCTGAATACTGGAAATGCTGCTTGTGAGAGTATCAACGAATACCCGGAATTCAAATTCCGGGAAGGCAGCTTCCCGACCGGTGGTATCAACCCATTCAATAAAATCGCAAGCAGACTGAAATCCTGCCAGGGAGGGTACCACATTCGGGGAGGCGGTAACATCGAAGTAGATGCCACTGTCAAAAGTCCCTGTTGTACCTGTCATCCTGTAGCCGTAGTAGATGTCTTCAGGAAGTATGATCCGGGAAGAACCCCCTCTGTAAAGCACTATATCCGTTGTGAATCCTGCTCCTTCAGTCATGTAGGAATCGTTGATCCACAGCATGCTTTCCAGATCACCTCTGGTGAATTTCTCATATTCGGAAGATGCAACCCCTATGCTCCCAATCACCAGAAAGTCCCCTTCTATCCAATCCGAGCAGTTCCATATACCCCTGGAGGTGGACCGGTACTTCTTGCCGGTTTCCAGGTCGACCACATATACATCACTCCTGAATACTGATGTGCCGTCACCGCCTACTGCATAGTACCTTCCAGACGGGCTGATCTGGCTAACATCAGGAGTGGTGAAAAACTCGATAAAGGTAAATCCCCAGTCTCCGCTGAATGTATAAGTGCATGTTTCACCGTCAATCAGAAGGGCAATGGTCACTCCATCGGTGTTTCTGCAGATGATTTCCGTGTCATTCGGAGCTGCCAGTCTTTCAGCATAACCAATCTCTATTCCAGGAATATCGAAAGGGGAAGCGAAGGGCGGAACAACTTCCACCGGAATACTTCTGGCATCAGGAACAGGCGGCACATCGCCGGGAGTAGCGGCATATTGCGCATGAAGAGGAGAAAAAGCGGTAGATAGCAGCACACAGATCACTGCACTACTCCCTGTTTTCATTATTTCTCCTGACAGTTTTCGGATAGCTCCGAGGACACCCTTTCAGAATAACAGGGCCTTGGATTTTCAGCAATCCTGTGACAGCTTTCAAGGCACCCAATTAATTCCTGAGAACCTCTGGGGCCTGCCTGTAGCTGACAATGCTTTATGAAACAATCCCATGTCAACCTACTAAAATCAGCGGGACATTGCCTTGCAGTGAAATGTTCTCAGTATCAGGTTCACATACTGATTACCGAAAGAGAGTTACGCTCCATCAGGAGGAATCTTCCAGCCAGGAATGGCTACTGAATTTCCACTTTGCCTACAATGCAGAAAAGACCGCTTGACCAGTTTCTACCATTAGCGGGGTAGCCCACAGCAATCTCTTCGTGTACCTTGAGGATGAACCGAACAACACAATGCTGGATACTGTCAGAATCAGTTTCAGCGGATTGAACACTGATTCATGCTGGAAACCTGACAGAGCTGAGGCTGTTTTCGGATGGACACCAGGGAGTAATGACATCGGTGTTCACAGGCTGCGGGTATTCACTCAGACCATTCTCGGTGAACCGGATCCGCTTGATAATGAAGCCACGCTGGTCTATATGGTAAAGCCGGGAGATTATGCCACTGAGGAACTGAATGATCCCTGGGACATGACAGAGGAGTCTGGAGCACCGCCCCCGGCCTGGTATACCGAGGACATTGAATCAATGTATGGCTGGGATTCATCAGCCTACACAGATTCTATCTCTGGAATGCTTGAAGGTGTTATTGACGATACTTACTCCCTGACCAACAAGATGACACTTGAGCTTGACGGCAATTCAATTGACGGCAGTGATTACAGCTCCATAAGTCTGATAGGCAAGTCTGGATTGGCCTGTGATGTCTATTTAACCTGGCGTACGAACATACCCGGTATTGATTCAGTGATGATTGATGAGATGAGTTCATACTGGGAAGTATTGGAGCCCTTCGACTTAAGCACTATATCCTCATGGGACGGGAAAACCATAACTGATGTTTCGTTAAGCTTCAGACGCCCTCGAACTACAGACTATCACGTACGAATTGGCTGGATCAAGCTTACTGAATAGAGAAAGGAGAAAGAGATGAAATCTGCAATCACCATCACACTGCTCCTTGCAGCAGTGTCACTTGCTCAACTGATGGAGAAACCTGAGATGGAGTGGGCAAG
>CAYLRO010000030.1:0-30114 GCA_964386635.1 uncultured bacterium | reverse complement strand
CCACTCTGCTTCCGTACAGTTTTAAAACCGCCCTTTACAAGGAAAGCCTCAAGAGTTCCCGGCCCGAAGAAGTACAGGTGTGCCGGAACAGCATCCGGAGTTATGGAGCATTGTTTCATTCCTTTGAGAAAGGCTTCTGCTCTTTCTTCCCAGTGTGTAAGTTCCCATGGGCACTGCACCACGAGTATTCCACCAGGGGCAAGTATTCTGCCTATCTCTTTCAGGGTATCAAAGGGTCTGTGGAGATGTTCGAGAACATCAAGCAGCAGAACTACGTCAAATGTATCTGCAGAGAATCCGGCCTTTTCAACAGGGCAGTTTCTGACATCAAGCCCCAGTTCATTTACGGCATATCCCGCTGCCAGAGGGCTTACTTCAACGCCTGTAACGGTCCAGTTTCTCTTTCTCAGGTGGTCAAGAAGAAAGCCATGGGCACAACCCACTTCAAGAAGCTTTCCCCGGCCCCTGTATCGCTCGATATCTTTTGCTCTGCGATTGAACAGGCGTTTGAAAATTTTTCCATATGTCTGGAAATTCTCAACATACCCACCGTATCCAACATCCTTGTTGTCGTAGTATTCACGGCTGTAGAGATCTTCAAGAGCTGATTCCACTGGTCTATCGGAGAGATAGATCAAACCGCAGTTAGAGCATCGCGAAACAGGCCAGCTGCGCTGAATACTCAGCTGCTCAGCCCTGTCTGTACCGCATAGCTTGCACTCTACATGTTCTCTGGGAAACCCGGCCCAGTCCATTAATAACCTCCCGTCAACCCTTGACAATTTGTCAACACTTGACAAAACTCTTATCTTTCGTGGAACCATTGCCGGCATCGGCAATATATAGACCGAGGCCGTGTTGAAAGAAACACCTGTAATGAAGGGTGCGGTGCGAATTGGCTACAAGAAGAACAGAGGGAAGATCTCTTGAACTGTACCTCAGAGAGATAGGAACCAGGGACACACTGACTTCCGAGGAGGAAGCCGACCTTGCCCTGAGGATCAGAGAGGGTGAACAGGAAGCCCTTAACGAGCTTACAGAAGCAAATCTCAGGTTTGTAGTGTCCATTGCCAAGCAGTACGCTAATCAGGGTGTGGCCCTGGAGGATCTGATTAATGAAGGTAATGTCGGGCTTATAAGAGCAGCCAAGGGCTTTGACGAGACCAAGGGCTGCAGATTCATAACATATGCAGTGTGGTGGATCAGACAGGCTATTCTTCAGGCTTTGGCAGAACAGTCCAGGATCGTCAGGCTTCCTCTTAACAGAGTTGGTGAACTCTACAAAATGGGAAGAGCTACAAGAGAACTGGGCCATGCTCTGGGCAGAGACCCCTCTACATCAGAGGTTGCAGGTGAACTTGATGTCTCAAGAGAAGAAGTTGAAGGAATGATGTCTATCCACAGTACTCATCTTTCTCTGGACAGTCCGGTTTACGAGGGAAGTGACAAAACCTTCCAGGAGATGATCGCCTCTGAAGGTGGGGTAACACCAAATGAGGCGGTTCTTGTTGACGCTCTCAAGACAAGCGTGGATGATATGCTTGGAATACTTGATCACAGAGAGAGAACCATCATTCAACTGTTTTTCGGAATACAGACAGACAGAAGACACACTCTGGCTGAGATAGGAAGAACAATGGGAATCAGTCGTGAGAGGGTGAGGCAGTTGAAGAACAGAGCCATCACCAAACTTCATGAGTCCAGTGACAGCAGTTCTCTGCTGCATTTTCTGAAATAGGATAGAATTCATGTTCAAAGGCTCTGTCACATGGGTTCCGGATAATCCATCTTCCAGTAACAGAAACATTATTCTGTCACCGGGAAGAATTGGCTGGATCGTGCTGGCCATTGTGGGGATCCTCTGTCTTTTCGTAGCTATGGGATTCAATCTGGGCAAAACTGTTTATGCTGAAAACAAATCAGACCGCAATCAGGAGTTCATGCAGCTTCAGGGAGAGCTGATTCAGCTTGATTCACGGGTGATGAACCTTCAGAACAGTCTTGAGCAGGTGGCTCAGCGTGAGGAAATGGCTTTCATGGCCGCGGCGGACATGAACATAGATTTTGCCAGACTGGTTGAGCAGCTTTCAAGCAGGAACAATGGTGAGAACATGTTCAGATTCATTGATGATATTGATCTTCGCCTTGTACTGTGTGAAAGGCTTGCATACGCTGAAAAAGAAGCCTACGACTCTCTTGCCGTTCTTCTTGTGAACAAGGCGGATGAACTGCGTCACACACCTTCCATCTGGCCTGTGAACGGGGTTTTCGTAAGCGATTTTGGTGCCAGGATAGATCCTTTTACCGGTGCAGTAAGGTATCACAAGGGAATTGATATTTCTGCCTGGACAGGCACCTCCATTATTGCTCCAGCTGACGGTACAGTTACTTTCTGCGGGTGGAGCGGAGGCTGGGGGCTGAATCTTGTGGTTAAGCACAATGACCGTATCTCAACAAGATTCGCTCACTGTTCAGCTATTGATGTTGCAGTGGGTCAGGAAGTTCAGCGAGGTGATCTTATAGCAAGGGTGGGTTCAACCGGCCGTTCCGTTGGCCCTCATGTGCATTATGAAGTACTGGAGAATGGTGTGCAGATAGATCCTGAGAACTTCATAATAAGAGAAGGACCCGAGGCTGCGGCCTTCTAGATGACAGGCCGTGAAACCTGGAACAGGTATGCTTTCTTCTTCAACGCAGAAGAGGGAACGGTGTTTCCTCATGATACTAACGAAATGAACTTTTACAAAACGCTCCGGAAGAAGTACACAGGCCATTGTCTTGAGATAGGTGCCGGTTCAGGCAGGCTCGCCAGAAGCCTTCTTCAGGCAGGAACCACATTCGCCATAGAACCCAGTGATGAGATGATAAACAGGTGGCCTTCGTCAGATGCCGGGCTTGCCTGCAGGATTCAGGGAATCGGTGAACAGCTTCCTTTTCCGGACAGCTCCATGCAATTTGTCTGTTTTCCCTACAACGGTCTTCAGTGCGTGCTGGATCCTTCAGACAGAGTATCCATTCTCCGGGAGGCATACAGGGTTACATCGTCAGGGGGAGTTTTTGTGCTTGAGGTCAGTCCCGTTTTTGGAAGACGGGATGCAGAGCCTCTTACAGAGCGTTACTCCACCCTGTTGCCTGATGGCAGAAAACTCATTCTTCGGGAGAGAGTGGAACGGTGTAATGGTTCAGGCACAATAAAATATCATATGTTCTATACAGTTGTCACAGGAATCGGTGAAACCACCGAGAAGGTGGTTCTGGAACTGGCTCCGGTGGATCTGGAAGATGTTCAAAGAAATCTCAGGGAAGCAGGCTTTACCGGATTGACCTTCTGGGGTGATTACGACATGTCCGGATACAGATCTGACCTTTCTCCGAGGCTTCTTGTAAAGGCTGAGAAAGGCACATGATATGCTGACAACATTTGTTCTGCTCCTTGCTGCCCTGTCTGCCGGGGATACCGTTTCTGATGCAAGATATCCTGCAGTATCACCTGATGGTTCGGATATGGTGTTCTGCTGGAGAGGTTCGCTCTGGTCTGTTCCGGTTCAGGGAGGAACACCAAGATGTCTCACTCCCGGCAGGGGAGAGATCAGCCATCCTGTTTACAGTTCAGATGGTACCATGCTGGCATTTACCAGCAGTGTTACCGGTGGCGGGGATGTATATGTGATGCCTTCACAGGGTGGTGTGTCCGCAAGACTGACATATCACGGCGGCGAGGACAGGGTTCTTGGCTGGGATGGAGACAATGTTCTGTTTGCCTCATCCAGAGAAGGCGGTGACAACTGGGTCTGGAAAGTTCCTGACACAGGGGGAACTCCGCGAATCTACCTTGAGATTCCCACAAAGAACATCTGTCTTTCAGATCAGGGAACAGTAGTTGAAAGAGGTTACACTCCCTGGTGGAGAAGACACTACTCAGGCAGTGCATCAAGCTCACTCTGGCTTTCTGACGGCACCATCTGCACCAGACTGGATGAGAGACCTCTTGACCAGAGATGGCCCATGACAGACTCCCGGGGGGATATCTTTTATGTCATGGAGGATCATGGCGGTTTCGACAGATTTTATAACACAGAGGGCAGTCAGCTTTCTGAAGCTGTACCGGGATCCATTACATTTCCATCAGTAAGTGAAGACGGTTCAGTTGTGGTTTTTGAATCTGACGGTGAGCTTTACCGGTGTGATACGGAAACCTTCCAGTTCCAGCCTGTTTACCTTCAGGCGAATGTGGATCTTCCTTTTCCTCTGGAAGAGCTCTTTTTTGCAGGTGTTTACACCACTGACTTTGCTGTTGATTTCAACGGTAAAGTGATTGTCATGGAGTCCGAGGGAGAGATCTATGCGGCTTCAATAGAAGAAGGATCTGTCGGTGAGGCAGTCCGGGTAACGGACACTCCTGCTCTGGAGAGCAGGCCGAGGCTCAGTGCTGACGGAACCATGCTGCTCTGTCAACAGGAGCAGAACGGTGAGGTTACCATTCTCATGGGATCAATTTCTCTCACAGAGGACAAACCTGTTGAGGTTGATCTCTGGGAGGTCAGAACTGGTCTGGATGTTTCACTAAGCCCTGAGTGGTCTCCATCCGGTGATTTCTCATTCCTTGATAATCAGGGCAGACTCCATGTGATGGATGTTCTCGGAGGAAGATCCAGAATGATCTGTGACGAAACCGGGATACTGCATCACAGCTGGTCGCCTGATTCAAGATGGATTGCTTTCAGCAAGGCAGTTGAAGCTCATCGAGAAGATGTTTACATCGTTTCTTCACAGGGCGGTGAAGCGACAAATGTGAGCAGACATCCCAACGATGATTTTCAGCCTGTGTGGCCGTCAGACGGAAGAAGAATTCTCTGGGCAAGCAGAACCGACCAGGGAGATTACTCAATTGTTCAGGCGTGGTTTGACCCCGAGGACTGGGAAGCTGACACGGAACACCGGGACGATCTTCTTGATCAGCCTGTTGATGTGATCAACGCTGATGCGGACAACCTGTACATGAGAACTGAAGAACTTTGCCAGGTGGAAGGTTACTACGATTTCTTCGGCGCTACTCCAGATGGCAGAACAATCTATTTCCCTGCCACGGACCCATCCGGCCAGAAGGACCTGTGGTCTGTAGGCTGGGATGGAGAAGATCTTGTGAGAGAAAGTTTCGGAGATCATTCCCCAACCAGGATTCAGCCTACCGACACCGAAGCAGCCGGAGCTGTCTACTACCTCAGTTATGGTTCATCTCTCCGGAATACAGCTGGCGATCTGCTGGCCTGGACAGCTCCCTGTTCCCGCCATGCAGACCTTATGCAGAGGGAGAAATTCTGCTCTGCCTGGAGGATGCTCAGAGACAGTTTCTATGACAGTGACATGCACGGAGTTGACTGGGATGCAATGCGTGAAAAATACCAGGAAAGAGCGGCTGAGGCACTTCTTAACAGTGAATTCAATGATGTTGTAAGACGGATGCTCGGTGAGCTTTCCGCATCACATCTGGGAATCTACGGTCCATGGGAGTATTCCAGAATAGCCTACACAGGTGAGACTGGCATTTTCGCAGAGAGTGACTGGAACGGTGAAGGCATAAGGATTGACAGTGTTCTGCCCATGTCCCCGGCATTTCTTGCCGGATTCAAACCTGGAGATACAGTGATTTCAGTAGAAGGTGTTCAGGTGGACAGATACCACAACTATTATGCCCCTTTCAGGAATGCGGCAGATCGAGAAATACAACTGGAATTTATCCGTGACGGAAACACATCTTCTGTGAGAATCACTCCTGTTTCTCAGTGGGATATGTGGAACCTTATTTATGACGAGTGGCTGGCTCAGAACAGAAGAACCGTTGCCGACCTCTCTGAAAACCGTGTCGGCTACCTGCACATTCCCTCAATGAATCTCAGGTCTGTTTCCGATTTCAGAAGGGATCTTTATGCCGAGGGTCTTGGCAGGGAAGCAATGATTATTGATGTAAGGGGAAATCTTGGCGGTTCCACTCACGATCAGATAATTTCAAGTCTTTCCCGGGAAACATACGCCTTCAGTATGGATAGAACCGGAATAGCCTCAGTTGAGCCCCTTGGTGTATACAGACAGCCGCTTGTTCTTCTCATAAATGAAACATGCTATTCGGATGCCGAGATCTTTCCTGCGGCCTGGAAGGAACTGGATCTTGGTCCCATTGTTGGGAATACCACATATGGAGCAGTGATAGGCACAGTGGATGTTGAACTGGCTGACGGAACCGGTTTCAGACTTCCAGGGACAGGGTGGTACACTCTTGCAGGAGAGAACCTGGAGAACAATGGTGTAGCACCGGACATTACTGTGATCGAGCAGCCGTGTGATGCGGCAAAAGGAATTGACAGACAACTTGAGGCTGCTGTTCAGGCGGCACTGGAACAGATTTAGATCCCAGGGGGTACCTGAGATTATTTGTCGTTAGTATTATCATCGTTCCGGCTGAGCAACACCGGAATTGTCAGTGGGGTAACCTTATCTTTCAGGAGGAAAACCGAATGAAGAGAACAGTAGTAACAATGCCCGGAGACGGAATCGGAAAACCGGTTCTCAAAGAAGCAATCAGGGTATTGGATGCAGCTGGCTTTGAAGCTGATTACGTGCATGCCGATATCGGATGGGAGTTCTGGAAGAAGGAGGGTAACCCACTTCCTCAGAGAACTATCGACCTGCTCCAGAAGCACAAAATCGCCCTTTTCGGAGCTATTACATCGAAGCCAAAAGATAAAGCCCTTGAAGACCTTGACCCGTCTCTCAGGGACAAAGGACTGGTTTACTTCAGTCCTATCGTAACCATGAGGCAGCATTTCAATCTTGATATCTGCACCAGGCCATGCAGGGCTTTCGCAGGAAACCCTCTTAACTTCATCAGAAGAGGAGCAGGCGGCAAGGTTGAAGAACCGTCAGTTGACGCAATTATATTCAGGCAGAACACAGAAGGTCTTTACGGCGGAGTTGAATGGACCAATCCTCCGGATAAGGTTTATGATGCTCTGAACACCCACATCAAGTTCACGAAAAATTTTGGCAGTGTTCCCAGAGAAGACCTTGCGGTTTCCACAAGAATATTCTCAAGGAATGCATGCATAAGAATTCTCTCAGCAGCTTTCGAATACGCTGATAAATTCGGATACAAAAGTGTTACAATCTGCGAAAAGCCCAATGTGATAAGAGAGACAAGCGGCATGATGAGGGAAGAGGGCAGAAAGCTTTCAAAGAAATATCCCGACATCCAGCTCTGGGAAACAAACATTGATGCTCAGATGATGTGGCTTACAAAGAACCCCGAGGATTACGGTGTTCTTGTAAGCGGCAACATGTTCGGTGATATCGTCAGTGACGGATTTGCCGGGCTTGTGGGTGGTCTCGGATTCGCCTGCAGCGCAAACATCGGTGAGGAAGTTGCTGTGTTTGAACCCACGCACGGCTCTGCCCCCAAGTACGCCGATTACCAGGTATCAATAGTCAACCCTATCGCAATGATACTCAGTGCATGCATGATGCTGGACCACATCGGTGAGACTGAGAAGGCATCAAAGATCAGAATTGCAGTGGAGAAGGTGATAGCAGAGGGCAGGGTTCGCACCTATGACATGCTCAAGATGCGCGGTACACCTGATGTGTTGAACAATGGCGCGGCAAGCACCGCTCAGATGACGGATGCCATCATTGCCGCACTGGGTGAGTAGTGCAATGAGAAATGCAATAGAGAAGTACTTCGAAGTTCAGCTTGAGCAGATAAAAGACGCCGACCTGAGAGAAAAGGTTGTGGATGTCTGGACCACAGCAGCGGTTGATGGAGGATGGAAACCGGAAGAGCTTACCGATATCCCGTTCACTCTTCTCACCGAAACCCATGGAGTTAACCTGATACAGCATACAATTGCTGTAACAGAGGGAGCTCTTGGTCTTGCCAGGGCTATTGAGGGGACCTACACACCGCCTTTTAAAGTGAACATGGACTGGCTTGTTGCCGGGGGTCTTCTCCACGATGTGGGGAAACTCCTGGAAGCAGAGAAACATCAGGGCGGTTACAGGAAGAGTTACAGCGGAATGTGCGCCAGACACCCGATCTCCGGTGCAATACTGGCTGCGAAAGCCGGGCTTCCTGAAGAGATTATTAATATGATTGGATGCCATGCCAAAGAGGGTGACGGCAGACCGCAGATGGTTGAAACCGTTCTTATCCATCAGGCGGATTTTGCAACATTCAATCCAATGGTGATGCTCTCCAGGGGACTGCTGATAAACAGATAGGGTTTCGTTTCGGGAACCATTGACTCGTACGGGGTTTGCTTATAGAGTTAAGCAAACCCCGTAACTTATATATATACAGGAGGTATTTGATGATAAGGGTTTTCCTTGTACTATCGCTGGCTGCTTTCTCAGCGTTTGCCGGGAGTGTTTACAGAGCTTCCGAACCTGTTGAAACTGCTGAGTATCTTGGCACCGATAATGGTCCTGTTGTTCAGTTTAATCTTACCGCGCTTCAGGCCGTTGACAGTTCAATAGAGGGATACGGAAGCGGTATAGTTTTCAGGATTCCCGGCGGCGGATACGGGGCAGAGGTTGGAACACCGGACGTTCCCTGCATAAGAAAGATGATTCAGATCCCCAATACTGGTGGTGTTTCTGTGGAAATCATCAGCAGCGAAGTTTCCGTACTTGGGAACTACAACGTCCTTCCGGCACAGCCTTTCGCTGAAAGAACAGCAGGTGCCCTGCCTCTTAGAGTAAATGAAGATGTCTACAGCAGATCTGAAGTCTTTCCTTCCTCTCCTGTTGTAATCGAGAGAATTTCAATCCTCAGAGATGTCCGTGTTGCATGGGTCAGGTTCAACCCTGTATCTGTTAATCCTGTTACAGGTGAAACATTCATTACTACCAGTGTTCAGTTCAGACTGGTCAGCAGCAGCGGTCAGGGTGAGAATGAACTTTTCAGAACTTCTCAGGGAATGACCAGAAGTTACATGCCTCTTTACGAAGAGGTTCTTGGTCTTAACCTTACAGATGCCGTTATTGACGGCTCATATCTGGTTATAGGTCCTCAGGAAGCTGTAGATCTGGCAGCAGACCTCATCCAGTGGAAGCGTGAAAAGGGTTACGAGGTTCACGTTGCTACAACAGAGGATATTGGAACCACTTCTGCGGCAATTGATGCCTACATCGAAGATGCTTTCAATACCTGGACCAATCCTCCTGAATACTGTCTGCTTCTCGGTGATGAAGCTGCTGTTCCTGCCTACTGGGTAGGCAGCATAGCTGCAGACAATCAGTACGGTGTTATAGGTTCAGGAGTCGACCCCAGTATCCATGTGGCCAGACTCTGCAGTGACACCGCAAGTCTTGCCTACACTGCATGGAAAGTGTACTCATACGAAACTGAGCCCTACGAACCCGCTTCAAGCTGGTTCCAGTATGCAGTAAGCGTTGGATCAACAGATTTCCAGGATCCCCTTATGTCGTACAGGTACAAGGAGATCATGGCCAATGACGGCAACATGGATGTAATGCTTTATTGCAGCAATTCCACCTACGGTGGCGTACCCCCTTCAGTTGCCAATCTTTCAGCTGAATTCAACGACGGGTTATCCCTTTTCAGCTACATTGGTCACGGAGGCATTACTTCATGGGTTACAACGGGATTCAACAACTCAGATGTGAATGCTCTTACAAACGGCAGAATGCTTCCATGGATCAGCTCCATTGCATGCAACAATGCCGAGTTCGGCGGGGGAACAACCTGTTTCGGTGAGGCATGGCTGAATGCCGGCGACATGGCCAGCCCAAGCGGAGCCGTTGGCTTCATGGGCGCATCTGTTTCCAGCCCGGTAGGTCCTACAGACTCTCTTGCCCTCTACCAGTTCAAGGGATACTTCCAGGAGGAATTGTACCATATGGGTGCAGCCTTCGACTATGGCAAGATCAAAGCTTACGAGTACACAGGAAGCAACACCAACAGCAACATGCACCTTATAATGGGTGAGCCTGAGCATGACATCTTCTCCACAACAGGACCCCTGGTGCACCTTTCCATGTCTCATCCTTCAACGATCACTACCGGTAACTTCACAGTGAACGTGACAACACCCACTGATGGTCCAGTTGAGAACGCTCTTGTGGGTCTCTGCCAGAACGATGTAACCCTTGGAAGCGGCTACACGGATGCGTCCGGTGCAGTTACCATCAATGTACCGTCCATCCCCGGCGGCGAGTATGTCACAATAACTGCAACAGCTCACAACCTCTATCCCAAGCAGGAATCTGTTCCTGTGGAAGGTTCCGGTGTTGAGAGCGACTTCGGCGGTATTTCAGTTGTTTCGCTTAACGTTGCAACTCCTGTAACCGGGAATGCAGCTGTCAGCTTTACAGTGCCGTCTGCAGGACACGCGAATCTCAGCGTATTTGATATGACAGGCCGCATTGTTACCACACTTGTGGACGGCGAAATCACAGCCGGTCAGCACAGTGTTACCTGGAATGCAAACACTGCAGGAGGTATCTACTTCCTCAGACTTGACATTCCTGGACAGAGCATGGTGAAGAACTGCGTGGTTCTTCCTTAAAACATGGTTACTGTTCTTCAGGGGCCGGCATTGCCGGCCCCTGTTTATTGACTGTAATCACGGAAAGTACTAGATTCGGTGAACTTGCGGAAAAGTACCGCATAAACAGCAGGTGACAGATAAGAGAGCTGATGCTGTCACTATGAAAACTGCATAGCAGAAGGAGATGAGATGAGCAGATTCAGAGGATCAAGGCTTAAGAAAGTCAGATCACTTGGAACAGAACTTCCAGGACTTGTAAGGAAAGAGCCCAAGTCAGCCAACAGCCCGGGAGAACAGGGCGCCATGCGCAGACGCAGAAGAGTTTCAACATTCCGTCTCCAGCTGCAGGAGAAGCAGAAGATTCGCTTTAATTACGGGCTGAACGAGAAAGCTCTTCGCAGATACTACACTGATGCCTGCAGAATGAAGGGTGAGACAGGTGTGAACCTGCTTCAGCTTATCGAGCAGAGGCTTGACAATGTTGTGGCCAGAGGCGGATTTGCTCCGACGATCCCTGCTGCCAGACAGCTTGTTGGCCACGGTCACATCACAGTGAACGGCAAAAAGGTAACAATACCCAGTTACAGAATCAAGGTTGGGGATGTTATCGGTGTGAAGGAAAAAAGTCGCGATCTGAAAATACTCACCGAGCACATTGCTGCCGGTTCAGGTATCGGTGTTCCAGCATTTCTTGAAGCCGATCCCAAGAAAAGAATGATCACTGTTAAAGCGGTTCCCTCCAGGGAGGACATTCCCATCGAGGTATCCGAAAGAGCTGTGGTGGAGTTCTACTCCAAGTAACAGCCGTTTAAGAATAAAGCAGGCCCGGGTATTTAATGCCCGGGCTTTTTTTTTCATGGAATATGGGTTATCTTATTGCAAACAACTTGCGATAAGGAGCCCGGTTGAACAGAAGCGAAGTATTCCGCGATCTCAGGGAACATGGACTGAGAATAACTCCTCTGAAAAGAGAGGTGGTGGAGTTGTTTCTCAGTGGAGCCTGCGGTGTATCCCTGGCTGATGTTCACAGCAGTCTGACTTTACCCTGTAACCAGTCATCTGTTTACAGATGCCTTAGAAGTCTTGCCGGGGCTGATTTTCTGAGACACAGTATTGGCAGGCAGGGTGTTGTAAAATACAGATGTACTGAAAGGTACAGCACTCCTCATGGTCACTTTCGCTGCAGAAGCTGTGGTGGAGTTCTGCCTGTCTCAGGGTATTCCAGGGAGTTCATAAAAGAAATAGAGTTGAACTATGGCGTAAGGGTTGATAATTTCGATTTTGTCCTGGAAGGAAGGTGCCCCGATTGCAATTCAGAGCAATGATGATATTTCTGCTGTTTCTTGCTGCATGCACCGCCGGTGACAGTCATGACTCCGTCAGTGGTCTTCAGGTTCTTGTAAGTATATCTCCTCAGAAGTATTTTGTGGAAAAAATTGCCGGAGAACTGGTTAATGTCACAGTACTTATTCCTCCAGGAGCCAGTCCGGCGGCATTCGAATTATCTCCTTCCGATATGAGAACTGTCAGCGAAGCGGACATCTGGTTTTCAATAGGAGTTATCGCCGAGAGGGAGTGGGCTGAGGAATTCACCGGTCTCAACCCTGATCTGCTCATGGTAAATACAGTGGAAAGTATTGAAATGCTTCCAATAGACAGGGATTCTCATGAGCATGATCATCAGCACGGAGATACTGATCCACATGTCTGGCTTTCTCCCGAGATGGTTAAACTGCAGGTTATGACAATTGCAGATGCAATGATTTCAGCTGACCCGGTGAATGGAGAAATTTTCAGGGAAAACGCTGAGGAATTCCTCAGTGAAATAGAAGAACTGCAGGGAGAGATCCACCAGCTTCTTGATCCCTGTCCCGGAAGAAGTATTATGGTGTTTCACCCATCCTGGGGCTACTTTGCAGATGAGTTCAATCTCGTTCAGGTATCCATTGAATCAGCAGGCAGTGAGCCATCTCCCGGGGAGATGGTACAGCTGCTTGAATATGCCCGTCTCAACAGCATAAGAGCTGTTTTCGTATCTCCCCAGTTCAGCAGGAATGCCGCAGAAACAATTGCTCAGGAGTTGAATGTGGAAGTGGTTGTAATTGATCCTCTCGCTGAAGACTGGCTGGAAAACATGTTTGAAACAGCCTCGGCAATATGTGAGGTATTGAATTGAGCGAAACTGTAATTCGACTTGAAGGTGTTACTGCCGGTTATTCCCGTGAGCATCCTGCCCTGGTGAATGTCAGTCTTGAAGTTGAGAAAAACGGGTTTGTGGCTGTTATTGGACCCAATGGCGGAGGGAAAACCACCCTTCTCAAGGTGATACTTGGCCTTATCAAGCCTTTCCGGGGAACTGTTGAAGTAAAAACAGAGCGTTCAAAACTGGGATATGTTCCCCAGGTGATACCCAGCCGGACTTTCCCGGCTACGGTTCTGGATGTGGTTCTTATGGGAAGGCTGGGAAAAAAAGGAATGTTCAGGAGTTTCAGTAGTGAAGACAGAAACAAAGCCCTTGAGAACCTGGAACTGCTGGGAGTGAAGGATCTTGCCGGTAAACGAATTGATGAGCTCTCTGGAGGTCAGAAGCAGAGAGTGCTGATAGCCAGGGCTCTTGCAGGAAAGCCCGGGGTTCTTCTTCTGGATGAACCGGTGGCCAGTGTGGATCATGAAACTCAGAGCAGTTTTTACGATATTCTTTCAACACTGAATAAGGATATGACAATCCTTCTGGTTACACACGATGTAGGAGCTGTGTCATCATACGTAAAGAGCATTGCCTGTATCAACAGAAATCTTGTTAGTCATGGTGAATCGCTGGAAAGGGAAACTGTTGAAAAGGTGTACGGCTGTCCCTTCGAGCTCGTTGCTCATGGAGTGCCCCACAGGGTACTGGGCAGAGAAGAGAAGCACCATGGGTGAGATGCTTGAGTTCACCTTTATGAGAAATGCTCTTCTTTTCAGCATTCTGGCTTCGGTTTCCTGCGGAATTGCCGGTACGCTGATCACTGTTAACAAAATGTCCTCCTTTGCAGGAAGCATTGCTCATGCTTCCTTCGGAGGGCTCGGGCTTGCTTATCTGGTCGGTGTTGATCCCATGATCGGAGCAACCGTGTTTGCCCTTGGATCCAGTCTTTTGATCGGATTTATTTCAGGCAGTAACAGAATTGGTTCCAGCACTGCTCTTGCGGCAATGTGGGCAGCCGGAATGGCTTCAGGTCTGGTATTCATCAAACTATCGGGAACCTACGCAGCAGATCTGATGAGCTGGCTGTTTGGAAGCCTTCTTACCGTTTCCAGGACAGACATACTGCTTACAGCAGGCCTTGGAGCTGTAACACTGCTTATGGTAATTCTATTCTACAGGGAGCTTCTGGGTATCTCCTTTGACCTGGAATTCACAATGCTTCAGGGTGTTCCAGTGGGGTTTGTAAAAGGGATCTTCCTTGTCACAGCAGGCCTGACCACTATTGTTCTGATGAAAGTTTCCGGATTGATAATGGTGATTGCCCTTCTCACAGTGCCGGCATCAATTGCAGGATACTTCAGCAGAAGCCTTAAGGGAATGATGATACTTTCCGGCGTGCTCAGCATGTTCTTCAGTCTGTCCGGTCTCTATCTGTCTCTGAAACTGGACCTTCCATCAGGGCCGGTGATTATTCTGGTTTCAGTGGTGGTATATTTTTCAGTACTGGTTTACAGGAAGGCGAAGAATTGAGTCCCGGGACTATTCTTTACTAATTCAGTGTACTATAGTTCATGAAACGGTGCGGGAAAATATCCTGCTCGTGGCTACCGAAGGGAGAACTGCATGATCTTTTACATGATCAGCGTTAAAGCCTGACAGGTGCCGATGGAGTTCGGTTCGAACTCCACGCCGCCGGAGGTTTTAAGTAAAGTTTCCCTGCTTTTCCCTGAGATCTCCGGCGGTACAATTCAGTAATCGGGCCAAGCCCGAGCCGCAGGAGGAATTACATTGAAAAAGACAGACAAGAAGCTGGCTGATGTACAGGAAGTATACAGCGGGTTTGAGGGTGCTCTCTGGGAGCTGATAATGGGCGATCAGATACATGTGGGGGGCTTTCCCAGTTCCAAAGCTCTTGCAGATAAAGCAGGCTGGCAAAGCGGTGAAGAGGTTCTTGACCTTTGCAGTGCCACTGGCGCAGGTTTGAGATTTCTGAAGCGAATGTACAATGTAAAGGGATACGGTGTTGACGCAACACCGAAAATGGTGGACATTTCCAGGGAGAGAGTTGCCTCAGATGGTTTCAGTGACAGCATCGAGATCAAACTGGGTGATGCAACTGATGTCCCATATCCTGACAGTCGATTTGATGGCGTCTGGGGTGAGGATGCCTGGTGCTATGTAGAGGACAAGGAGAAGTTGATAAAGGAAGCAGCCAGGGTACTTAAGCCCGGTGGCAGAATTGCCTTCACCGACTGGCTTATAGGACCAGAGGGACTCAGTGATGATGACGCCGCAAGAATCTGCAACACAATGAAATTTCCCGATATGTTTTCTCTTGAAGAGTATGAGAACCTTCTGAAGAAAAACGGGTTCGAGATCATTGATTCAACAGACCTGACTTCCACTATGGCAGAACACATTGAGAATTATCTGGGGCAGCTTGCAGGCCAGAGGCATTTTGATGCCATGCAGATTCTCGGCTGGAACTATGATGTTTTCAATTTCCTGGGAAGTGAATTCACCTTCATGCTGGAGAAGGCGAAAGTCGGTGAATTCGGTCGCGGTGGCCTGGTTGCTGTAAGGAAGTAAGCAGTTGCGGGATATATCACTTGCAGCAAGGGAAATCTATTTCTCTGAGCTTGCCAGGCAGAAGCAGTCATTGGAACCTGTTGCAGCAGTTTCATGCACCTCATTCCCCGGAGCAGTGCTGGCCGGTCTCGGACTGAGACCAGTCAGATATCCTCTTGAGCTAAATCCGTGCAAAACAAGCTGTTCCCCGGGCAGGGAAGACATATGTCCCCTGGTGGAGCAGCTGCTTCAGGGGTTGAATGACCTGCATCCCTCTGTAATAATCGGTCTCTATACATGCGATATGACCAGAAGATTCTTTCAGGAATCTCCCAGGTTCCTGAACCACCCCGTTCATCAGCTCCAGCTTCCTTCAACATCCGGGGAGAATGCAGCAGCATTCTATGCAGAGCAGGTTGAAAGGGTATGCAGCGACATTATCCTCGGGGGATTTTCAACTGAATACAATCCGGAGAAAGCTATGGAGTGGTTCCAGGGAACAGTTGTTGTAATGGAGCTTCTGAAGTCGATTTCTCTCTCTGTCCCCCCTGTAGCCCTTCAGTATTTTTACCACATGATGAGAATTCTTTCTCCCTGGCAGGTTGAGAGTATTATAAAATCCCTCACTGGTTCGCACCCTGCCTTTGAAAGCAGATTCCGCCTTGTTCTCGCAGGAAGCCCCGGAATCCCGGGGGATGATACTGTGGCTTCTGTGGTGGAGGAAGCAGGAGGATGTCTTATTCCGGTGAACTGCTCCGGGCAGGCAGGATTTCCAGAGAATACACCGGATTCCTTCTCCCCGGCAGACCTTGGCCGATTGTATTTCCATGCAGGGAGATGCATAAGAAGAAGGCCCAATGACGCTGTATTTGATCTGATCGCCAATGCCGTTACCCGGTACATGGCTTCCGGTGTGCTTCTCAGAACACTCCCTTTCTGTGATCTCTGGTACACGGAGAAAGTAAGAATCAAGGACCGTCTTCCAGTTCGGGTACAGGTTCTGAATGCAGGGTTTTCCCCTGGTGAAAAAGAACGCACAGCAGTGAGGATTGAAGCATTTATCCAGATCCTGGAGGTCGGGCAGTGAAAGATCCTGTACAAAGGTTGTCCGCAGAACAGTGGGAAGAAAGATTCCCCGGCATTCCTGATGACTTCAGGAACAGTTGCAGATATCTCAAGGATGTTGTTCCCGGTGGAGTGCCATATCTCTTCTCTCCACAAGAGTATGCATGCAGGGGGGACAGGCTCTTAAACAGACTGGGATTCGACAGCAGCATGGAGGCACTGAGGTTGTGGGCGTTCCTGTTCAGCGAAAGCGAGAGGCTGTTTCTGGCGGGAGAAAAGGGGCTGAAGATAGTCAGCCTGATGAAGGACCTGGGGCAGGCCGCTGTCTTAACTTATGCCTTCCCGGGGCAGCTTTCTTTCTATGCCGATGAATTCTGGTGGACGCCGTGTTTTACAGAAGACACCGGTCTTCTTGATGTTGCCTCTGATCTTGGAGCAACAGATGAGCTGTGCTATGTGAGAGCAGCGCTTGGTGCCATGGTAACAGGAGAGCACTTTCCCCGGCCGGACCTCTGTATTGCTGGAGTAGGCGCCTGCTGTGATGATTTCAGTGCAGTTATGCAGCTTATTCAGGCACAGGGGTTCAATGTTCACTGGTGGGAAATGGTCAGCAGAAGAACAAGCCCGTCATTTCCTACAGGTGAAAAGTTTGCTCTTACTCCTTTTGGCGGAGTTCAGTACCAGAGAAGCGCTCTCCCGTTTCTGAAAAGCCAGCTGCGAGGTATTGCAGAAGCCATGGAGGATCTGACAGGAGTAGAGTGTTCTGAATCAATGCTTAAGAGCAGCACGGCAATGTTCAACAGACTGAGAGGAATGATATCAGAACTCAGAGAGATGGTCTATACAGCCAGGAGACCACCGCTTCCAGGGCTTGAAATGTATCTTGCGGAATTCATTGCCATACATACCTGCAGCGAGCCGGTGGAATGCTTCAATGTTATTCAGGGTCTGCTGGATGTAGCCAGGAGAAGAATTGCAGCTGATGAATCTCCTTTTAAGAACGAAAATCCCTGCAGGATATACTGGATGTATCCCTCTACTGATGCCTCACTGATTCCTCTTCTTGAAGATCTTGGAGGATGCATTACAGGAACGGATTATTTTATTAATCATGCATTTCTTCCACTTCGCGAAGACACTGATCCGATTTCAGCAATAGCTGAGAACTGCATGGATGACAGGCTCCTGGGCAGTCCCACGGAACGGGTGAGAAGAATAGTGGAAGATGTTAAAAGGTACAGGGCTGAAGGTGTGATCATGTCCGGCATATTCGGAGCAAGTCATTGCCCGTGGGACACATCAGCACTGAAGGATATGATCCATGAGGAAACAGGGATACCTGTCCTTGCGTTCGATGTACCCTACAGCCCGGGAAGATACAGTGAACAGGTTACAGCAAGGATGCAGAGCCTGATTGAGGTAATAATAGAGTCCAGAGGAAAGTAAGAAGACGGAGGTGCTTAAGTGCACTGTGGAGTTGATATAGGTTCAAGGAGTATTGAGGTGGTTCTTCTGTCTGAAGGCACCATTTTTGCCAGCGGAGTTGCAGATACAGGGAACAGACCAGGGCAGAATGCTGATAATCTCCTCCGAGAGGTTTGCGCAGATGCCGGGATTCGCCGGGAAGACATTGATTACACAATTGCTACCGGTTACGGACGTAATTACTTTGAAAAAGCTGACGGAACTTTTTCAGAGATACTCTGTCACGCCGCCGGGATAAGCTACCTGTTTCCGGATGCCAGAACTGTTATCGATATAGGCGGTCAGGACTCAAAACTCATCTCTCTTGATGTGAATGGTCTTCCTGTGGATTTCAGCATGAATGATCGCTGCGCGGCTGGTACCGGGAAATTCATTGAGATGACAGCTGTTTCCCTGGGTGTTCCACTGGACAGGATGTTCGATCTTGTTCAGGACTGTTCTGAATCAGTTGAGATCAGTTCAATGTGCGCTGTGTTCGCTGAAAGTGAGATCATTGGTCTTCTTCAGAGCGGCACCTCGATTCCATCCATTCTTAAGGGAGTATTCCGCTCTGTTGCCAGAAGGGTGCTGGGGATGGCAGGTCACAGGGGAGTTATAGCAGATCTGGTTTTCACAGGTGGAGTGGCATTGAACAGGGGAGTGGTCCAGGCAATCAGTGAAGAGACCGGTCTTCATGTTGTAATCCCTGATGATCCTAGAATCACAGGTGCCCTGGGTGCTGCTCTGACAGGGGCAAAAAGGAACTGACTGACTGATGGAATACCCATGATTCTTTACAGGTATCATCTCCGTAGCACAAAGAAACGGAGATGAAATGAAAACAATAGCGGTAATTATGTTGCTGGCAGTGACAGCTTCAGGCTCAGCTTCATTCGAACGGGCTGTAAGCAATGTGGCTGAAATGGTATGGAACAGCAAGATCACAGAGATAGCTACAGAGTTCGGACTGAACGTAGTCAACGTTACCTGGGAGGACACCGGCAGGTACGGCAACTCATGCTGGGGTCCGAACATTTCCGATCTGACAATTCAGGTTCATCACGGTGACAGGGACTCGGAGACACTCACCTGCATGCCTGTGATCAGATACCCGAATTTTCATGATCTTTCCGCCGATCTGGACCCTGACGAGTTTTTTCTTCTTACCGGCAACGAAAGTGGAGACGATCTGGAGCCGGTTTCCCTTACAGACTATGTGGACAATCTGAGAGATTATCTCCATGATGATGAGAGCTGGGGTGGAAGGGGTACAAGCCTTCTTGCAGACCGGGACAGTGTGGTGCTTGTGAGTGCTCAGGCTGTGTTTCTTCCTATTGAAGACGATGGTCAGGCGACATTCAATCCGGTTCTATACAACTACCAGAGTTACGAGGACAGCCCGGGAGTGCTTGCAATTCTTGCCACAAGAGAAGGTACCAGCGCCACAATTATCGATAACAGCTCAGAGTTCAACGCTGACTACTACTCATGGGGACAGAGACTTTATTTCAATGACGACGGAGAGAGAGCAAGCCTCACAGGTTCCAGACTCTCTGATTTCATGGGAGATCCCACTAACCTTGCAGAAATGACAGGTGTGCACATGGAAGCCGCAGGAGAAGAAGGCTTGAACATGGTTCTGCTTATTCAGATACCTCTTCGTCAGAAGGAGAGAAGGGATATGTGGTTCGATGATGACTCATGTGTTGGCTGTGTGGATTGCGTTTGCTGCGAAGCTTCGGTCAGTTCAGATGTGGAAGCAGCAGTTATCGGCCACGGTGAACTTGAGGGGCCTTTCCGGGAAATTGACGGTCTTCCCATCACCCGGGATGAGAGATTTCCCATCAGGGTAACGGTGCAGTTCTATAAAGCCACATCAAACGGTGTGGCCACCGAACAGGATATTGCAGAGATTGCTGCCCAGATTACCCGTGTGTATGACGACGCCAGTTATGTGGGTTCACTGGTGTGTCCTGAGGACAAATTTGAAAGACCCACCGACTGGGACCATGACGCAGTTGAAGTTTCTCTCAGGAAATACATCCCGCTTTTCTGGTAGACTAATCAGTTCTTCAGAAGGCTCTGGCTCCTGCCGGAGCCTTTTGTTATGGTCTTTTCATGGAAAACACTTATTTTGCAGAAAACAGAATCAGGTGGCGTCAGTGGCTTCTGGCCAACCATGTCACAGCAGATGAAATCTGGCTTCTTTTCAGAAAGAAGCACACCGGGGAGGAATGTATCGGGTATGACTCCGCAGTGGAGGAAGCCATCTGCTTCGGGTGGATTGACGGGCTTATAAAGGCCGTGGATCAGAACACCTATGCAAGAAGGTTTTCCCCCAGACGGAAGATAAGCCCCTGGTCCCCTCTTAACAGGGAGAGAGCCCTTGAGATGATCCGGATGGGAAAGATGGCTGAAGCAGGAATGAAAACAGTTTCAGAAGCCCAGGGAAACGGAACCTGGTATGTATCTCCGAAACAGGTGGATATGCCTGAAGAGCTTGAAACGGAACTTGACCTGAATGGCGAAGCGGCTCTTTTTTTTGCTGAACTGGCTCCCTCTTACAGAAAACACTACATGAGCTGGGTGGGCAGCGCAAAAAGAACAGAAACCAGAACAAAGAGAGCCAGAGAAGCTGCATCGCTTCTGGCAAAACACATGAAACTGCCAATGAAGTAGCGTGGTGTCAGAAGAAGTATCTTACTCCTATAGCAGCATCCACGTGAAAGTCGGTATCCGGTACCACCGACAGACCGGCGGCAATCTCAAGGAAAACATCAAAATCTGCGGTTGAAAAGAGGTATTCAAGACCTGCAGGTACCCGCGCACCGATCACTGTATCATCACCGAATGCAACCCATCCGCCAACACCGTAGTAAACCGGTAGCTGACCTTTCTCCACCTCAATACCTCCATAGCTGTGCCAGAGGTAATCACTGTGTATTGTCATCCATTCATCAGAGAAACTCCAGGCTGCTGCTGCGTCCAAAGCAGTTGTGGTGCTGGTGAAATGTTTGAAGCTGAGTCCAGTGGGATTCCCGGCAATAAGACCCAGTCCGGTGTCTCCTCTGCCTGGTGAGAAGGAAAGAAGGGCTGCTGCTATTAGAGCTGTCATTTGAACCTTCCTTTAAAGAAAGAGACCACCGGTGGTATTATCCAGCCGATGGTCTCTCTGAATCAATTGATCGACTAGATCAGTTTTGCCAGGTTATCTGCGAACATTCTCACATATTCTCCAGTGGGGTATGCGCTTGCCATTGCTCTGGACGCAAGCTCGATGCTTTCCTCCAGAGGAAGGGTGTATCTCATGTGCATGAACTTCTGTCTGAATGCTGTTACTTCCTCCGCAACATTCTCGTTCTTTACGATGATTCTTGCCATAAGCTGGGCAAGTTCACCAAAATCATCCTCGTTCATGCCGTATCTGGTCATCTCGCTGACACCGGTTCTTATGCCGCTTGATGTAAGAAAGGTGTCATCATCAGGCAGGGCCTGATAGTTCACCACGATGTTGTTCTCCTGAAGCCTGTCTGCTATTTCAGCACCGTCAGCATGGTCAATTACTCTGACAACCACCTGGTGGGTGCGGGTGTATCCGTCTGCAGGGTCACCCTCCACCTTAAGACCGTTATCAGCAAGGTGTTTAGCGAAGGCTCTGGCATTGGAGAGAACCTTTGCCTGGTACTCATCTTTAAATGCATTCATCTCGTGTGTGGCAACAAGGAGACCCAGAAGGGTTGCCAGATGATGATTTGAAGTGGATCCGGGGAATGCGCGGCTCTTGATATCCAGCCAGAGTTTTCTGTATCTGGTTTTCTTGGCCATGTTGCTTACAATGGCGCCTCTCTGGGGACCGAAATAGGTCTTGTGGGTTGAGCCTGTAACAACATCAGCACCATCCGCCAGGGGAGTCTGGAATGCTCCGTAAAGGCCGAATACATGTGCCATGTCATACATTACCACAGGTCGGTCTTCCCAGTCTGCAATGTGATCGCAGAGCAGTTTTACAGGTTCCGGATAGAGGAACATGCTCTTTCCGAAAACAACAAGCTCCGGTCTGCCGGCATCCAGAAGCTCTATCATCTTTTCTTCATCCATCTTGTAAGGATTATCCTTCTGCACAGGGAAGTTGATGCAGTTTTCCTTCCCGGTGGTGCTGTTGATATCCACAAAGTTGAAGAGGGCGCCCATGGGCTGGCTTGAAAGGTGTCCGCCCATGCCGAGATCGTTGTTCATTACCGCTTTGAGTTTCCTGAAGGTACCCTCAGGAGAAGTTCTGTTAACGAACTTGGTAACTGCTTTGAAAACCACCTCGTTGGACATCTGTCCACTGACAGGACGAAGCTCTGCTTCGCTGCATCCGAAGTATTCGCAGATTGCTGCCTGGGCTTCAATCTCTATGTCCCTGATGAAATCCGTTCCATGATAAAAATAAACTTCCTTGCCCTTCATGCTGCGGTGCTCTGCGTATCTTCCTGCAGGATCACAGATTTCGCAGGCCTTTACAAGCGGGCTGGGTGTATTTTCGCTGGGAATAAGATTAACGCATTGACGCTGACGCCAGAGATTGTTTTTCTCAATCCTGCCGAAAAGCTCATTCATCTTTACTGAAAGATCACTCATATGTCAGTTCCCTTCATCACAAAGTCTCGAGACTTCCTCGGACTGATACAGTGTCTATAACAATTATGCAGGCTCCCCTGTGAGTTTCAAGGTCGCCTGTGATCCCCTCTATTGCTGAAACAGTACTGTCAACATCGGTTTCAGGCACAAGGACGAACAGCAGTCTGGGTTCCGGTCTGCTTCTTCCCAGAACGTCCATGAAATCGGCAAATATCGGAACGTTGGACAGCATGGGTCCCATCATATCCGATTTGACAGTAACAGCACCTTCCATTCCCATTTCCAGGAACAGCTCCATAACATCATTATATGTTTTTTCCTCCTGAAGAACCATAATCATCAATTTCTTCCTGCATTTTCGGCTTTGCTTTGAGGTTACAGGAGAAAGATGGTAGAGGAAAGATTCGTGCATGGCGAACTCGGTCTCACTGTTCAATATCTCATACCGGGCTTTGCCGTTGCTCAGCACCCTGGCTGCTCCAGCCAGGAGTCTCAGATGATCGTCTGTCTCTTCCACAGGCCCTGCAATGGCTGCAATGATATGAACTGACCTACCGTCCATTGAATTCCATGGAATTCCCTTGTGGCACACGGAAAGGGCAAGGGCAAAACCCTTCATGCCCTCAAGTCGGCAATGGGGGATAGCGACCCCGTTTCCCAGGCCTGTAGTACCCAGTGTCTCTCTCTCAAGCATACCTTTCAAAAGAGCTTCTCTGGTAACATTTTTTGCAGCACGGTTTTCCGCAAGAAGCCCTGCCATTATCTCAATGGCACTGTTTCTGTCTCCTGCTGCGAGTTTTTTTCTGCAGCCTGAAATGTCAAGGATGGATGATATATTCATAATGCCTGCCTCAAAGAGTTGCGCCGCGTACAACAGCGTATTTTGAGATTGGTGGTCCTGCAAGTTCGTTAACAAAAACGCTCATGAGTACGATGCTGACAATTGTAGCCGCCAGTTCCTGATGGCCTGCAAAGAATGGTGCAGCCTGAATGTAAAGAGCCAGGCCGATTGCCACTCCAGCCTGGGGAAGCATGGCAAGCCCCAGGTAGTTTCTTATCAGTTTTGATGATTTTACAGTATATGCTCCTCCCCACACTCCGAAATACTTTCCGAATGCTCTGGCCAGAACGAAAAGAACACCCATGAGCAGAACTGGTCCGTTGGAGAAAGCCTTGAAGTTCAGCTCTGTTCCGGCAATGGCGAAAAAGGTGGCATACAGTGGTGGAGACAGCTGTTCCAGAGATGAGATTATTCTGAAAGCTCCTCTGCCCATATTGGCCAGAACAGCCCCGGCAGTCATTCCTGCAAGAAGAGGAGAAAAGCCGTAAGTGGTTGCTATAGCTGTAAGAAGGCAGACCATTCCGAGGCTGACTATATAAACTTCATTAGAGCGGCCTCTGCCAGCTGTGAACAGGTGGATAAGCCATCCGGAGAGACCTCCCAGAGCCAGTGATCCGCCTATCTCTCTGAGAGCGTGGAAAATGCCGTGGAGAAGGTTGAAATCTCCTCCACCGAGACTGCCTCCTGCGAATGCTGCCACGATACTGAATAGAAGTACGCAGCCGGCGTCATCCAGAGCAACTACACCGTAAAGGTGATCGATGAACGGTCCCCTGGCTTTCAGGTCTCTTACAATGGCAACAGTAGCTGCCGGGGCGGTGGCTGAAGCAACCGCACCGAGAAGCGCTGCTGCAGACAATGGCATTAAACCTGTGAAATAGAGTACTGCGGTAACTGCTCCGAATGAGAGGAACATCTGAAAAGCGGTTATTACAAGTACAGCTTTGCCCGTTCTCTTGAGTTTGGCAAGGCTGAACTCGCTTCCTATCACAAGAGCAATAACTGCAAGGGCCACTTCTGTGATCGCTCCCAGCTCGTCATGCAGGTCGGTGTGCACCATTCCCAGACAGCTGGGTCCCAGAAGAAGTCCCGCGATAATGAAACCTGTTATGGATGGAATCCCCAGCCTGGCGGCCAGTCTTCCAAGAAAGAAGCTGCCTACCAGCAATACACCGATTCCAAAAACGGGATGTATGCTTACTACATCCCTGAAACCCGTAAGGGCATTAATTACAGATGTGAACATGGAAGCTAATATAGTTTCAGGAAATCAACGATGTAACCCCGTTTTCCCTGTAAAGAAGTATGTTTTCCATTATAAGAAAGGAGGATCCAGTTGAGCTCTGTAAAACCTGAATCAGGTGATATCCGAAAGTTGTTTGTAAACACCCCCTCAAGGGATATTCTTGCAGGTTTTCTCAGGGAAACAGATCCAGAGATAATAGAGGCTGTCAGGCAGGCTGCAGAAGAGACAGTTCTGGAATACTGCGGCAACAAAGTTTACTACAGAGGTCTGGTGGAATTTTCAAACATCTGTGCTCTGGACTGCCGTTACTGCGGTATCAGACGATCCAATACGAAAGTTAAGAGATATTCAGTTACAGAAGACGATATTGTAAGTGCCGCCAGATGGTGTGCCCAGGTTCACTACGGCTCCATGGTCCTTCAGTCAGGTGAAAGACACGACGAACAGTTCATTTCTCTTGTGGAACGTGTCGTAAGAAGAATAAAGAAGGAAACAGTTTCATCCGTTCTTCCGGAAGGCCTTGGAATAACACTCTGCGTTGGTGAGCACACAAAAGAAACCTTCGCCAGGTTCCGGGAAGCAGGAGCCCACAGATATCTTCTGAGAATCGAATCCACCAATGAAGACCTGTTCAGAGCCATACATCCGGATGAGCAGACCCTGGAATCAAGAATGAGGTGTCTTGACTATCTCAGGGAGACCGGTTTCCAGGTAGGAACAGGTGTGATGATAGGGCTTCCAGGCCAGACTCCGGAAATGCTTGCTGATGATCTGCTTTTCTACAGGGAGCATGATTTCGACATGTTCGGAATGGGTCCGTTCATTCCCCATAAAGACACTCCTCTTGGTAATGCACCTGTTATGGCAGACCATGAAAGAACACATCTCGGCCTTATGATGCTAGCTCTCACAAGGCTTCTCACAAGAGACACCAACATTGCGGCAACAACAGCCCTTCAGGCCCTGGACCCTGCTGGCAGGGAGAAAGGACTCACGTTCGGAGCCAATGTGCTTATGCCTCAGCTGACACCGGTTGAGTTCAGGGAGAACTACCTTCTCTATGAGAACAAGCCCTGTGTGGATGAGGAGAAGGAAGACTGCCTGAACTGCCTGCGCAGAAGGGTTGAAATGGTGGGCAGAGTTGTTGCACAGGACCAATGGGGAGACTCACTGCATTTTGCTGAAAGAAACAGCACCAGAGAGAACTGATCTACACTCTTTAGCGGTTACTCAGGTCTCCCTGTGCAGCCTTTGTTTCTTCAATGTTTGATACAGAGTTCGAATTCGCTTCGGGGTAGCAATGCCAAGTGGAAAAAAGCTAGAGATTACTCATTAATCTCAAGGTACGATCTGAATGGACGATTTATCAGGTATCTGGCGTATCCTCGCCTGGTAGCTTTTTCGTATCTTCGTGCCATCTGTTCGAATTTTATCCACTGATCATCATCATATTGAAATTCAAACCTATCCTTTGACACCTCTCTACCCAGGAAGGTTAAATTGCAGAGTAGAGTGATGATTTCATCATATCTTGAACTACCAATATTGCATTCGTCAAGTATGCGAGAAATCGATCTTGTATTGACAATCTTCTTGCTTCCAATAAACTCGTATAGCAGTTCCTCAAGTTCTAATGTTGTCGTAAAACCCTCAGCAATAAGAGATTCAATAGCGTACTTAGAGTATCTGCTTTGAGAATCAACTAAGTCTTCTGCTGAAACGACTGAGTGTTTTCTATTACTTGCCTGAAGCAACGCTTCTCTAACAAGCCAGATTACATCCCTTGGCCTTGGTAGGGTAGACCGTATGATGTATTCCTTAACTGGTTCTCCATTGACATTCTCACAGAAGTATTTGCTCCAAACTTTACTGGGATCAGCGAGATTTGTTGAATGTGATATCCTTTCTTCTATTACATTTAGCAACAGACTTGAATCGTTCCAAAGCATTCTGGAATAGGATATTTTGTCTCTTTCTCTTGCCCTCTTCAGAACTTCATGAAAGATGTCACTGCGAATGAATAGAGTTAGGTTAATGTTTACAGGTTTTTTCCTTTGATCTTCCTTGGCAAAGTCCGATGCAATGCGTCTTGTTACGCCAAGAAGACTGAAGAGCAACTCAGATAGTAAATCCAAGTCTTTGCTGGAGTCCCAGTTCTTGTCCAAGTTGTCAATAATCACCGCAACGCTGTTCTTATCTCGCAGTGAAGCACCTAGAAGTAGTCTTAGCTTGCCTACAATTCCCTTATGGAGCAGCTCACTGATTCTTAGTCTTTTTGCGCCAGCAGATGTTTCAGATCTTACAGGATGAAGATTGTTCAGTGCATTTTCCAGTCTTATCGAAAACTCAGGTGTAATCAACTCAGCATTAGCATAGCAGTAATCAAGGAGTTCGGCTTCCTCTTCAGTTCTCTGGGAATAAGGGGATCTGTCCTTTAAAACCTCGCAATATGTTCTTGCTAGCTCAGAGTAGATGAGATATTTCCAAAAACTCTCGATCATGAAACCCTTCTCTGAGAAAGGCATTTCAATATTCAGCATTCTTAGAAGTCCATCAAGTTCGTATGAAACAGGCTTAATCACACAGACATGATTGCGTTTATCCCTACGCATTTCATTGGCCATATGGTACAAGAATGCAGTTTTGCCAGCGCCCCTGCGTCCTACTAGGATTGATCTCCTTGTTCTAAGTGCTTTCTCGTAAACACCAGTTCTTACGAAATAGCCTAGCAAATCATCTGCTTCATTCTCTGCTACTGGATCTCCTATGGAGATGGATCTTAGCTCCTCACATTTTCTAAGGCTCTCCCCATAAGCCCTAGATTCCGAAATCCCAATGCGATACTTTGTCTCCAGGTTCGTAATCCAATTACTTGCTTGACTCTCACACTGTGCTGCAGTGCTGTGCGAATAGAGCAGGTCACGATAGTCAATAGGGGATGTGTATGGATCATGAGCAACCATTAGGATATCTTTGCCTAACCCGAGTGCTAAACCGCAGACGAATGAATTTTTAGCATTATGTAACTTCGCACCTCTGTGAGAATTACTTAGGAAATGAGCCAGAACTGCCTGTGATGAAACAACACTGTTTACATACCAAGAAATTGACCTGACTGGTACTTCCTGAGGATCATCTACCATTTTGTGAATTTGCACCCGTTCAACAACTCGGTTTAGCTTAACTGAAGCTTCCGTTTCTAAGCTAGATTTAAGGTAAAGTAATCCACCGTGGTTGTGAGAAGACCTTGCCGATTCAAGCACATCCGAGAACAAAGAGTTTTCAATATCAAGATGAGGTGATTCAGAAAAGAATGCATCTTGAATGACATAACTGTTGCTATATGGTGTATATCCTACAGTAGTTAAAAGCTGAAATTTACGAAATTCGCTAATTAATTCTTCATTAGTATTGTTCAGGAGCAGCCAAATGCGCTTGTTCAGAGCAATAGCGAATCCGAGTTCGAACAGAACATTGTGATTAAGAGTAGTTATATCGGCTATGAATAAGTCCGCATTTTCTATCTCCTTGCATATTGATGCTATTATCAACCTTCCCCCTGTATTTGCGTCCTTCCAGCTTCTTAAAACAACTTCACCATCCTCATTGATTCCTTCAATTGATCCCTCAATTGATTCAGCGATTGATACTGGCAACGCTGGATACGCTACAAAGCAAATAGGTGTCTTCTTCATAGTAATACTGACCTCTCTTGTTTTGGCTTTCATCATATTACGCTAATTTGTTTTGAAAATCAAGTCCAATGTTGCAAATGTCTTCAGATAAGTGTTTGAATCTACATAGGGATTTGATATTGGCATTCTTGGTCGAAACTCTAAGGCATTAAAGTAATGAATTTCTAGAATGAACAGATATTTGCCGATTAAGCTGGTTGCTTTTAACTCTAGAAGACATAATGGTTGGACCACCACGTCTGGTTAGGGTACCTTACCCTTATCAGAAATCTTCAACCGGAAGGGTGGTCCATTGTGTTAATACGATATGTCGGTCTCGATGTCCATAAGAACAGCATCAAGATTGCTGTGGCAGAAGAGGGTAGAGAGCCTGCTCGACTCTTCGCTTCAATACCTGGCGAAACTAATAAGCTCATCACCAGCATCAGAAAACTTGGATCAAAGAGTAGTATAAGATGCTGCTATGAAGCAGGTCCTGGCGGGTACAGCGTTTACCGATCTCTGACTGCGGCAGGGATTGATTGCAAAGTAATAGCTCCATCGTTGATTCCTAAACAGAGCGGCAAAAGGGTAAAAACAGACAGGCTTGATGCAGAGAATCTTGCTCACTACCTTCGTTCAGGAGACCTCACAGAGGTATGGGTTCCTGATGAGACTACAGAGAGCATAAGGAATCTTGTAAGGCTTCGTGAAGATGCCAGGATTGCCCGGCAAAAGGCCAGGCAACAGTTGAATCAGTTTCTTGTTCGCAATGGACGTATCTATCGGAAAACGCGCTGGAAAATTCATCACATCAGGTGGATACGTTTTCAGAGGTTTTCAGAAGATGGGGACAATGTAGCCGTTTCTGATTATCTGAGGCAGGTAGAGTTGCTTAGTGACAGGATTACCAATATTGAAGAGAACCTAAGGCTCTATAGCAAGCACTGGAAACAGAACTGGCTGGTTGAGCGCTTGCAGTGCTTAAGAGGTATAGCGTTTATTTCAGCAGTGGGAATTGCAGCGGAAGTGGGTGATCTGAAAAGATTTGCCACAGCAGGCAAATTCATGTCTTATGTAGGCCTCGTGCCAGCTGAATATTCTTCCGGCCAGAAAGAAAGGCGAGGTTCAATTACTCGTTGCGGTAACGTCACTATAAGGCGACTAATTGTAGAAGCCTCTTGGCATTATCGATACCAGCCCCGAAGGTCCAGAGCAATCGCATTCAGGAATGAGAAACTACCACAGCAAATTCAAGATCTAGGCTGGAAAGCCCAGGAAAGACTGCACCGTAAGTACATGAGGTTATTGATGGCTGGTAAGCCAAAGAACAAAGTATGTGTGGCTGTAGCAAGGGAGCTTGCAGGCTTTATCTGGGCAATTGGTCAGAGCAAGTAATGAACGGATCAGCAGCTGGTGGAATCATCAGGTACGGGAAACCCTCGTTCGAACTTTGTGCGCAGCAATGTCTGTATGCACGTGTGTAGATTGAGGTAACCCCAGACGAATAAATGAAATGCGGTAGTCAACCCGCGGATATCAGTATGATCAGACCGTCGATTGACTGACACCAGCTGCTGGTCCCTTGAGAGAAGGGAAAAAACAAAGAACAGGGTATTTACTCCTTGACAGGTCCAACCATATCAGTTCGAAAACTATCCAATATAGCGTGCCAGTAAGAATCTGCAGTGAAATGCTGAAGTTCTACAGCTCACTTTGAAACCCATCCACTGAGGTTCTTGGGGAGCTAATGGCGTGTGGTATGAACCAATGCCATTTCTCAATTCAACGAGGACTTGATCAATCCCCATGTAAGAGGAGTCAGCTCAAGATCGCTTCCATATGCGGTTGCGGTGATACCGGATATTAGCCAGGTAACTGAC
>CAYLRO010000029.1:0-30399 GCA_964386635.1 uncultured bacterium | reverse complement strand
AGAATGGTGGATTTTCCCACACCGTTGGGACCTGTAATCATGAGAACATCACCTGGTTCGATATCCATTGAAATATCCTGATGAACAGGCTCTTTCCCGTAACCGCATGTAACATTTTTAAGACTGATCATCTGATGGCTCCTTCTTTAATTTATCTTCAATGGCATGGATGATCAGTTTCGGCTCTACTCCAAGCAAAACGGATTCAGCCACGAATTCATCCAAAAGTTCTCTGAAAAGAAGCAATCTGGTCTCTTTGATTTTCTCATGTGAATGGTGCACGAAGAATCCGGAGCCTGCTCTGGATTTAAGAAATCCCTCAGCTTCAAGCTGTCTGTATACCTTGGCGATAGTGTTCGGATTTATTGTAAGTTCTGCTGCCAGGTCTCTTATGGATGGCATACGGTGATCTTCAGAATATCTGCCTGAGATAATCCCAATTCGGATCTGTCTCTTCAACTGCTCATACACAGGAACTGCAGAGTCATTACTGATCTTGAGCATCTCATCCTTTCATTGAACTGTACTACAGTAATAGTACAGTAATACAGTTCTGTCAACCCCGGTTTTTCTCCCTGTCTAAATTGTCTATGTTCTTTACTGCAACTGAACACGGTGATGAAAATCCGGGAGGTCTCAGTTGAGTAGTTTGCGCTACCATCATATTGGTATCCCAACTGCCGTTTCCAGGCAGGAGGAGTACTTCCTTCCTGAATTCGGAATGTATGTAATTGGATATGACACCAATCCGTATGGCATTGAGTGGATAAGGTTTACAGAGAATCCACCTCTGCCTGATCTGGTTAAAACAGTTCCGCATATTGCATTTGAAACTGATGATCTTGCCGCTGAGCTTAAGGGCAGGCAGATCTTCATTGAACCCAACAGCCCGTCTCCAGGTGTTACTGTGGCTTTTATAGTTCATAATGGAGCGTCGGTAGAGTTCCTGCAGTATTCAGAAAGGGAGGACTGAATGAAGATGGAGATAGCACAACCCCCTCTGAACACCACCATGATGGGAGTGATAAGGGGAGTGGCAGATTATTTTGATCTTGGATTTAATACTTCCGCTCTATACGGGATGTCCGGCCATGCTTTTCTAATGAACATCCACCAGGCGATCTGCCCCAGCGGTCCATACTGCTGGAAGTATCAGCCTTTTATGGCCCTTCTTGAGAACATGGGAATAGAGATGAGGGATCTGGGTTTTTTCTCTGCTGAAAGCACTCCTGAAGAGAGAAATGATCTTGAAAGGACTATTCGGGATGAACTCGAGGCCGGGAATCCCTGTTCTGTCCTGAATCTTGATAACCAGCTGATAAACGGATTTGATGATTCCGGTTTCCACTGTGTTCAACCCTGGGATTGTGATTTTCCGCCTGCCAGACTGTCCTTCGGATCATGGAAAGAGATGGGGAAGGAGATTCATGCCTGTTTCTTCAGCTTCCACAAAACCGGAGTGCTTGAAACCAGCTATGCGATACAGAGAAGCCTGCTTTATGCAATTGATCTCAGCGAGAACCCGGCTAACCACACTACCGCTCCTTATTTCTGCGGTTTGGAGGCGTACGATACCTGGATCAGCGCTGTGAAAAACGGTTACGGAAAAGAACACGGCAACTGGTGGAACGGAACTGTATGGGGAGAGTGCCGGAAGATGGGTGCTCTATATTTCAGGGAAATAGCTGAAGGTTATCCCGCCTGTTCTCTGGTATCGACAGGTCTTGGCGACTTTTTCTCTGAAACAGCAGAACTGCTTTTGAAAATATCCGACAGGCAACTTGATGACAGCTCCAAAATATCCTTCTTGAAGGAGGCCAGAGCCATTGAGGAGAAAACGCTGCCTCTTTTACAGGAGCTTGCTGAAACCATAGAAACATAGGTGGTGTTCTGATGAAAGCCCTACTGATCAATGGAAGTCCCAGGGAGAGCGGTAACACGGATATGATGCTGGATGCACTTCGCGAAAAGCTCGAGAGAGGCGGTGCGGAAGTAACCCGGGTCCAGCTGGGGGGGCAGCCGGTGAGAGGCTGTGCCGCATGTATGCAGTGCGGTAAAAACAGAGACGGCCTTTGCGTTATAGACAGCGATATGATAAATGATGTTATAAGGGAGATGATGGAAGCTGATGCTGTGATCATTGGCTCTCCCACCTACTTCGGAAATGTGACCTCGGAGGTTAAAGCGCTCATAGACAGGGTCGGTCTTGTGGGAATGGTGAACGGACGGATGTTCAGAAGGAAGATAGGGGCCGCTGTTGTTGCGGTTCGGAGAGGCGGGTCAGTGGAAGCTTTTCATTCACTGAACAACCTGTTCCACTTGAATCAGATGATCATTCCCGGAAGCGGTTACTGGACCATCGGGTATGGGCTGCGCCCTGGAGAGGTAGCCGGTGATGCTGAAGCAATGAGCACAATTGATGCACTCGCTGACAACATCCTGTGGCTTGGAGAGAAACTACTGTAACAATCTCAGATACCGGAGGGACAATTGAAATACAGAAAATTCGGTGAGCTTGAATGGGAATCCTCTGCTCTGGGTTTCGGGATAATGAGGCTGCCTGTAAAAAACAGGGATCACGGTGCCATTGACGAAGAAAAAGCATTGAAAATTGTGCGGTATGCAATAAACCGCGGAGTTAATTACATAGACACAGCCTGGAATTACCACAGTGATAACAGCGAGGGTTTTGTGGGGAGGGCACTGTCCGACGGTTACCGGGAGAAGGTTAAGCTTGTTACAAAGATGCCCTGCTGGCTCATTGAAACAACTGATGATCTGGACAGACACTTTTATACCCAGATGGAAAGACTTCAGGTTGACAGGATCGACTTTTACCTGCTTCACGCCCTGCAGCGTGACTGGTGGGAGAAGATGAAAAAGCTGGATTACATTGCATGGGCAGAGAAGAAACAGGCTGACGGAGTAATCGGGCACCTTGGATTTTCCTTTCACGACAAGTTCCCTCTCTTCAAGAAAATTATCGATGATTATCCGGGCTGGACCATGACCATGGTGCAGCACAACTACATGGATGCTGAAAAAGAGGCAGGACTTGCAGGAATTCGGTATGCCAGGGACAACGGTCTGGCAGTAGTGGCCATGGAGCCCCTCCGGGGCGGTCAACTGGCCAAGGAACCACCATCAGATGTTAAGGCTCTGCTGGAGGAATCCGTACCAGGCAGGTCTCCTGCAGAGTGGGGGTTGCGATGGGTGCTGGATCAGCCTGAGATTTCTCTGGTTCTCAGCGGAATGAGCAGCATGGAGCAGGTTGAAGAGAACCTCGGTGTTGCAGATGAAGCAGGGATCGGTAACATGAGCCTTCAGGAAAAGGAAACCATTGACAGAGCCAGGGAAGCTTATGAATTGAAAGCGGCAATCGGATGTACTGATTGCAGATACTGTATGCCCTGTCCTCACGGTGTAGCCATTCCATTTGTGTTCAGCTACTACAACATGATGAAAATGTATAGTGATTTGCGGTTGGCGAAAGCTCACTATGCATTCCTGGATGAGTCCAGCAGAGCGGATAAATGCACAGGGTGCGGCAAGTGCCTGGAACACTGTCCACAGCACCTTGAGATTATTGAACTGCTGAAGGAATGTCATTCGGTTTTGAAACCGGAGATGAAAGCAGATGACAAAACCTGACCCGAGAGTGGAAGAACTGCTTCAAAAGGCAGTATCTGCGGAAGATGCTGAGAAGGGTGTGGCTGTATGCTATGATGCTCTTGGACTGGCCCTGAAGCTGGATTGTGCTGCAGGGCAGAACAGGGCTTTGTATGCACTGGGTGAATATGCCAATACAGCAGGTGATCACTTTCAGGCGATTAAGTGTTTCAATGCATCTCTGAGATTGAGTGTCTTACTGGGAGATCAGATACAGCAGGGCCGCTGCCTGAGAAGACTGGGTGACTCGGAATTCTTTATAAACAATTTCAATCTGGCCATGAGATACTATCTGAGAGCATTGAAGATATTCGAGTGGGACGCAGAGGAGAACCTTTCTCAAGGATCCAGACTTCACTCTGGCCACCTGATGGCAACAATAGGGAATGTTCTCCGGGCAACAGGAGATCTTCAAACCGCTCTGGATTACTACACCAGATGCAGGGATATCTATCAGGTGACCGAATTCACTGCTGGAATACCGGGGATTCTCTACAACATGGGAAACATCTATCAATCCACCGGAGAAAGAGAGGAAGCTCTTCTTGCTTTCAGAACCGCTTTAGAGGAAGCAGAGAAGAACAGCGATAAGTACCTTTCTTCACTTGCCAATGCAAGCATCGGCTCCATCTTCATGGAAACAGAGGATCTGGATTCAGCAGGCAGGTATTTTTCCAGATCTCTGACCATTTCCGAATCTATGGGGCGGAAAAGAGGGATTCTCTCGGTTACTGTCAAGATCATTACGCTTGAAAGACTCAGAGGAAACCTGGAAAAAAGCCTGGAGCTGGTATTAAGGGCAGAGAAACTTGCTGAACAAGTAAGTGACAGAAAGAGTCTGGCAGAGGTTCTCAAGGAGAAAACCCTTATTCTGAAGGGTATGAGAAAATACAAAAAAGCCCTCGATACAAGTCTTGTTTTTCAGAAACTAAGCGAGGAACTTCATTCAGAGAAGCGCATGAGGGAGCTGGATGTTCTGAGGATACGCTACGAAACAGAGAAAACTGACCGGCAGATCAGCAGACTAAAGCGGGAGCGTGCCATTCAGCGAAGGATGATAGCCGGAGCTGTTTCAGGGTTTTTAATCACAGGATTCTCCTTTTTGTCTGTGTACAGAAGCATGAGCCTGAGAACCAGAGCAAACAAAGAGCTTGAAAGCAAGAACATTGAACTTGCCGGAGCGTATTCCAGGGTAGAGAAACTCTCCCGAACCGATACCCTTACGAACCTTGCAAACAGAAGAGCAATGATGGAACTTCTGGCATTGGAGGATACCAGGTCAACCAGGTCCGGAAGAACCTATGGACTGATCATTGCAGACATAGATGGATTCAAGCAGGTGAACGACAGCTTTGGTCATGCCTGCGGAGATGAAGTACTCGTGCAGTTATCAGAAGCGTTCAAGCTTGAGCTGAGAGCACAGGATGTGCCAGCCAGATGGGGTGGTGAGGAATTTCTCTTTCTCCTTCCAGATACCACTCTGGCAGGAGCCGGGAAGGTGGCAGAGAAGATCAGGGTCTGTGTTGATTCAACCATATTCAAATGGAAGAAGCACAGGGTCCAGCTGACAATGACATTCGGTGTAGCTGAAGGAGGTTCTGTTCCATTCGATAAAGTCATTCTGGCTGCTGACAGGGCTTTGTACTCAGGTAAAAGAAAAGGAAAGAATATTGTAATCTGCTCTGATTGAGATTCATTTTCTTTCTAAAATATCAATAATTATTGACAATATAACATTTGGCTCTATAGTATCTGTAAACACCCTGTGGGAGGAGACCAGATGAAATTCGCACTGCCTGCATTCCTGATCCTTTTTTCATGTACATCATTTGCTGAAGAGATAGTAACTGCTGAAACGGTTACTGCATCTCTGGAGTCAGAAGCACCGTTGAGGATCAGTAATATCAATGGAGATATCGAGGTTACAGGCTGGGAGTCTGACCGGGTTGAGGTTACATATACTGTTACCTGTGCAACCCGGGAGGACATGGATGCTGTGGATGTTGTTATCAACACAGAGGATGGGCTGGTGTGTGAGGTCGAGATTGATTCAGAGCTGAGAGAATCTGTCGACTGCCAGGTGGACTTCCAGGTCAGTGTTCCTTCAGACATTGATCTGAACTACTTTATTGAGAATATCAACGGAGACATATCATTTTCAGATGCTGATGGAACTGCTGAGATAAGCCTGATCAACGGAGAAGTTGAGGTGGGTGAGTTCAGTGGGGATATGTCTGTGGATGTGGTTAACGGAAGTATCGCAGTTGAGGATGTTCCCGGGATGAAAACCATGGAAGTGGTTAACGGAAGCATCATGCTTGCTGTTGATGAGCTTCTGAATGACCTTCACATCGAAACCGTCAACGGTGAGGTAAAGGTTCAACTGACAACAGATGCAGCTGTGGAGATAGAAACCATGTCTGGAGACATCGATGTCGCCGGGGCGTTTGATGTTGCAGTTGTGGAGGATCTGGTTGGCTCATCTGCCAATTTTGGAAATGGCGAGTACAGCATAGTCATAAGCACTGTAAACGGTGATATAGAAGTAACCGAGTAGTTATCTGAGTTTACGGAAAGGCCGTACCTCCTGAAAGGTGCGGCCTTTGTCACCTCTCAACTGAACCAGTGCTCTGTTTCCCAAAAAAAACGGGAGCCGGATTTCCGGCTCCCGTTAAGAATTTGCAGCAGTTTACTTGATGGTAGACTTGATGGCAGCCCATGTTGTGGGTGCAAGAGCAAGTTCTTCCACAAGCATGATGTCGTCCCAGTAAACTGAGCTTCCACCGTCGGAGAACAGATCCAGAGCGTCAAGCTCGAGGATGCCGCTGGTAGGTGACCAGGGAATGGTTTCCACGAAGTTGCCGTTGTAGTAGATATTCTGAGTGTTCATACCCAGCATAATCTCGACCTTTACTTCAACCCACTGGTCGTCAACAATGTCCACCAGGCCTGTGCCTTCTTCAACAGACATCTGGCCGATGTCGTTGGCAAACTTGAGCTGAAGAGCCCAGTCGCTGCTGGAGCCTTCATAGTGTGTCAGAAGAATGAAGAACTGGTCACCGGTTGCTGATGAGGGAGTGTAGTTCCATGCACTGATGGTCCAGATGCCTGAAGCTATGTTGAACTCCTGCACAACATCTGAGGTAGGTTCGATTTCCAGTGAGTGCGGTGAGCTCTGAGCCTGAGCGGTGGTTACATATGCATCAACTCCAGAGGCGTTATCCCAGGTGACCCAGCCACCCTGACCGGCTATACCGGATCCGGCGGCGTATGAATCAAAATTCTCTGACCAGTCTGCTGCAGCTGCTGAAGCCATGAGCAGCACGAGTACAGGTATCAATGCTTTAACCATGCTATCCCCTTCCTCTAAATAAAAAAGACACTGATTGTGTCCGCTATGCTGTTAATAGCCTAAAGCAGGTTTCAGGTCAAGTGCCTTTTTATAGCTTATAATGGGTTAATGAATCAGGAACAGCCAGGGAGACTTGTTTGATTTTTTATGTTGTTGTTCTAGTGCTTCTTCTGGTTTCTGCCGCGGCAGATCGGAGAAAGACCTTAGAGGCTTTAAAAGTAGCCTTGAAAAAGCTTAAAGGTATACTGCCCCAGTTCGCGGTTATGCTTATTCTTGTTTCAATCTCTCTCTATCTGCTTCCCGAGGGTGTCATAAGAGAGTACCTGGGTGACCGGGATCCCGGAAGAGGTCTGCTGATAGCCCTACTGGCAGGGTCCATTACTTTAATGCCTGGTTTTATTGTGTTTCCCCTGTGCGGTATTCTTCACGAAAAAGGTGTTTCCTATATGATTCTTTCCGGATTTACCACCACCCTTATGATGGTCGGTATCATTTCTTTCCCTGTTGAAAAGAGATATTTCGGCTGGAAGGCGGCACTTCTCCGGAACCTGATAAGCTTTTTAGCAGCTGTTATGGTTGCCTTGACTACAGGGATTCTTTTCCGGGAGATTTCGTTGTGAAAAACAAAGGCTCCATTCTGTTCACAGCTGCTTTTCTTATTTTCATCATACTTTCAGCAGTCTGCGGTTATTCTCACGGCACAGACATAGGGAAGAATTTCATCTCATTCACTCTGTCCATGCTGATGATCCTTCCCGGCGCATTCATAATCATAGGCCTCTTCCAGGTCTGGGTCAGCAGGGACAAAGTAGAGAAACACCTTGGAAAGGGCGGCTCCCCGGCAGGTTATCTGTGGATGATACTCCTTGCCGGGACCACAGTTGGAGGGCTCTATGTCGCTTTCCCTGTTGCAGCAGCCCTGTATGGAAAGGGAGCCAGAACCCAGATAATACTTTCCTATATAGGTTTTGCTGCAGTCTGCAGAATTCCAATGATTATATTTGAAGCAACTTTCATGGGTATGAAATTCACCATCATAAGGCTTCTCGTTTCCCTGCCTCTTGTTCTGATCTCATCAGCTTTACTTGGCAGATATCTGGAAAAAACAGGGTGGACAATGAGAGACAGCACCTGAGTGTATATCAAGTGGTAAATCTCTGCTCCCCGGTATACGGATATTCACTCTTGCCTGAGAAGTCATCTATGTTATACTAAATTCCCGTTTGAGCTTTTCCAGTGGGGGGTAGTGTTGACCGACTGTTTCGAAATATCCGTTGATATTGCAAGACGGATTCTCCGACTGCGTGTCTGGGGATTCTGGACCTGCAAGCAGGCGGAATGCTATCGAAGCAGGATGCTGGAAGCCATGGAAACTCTCGGGAAAAGGCCCTGGAGAGTTCTGGCAGATGTGAGAAGATTCCCTGTACAGATGAAATCAGTTCAGAAAATTCACTGTGAATTGATGCAGCACTCATTCCTGAATGGAATGATCTGCTCTGCCAATGTAGTAGGTGGAGTGCTGACGAAAGTTCAGGTTCAGCGTATGTCCTCTGAGGTATGGCCAGAAAAGGAAAAATTCGCCTACTTTACCACAGAGAATGAGGCAGAGGCCTGGCTGGAAGGAGCGCTGGATGTCACCGATAAAGAGTATTTTCAACAGCTTGCTGAGACCGTCTGATCTCCCGCCGGAAGCGAAACAGATTCTGGAAAAGGAAGGTGAGTTGTTTTCTGTTCAGAGATCAAGAGTTACTGTTGCGTACCATAAATTCAGAGCTCCAGGGAAGAGATTCTCAGGTAAACGGGAAACCGCGTGGGGGTCTCTCGCCGTAACAAGGGATAGAATTCTGGGGTATGTATTCCGGAAAAGAGTAATTCACCTTCCATTTCACAGAGAAGAAGTGAAGGCAGTGAAGTTTTCTGCAATAAACGGCAAGGTATTCATAATAGATGCCGATTCCGGAATGTTCGATACACGCAGGAGTGGAAGGATTGAGCTCCGTTATCATACAGACCGGGCAGACGAGGTTTACGGGATAGTCAGAGGTCTTCTCAGCTAGATAAATGGAGAAGGACAGATTTTTCTTCTGCCGCACGTCGTGCAGTGGTTCCCCATCCAGATCCTGTCAAAGTAATCTTCAAGTGCTTCCAGCGATTCCGAATCATCAAAAAGAACTCCCGATTCAAAATTCCTTCTGCTGTCAGATTTTGCCCCGATTCCTGCACCGGTAAGATTAGCGCTGCCTGTGTATGCCATTTTGTTGTCAACAATGATGATCTTGCAGTGGACCCTTGGACAGTGCTGCATTTCAAAGCCGTCCCCGCTGTGCAGGTCACTGTTCCGGTTCAATGTATTCAGAAACAGCCTGCCGGGCTTTCCCCCGTGGAGGAGCCTGATGAGAACACCTTTTCGCTGAAGAGCAGCCAGATGATCCAGCAGTGGGGAGCTTCTCCTCCCTGGCCCGGGTATGTGGAGATCCTTCACATTTGCAGTGGCTATCCAGATTCTCTCCCTGGCTTTCAGGATGCCATCTCTCACAAGAAGGTCAAAATGTCCGGAATCGCTTATGAGCCTCATTTACCTGCTTTCCTGATCTCCTTGTAGAGCTTCTTTCTCTGTCTGTTTATTACTGAAGAGACCACATTCCTGGAAAGACCAGCGCCTGCAGCATACTTCTCCAGCAGGTCCTTCTCAGACTGGTCAATCTGCCCGTCAGCAAGTGACATTCTCACCATTGCATTGAGTATTTCCAGTGCCTCTGCAGAGTTCGAGGGTCCCGGAACAACAGCATCCTGTTCCTTAATCGAGCTGATTATCGTCTGGAGTCTGTCACTGGATATTCCCCGGTTTCCGGCAAAGGATGTAAGAAGCTGCATTTCTTCATTCTCCAGTTCTCCGTCTGAATACATAACTTTTGCCATGGCCATCAGAAGAATGTCCGCAGAGACTGCCGGCAGAGCTGATACAGGGGATACATTCGCCGAGTTGACTCGAGAACCTGAGAACGGACCTATTGATTCAAGAACCCAGGAGCCGCTTCCATCGTTCAGCGGTCTGCCGCAGTATTCGCATGAGCCTGTGTCCCCGCCGGTGTAGGGCGCTCCGCATCCGGGACAGTGAGCGCTGTTGAGCCCCTGTGAGGCAATAGTCTTCACTCCCTGTTTTCTTGCAAGATTGAAAATCTGAGGACGGATAGTCTGCGGGCCGCTGTTTCCCGGTTTGCCGGAAGAGCTGATCCAGCTGTTCCTGGCAGACCATTTCACAAGAACCGCAATTCTGTCAAAATCCGTTCCCTGAGTAATGCTCTGTACCTCTACTGCTCCAACTGCAGCATCCTGGAAGTACAGATGAGAGTTTCCGTCCTGAGTCTGTTGCAGACTGTTCTCCAGTGAGGCTGAGTAGCTTTCTGCCGATACTTTGCGTACAGGATCTGCCGACCCGTCAAAATAGCTCTTTATGTAACGCCAGAAGATTACTGATGAAGTGTCTTCAATGGTCTGGATATTGAACCCGGGGTCTGCTGCGGACATCTGGCTGAATCCCGGTATTGCCTCATGACTGGAACTGGTGCTCCATTCTACCGATTGAGTTATCTCACTGAGAACCCAGTCATATTCTCCACTGGTTACCACTGCATCACAATACTGGCATCTGCCTGAGTCGGTGAGTTCAAGGGTGGCTCCACAGTTGGGGCATACCCCCTCTACAAGACCTCGACCTGCAAGAGTCTGGACGCCGGGTTTTCTGAGAAAGCTCCAGTATTCTATAAAGGTGCCTTTGTAGTTGTCTCTCAGTTTTTTTCCTGATTCAAGATCAACATCTGAATCTTCTGCTCTGGCTGTGATCTTCACATGAATGGTGTCGTAATGTCTGTCGCTGTCAACCGAGTTTATCTCTGCACCAAGAACCTGAACATTTTCCATGAGATTTCTCATGCCCTGTGATTTCTGCATGTGTATCTGAAGTGAAAACCGTTCGTGAACTCCATCGCTTATAAATCTGCGAACCTGGGACAGGTCCTGATCCGACCATGCCTGCTGCACTTCCAGAAACGCCTGTTTTACCTTTTCTGAAAAGATCTGCTGGTTGAAGTTCTGATCTCTGTTCTTCAGTGCGGTGATTGAATTATGCATTGCAACAGAGTCCTGCTTCTGATTAAGTCTGCTGTTGCCTGCCTGTTGAATTGTGCTGTACTGTTTTTTAACCTTTCTCCGTTTCATGATTATGGATACCACAATAATGATTATCACAAGGGGGATGCCTATACACGGCTGTTCTATGCACAGCCTGACAAGCAGATAGATGATTATCCCCAGCCCGTCACCCCCGCCGGATGAACCGGACCCGCCGCCACCGCCATAGCTCTGACCTCCTCCTGCCCGGGCAAGAGCAGTTCCAGCAGATACAGTGAGTATCACCAGCAGAAGAACAGAAAAGAAAGCAGGTTTCCATCTCAGGTTCATTGTATTCCTCCAGTGGGGGCGTATATTATTTTCAGTTCTGATAACTGAAGTCTATCCAGATGGGGATAAGATGTCCATGTTGAAACTCCCGGAAGAGTTTTTGAGACAGGTAACAGAAGCTCCCGTGCCGTTGACTGTTATAGTGAATGACGGAACCCGCCCTTCCCCGGAATGTATTCTCTCTCTTGTGGCGGGGTTTCTGCCTGACCAGGTAAGATTTCTCTTTGCCACAGGAACCCATAGACCGGTGAAACCGGAGGAAGAGAAGCATATACTGGGAGAGTTGTGCAATACAGGGTTCTCCAGACAGAGCAATATGTGTGATGACGGTTCACATGTCTTTATCGGTGAAACATCCAGAGGGACACCTGTTGAAGTGCATCCATGGCTTCTTGAGGGTTCAATTCTTGCTCTGAACACAGTGGAACCTCATTATTTTGCCGGTTTTACAGGTGGCAGGAAGTCTGTATTTCCCGGATGTACTTCCCGCAGAACCACTGTTCTTAACCACTGGCTTGCCTGCTACCGGGATGCTGTGCCGGGAAAGCTTGAGGGAAATCCGGTGCATGAGGACATGGAAGAAGGTGCGGAAATGCTCTTCAAAAAAGTGAAGAGCATTATGATAAACGGTACAGGCAGGTATGCGAGAGTATTCTGCGGATCACCTGGAGATTCTTTTCACTCTGCAGCGAAGGTTGCTGAAAGGGAGTTTGGTATTACCGTAAGAAAAGCCTTCAGATCACTGGAAGTTCAGCCTGGCGGGAAACTGAATGTAAGCCTCTATCAGGCAATGAAAGCTGTATTTCTGTGGGCTTCAGCAGTTGAGGATGGTGGAGATCTGATCTTGAATGCAGACTGCCCCGAGGGGCTGGGAGCGAAGCAGATGCACCGACTTTTAAAAGCATCAGAGGGCAAGGTGCTTTTCCCTGCCCGGGACGATTATCTTCTGGGTGACCATGCAGCATTGCGTTTATCAGCCATCAGAAGGAGACTGAATCTGACATTCAGGATAAGCTCAGGAATAGATATGTCCTGCTACGGTTTCAGGGCTGCTCCTGAGAGAGGGAACGCATCAATACAGAATGCCGGTTTTACATATCCGGTGATGGCTGAAAATGATGCATAACACATTCAGAAGGAGGGTTTTTTTCATCCTCCTTGCAACAGTCGCCATATGGTTCTTTCTCTGGTACAGTCATTCTCTTGTGGAGAGATTGAATCAGGCAGACAAGCAGAACTGCGAAACGATTGCCAGACTCTGGGCTGGTGTGCAGTATCCTCTCAGTATTGTCGGTGATGGATCTTCAATCATGTCATGCAGTGTTTGCGGATCTCCATATGGCGTAGCAACTGAAGGATTTGAATCTGATTCATTCTTCTGTTCCGTGTGCGGTGAAACCAGATTTTTCATTCGAACAGACAGAATGCTTATATCGGAGCGGAACAACCTTGTGGCATACACCAGAAATCTCTTTTCGGATCTGGTTTCCAGGCTGAGATTCCCCACTATTTTTTCCGACATGAACGGATATCCCCAGATTGTAAACGGTCAGGTTACAGACGCATTTTCCAGGGAGCAGATTGATAACCTCAGGATTCGAATGAGACATCTTGGAAGGATTAACCAGCCTGTTCCCATTATCTCCAGTCAGGACACAATCGGTTACCTTTATTACGGTTCCTCCGATCTGAGCCAGAAGATGCAACTCATTCCATTTCTTGAACTGGGTCTTCTTCTTGTTGTTGCAGTTGTTATTTACTTCCTCCTCCGATCTGAAATTACAAGGGAAAAAGACATGTCATGGGTGGGATTTGCCAGGGAAACAGCTCATCAGATCAGCACCCCTCTTTCTTCCCTGATGGGCTGGCTTGAACTTCTGGAAGAGGAAGACAGCCTGGAGGGAAACAGCGAAACGGCTGAAGCCATTTACCACATGTCAGGAGATGTCAGAAGACTTGTCCAGATAGCTGACAGGTACGGACAGATGGGCAGAAAGCCGAAGCTGCAGCCTGTTAACATGGAAATCGTGATGGCTGAGATAGTGAATTACTTCAACGCCAGAAAGGGTCTGCTGGGCAACGGAGTCATTCTGGAGACAGCCGGGGATTGTACGGATACTCTGATCATGGGGAACAGTGTTCTGCTCGGGTGGGTTATTGAGAACATGATCAAGAATGCTGTGGCTGCATGTGCAGGGAATCCCGACGGAGGCAGTATCACCCTGGAGTGCAGGGAGTCTGAGATTCATCGCGATCATATGGAAATTCTGATCTCAGACAATGGAAACGGTATACCCCATGGTGACCAGGGGAGGGTATTCAATGCCGGATTCACAACAAGAAAAGGCGGGTGGGGGCTGGGGCTTTCTCTGTCAAGAAGAATTATAGAAGAGCATCATAAAGGCAAAATGAGACTTGTTTCAAGTGTACCTGGTCAGGGAACCGTTTTCAGCGTGTCCCTGCCGGTAATGACAGGTGGTGAAGATGATTACAATACTCTGGGTGGATGATGAGATCGATCATCTTCAGGCTCATGTAAAGTTCCTCGAGAAGAGGGGCTATGAAGTGGTGCAGGCCAGAAGCGGCAGGGAGGCCCTGGAGCTTTTGAAAAGCACAAGGGTCGACCTTGTTCTCATGGACCAGATGATGGTGGGCATGGATGGTCTTGAAACCGTTTATCAGATAAGGAGAAGTTACAAGGACCTTCCTGTTGTAATGGTTACTCAGAGTGAAGAGGAAGAGCTGATGGATAGAGCACTTTCCGGTACCATCGCCGACTTCCTTACAAAACCGGTGAATCCCAGTCAGATACTGCTTGTTATTAAAAAACTTCTTGACTCTGGAAGACTCAGGGTGAAAAAGGCTGCCCGGGAGGTGATATCGGAAACCGAGAAAGTCAGAATCAGCAGATCGAACACACTTGAAGACTGGATTCACCTATACAGATCAAGAGTGGAGAAGGATATCAGCCTGGGTGGAGAACTGTCCGCTCATCTTCAGCACATGCAGGGCGGAGGACTTGATCAGGTGGAATACGGTTTTTCCGTGTTTATCGAGAATAACTATAGAAACTGGATAGCTTCACCAGAAGATGCTCCGTTAATGGCTCACAATGTTCTGGAAAAGAAAGTAATTCCGGAGCTGTGCAGGGGTGCAGGAGAAGTTGTGTTTCTAGTTGTTGACTGTATGCGGTACGACCAGTGGCTTCTCATGGCAAAAACCATTGAACAATGGTTTCACAGAGAGTCCGGATTTATGATCGCAGGGCTTCCGTCTGCTACTCCATACAGTCGTAATTCTATCTTCAGCGGCTTGACCCCCAGGGATATCTGGCGTTTCTACAGAACCAGGTGGGTTGAGAAGTACGGATGTCCAGGTTTGAATTCCTATGAGCAGGTGCTGCTGAGAGATGCCATGGTCCGACTTGGCTACAGGCCGGGACAGAGCAGCATGTACTCTAAAATTTCCAACAGGATGGAAGGAGAAAATGTCAGACGGGGTCTCTCTCACTTCCTGAAAGAAGGGTTTATGGCGATAGTTGTGAATTTTATCGACCACCTGACCCACGGCAGATCTGAGCTTGATCTGATCAGGGATATTGCTCCTGATGTTCCATCTTTCAGAAGACTTGCCAGCGAGTGGTTTGAACACTCTTTCCTGCTTGATATGCTGAAAACCCTCAGTGCCAGAGGTGCAACTGTCATTGTCACCAGTGACCACGGTTCAACTCTGGCAAAACGTATTGCCTATATCCGGGGAGCCAGGGGAATGTCTCACAGTGTGAGATACAGATTCGGACACTCCCTCTTCGGTTCCGGGAAGCACGCCATCATTGTTAACAGCCCGGCAGGTTGGGGGCTTCCTGATGATCACCCAAGAAAGTCCTATCTGTTCGCCAGAGATGATTATCTGCTGATGCAGGAGGGAATAAGCAGGGAGGACCAGCTGAAATTTAAAGGTTCATTTCAGCATGGAGGAGTTTCACTTGAAGAGATGCTTGTTCCCTGTGATGTTCTGAGACCAAAGAAATACAGATGATCTACGGCAGTATTAGTGAAAGTGAAATGGAAACTCTTGCTGAAGAAATGGCGGAGACAGTTCAGCCTGGTGAAAGATTCTTTCTTAAAGGACCGCTTGGATCCGGCAAATCCACATTTGCCAGGGCTTTCATACGCGCTCTGGGTGTTACCGGATCAATACCCAGCCCGACCTTTATAATGGATTCCGTGTATAACATTGCCGAAAGAGGACTTGTGGTGCATCATCTTGATCTCTACAGACTCGAAGGTTCTTCTGAGGAGCTTGTTATGCTGGGATTTGAGGAAATACTTGATTCCAGGGCAGTTGTTCTGATAGAGTGGCCGGAGAGAATACCGGATATCAGCAGACGCCGGGGCTGCACAATTAGTATCATACCCGGGGAAGACCCGCAAACCAGGAGGATTGAGATTGACCGGAACATGGCTGGGTATTGATACAACTTCAAAAACAGGAGGAGTGGCTCTTCTCAGAGACGGTGAGCTGATAGCTGAATCAATTCTTCCTGTGATGGCGTTTCATTCAGAAAAACTTCTTCCTGCAGTATCCCGGTTGCTGGATTCCAGCGGGATTTCCGGACATGAACTGGCAGGAATCGGGGTTTCCGCCGGACCTGGATCCTACACTGGATTAAGAATCGGTGCAGCAACTGTAATGGGACTTGCAGCTGGATGGAAAGTGCCCATGAAAGGAGTCTCCTCTCTTAGAGTTCTGGCGGCATCGGTTCCTCCCGGGAGGCCGGTTCTCAGCTGCATCAGAGCCAGACCGGAGGAAGTTTTTGCAGGTGTGTTTCAGTCCCCGGACCCTCTCTCAGTGGAGATGGTCGCTTCAGGGATTTATTCAACCGGAAAACTACTGAATCTGCTTAGTGGGGATTATACTGCAGTGGGTTCCGGAAGGCGCGAGATGATCGGGTGTGAAAAGATAAATCTCCATTGGGCCCCTGAGATCATGGATCATCCCCGGCCTGCTCTTGCTGCACTGTGTGCAAGTGCAGAGGCTGCTGTTCACGGTTTTGATAAGAATATTGACCCCCTGTACCTGAGAGAATTCAACCAGAGGATAGGTTCACATGCCGGGCACTGAGTATTTAAGACCTGACAAGAGCCACATTGATGCTCTTTATCAACTGGAAACAGCCTGCTTCCCCAGTCCCTGGGACAGGGAAGAGATAGAAATTCTTCTGAACAGCTCCATTTCTCTTTTTACTCTGGCAGCTTTCAGAAACAGTTTACCTGCGGGCTACATCTCTGCAACATTTTCAGAACCGCATGTTCTTCATGTTATCAGCCTGGGTGTTCATCCGGAGTTCAGAAGACAGGGAATTGCCGGAGATCTGCTTTCATGTGCAATACACTGGGGAAGACATCTGGGTGCAAAAAAAGTTGTTCTTGAGGTTCGGCAGGGGAATTCCCCTGCAATTGAATTCTACAGAAGATGGGGATTTGAAGTATCAGAGCTTCTAAGGGATTTTTACGGCAAAGGCAAACACGGAAAGTACATGGAGCGGGAGATAAGCCCTGTTCCAGGGACTCTCGATGCAGTGCTTTATCTTAACAGCAGACTGAAAATCATACCGAAGGTGGGGGTTGTCCTGGGCTCAGGGCTGGGCTGGGTAACTGAACCGTTCGGGAAGGGAATGTCGATTCCATTCGAAAGTATTCCAGGCATGTCAGGTAACGCGGTAAAGGGCCACGCGCAGAACATTCTTTTCAGCAGTGACGGCGGCATTGCTTTCATAATGGGAAGAAGACACCATTATCAGGGATACTCAGGAAGAGAGATAACACTTCTGCCTTCTGCACTTGCCTGTCTGGGAGTGGACAGGTGGCTGCTTACCAGTTCATCCGGTGCAGTTGACCCGGATTATCGCGTGGGTGATGCCATGGTCTTCAGTGATCATGTAAACTACTCCGGGTGCATACCGGATAGCCCGTTGAAACCTGTAGGGCAGAGCATCTATTCCAGTTTTCTTAAGGATCTCGCAGGGGAAACAATCACAGACTCCAGAAGCGGAGTGTTTGCCTGTGTTTCAGGTCCGGCTTATGAAACAGCTGCAGAAGTGGCAATGATACGAAGTAACGGCTGTTCCGCTGTTTCAATGTCCACGGCTCAGGAAGCAATGGCACTGAGAGCACTTGGCTGCAGCGTTGCTGCTGTTGCTCTCATAACAAACTCAACTGACAGCGGTGATTCCGTGTGCCACGAGGAGGTTCTGTCAGCTCAGGAGATACTGAGAAGCAGGCAGGAAGACTCCCTTGTGAAGCTTGTTGAAAGGCTTACCCAGTGAACTACCTTGAAGCTGAGAGATGGCTGTTCGGCAGACGCCGAATGGGAATGAAGTACGGACTTCAGCGGATGCAGGCACTCATGGCTGAACTCGGCCATCCTGAAAATCAATTTGAGACTGTTCATATCGTGGGAACCAACGGCAAGGGCAGCACCGCTGCTGTTTTATCCTCTATTGCAGGAGAACTGGGATTCAAATGGGGAAGGGGTACATCACCTCACCTTCTGCATTTCAGAGAGAGGATAGTTGTTAATGATCAGTGGATCCCCGAGGATAGTGTGGCACAATTCATAACAGACAACATTCACCTTTTCAGAAAACACTCTGCCACATTCTTTGAGATTACAAGTGCAATGGCTGCATGGTACTTTGCCGGGCAGGATGTACAGTGGGTGGCTGCAGAGGCTGGTCTTGGAGGCAGACTGGACGCTACAAGAACCTACAACGGAAAAGCAACTGTTTTTACCGGTGTCAGGGTTGAGCACAGCAGGATACTGGGTGATTCCCGGGAGAAGATAGCAGCGGAAAAAGTTGCTATTGCAGAGCCGGGTTCCATTCTGATTGCTGCAGAGCAGTCCCCTGGAGTTGAAGAAGTACTGAACAGAGCTGTAGAAGCAGGAAATCTGAAGAGATTGTTTCCTGTTGCTGTACAGGAAAGCCCTCTTCCGGGAAAGCATCAGCTTGAGAACAGTGCACTTGCGTTTACAGCAGCTTCTGAACTGTTTGGGGTTAGCAGAGAGGACCTGAACAGTGCATACAGCAGAACTGTTCATAATCTGAAATGGCCCGGCAGACTGGACCACCGTGCAGGGAGTCCCTCCATTCTATTTGATGTGGCTCATAATCCTCAATCCATGCAGGCTCTTGTTGATTACCTGGCAGACTGGGAAAAACCTGTTCCTGCAGTTATCGGATTCCTCTCTGACAAACCATGGGAACAGATGATTGATATTCTCAGAGGTGTTGTGGGGCCTGTTATTGCCACCACTCCCCTGAGTGAGAGAAGGCTTGAAGCAAAGGAACTGGGAGCCTGTATGGAAACAAAAGGATTTCAGGTGAAGTGTATCGACAACATTCAGGAAGCAGTTGCCTGCTGCAGAGAGATTGCCGGCAGCAGCCCCATGATTGTTACCGGTTCTTTCTTCACAGTGGGCGAGGCAATGAATGTCGCAGTTGAGTCGGGGTGGGTCAGCGGGGTTCCCGATTCTGCAGAAAATGTCTTAGATTAGCTTACGACTTCAGGATACAATTGAAAGGAATTCCATGGCCAACACAAAGAAACCGGTAAAGACAGAAGAGCAGAGAGAATCCATCCCGTTCACAATGATGAACTACATTCTTTTCGCTGCAGGTCTTCTGATAATCACTGCGGGATGGTTCATGCTTCGTGCAGGTCACATCTCCATTTCTCCCATCATGCTGATCCTTGGCTACTGTGTAATAATCCCGGTGGCAATTATCATTGCGCCCGGTCAGAAAAAGGACAAAGCTGAATGAAGCTGAGAGAAGCACTTCCAGTGCTTCTGTTGACGCTTCTCGCCTGCGGAGAGGAACAGATAGTTATACCTGCAGCTGAGCCTGTTCAGGAATCAGATACGGCATTCGTCCTGGTTCCCGGAGGAACATTTACTAATTCAGTGGGCGAATCTGTAACCATTGAATCTTTCAGGATGCTCAGGAGTGAGGTTTCAAACAGACTCTATCGCAGTCTTGCTGACCAGGAGGGGCTTTCTCATCCTCCTGACCCGGGCTTTCCCGGCATGGAACAGTATTTCTATGATTTTCCGGATTACCCGGTTGTAAATGTCAGTCCGTTCAGAGCAAGAAAAGCGGCAACTGCCATGGGGTGCAGACTTCCTACCAGAAACCAGTGGGAGTATGCTGCTTCACTTGGTCTCACTGGAAATATTGCGGACCAGTTCCCATGGGGAGCTCTTTCTCCCCCTGATGTCCCTGGAGTTCCGGCAAATTACCTGGCTCTTAATATGTGGGACAGCAGAGATGTGGATGGATACTTATACACAGCACCACACGGGTCTTATCCACTTTCAACAGGGGGTTTTGAGGATCTCGCAGGCAATGTGGCGGAAATTACAGTCAGTGAAGCCGATTCCTCGATTCATCTCATGGGAGGAAGCTGGGCTCAGCCTGAAGAGGCCATGAAACTTGGCTTCAGAAGAACTCTTCCTGAAGGTGACATCACCTGGTATGCCGGTTTCAGACTGGTAAAATAGTTGTACATGAAAAAACCGGGAGAGCGAATCTCCCGGTTTTCTGGTGGGCGAAGAGGGACTTGAACCCCCGACGTCCTGCTTGTAAGGCAGGCACTCTAGCCAACTGAGTTATTCGCCCGCAGTGGGCTGATAAATACTAACACCGGACAATTCTGTCAATACTGGTCACTCTGTTCGGTTCTTTTCATAATTGGATAATGGATATCAACAAGGTGGAACCTCCTGACACTGATGACTGTATAGGCAAAACATGCCCGGTGGTGATTATTCCCAGAGATCGCCGTCAGAAGATTTATGAATCCCTGATCAAATCAAAAAGCAATGTGTCCATCTCAGTGAATGTAAGTGGCGGGCTGGCACTTCTTGGTGTCAGCGCTGTTGACTGGGCGGGTCTGGCCTCGGTGGTGGTGGGGGAACTTCACCATGAAGGGTGGAATCTCGACCTTCTTGAGGGTTTCACTGTTGAAACGGATGGTGTTCGAAGAGGCATTATTATCACAGGCATCATAATTGGTGAGAGCGATCAGGAAAGAGGCCGTAAATTCAGGAAAGACGCTGACAAGCTCAGTACGCTTCTTAAAAGGCTTGCGGTGGGTCGTGCGGGAATCATTTCTCTTCTGAACAGGGCATCCGACAGAGTTGAGTGCTATCAGGGGATTCTTGAGGAACTTGGCCGGATTTATTACGGCGAAATTCCTGAAGAGATACTTGGCCCTGCCGGGCAGCTTGTCCTCTTTATCAGTTCCAGATCCGACCAGTATCTCCTTGCCAGGAAAAATTCTGATCTTGCCTGGATAGTTAAAACAAACTACGATCTTCTGGAAAAAGTAAGGAAAAAGGGTGGAATACCTTTTTACCGGATCCGCAACATCAGAGCAACAAGTGAACACCTTACAGGTATAAATATTGTTGGATTCGAGAGAGACATCTCATTTCAGAAGCTCATCACAACCCTCTCTGTTGCCTGGCCTGGTGCTACTATCAGACATCAGAGAAGATACACCACTGCCGACGGCATTGTTTCAATTCGCGTTGAGATGACCGGTCCCTACGGTATGAGCGCCACCAGGGAAGAGCTGAAAACTGTAAGAGATTATCTGCATAAGCTTCTGGTTTCAAGGGGTATAGAGAGACTGGACGCTATCCATCATTACGGAGGAACGGAACACATCGGCAGAGCGCTTCTGCCACTGCTTATCAAAGAATGCAGAAGCACGGGAATCAATCAGGCATACATCGCCATGGAAAGCACAAGTACATTTGATGCCGAGCTGAAGATGCTTCTTGTTACAAGTGCAGATGACCAGATAGATGTGAAGGACCATGACAGCAGGATACTTACCCTTGTAAGGAACCTGAGCAGCCAGAAAGGTATTGGCGTCAAGTCGTTCAAGTCCCCTACCCGCAGAGATGACATCTGGGTGGATGTTTTTGATTTTGTGGTTGAGAGAGAACGGTTTGCACACATTGAAGAGGCCTATTCAATTGTGAAACATGTTATAAGGGAGAGTTTCGGCGAGTTCAGAGATTTCGACCAGGGTATGCGTCTTAACGATGTGAATATGCTTGAATCCATAAGGAAACTTCTTCCGGAGATCCCTGAAACAATTGTTACTGACTTCTTTTACTGTCTGGAAGATTTCCTCCGGGCCTCCTCTCCTCCAGAGGAGATAGCCCAGCAGATCAGACTGGCCTTCAATACCATTACAGATCTCATTCCTGTCAAATCTGATGCAACCCTGGTCTCCAGGGAGGATGTCATGGGCAGGAAAAGAGCTGTGGCAACTCTCTTCTGCATTGCCAGACGAGGAGAGTGCAAAAATATGGAAACTCTTCTTTCAATAGTAAGAGAATTTACAGTCACCGCAAGCATCATAAGATGGTCGGGGATCATTTCTGTGCTCCTTCGGGTCCAGGAATCCTCCCGGGCACTTACCCTTGAGAGAAGAGAGGCTGTGTTTGCCGCCATCAGTGAAAGGCTGAATCAAAATGACTGATACGGAATCCCCTGTTTACGATCCAGTTGAAAGAGAGCTTATGGCTTCAATGCTGGAGAACTGGTTTCAACAGCGCATATCAATGTCCAACAAGGCATTGCGTTTTATTCTTCTCCCTCTGGCTTGTGTTATCCTTTTTGCTGTGGCATTCTGGTTCAATTACTATATACCGGTTCCCGTAATTGTTCTCACCGCTCTTCTGACAGTTTCCATTCTTGTATGGATTGTATTCCTCTTTATTGGAGCCCGATTAGTTAAAAGGGTGCGCACCGGTGATGCCATCATGCTGAGGAAGATAAGATCTTCCAACAGCGCGGATGAGGTTGACAAAACCTGATATCGTATTTATGGTTGCGTCTCTAACAGAGGCGGTGTAGCTCAGTTGGTAGAGCAGCGGAATCATAATCCGCGGGTCAGGGGTTCAAGTCCCTTCGCCGCTACCAGATAAGGGTGTCGAACATTGTTCGGCACCCTTTACATTTCTCTGCGTCGTTTTGATAGAAGTACAAGGTCCCTGAGGCCCTGAACTGACCTGCATTTACTCCATAATGTATCAAAGCCTGATGCTGTTGTTATTTCAGCAATGGCCATGAGAGCTTTCAGGTGGAAGTTTCTCTCATCCAGGGTTCCAGCCAGAACAAAGACAATGTGAACAGGTTCGGAATCCACTCCGAAATTGACGCCGTTTCTGCATCTTGCAAGGGTAACAGAGAACTTCTTTTCTCCGGGAATGATGATGTGGGGAATAGCCAGCCCAGGGCGAAGTGCCGTGGGAGATGTTTTCTCTCTCTCCAGAAGGAGATTGAACAGTTCTTCCTGGTCTATCTCAAGTTTTTCCGTCAGCTTTGAGGCAATCCTGTGAAAGAAGCATTCCAGGTCCAGACATTCTTCTATATCCAGGATGTCTGATTCAAGAACAAGCTTGTCGAACCTGTCCTCGGTAATCACATCTCTTTCCATGAGAACATCTTTCAGCTCTCTGGCAATAGAACCGTCCCTGGGCCTAAGCTCTCGAGGAAATATCCTTGCTGCAAGCATGAGAAGAGCCGAGTCTCTTTCAGTTCTCTTCCTGGAGTAGATGAAGTACCATGCGGTTCCGCCGAAAATAATAATTGAACAGGCGATAAGAGCCTTCATCCCAAGCACCACAAGCAGAAGGAGCATGGTGATTATGCCTGCGATCTGCATCCATGGGTAAAGGGGAGTTGTAAACGATGGTTTGTATGTATGTATTCTGCTCTCGCGCATTACGATCACTGCCAGATTGGTAAGCATGAACAGGAATATCTGCATGGCGCTGGCCATTTTCACAAGGCTTTCAAAGTCGAGAAACAGCATTGCTGCAATGAACCCGCCTGTAAGCAACACAGATATCCAGGGGGTTCCCCTTTTCGCACCTATTCTTCCCAGAAATCCAGGTATGAGTCTGTCTCTGCTCATTGCCAGGGGAAACCTTGCTGATGCGAGAATACCGGCATTGGCAGTGGATAGAAAAGCGAATACTGCTGCCAGGGTCAGGATAATGTATCCAGGGTTTCCTGCGAAAGTCGCTGCAGCATCTGAAAGAGGTGTCATTGAACCTTCAAGAACATGTCCTTCCAGCGTTCCCACGCAGACCAGAACTGATGTGAAGTAGAGGAACGTTACAGCGGTAAGAGCTGCCATCATGCTGAGAGGGATGTCTCTTTTGGGATTAGCAGCCTCCTCTGAAACACTGGCGGCTTTGGTCAAACCGCCAAAAGCAACGAATATCAGTGCTGTCGCCTGGAGAATGCCGCTGATACCTCCTGTGTTGAAAGGCGTCATTCTTGCAGCTGAGGTGTGAACACTGCCTACTACTGAAAATACCAGCAGAATGGCAAGAAGACCTGAAACCATAACTATCTGCGCTTTGCCTGCGTGACCTGCTCCCCGGAGGTTAAGGAAGGTGAAGAATGCACAGGCTGCCAGGCTGAACATCAAACTGTTTACCTGTGGAAAAAGCACTTCAATGAAGATTCTTATGCCTACAAAGGCGAAAGCTGTTTTGATACTCAAGCTTAGCCATGCTGCAATTCCGGCAATAGTTCCTGCAAGATGCCCCATTGACCTGTCAATGAAATAATAATCGCCCCCGGCTTTGGGCATTGCAGTTGCCAGTTCAGCCTTGCTGAACAGAGCAGGCAGGATGAGAATTCCCGCCAGAAGATATGCCAGAACCGCCGCAGGCCCTGCGTAGTGGTATGCAAGACCGGGAAGAACGAAGAGTCCTGAGCTGATCATTGCTCCTGTGGCAATTGCGAATAGATCAGGTAATTTAAGGTTTTTCTGCAGAGATTCTACATTCATAAAGAAACTCCTGCCCGTCTGTTTCTGCTAATTCAGGTAGATGTTGTCCTTGTACCAGCCGTGGTTTCTTTTACAGTTCGCATTTCACCAATGATTCTGTACCTGTATAGAGCTTCTGTTGCAGGACAGACAAGCTCTGTGTGTACGTAGTCGGAGATGGTGGTAAGTTTTTTCCACCCGTTTCCAGCCGGGTAACCGTTATTTTCTGCCAGGTAAAGATTCAGGGCGGTGGCGATGTTCCGAAGGTTTAATCTGCAGGCGGTATATCCGGCACTCTCAGCAACATTGGAAAATTTTGGAATGGCAATTGCTGAAAAGGAGGTTATTACCAGGGCAAGAGCGGCAATGGAATCTCTCTCAGCCTGCTCGGCAGGTGGCGGTGACTCAATAAATCCATCGCTGTCAGGCTGATAAAGAAGAAGCATCACAGTAAGCAATAAACCAGTGGAAGATGTAATCAGTAAGCCGGATCTTTTCTTCCTTCTTTTAACCGGCATTTTTTCTTCGTAACTGACATTTGCGTCCAGTTGAACAGGAGCTTTGCCTCTGGACATAACCCACCTCCGGTGTGTTTCGCAGCTTCTTGCCTACTGGGATTATATTAGAAAATATGAATGAGCTGGAAAGGGTGTTTCTGAAAACTGTTTCCCGGGAGAATCTATTCCCCCGGGGCTCATCTGTCTGCGCTGCTGTTTCAGGGGGGGCAGATTCTGTTGCAATGATGCATCTTCTGGCCAGATATAGCCGCTCCAGGGGCTTTCAGGTAAGGGTTCTTCATGTGAATCACAAGCTGAGGTCACAATCAGATTCCGATCAGAAATTTGTGGAAGACATGGCAGACAGTCTTTCTCTGCCATTCTCTGCTGTTTGCCCCGATGCCCGGTGCGGAGGTTCGGTGGAAAGCCGGTGGAGCGCTGCCAGGCAATCCGTATACAACTGTCAGGAGGATATTGTTGCTGTTGGCCATAATGCAGGTGACAGGGCAGAGACGGTACTTCTCAGGCTGGTTGAGGGAGCCGGTTTAAGGGGTCTGGGTGGAATGGACTACAGGGGCAGAGGCACGGTTAGAAGACCAATGCTGGACCTGGACAGAAGAGCAATAAGGGAATGGCTCACAGGACAGGATATTCCCTGGGTGGAGGATCACACCAACCAGGATGAAGCCATGGCCAGGAACAGAATCCGGCTTAATGTACTTCCTGTTCTTGAAGAGAATTTTCCCCAGGCTGTACAGGGGATATGCCGTTCAGGTTCTATTCTCAGTGGATGGAGGGATCTTCAGGATCAGCTGGAGGAGCTGCTCTCAGGTGACTCGATTGAGATTGACATTTTCAGGGAACTTCCTGAAGTTATTTCCTCGCTGGCACTGTGGCAGATGGCAGGCAAACCCAGGAAGGGATTCACAGAATTCGGAAAAGTGGTTAAGTGGCTGAAGCATGGAGGAAAAGGCAGCCATCTTCTTCCAGGCGGGAAAAAGCTCATTGCTGACAGTGAATCTGTTAGAATTGTTGAAAAGGGTTCCGGGAGGTACTGATGAACATTGGTGATTATGATATTCTTGTGAGCTCTTCAGAGATACAGAGAAGAGTGACTGAGCTGGGCAGGCAACTTACTGAGATTTACAAAGGTGAACAGGTTGTTGTAATTCCTCTTCTGAGAGGTGCTTTCATGTTTGCCGCTGATTTGATAAGGTCCATGGATGTACCTGTAAGAGTTGAATTCCTCGGTGCTGCCAGTTATGGAGCTGAAACTGTCTCATCAGGAGAGGTCAGACTGACGCTTGATACATCATTTCCCCTGCATGACAAGCATGTACTTATAGTGGAAGATATTGTAGACACCGGCCTTACACTGGCTTATATTCAAAACCTGATTAAATCTCGAAACCCGGAATCAATCCGCACAGTGGTTCTTCTGGACAAACCTTCCAGACGAACTGTGCAGGCGGACCTGTATAAAACCCTCTTCACAATACCCGACAGATTCGTTGTGGGGTACGGACTTGACGGACCCGGTGGTTTCTGGAGAAACCTGCCTGATATCGTCGCTCTGAGGGAAGAAACGGAGAAATTGAACAGTGAGTGACAACAGAACACCCCCGCCTAACAAGAATGAAAAACAACCTCCGGGACCTCCCGGACTTGGTGGATGCAGCTTCAAAACCATAACCATGTGGGTGATGCTGGGGCTTCTTGCCTATGTGCTTGTAATCTTTCTCGGTGAGGGGTCCGACAGGGCATCTATCACATACTCCGAACTTCTTCAGTACGCAGAAGCGGGTAAACTGGAGTCTGCTGTTATTTCCACAGGCGGCGATATTGAGGGAGAGTTTCGTTCTCCACAAACCATTCAGGACGGTGAGGTAACAGGAGAATACCTGAAGTATTCAAGTTTTGTCCCCTTTGAGAGTACCGGATCCATCGATATTCTTATTCAGAACGGGGTGGATGTCTCCGGCAGGGGGCCGAACGGTCTCCTTACGATACTGATAAATGTGGGCCCGATTCTTCTTCTGGTTGTTCTGTGGATATTCATAATGAGAAGAATGTCCGGCGGCGGACAGGCATTCAGTTTTGGCAGAAGCAAACACAAGCTGATAACAGGAGACCGGCCGAAGAATACCTTTGAGGATGTGGCCGGGTGCGATGAGGCAAAACAGGAGCTTGAAGAGGTTATCGAGTTTCTGAAGGAACCGGGCAAGTTCCACAAGCTTGGCGGGAAGATACCCAAGGGAGTTCTCCTTATTGGACCTCCCGGAACAGGAAAAACTCTTCTTGCAAGAGCTGTGGCAGGAGAGGCCAAGGTTCCTTTCTTCTCAATGAGCGGCTCAGATTTTGTTGAGATGTTCGTGGGGGTTGGAGCCAGCAGAGTCAGAGATCTTTTCATACAGGCAAAAGCAAAATCTCCCAGTATAATTTTCATCGACGAGATCGATGCAGTTGGCCGCCAGAGAGGTACAGGTCTTGGCGGAGGGCATGATGAGCGGGAACAAACCCTGAACGCGCTGCTGGTTGAGATGGACGGATTCGAGGACAATCAGGGTGTGATTGTCATTGCAGCAACAAACAGACCTGATGTGCTTGATGCAGCTCTTCTCCGTCCAGGGCGTTTTGACAGAAGCATTAATGTAGGAATGCCTGATGTGCAGGGGAGAGAGGCCATACTGAAGGTTCATACAGTGAAGATGCCCCTGGCAGAGGAAGTCGATCTGTCCGTGATAGCCAGACGCACTCCGGGATTCAGCGGAGCTGACCTGGAATCACTTGCCAACGAAGCAGCCCTGCATGCAGCCAGAAGGAATGCAAAGTCTATTCTTATGCAGGATTTTGAAAGTGCCGTAGACCGTATCATCATGGGCATTGAACGGCGGAGCATGGTGATGACTGATGAAGAGAGAAAACTGACAGCCATTCACGAGAGCGGCCATGCTATTGTTAACGTGTTCAGCCCTCAGTCAGATCCATTCCACAAAGTTACCATTATTCCCAGAGGAAGGGCTCTTGGAGTTACAAGCTTCCTTCCCCGTACAGAAAGACATAATTATTCAAAGGAGTATTGCCAGAGCGTTCTGGCCAGGCTTCTTGGCGGGCGGGGAGCGGAATCACTCCTTCTTGACACAATGAGTACAGGTGCCGGGAATGATCTCCAGAGAGCAACTGATCTTGCAAGGAAGATGGTTTGTGAATGGGGAATGAGCCCTGAAATAGGACCGGTCTCCTTCTCAGACGAGCACGGACCGGTGTTCATCGGCAGGGACATGGCGAGAACAAAGAGTTTCAGCGAGCATACAGCAAAGGTTATTGATGACGAGATCAGAAGAATAATGGGGGAAGCCTATAAAGGAGCTCTCGTTATTCTTGAAGAAAACCGTGACATTGTGGAGAAACTCAGTGAAGAGCTTCTTGAAAAAGAAACGGTTTCCAGTACGGAAATCAGAGCACTGCTTGCGGTACTTCGACCTGGAATGGAGTTTCCGGGACTGGATACTCTCGAGCAGGAACTGGCAGCCAAGGCTGATCATGAGGAGGTGACCGAGAGTGGACCTGAAGAAGATTGAGCAGGGAGTTAAGCTGCTTCTTGAGGGCATAGGGGAGGATGTTAACAGACCGGGTATCCAGAGAACCCCCACCCGGGTTGCATCTTCCATGTCAGAGTTATGCAGAGGTCTTGATCCCGAATCCAGGTCTCCTCTTTCCGTAATGTATGAAGCTGATCAGAACGAAATGATAATAGTGAAGGACATAAGCTTTTCCTCTCTGTGTGAGCACCATCTTCTTCCCTATCTTGGCCGGTGCGACATAGTTTATCTCCCTGCTGACGACAGGATAGCTGGACTCAGCGCAATTGTGGAGCTTGTTGAGAACCTGGCTGCCCGTCCTACTATCCAGGAGAGGCTTACAACGGAGATAGCCAACACTCTTATGAAAGAGCTTGGGGCAAAAGGTGTCATGGTGGTCATGGAGGCAGAACACATGTGCCTGGCCATGCGAGGAGTGAAAAAGAGGGACAGTCGTATTGTAACCAGTGCAATGAGAGGGTATCTCAAACGCCCAGAGACCAGAAGCGAAGCCCTTGCTCTTATTGGAAGGAGCATAAGCGGAAGGTGATCCCGGTGAGACTGTTTGATCCAGGCACAGGTGTCAACTGGAGATATCTGACAGATTTCACCGGAGCAGATCCCGCATCTATCTCAAGACTTCTGCAGAGAGATAGAATAACAGTGATCCTGGCGGAAAATCTTTCCTGTCCCGCCGCATCCATTCTTAAACAATGCATGCTTTCAGGCGGAGCTGATGCTCTTGTTCACCGAGAGGTTATCACCTGCAGAGTTCCACTGTCCAATGCTGTAATCTATGGCACTCCTTCTGCAATCAGGCGGGGATGCTTTTCCCTCAAGGAGCAGCCATTTCAGCTGGGAGCTCTCTCGGAAAAAATTCTGGAGCTGCTCTGCCGGCGGAAACTGCCGGAGAGTATCACCGTTAACGGTGTTAAGCTGGGTTATTCCAGGCAGCCTCTTATTATGGGGATACTGAATGTTACACCGGATTCGTTCAGTGATGGAGGAATGCATCTCTCACCGGAAACTGCTGCGGATCATGCACTTTTCATGGAAAAGGCAGGGGCATCTCTGATAGATACAGGCGGTGAGTCTACCAGGCCGGGTTCTGCACCGGTTTCAGCAGATGAACAGATGAACAGGGTCATACCTGTCATTGAAGCTGTCAGATCAGCGAGCAGTATTCCCATAAGCATTGATACCTGTATTCCAGAGGTGGCCAGAGCAGCCTGCAGGGCAGGGGCAGGCATGATCAATTCCATTGACGGCATGGAAACTCCCGGTATGGCAGAGGCTGCTGCAGAACTGGGTGTGCCTGTATGCGTTATGCACAAGAAGGGCACTCCTGAAACAATGCAGAACAACCCGGGTTACGGGGATGCTGTGGAAGAGATAGCGGATTATCTTCTCTCAAGAGTGGAGTATCTGGGGAGCCTTGGCATTGCAGAGAGGATGATTCTGGTGGATCCCGGGATTGGTTTTGGAAAGACCCTTGATCACAACATTCAGCTTCTCAGATCACTGGACTCCATAAGCAGGCACACAGGTTGCCGGCTTCTTCTCGGACACTCAAGAAAGAGTTTCCTGGGTATGATTACAGGAGTGAAGCACCCGGGAGAAAGAGATGCCCTTACTCATGTTGTAACCTCACTGGTGCACGGCGCTGATGTTATCCGGGTTCACGATGTAGTGGGAACATCTTCAACGCTGAAAGTGAAGAAGATGCTTGAGGAGTGTGTATGAACCTTCTTGGACAACCTTTCTTCTCATGGTTCTGGCTGGTACAGGTACTGGACATAGCGCTCATCTCATATCTTGTGTGGCTGCTCTTAAGAGCCATCTGGGACAAGCCTGCAATGCGAGTAATTGTTGCTGTTGTGCTTGTCTGGGGAATAAGCATTATTCTGAATGCAATAGGTTTCTACTCCATTGGCCTTATTACCAACAAACTGGCTTCTGTGGCAATATTCGCG
>CAYLRO010000028.1:0-39455 GCA_964386635.1 uncultured bacterium | reverse complement strand
TAAGAAAAGGGGAAGCAGTGTATCGATTCCCGGAGGAAATGGCTGGATATACTGCTCCTGTCCATCATTATGTCTATCAGGTTACCAGAGAAGCATGGGAGAAACTCAGCTGATCTCCGGCATGTCCACCACATACAGCCTGGGGTAATCAGGGTCCTGCAGTGAATAGATGAGAATCCGGTTCTGCTGGACCTTGATGTTCAGGTAATCCATGATTTCCGGGTCTGTTACCCCCTGGAACTGAACAACTGCAAGGTGTTCGCCGTCCCTGGAGTAAACATCCATTATGACAAGGTCAGTTAATCCATTCCTGACCCAGAGCCTGCCCTGTCCGTCTGTTCCTGTTCCCTGGGGCTGTATCATCCACCTGTCGGGATCCGGCTGGTATCTGATGCGGTCTTCCGGTACGCCGCGTTCCTTGAGTATGGCTGTTATCAGAGCGGTTTCGTCTGCAACTTCCTCAGGGGTTTTTGGAACGGGATCCATCTCCCGTTCAATGGTTCCGTAAAGGGTGCCGTCCGGGTTATAGATCTGAACTTCATATCGTTCTGATGAAATGGGAGCTATGAAAGTTGTTCCATCCTCTGATGCGGTAAATGCTGTGGAGAAGAATGTGTTGCTGAAGAACTCATCCATTCTTTCCGGGTTGAAAGGAAAACTGTTCCGGAAGTATTCAACTGTGTGTTCAGGTTCCCTCTCCCATCTTCCAACAATGAAGTTCACAGTGAGGACATCGTTCACCATCTGCATCTGGGTGATTGCACCTACAAGGCCCATATCGTTTACACCCCAGGCCCACTGGGGAACATCCTGCCCCTGGAAATCGATCATGAATTCCAGGAATTCACCTGAAGGATCGAATCTGTGAGTTCCTGTGGCATGGTCAAGAATGGCCAGGGTGCCGTCAGAAAGTTTCACTATACCTCCAGGCAATATCACCTCTCCAGGACCGCTTCCTCTTCTGGATATCTGTGTTATGAATTCACCCTGAGCTGTGTAGAGCTTTGAGCAGCAGGAGGCTTCATCAAGAATGGCAATGGAGCCGTCATCCAGTTCAACTGCATCGGAAATGGTTCCGAAAACATAGTTGGAATCTCCCATCATTATTCCGATTGTAAAGGCAGGAGAAACAAGAATGGTATCCGGGCCTGCTGCAGTCACAGGAGATTCTTCAGGGGGTTCACTGCAGGCAGTCAGCATAAAGACAATTGCTGAAAAAAGAGAGGGCATCAATTCCTTATTCATATTACACATCCTTCCTGCTGACCTTATGACACAGCGATCTGATAAACTGTTACAGGTACAGTTCAGAAACCCAGCCCCAGACTGAGCCAGACAGGCAGGGTGATCAGGGCTATCACATGTGTAATGAGCTGAAGAGATGCAACCAGACCCCATTCTCCATGGTATCGTCTTGCGATCAGTGCGTGGTTCGTGGCAGGGGGAGCTGCAGCAACCAGGATCAGCACAGTTGCTGCCAGTGCCGGAATGCCTGTAATCCCTGATTGAATTATGAGATACACAGCAGCAGGCACAAGGATCAGCCTGACAAGTGTCAGGGGAAGAAGGTATCTGAGCCTGATCCTGTTTTTGCTTCTGCCTGAAGCTATCATTCCTCCAAGTATCAGCATGGCCATTGGAGAGAGAAGCCTGCTGAGATAGTTCATTGCCTGAAAGATCGTTGTCAGCGGGATAATTGCTCCGGGTTCGCCCCTTGCCGATTCTCTGATTCCAGGGATCTGGCTCAGTAGTATTCCTATGAACAGAGAGACAATGGGAGGGTTGAAAACTCTCTTCAGCCGCTCTCTTCCGGTTACAACCGATGAACCGCCCAGCAGTTTTACACCGGCAGTCCACATGATAATGATGGACGGCAGGGAAACCATGGAAATGTATACCACAGCCTGATCGTGAAATTCCTCAGGTGTCACTGCCAGAATAACCGGCAGGGGCAGATAGAGGCTGTTGGATATCATCATCATTGCTGTGACAGCCCGGTCTTTTGTGGGAGAATCTCCTGGAAAGAACTTGAACCATCCCCAGCCTGCAGCCCATGAAAGCATGATCCATCCTGCTGATATCACAGCCAGGATCAGGCTTTCCTCCAGAAGGTCAAAGGAGAAGGACCTGATCATTGAGAGAATAAATGCACAGGGGATCACCGCATCAATCAGGAAGCGGGTAAGATCAGTCATTGTACCCTGACTGAGCCAGTTCTTCCTTACCATGAGGTATCCCGCAAGAACCAGCAGAGCCATCTGTCCTATTACATCAGCAGATGTTCCCAGCCCCTGAAGAAACAAAAAGACCTCTTTCCGTAAAAAGAAGGCCCGGCTTTCACCGGGCCCTCTCGAATACTGATGACTATATGCTCAGTACAGTGAATTCTATTCTGCGGTTTCTTGCCTTGTTGGCTGCGGAGTCGTTTGCAGCAACTGGATTGGATTCACCGTAACCGACTGTTGTAAGTCTGTTGCCGGCAATACCCTTGCTGACAAGATACTGGTACACAGACTGTGCCCTGCGCTCGCTGAGGGTCTGGTTGGAGCTTTCACTTCCGTCGCTGTCTGTGTGTCCTGCTACCTGCATTCTTGCAGTGGGGTTGTCTCTGAGGAGAATGGCCACACTGTCCAGTATCGGGTAGCTCTCAGGCTTTATGTTGGCACTTCCCGAGTCGAAGTAGATGTTGTCAAAGCTCATTACTTCACCCTCGCGGAGAGCAGCCCTGAGAGAGAAATCAACCCGGACCGTTTCGTTGGCAATGGATGTAACAGACTTGTTGTCGGTGATAAAACCGTCTGCCTGTACAGACACAGGCCATGTGCCGGCTTCCACCTGAGCGGTAAAGACTCCTGCAGTACTGGTTGAAATTGTTACCGGTGCAGGGCTTCCGATTGTTACAGTTGCACCCTCGATTGGTCTGCCCTGTCCGTCTCTCACAGAACCGCTTAATGTGCCCAGGTTGGGAACAAGAGCAAAATCAAGATTGGCAGACTGATTCCGGTTCATTACAACAAGTGCATTTGCTGTTCCATAACCCGGGGCAACCACTGCAACCGGTACTTCCCCTGCAGGAATCCTGTGGGTGTAGTAACCGGTATCCTCGTCACTTGTAACATTCGCTATGGCCACTCCCGGGAAGGTGATAGTGGCAAAAACAGGCTGGCCGGTTATGGAATCTGATACAACACCGCTGAGAGTGCAGAGATCAGGTCCTTCAGCTCCTGCTACCATGTCTGAGGAGAAACCGATGGAAAGACCGATTCCGTAGTCGAATGTGCCGCCGATGGGAAGAGGGGCTCTCTCAGCACGCTGCTCTGGTGTTACAACATCCTGATCCTGATAAAGCCCGTGTCCCAGGTCGTAGTACAGGGGGTCGAATTCAGTGGTGCTCAGATCAAATGTAATATCGATGAAAGTACCTGAGGCATTCTTGAATCTGATACCCGGAGTGAAATAGGAAACCGTTGCATCTTCACGGTCCAGCAGTTTCTGGCTTGTATACTCCAGGAAGAGGTCTGCGTGGGGTGTGGGGACCTCAATACCTATGCCCCAGGTGAATACACCGTCGGAAACTTCCAGATCAACTATTGTGGAGTCTGAGTAATTCCAGCCTACACTGTCGGGACTGACACGGAAATCCGTGAAGTGGTAGTTCTGTGTGTACTTGGAATAGCCCAGGTTCAGATGAGCTTTTACAGCTGCCATAGGCAGCCATCTGCCGAAGTCTCCACTGATCAGCAGGTCTGCACCGAAGGTGCCGTTTCCTGTTGTGGTGAAGGGTCTTCTAGCATTGCTTATTATCTGACCGGTGTGCCATCTTCCGTCGGGGTCATCTTCGCAATGCAGGAACATTGTGTCTGACGGAGCGAATCCCAGCTTGATGTCGCCACCGAACCAGACAACATCTTCCAGATCCGGAATGGGATTGTATCCTCCGTGGAGAACAAAATTGATGGCTTCAAATCCCTGGATCTCTTCCCAGTGCCCTGTGGATCTTTCTTCATAAAGTCCTCGTTCGTACCATGAAGCGGAATATGTGGCAGTTGCTGCAAGGTCTACATAATCCCATACCCCGTATGCAAGGCTAAGGAGACCCTGGCCGGTGTATTCCGTCTCGGTAAGTTCAGGGAAAAGCAATGTCTGGGGAATGTAGTGGCTGTGATAAACAAAATTGGTGTATTCGTTGACTGCTGTCCAGTAATTAAGCCCGATACCAAAAGACATCTCGTTGATACCCAGTGGCATAGCTCTGTTAACCCGGTGCAGTCCCGGCACGCCCCAAACTGATGGAGCCGCAAGTGCAGCAGTCACCATCAGAATGAGAAGCAGTATACCTGCTGTTCTCATTTGACCCTCCTGTTTAAAAAATCCTTCTTAGTCTACATCCAGCAGAGCATGCAAATATATGTTCTGTCAGTCAACTGACCGTTATGAACTTGACCTGTGATGCCCCTTCTCCTATAGAAATGCTAACAATGGAAAGAGATGCAGACTATATTCGAGTACATCTGAGAGTTACAGGGCTGGTTCAGGGAGTCGGTTTCAGATACTGGACCAGATCAGTTGCTTCCAGACTGATGATTGAAGGCCATGTTCGGAACATGGCAGACAGATCTGTGGAAATAGACGCAACAGGGCCTGCCGGAGCTGTTGAGGAATTTCTGCTGATTTTAAAGCAGGGACCATCAGGTGCTCTGATTGAGAAACTGGAGATTCTGGACCGGAGAGTATCAGCGTATACTGCCGGCTGTTTTTCTATTTTAAGGTGAAATTTCAGGAAAGGAATCCAGATGAGGAATACACTTTTTACTCTTGTTGTTTTTGCCGGGGTGATACTGGCATGGGATCCTCTTTCGTCACACTATTTCAGTCATGTCCTGCCTGTAACTGGAACAGACGGTGAATTCTCACTGGGATATTTCGGATTCAGTCAGTACTGGGAATCTGACACGCTGAATTTCGACAGCCTTTATGACTACAGAGAGGGTTACGGAGTTCTCCGTTTCATGTGGTCCGGAAGATACGGATTGACATCAAGCCATACCATAAGCCTTACTGTTCCCGGTTTCCTGCAGTTTTCCGGCCCGGGAGACACCACAGGTGTGGGAATAGCCGATCCCTGGATATGTGTTGACGGATGGATGTCCAGAGACCCGCAGTTCATCCTCCGGGGAGCTCTCAGACCTACGTTAAAGGGCACTCTGGATACAGGAGACTATACTGAAAGTGACAGACATGTTGCCGCTGAAGTTTCCGCCACCTTCGAACTGCCGATTTCAGGGTCTTCTTCAGGCCCCAGGGTCGAGGTCTCCGGCGGACTGCGGCATTACTTCACCGCCTGGGGCGAGATTCCCTTCGCTCCTGGAGACTCTGCGGATACATCACCGGGAATGGAATTCAGGGGTGGAGCCCTGATGATCCTTCCTGTAAACAGAGAACTGGACTTCAATGCAGGTCTTGAGTTTGCTTCCAGAAGCGAAACTGAGATCGATTCAGAGGAAATAACCGGCAGTGAAGTCTCATCTGTTGACCTGAGATCCGGAATCGTTCTGGACAACAGCCAGCTTCAGCTTAATGTGGATATTTTCTACAGACTAAGCGGCCAGAATGTTGACAAGGAGTGGGGTCTTATGGTGAGTGGAATCGGGCTGGATATCGGAGATCTGTTCAGTGTCAGCTCCAGTGGAGGAAGAACAGGAGATGCCAGTGCTTCTGCCAGTTCAGGAGGCAGATCCAATTGAGAACCCTTTTTGTTCCGGCGGTTATACTTGCCGGAGCTGTTCTCTTTTCAATTATTGCAAGAACTGACAGTCCAGGTGTAATCTGGAGGGAAACAGCGCGGGATTACTCTCAGGCACTTGCTGAGGGCAGGGCAGATGAAGCTCTCGGCATGATGACTTATGAAACAGCTGCCGGTCTTTGTCCGGAGTTCATGGAAAGCATGCAGGGAGTTCCGCCACCGGCTGATTTTGTTTACAGCGGATCTGATGCTGACGGCATTTTAATGTCCGGTGTTACAGAGAGTTCCGGCACCAGAGTGATCTGGCTTCTGGTAGATGGCAAAGATGTTCTTGTACAGAGGGATACTGCCATTGACAATCTTCTTGGATCTGCCGTAATGCTCTGTCGGCAGAGGGCAGCGGATAATCCACAGGGATCATGCCCTGTATCAGGTGCTCCATACGAATATGACCGAACCACAGGAACAGTTTACTGTCCATCCGGACACCTGGGTGCCGGAATAATTATCTCTTCCGACAGATGCGCTCTGAAAAGAGATTCTGTCGCAGCTGAACTTAACCGGTATCTTGACGCAGGTTTCGAATACCCTGCTTCTCTCGAGGATATCCATGTAAACAGCGGTGGGGAATTTGGAAGAAGGGGGGGCTACAGTTGTCCCGACAATGGCTACAAATACTACGAGCTCAGGGACGGGATGGTCTACTGTCCATTCCACGAAGAATACTCTCCTCCGGAGGGGGCATTGTGAGTGATTTTCCACCTCTTATTGAAGATCAGGAAACATTCAACAGGCTTGCGGAAGAATTGAAGGGGAAATCTGTAATTGCTCTTGATACAGAGTTTCACTGTGAGAAGAGATACTGGCCTGATCTTTATCTTATTCAGATCGCTGCAGACGGGATAGGGCCGGTTGCTGTAGACCCTCTCAGCGTTACTGATCTGTCACTTCTTTCAGCTCTGTTCAGTAACGAAAGTATTGTGAAAGTGCTTCACAGCGCCAGGAACGATCTTGCCATTCTCTTTCAGTGCCTGAAGAATTTTCAGGTGAAAAATCTTTTTGACACTCAGATAGCAGCTGCATTTCTTGGTTATGGTGAACAGATAAGTCTTGTTAATCTTGTTCATGATGTCTGCGGTGTTAAAGCCAGGAAGAAGTATTCCATGAGCGACTGGTCTGTCCGGCCGCTTGCCGAGGGCCAGATAGATTATGCCCTGGATGATGTGAGATATCTGGTACAAGTTTATGAGAAGCTTTCGGGACAGCTGAAGAAAAAGGGCAGAACCAGCTGGTTCAAGGGAGAGATGGAGCATCTGCTGGACCCTGAACTTTACGGGATTTCAAGAGAAAAGCTCTTCAGTAAAGCCAGATCCGCAGGCAAGGTGAAAAAGTCAAACTTTCCCCTTCTATGGAAGCTTGTTAACTGGCGGGAAGACAGAGCATCGGCACTTAACCGGCCAAGACATTTTGTTGCCAGGGATCATCTTCTCTGCAGGCTTGCAGTACTGGCTCCTGGAACACCAGGTGTAATAGAGAGACTTCGCGGGCTTCCCGGGGGATTTGTTGAGAAATACGGCACAGAGATTATCGATCTGGCCAATGAATGTAAAAGTTCTCCTCCAGGGGATGTTCCCGAAATCGTTCTCCCCAGGCATGACTGGGGATATGCGGCCAGAAAGGATATTCTGCGGATATTTCTCAAGATGAAGTCCAAAACCCTGGATCTCTCGCCTGCCCTTCTCCTGCCCAAGGAGAGTTTCGAGTCCATACTTGAGAAACCTCCCTCCAGTCTGAAGCAGTTCATGAACCGCAAGGATCTCACAGAATGGCGCAAAGAGGTTCTGGGACCGGAACTGGTTGATGTTCTCACAGGAGAGCTGGCCATTTCCCTCAGGAAAGGTCGTTCAATCCGTTTCGTAAAGGTAAAATGAATTCCAGAGACCTGCTTGCGGAGATGTCTGCCGCTTCAGGAGAAAAAGGAGTTCCCTCACCTCTGGTGTCCGGTAGAGATCCATTCTCCGTTCTGGTTGGAACTGTTATCAGCCTCCGCACCAGAGATGCAGTGACGGAAAAAGTTACCCGGCGGGTTTTAAGAAGAGCAGATACCCCTGAGAAGATGGTTGGAATACCGGAAAAGGAGCTTGCCGGACTTCTCCGTCCCGCTGGATTCTTCAACAGAAAAGCTTCTCAGCTGAAGAGTCTTGCAGATATTCTTATCCAGCAGTATCAGGGAGAGGTCCCTTCCGGCAGGGATGCACTTGAGGCTCTTCCCGGGGTAGGCGGCAAGACTGCTGCCTTTGTGCTTTCAATGGCCTTCAACATACCTGCGATCTGCGTGGATGTTCATGTTCACAGGATCAGCAACAGACTCGGTATTGTGGTTACCCGGACTCCCGCTGAAACTGAAACTGCTCTTATGAAAGTTTTTCCTGAAGACCTCTGGATAACTCTTAACCATGTATTTGTAAGGTTCGGCCAGCGGGTCTGTCTCCCCGGAGTACCCAGGTGTGACATGTGTTCTTTCAAGGGATGGTGCAAAAGTGCTTTATGATGTAACAAAACCGGTTTACCAGGGTATCCCTGTCTGGCCGGGAGATGTGGAGTTTGAGAGACATACTGTCCAGACAGGAGAATTCTCTTCATCTTCAGTAAGGATGTCTCTCCATACCGGAACCCATATGGATGCTCCCAGACACAGATTTGAAGACGGCAGAACCATTGATGAATTTCAGCCGTTCATAGTAAAGGCAGTGTTTGAAGGAGAAGCTGTGTCCCCGGGAAGCGCTGTGCTTTCCAGAGGGCCTGTCACTGCAGAGGAAGCGGAGCTGATGATCAGCTCCGGGGCTGTGCTGGTTGGCACATCGTCCATCTCCATTGATTTCCCGGACTCAACTGCTGCTCATGAAGTTATCCTGGGTGCCGGTGTTCCGGTAATAGAGAATCTTGATCTTAACGGGATAGAACCCGGAGAGTACATTCTGCTGGCATTTCCACTGAAGTTCACCGGGGCGGACGGGTCTCCGGTGAGAGTGCTGCTTGCGGATTCAATTGCGGATATTGATCCATTCAAAAAGAGAGGGAACAATGAATGAAGAAGAAAAGAAGCAGGTGCACAAAGTTCTTGCGGTGAGCTGTTTCAACGCAGTATGGGACCTTCTTGATAAAGCGGACAGAACCCCGGAAGAAGACATGAAGATGATCCACACTGCACACTGTTCCCGGTATCACTGGGGCGAGATCGGAACTTCTCTTGAGTTTCAGAGGGGTGAGTGGCAGATATCAAGGGTTTATTCAGTTCTGGGAATGGGTGAATCGGCTCTTCATCATGCCCTGTGCTGCAATCACACATGCAGGGAGAACAGTATTGGTGATTTCGACCTGGCATTTTCTCTGGAAGCTCTTGCCAGGGCTCACATGATTCTTGGGAATACCGTGGAATCCGCAGAGTTCAGGAAACAGGCTCTGGAGGCCGCTGAAAACATTGAAGAGAAGGATAACAGGGATTACTTCCTGTCGGAACTCGATTCCATCAGCTGATTGAAAAACTCTGTTGCCGTCCAGTTCTCAGCGCTGTCAGGAAGTGCCTGCTCCAGGGTCAGAGAGTTGTCTGCATTGTCTACTGCTCTGAGATAACAAAGCCTCATATCTATTTCCTCTGCTATTCTGTTCCGGTCTGTAATCTCAGGTCCGTGTGAAAGAAGAACTCTGTTTTTCTCAAGGCTTTTCAGCAGTTCCAGAGTTCCTATGTGATCTCTGATGTATTTCTTTTCAACCCACGGCAGTATTCGCTTTCCGTCATATCTGCTCATCAGGTTGTCTCCCGCATGCGTATACTGTTTGTTTATGTCAGTGAGTATGCTGCAGGGAGAATGGCCCGGGGCAGCAGTGAAATTCAGAGTGAAATCTCCGAAGAAAAGGGGTTCTGAAAAGGAAACCGCCGTTACTTTCTGTGGAATGTTTTTTGTTAGTGTTTTGCGGTATTCAGGGCTTCCCAGAACAGTAATGTCACCAGAGAGACTCATGAGACCTGCAATGTGGTCATTGTGGAAATGCGTAGCAAGAACATGAGTCAGTTCAAGCCCATTCTCAGTCAGGTATTCCTTTACCTCTCTGATCTGTGAGCGGAAAGCTGTGTCTATCAGCAGAACCCTGTTGCGGTCAAGTAAGGCATACAGGTTGAATCCGTAATCAAATCCGTCTGCTTCAGGAAACTGGAAATTCCAGAAGCCGGTTTCCATCTGAATCACTCTCATGAATTCCTCCCTGCCATGGAACATAACACACCGTTTTGTGAGCTGTATTCAATCACCTGGGCCTGCACCTGGAAAGGAAACCTGAATGGGGGATAGATAGGTCTCTGTTTTCAAGCTATATTCAGCCTTTCCAAGATCGTTCATGGGTTATTAAGGAAGGTTTCAGATGAATAGATTCTGCAGGAGGGCAGCTGTTCCCGCTGTTCTGCTCCTTGCTGTTGTTGCGTTCGTCGGTTACAGGTACAGAGGTTTTGCGAGAATGAAGATGCTTCAGTTTCTCCATTCTTACGACGACGTGCCGTCTGAAGTTCAGGAAGAGAATGAACTGCCGCCGGGACTCTGGTGGGAGGCCAGGCCTTCAGCTGAATTTTCCAGGGAAAATCTGTCACAGGAAGAGACCGAGAGACTGGAGCTTCTCCGTTCTCTGGGTTATCTGTCAGGTTATGTGGAGGTCCCTGTGGAAATGGGGGTCACTGTTTTTGATTCCTCAAAAACCGGTCATGGGTATAACCTGATACTCTCCGGACATGGCCCCGGTATCTCCCTGCTAGATATGAAGGGTGAAGCAGTTCACAGCTGGTTCAGCAGCGAGGTTTCCCTTTACGGTATCTGGCCCGAGGCTCAGGACCAGGGAGTCCCGATTGATTTCTGGCGGAGGGCACAGTTGTCCGATAACGGTGATCTTACCGTTGTAGTTGAGGCAGGTGGAATTGTAAGGCTGGATAAAGATTCCAATCTGCTCTGGCACAGTGAAGCAAACGGTGCACACCATGATCTGGATTTGGACCAGAATGGAAATGTTTACACTATCGGCCGTTATGTTCACAACGAATCAGAATACTATCCCGGGAAACTTATCAGCGAGGACTACATCGTAAGGCTTGACTCTGCAGGGAACGAAACCCTCAGACTGTCTACTCTGGATGTGCTGGCGAATTCACAGTATGCTCCTGTTCTGAGAGATACTCCCGAAGAGGGAGATGTGCTCCACTGCAACACAATAGTTTATATCAAGCCGGGAATGCTTCCTGACGGGTATACAGGCCCTCTCAGGCCGAATACCGTTATTCTTTCGCACCGGGCTGTTGACCTGGTCTGCGCGGTTGATCTGGAAGAAGAATCCGTTTACTGGGCTCAATCCGAACTGTGGCACATGCAGCACGAGCCTGCCCTTCTTGCTGACGGCACCATGTTGATCTTCGACAATCAGGGGATGGGCGAAAGATCTTCCGTTCTCCAGTTCGATCCTGTGACGTCAGAAGTACTCTGGGAGTACAGGGGAAGCCTTGAACATCCATTCTATTCAGTTGGTGTCGGTTCCTGTCAGCGTCTTCAGAACGGCAACACTCTTATAGTTGAATCTGTTATGGGAAGAGCTTTCGAAGTAACTCATGAAGGGGAGATAGTCTGGGAGTTCTACAATCCCCACCGGGCAGGTGAGGATCATGAACTCATTGCTACTCTGTTTGATGTTGTAAGAGTTTCTCCGGAGACGGTTGAAAACTGGCTCTAAAAAAGTATTCTCAGGTCAGTAACAACCGGATTCAAGTCACGGAGCTCCTCTGAAGTGAACATTCTGTCACCCATGAAGCGTTCCGGTGTTTCTCCCACAGGTGTAAGCCTGATGTAAAGCCCCTCATAAAGGGTGCCTTCCAGGTCTGCATAACCCTCACAATCCCAGGCGAAACCCGCCATCTCGAATGGCCCGATGACCTCTTCAAGTTCAGCAAGAGTGGATCCCAGGGCTATTCCCTCAGGCGTGGCATTTGTTCCGGTTATTCTTACTTCGGATATGGAACCCTCATCCCAAACAACAGCAAGTTCCTTATCAGTGCCGCCGAATATCAGAGTACCTTCGCTGTAGAACCCTTCTCCAAGGTGTTCTCTGGTTGTCTCAAGGTTTTCTTCCCCAAACATCTCCACAAGTTCTTCCATTGTGGATTCAGCGGTTATAACCGTGACGCCTTCCGGCGAAACGGTGACAGCAGTGAGAACAAATAAAAGCAGAATCATCATTCATCCTTTCAATAATGGAAGAGAGGAGGGGCACGCCTGCAGGTGTGCCCCTCCTGGAATTCAGCTGACTACAGCTGGCCGGCAGTTTCTGACAGGTCCTGCAGTTCAAAGAGCTGGGGATCTTCAGGGCCGATAAGATAAACTCTTGGCCAGTCTTCAGATGTGGGATCGTATCCGAGAATGCCTCTGGTTGTGATCACGGGCATTGTGTTTTCTTTTTCCTCAGTGGTTCTCAGGGCGGCGGTGAAAAGGAATTCAGCAGTGTCAGCGTTGTACACCCTGTATACAATACCTTCATAAAGTCCACTCATAACCCATAGCCGGTTATGGTTGTCTATGCTGAGTCCTGCCACCATGGAACGGTATTCATCAGGCTCGTAGCCTTCCGCCATGGCTGGAGGTGCTCCACCTGCTATCATCCTGTTCCTGACCATGTCTCTCTCGATCTCTATGTCCTCAAGGGGTTTCCTTACCATGGGAAATTCTTCCTCAATGGTCCAGATTTCCTCTCCTGCAGCATTAACACAGTTGATTAAGTAGTTTTCCGTGTCGTACTCAGCCAGGAATACATCTTCATCACGGTCCACTGTGAAAATAACCATTGTTTTTGCCATTGCTCCCATGTCGTTCATGTCAAACGGAATGAGATTTTCTCTGTACACCACACTGGCTTCAGCAGAGTCTTCCCAGAGTGCTACTTCCATACCTGTTAACATCTCGTCATCATTCTGTTCCCAGGCAGGTTTAAGGCCTACGAAGCCTCCTTCAACCGCTTCGATGCTCACTGGAGGAGAGGGGAAGAACCCTGTCATTGCATGGGTGAAGTTACCCTCAGGATCGTAGAAGTTAATTTTACCGCCCATTGCGTCCGGTACAATAAAAGAGCCGTCGGTGTTAACTGAAAATGCAGAAAGAAGCTGATATTCACCGGGGCCCTGCCCCTCACGGCCAACAGTTCTGATGTACTGGCCATCAGAGGAGTAGATATTTACCTGCACCTTCATCATATCGGCAACGGCGATGTTACCGTTGGGGAGGTATTGCGCTCCCACGATTGTTCCGAATACAAGATTCGAGTCGCCAAGCTCAACTCCGATGGAATCCTGGATAACCAGCCACTGGTCGATCTCAGGCATTTCCAGACTGGTGGCGAAGTCTTCTTCCTGACCGGAGTCAGTCTGATCACCATCAACGGGAGCTTCTTCACTGCCACAACCGGCAAAAGCCAGAACAAGAGCAGCGAAAAGCAACAGCACTAATTTCATTATCTCTCCTTAAAGTGAGAAGTAAAGTCTGTGCTCAAGCGGGTGGGGATTACCCTTGAACAGGGCAGTTTCTGCTCGCTTGACTGAGAGGAAAGCATCTATGAAGTCGTCGGTGAAAACGTCGTCGCTCTGAAGAAAATCTCTGTCCTGCTCAAGTGAATCCAGAGCTTCATCAAGACTCTCAGGCAGACAGAGAAGATCTGAAGTGTCATAGTCATGCCGGAAAACATTTTCGTCTATTGGTCCGAAGCCCATCTTTTCCGGTTCCATGTTGTTTCTGATACCGTCAATTGCCGCCATGAGCATGGCTCCCATTGCAAGGTATGGATTACATGTGCCGTCGGGAACACGGTACTCAAATCTCATTTTTTTAGGAGATCTGGCGTATGCAGGAACCCTTACTGCAGCGGAACGGTTTGGTCCGCTGAAGAATCTGTAGACAGGGGCCTCCTGATTAGGTACCAGTCTCTGGTAACTGTTCACGCTGGGATTGGTGAAGGCGCAAAGAGCTCTTGCATGGTGAAGAATTCCTGCAATGGCACTTCTTGCAGTGGGGCTCAGGTTGCAGTAGCCGTCTTTCTGGAAGAATATCCTCTCACCGGCTTTCTCGAAGAACATGTGGAAATGCATACCGCTGCCCGGCTCTCCCGGAAGAGGTTTCGGCATGAATGTGGATGCCATGTTGTGATTCAGAGCGATATTTCTCACTATATGCTTGGTTATCATTACATCATCAGCGCTTGTGAGCATAGGAGCAAAATTCACTTCTATCTCTGCCTGACCCCATCTGCCTACTTCATGGTGGTGATACTTTACAGAAATTCCAGCTTCCTGCATTCTGGCAACCATCTCTCCACGGATATCGTGAAGACTGTCCAGAGGGAACATGGCATGGTATCCGCTGTGGGAAGCATGCACAAGGCCGTGAGCTTCCGCATCCTCTGATGCATGGGGGTTTTCAATGTTCTGAAAGTCGAATCCGGACTGGCCGGGCTTTTCCCAGAATCTTGCTTTGTCGAAGAGATAGAACTCAAATTCAGGCGCCCAGAAACTGTCTGTAGCTATTCCTTCAAACTTCAGCAGGCTGGCTGCCTTCTTCGCTACACCTCTCGGGTCTCTTGAATACGGTTTTCCTGTCACGCAGTCCACAATGTCCCCGAACAGAGCAACAGTGGGTCTTTTGGCGAATGGATCAAAATAGAGTCTTCTGGGATCAGGGATAAGAGCCAGATCACCGGCTTCCGTACTGCTCATGCCGTCAAGAGTTGATCCGTCGAAACCAACACCTCTCAGGAACAGATCACTGGGTGCAGAGGTGACAGGAATGGTTACATGCCGCCAGTATCCAAGTATATCTGTGAACCTGATATCAAATTCTTCGATACCTTTCTCCTGCAGCTTTCTCTGTGCAGCTTCGATGATGCCGTTACTCAATTTCTCTCCGCCTTTCCATTAATTCAATCTGTTCTATGAGTATTCTGTCAAGTTCATTTTCTTCTACCTCGCCCATAGACATGCCGTCTTTCCAGAGAATGATCCCTCTGGGGGTTCCAATAACAGCTATATCAGCTTCACGGGCCTCGCCGGGTCCGTTAACTTCACAACCCATTACCGCAATGGTGGCTGTTGAGGTGATGTTTTTCATTATTTCCTGAACCCTTAAGGCAAGGGCCTCAACATTTATTCTTGCCCTTGCACAGGTGGGACAGCTGACTATCCTGGCAAATCTTCTTCTCAACCCCAGCGAGGAGAGTATCTCCCAGGCTGTTCCAGGCTCAGGCAGAGGTGAACCTGAAATAGACACCCTGATAGTGTCACCGATTCCCTCGTTGAGAAGAATTCCCATGGCAACAGCACTTCTCACTCCTGCTGTTCCCCTGGGTCCTGCCTCTGTAACACCCAGGTGAATGGGATACTGTGAGCGCCGGGCAGCAATTCTGTTCACTCTTACAGTGAGCATGGGATCTGAAGCTTTAAGAGAGAGAACAATATTAGTGAAGCCTGCTGTTTCCAGAAGATTAATATGTCTTTCCGCAGCCTCCCACATGGAATTTTCGTTAACACCGTGGTGCTTTTCCCGAAGATCTCCCGGAATGCTTCCTGAATTGACTCCGATCCTTATTGGGACATTCCTTCTGGAAGCCAGCTGGGCAATTCTTCTGATATCTTCATTCCTGCGTATGTTTCCAGGATTTAATCTCAGTTTGTGAATTCCTGCCTCAAGGGCTTTTACTGCCAGGTCTGCTCTGAAATGTATATCCGCCACAACAGGAACAGATGCTCCTTCAATTATCTCTCTGAGAGAATCTGCAGAGGCGTCGTCTGGAACCGAAACACGGACGATCTCCGCTCCCAGGTTCGCCAGTTCCCCTATTTGAGACAGGGTTGCCCCGGCATCAGCTGTGCAGGTTGTTGTCATGGACTGAACAAGAACAGGGGCACCACCGCCTATTTCAAGGCCGCCCACATGAACTTTTTTGACAGATGCCACTCTACCTCCTCACTGCAGACACGAATCTGTGTCTTCCTGCAAGGTCTTTGTGCGCCCTTATTCCGGTCCACAGCTCATGGCTGAAAAAACCGGTGACCGCGGTCTTCTGCTCATATCCGGTTTCAAGGATGATGAATCCCCCTGCACCAAGCAGTTTGGAGGCACACTTAACAAGCTCCAATATAAGCAAAGTGCCATCTTCTCCGCCATCAAGGGCCAGGACAGGTTCGTGGTCACGAATCTCCTTCTGCAGGGTTCGGATTTCCCCTGCAGGGATGTACGGAAGATTGGCAGCAATGAGATCAAAAGGGCCCTTTAGAGGTGCTGCCAGATGGCATGAAACGGTAAGATAATCGGAAGCTCCCAGAAGTTCAGCATTTTCTGTTGCCTGAGCAAGAGCTTTCTGGGATACATCCGTAGCTACAACTGTTGCTCCTGGTATTTCAAGGGCAAGGGTAATTCCAATGGCTCCTGAACCGGTACCTGCATCGAGGATGACAGGTTCCCGGGGAAATTCCCGCTCCAGAATGATGTCAATCATCTGCTCTGTTTCAGGTCTGGGTATGAGTACAGAAGGGGAAAGCTGGAAGGTTCTTCCATAAAAATCCCAGTTTCCTGTGATGTACTGAAGCGGTTCTCCCTTAATTCTTCTCTCAGTAAATGAAAAAAAATTCTCCTCTTCCAGTGCAGAAAAGGAGATATCTCCGGTGAGTTGGGACAGGGGCCGATTCAGCATGTGAGCCGCTATCACACGGGCATCCCATTCCGGGTTTTCCACCCCTGCGTCAGCCATTGCTGACCTGCCCAGTTCAATGGCCTGTTGAACTGTCAACTCTCGGACCTTTCAGCCAGTATCCTTTCCTGGTCAGCCTTGATGAGTTCATCTATCACCTGGTCAAGACTTCCGCCCAGGATGTCCGTCAGGGAATGAAGCGTAAGGTGGATCCTGTGATCGGTAAAGCGCCCCTGAGGAAAATTATATGTTCTGATCTTGGCTGATCGATCCCCTGAGCCTATCATGCTCTTCCGGCTTTCGGATCTTTTTGCATTTTCCTCGTCCTGTTTTACAACCAGGAGTCTTGATCTCAGCACCTTCATTGCCTTTGCCTTGTTCTTGTGCTGACTTTTTTCGTCCTGGCAGGAAACAACAGTTCCAGTAGGAAGGTGAGTGATCCTGACAGCAGAGTCGGTTGTATTAACGCTCTGCCCTCCAGGGCCTGAAGAACGGTACACATCGATACGGAGATCATCCTGATTGATATCGATATCCACTTCTTCTGCTTCAGGAAGAACAGCAACTGTACAGGCTGAAGTGTGCACTCTCCCGCTGGTTTCCGTTTCAGGTACCCGCTGGACTCTGTGTACACCGGATTCATACTTCAATCTGCTGTATACACCGCTGCCGGACAGGTTGAAAATAATCTCCCTGTAACCTCCGCGCTCACTCTCTCTGCTGCTTATCACATCCAGCTTCCACTCCATCTTCTGAGCATAGCTCTGATACATCCGGTAAATACTCCCTGCGAATAGAGCAGCTTCCTCTCCACCGGTACCTGCCCTGATTTCCATAACAACACCTCTCTGATCGTTGGGATCAGGAGGAATAAGAAGAATTTTAAGCTCCATTAGAAGATTTTCAAGCCTTGCTTCCAGGTCTGGAATTTCCACTGAAGCCATTTCCGAAAGCTCAGGATCATCTCCGTCTGCAGCGATTTTCATCTCGGCAAGAAGTGACTCCGTATCCTGAATGTCCGATAGAGAGTCGTCTATTCTTACAAGACCGGCCCTTTCGGTGTTCAGGGATCTGATGGAAGAGGAATTTCTCAGAACGGCAGGTTTACACAGTTCCCCGTCTATCTCATTCAGTCTCTCTCTGATCTTTATCTGCTCTTCGCTGTACTTCATAGGCTTTCCTCAATCTCAACATTATCAGGGAGTTCCATCCCCAGAGCTGTCCTTGCTGCGATTTCCGCAACCTCCAGCATTTCAGGCTCAGCCTCCCGGGTTGTAAGCCGCTGCAGCCAGAGTCCCGGTTTGGACAGGGCTCTTGCCAAAGCTGATGTGTCCAGGTGGCGGTCTGCGGCTTTAAGCACTTCATAGGAGATGCCCATCACAAGCGGGATAAGAGGAAGGTGATACAGTATTCTCCAGTGTGCTGCAAGAGATCTATGTAGGATCAGGTAGACCCCTGAATCAATCACAGTGTAGCAGAGTATGGTAATTATCATAACGTACATCAGAAAGCTGGTTCCGCATCTTGCGTGGAGGGGGGAATTCTTTGCAGCATCTGCCGCCAGGTTATCAGAGCCTGTTTCCCATGCATGGATAACCTGGTGCTCGGCTCCGTGATACATGAACACCCTGCGGATATCAGGCATAAGTGAAATGCCTGCAATATAGAGTACAAAAGCTATGATTCTGAACACGCCTGCGATCATGTGGATGAAGAACTGCTCAGTGCTGCCCTCGGCCCAGCCGGATGAGATCCACATACCGAGTTTCAGAGGGAGCCAGGCGAACAGAACCAGAGCAATTGCAATTGCTGCAACGTTGGAGAGAACCACTCCCAGGGAAGATCCCTTTTTGTTTTCTTCCGGCTTTTCTTCCACCACTGAAGCAGACCAGTTGAGAGCGGTGAATCCCAGTTTCAAAGTTTCTATCAGGTTCAGTGCGCCTCTGAATACAGGTCTGGCAAGAATTCCAGTTCTTGCTGCGGGAACCAGGGAGGACATGTCCCGGGCAACAATTGTTCCGTCGGGTTTTCTCACTGCAGCGGCAGCTTTCCCGGGAGCTCTCATGAACACACCCTCTATGATGGCCTGTCCACCGATACCTGGTCTCTTCTCTTCCATTTTCTACTCCAACATGTGACAAAGCGGGAGGCCCAGGGCCCCCCGCTTCAACGCCGAAATGGGATTGCTATCCCTCCTGCTTGTCCTTCTGCAGACCGTATTTTCTCATGTACTTGTCAACTCTGCCGGCAGAGTCGATAAGCTTCTGCTTGCCGGTGTAGAAAGGATGGCAGGCCGAACAGATGTCGAATTTGTGGTCTCCTCTTGTGGATTTGGTGCGAACTTCGTTGCCACATGCACAAGAGAATACAGCATCCTCATACTTGGGATGTATATCTTTTTTCAATTTATTTCCTCCAGCCGAAAATCCGCCGTATCCTACTCGTAATTCTGCATGTTGTCAAGGAATCTCCGGTTGGATTTGTGCTTGGACAACTGCTTTTTCAGGGTTTCCATTGCTTCAACGGGACTCATTTCCACAAGTATCTTTCTCATAACCCAGACCCTGCTGATGGTTTCTTCATCCAGAAGAAGGTCTTCACGCCTTGTTCCTGACTTGGTTATATCAATGGCAGGGTAGACTCTTCTGTCTGCAAGTCTTCTATCCAGAACGATCTCACAGTTACCGGTTCCTTTGAACTCTTCGAAAATCACTTCATCCATTCTGCTGCCTGTATCAACCAGCGCTGTACCTATGATTGTCAGGCTGCCGCCCTCCACGATGTTCCTGGCTGCTCCGAAAAACCTTTTCGGGCGCTGGAGAGCATTGGAGTCTACTCCGCCTGAAAGTATCTTGCCTGAGTGGGGAATAACCTGATTGTTTGCCCTGGCAAGTCTGGTGATACTGTCCAGAAGCACAACAACGTCCTTGCCGGCCTCCACAAGTCTCTTGGCTTTCTCCATGACCATGTCAGCTATTTGAACATGCCGCTTGGGAGCTTCATCGAAAGTGGAGCTGATCACCTCTCCCTGCACCTGGCGCTTCATGTCCGTAACCTCTTCCGGCCTTTCATCAATAAGCAGCACTATCAGTTCTACATCCGGATGATTTTCACTGATTGAATTTGCCAGATGCTGAAGAAGAACAGTTTTACCTGCACGGGGAGGAGAAACTATCAGGGCTCTCTGTCCCTTTCCAATCGGTACCAGCAGATCCATTATCCTGCCTGAGAAATTTTCCGGAGTAGTTTCCAGATCGAACTTTTCTTCAGGGTAGAACGGTGTCAGTGCATCGAATCTTCTTCGTGAGGAAATTTCATCCGGGTTGAAACTGTTTACCGTCTCGAGTCTGATAAGAGCAGCGTACTTCTCTCCGTCTCTTGGCTTTCTTGCATGACCGCAGATGGAATCTCCTGTAAGAAGATTGAATCTCTTTATCTGGCTTGGAGAAACGTATACGTCGTCGGGACCAGGGAGATAATTCGACTCAGCGTTTCGAAGGAAGCCATATCCTTCGTGGAGAACCTCCAGTACTCCGGTGGAGTAGCCAAGACCGTTCTGCTCAGCCTTCTTTTCAAGAATGATTGTAACCAGATCTGCTTTACGGACATTGGTTACTTTGGTAATTCCAACTTCTTTAGCCATCTTCTGCAGTTCTGCCAGTGTTAATGACTCAAGATCGGTAGCCGTCGGTCCTGATATAACCCGGTGTCGTTTAGTGTGTGGGCCCCGCTTGTTTCTACTGTTCTTTTGCAATGGGTGTTACTCCAAGGTGTTTCGCCGAACGGCGACAAATTGTACTGTGCTTCAAAATTGATCCATATATGAAAAACTGCTGCGGCTCCTGCATCAGTTGGCAGCTGAGGAAATATCCAATACAGTATGATCAAAAATCATTAATATGCATCCCCTGCGTCAAGTGCCTGGATGGGGTGGTTAACTGGCAGGTGAATTCACTACATTTCACCGTTGGGTAAATTAAGGGAGTAGCTGTTGAAATCAGGAGTCATTAACCGGCTTTTTACTGTAGTCGCCTTTGCTGCAGGCATTCTGAATGCATCAGGCGTAGCTGCATCGTTTGGTTCAGTGTTCTTTCCTGGTCTTGTTTTTCTTGTTCTATCAGTTCTTCTGGCGGTTCTTCTCCTGAAAAGGGACTGTACGCCCTGCAGCGGAACTGTTTTTGTCACCTCCGCTTTGCTGGTAACATGTGTTCAGCTCTGGGGAGGGGCAGCAGGACCTGCGGCTTTTCTTTACCCGGTTCTTTTCCTCTGGATAAAGAGAACTTCCATTGCAGGTCCAGTTCTTAAAACCGCTTCTGCAATTGCAGTAATTGAATTTCTGGCACCTCTTGTTAAAGCAGCAGGCCTTGTGTCCGGAGACTTCAATGTGTCTTCAATGCTTGATGTTCTGTTTACAGCCCTTGCAGCAGGATTGATTCCTCTTGTTTCTCTTACCCTTGTAGAGTTTCTGAAGGAAGAGAAGAAACTCAACCCTGCAGATCCCGGATCTTCAGAAGGGGACAAAGAAGGAAAACCAGGTTTTCCCGATGATATTGCCCGGAGCCTGATACCTGTGCTGAGACACGGCACCGGAGCTAACGGCATTTTTCTCTTCAAGCAGGACGACAGGGGCATAGTGATGCTGGACGAGTTTGATGTTTCCTCAGGCAGGGTTTTCCCCCACTACATGGCTGGTCCCGATGATCCTGTCATCCGAATCCTTGATTCCTCCAGAGGCGATATGCTTCACACCACAGCGGGAAGGATGTCAATTGGAGGATGTGCCGGGCTGCCGTGGTACGACGGAGACAGCCGGCATCCATTTGTCACACTTCTTCAGTTCCGGCGCAGCGGCAAGCTCCATGGTTTCATGGTGCTTGATTTCGATTCGGAAAAAGCCAGAGAACATGCTGCTTCTCTTCTGGTGGACATTGCTTTTCTTCTCTCAGTGGCTTGGGAACGTTCAAGAGAGACCGGGACAGCGGGTTTCTTTGATATCTGTGATGAAATGGCAGTGACAACGGATATAAAAGGGGCTGTTCACCGTCTGGTCAGCGCGATAATCAGACTGTACCCGGATACTACAGCTTCTGTGGCAATACTGGGTGAGGGCAGGGTGCTCCGGATATTTGAATCCCTGGGATCTTTCAGCGAGGGCAGAGCAGGAAGAGAATTCAATGATTCCGAGGGATTTGCAGGGATGGCAGTTAAACGCCGAGAACCCCTGAGAAGACTCCGTATGGGTGTGGGACAGAAAGCTGTCAGAACATTCGGCGACTCGGATGATCCCAGAAGAATTGTAGGCTCGTGCTGTGCTGTTCCTCTTGAGGACATGGGTGCTGTGCTGGGGGTTCTTACAGTAGAGAGTGAAAGTGAACAGTTTTTTGCCCCGGAGGATCTCAATCTGTTTATAGCTTTTGCAACAGTCTTCAGCCTTGCGGTGAGTCGGAACAACCTTCTCGGGACACTTCACAGGGTGAAAGCGAATGACAGGATAACTGAGCTCCCTCTCCTTTCCCACTTTCAGGCAACACTTGCTGATATGGTCAGGGGGGTACAGAGCCGTGCCTGGTCCATTACCGTTCTTGCAGTTGATATCAATGGGTTTTCCAGGCTGAATGAGAGCTACGGATATCTTGCAGGAGATGCAGTTCTGGAAACCACAGCAAGAAGACTCAGAAAGGCTGTAGGAGGGGACGCGGTTCTTTCCAGGTGTGGAGCGGATGAATTCCTGGTATGCCTGCAGGGGGTAGACAGGGTATCGGCAGAGGCTTATGCAGCAAGGATTCACCAGGAGTTTGATGACACCCCTTTTTCATACAAAGGGAGGCAGATTCCTGTGAGAGTCTGTATCGGGGGAGCAGTCTCCCATGTAGACAGGATGATCAGAAGACTTCCTGGAATAGCTCTGGGAATGGTTGCCGGTATTTCAGGTTATCCGGGTATGTCATCCATTACGGAAGTGGGGCAGTTCTTCGATGCAGGGAAATAGAGAACTGGAGAGAATACCCGCAAGGCTGTTCCTGATCCTGGTGGGATTGCTTATTGTTGTTTTAAGTCATCAGCCTGCACTGAAGCCTCCTTTTCAGCTGTTCCCGTTTCAGGACAAGATGTTTCATATGGTGGAGTTTGGAGGACTTGCCCTTGCTCTGGTATTGAACCGGGATGTTTTCTGCAGATGGAGAAAACCTCTTTCAGCAATGTTCCTGTGCGGTGCAGTCTGGGCTGTTCTGGATGAGCTGCATCAGGCAGTCGTTCCCGGCCGTGACTGTTCTGCCGGAGATGTTTTTGCTGACTTTGCAGGTCTTCTGATTGGTATCCTGCTATTCAGTTCTCTGCTTGCCGGAAGAAAACACACAAAGAAGCACTTTTCTTCCTTGACTAATAAATAGTATATATGCTGTGAGAGTAACCGGAGAGCGTCTTGACAACACACTGCATTGTGGGTTAGTAATAGCTTTCTGAAAGTAGTTAATGCCCACTAGGGGCAAGGGGTCATGTGGTCAGAATTTATTCAAGATTCCATGACAGTAAAAATACTCAAAATCGGAGTAACCGAGAGGAGGAGTCGGAGATGCTCAGAAAAAGAACTTCAGTGTTCTTTCTTGCTCTCCTGGCCATGATCCTGCTGGTTGCAGCCTGCGGACCCAGCGAAGAACAACTTCGTGCAAGGGACGAGGCGCGCGCAGCAGCACTGGCCGCGGAAGCCAGGGCAGTCAGCCTTGAGAACGAGTTTGCAGATCTTAACGAGGAAATTCCTGAGCTTGAGGCCCAGATTGTGGTGCTTGAAGCTGAAAAAGCAGAACTTCAGGCCGAGTATGAATCTCTCGGCGGAACCGGTAGATAGGAAGGGGTAAAGCATGCGTTACGCAATGATTATCGCGCTGGTCCTCTTCGCCTCTCTTGCTATGGCAAGAAGTTATACCGTTGAGGATTTACAGGATTACGATCGCAGTGAGATTGAAGCAATGGGTGACAAGAACATCGAGCTTCAGATCGCTTATTGGGAATGGCAGAAAGCCGAAGCCGATGCAGTTGTTGATGAATGGGAAGTACAGGTTCTTCCTCTTCGCGCTGAGAGAGATGAGCTTCTTGCAATCGTCAATCAGCTCAACTCTGACATCAGCTGGCTCCGCGGCGAGATCAACAGACTTCGCAACAGCGGCGTGAACCACACCATCGTAGAAGGCGAGTGTCTCTGGACAATCGCAGGATACCACTACTACTTCGGTAATGGTTCCGAATGGCCTCGCATTTATGAGCGCAACAGTGCACATATCAGCGATCCCAACATGATTTACGCAGGTGATACGATTGTAGTACCTGTTCCCATGGCAAGCAGCTACACAGTTGTTGAGGGTGACTATCTCGGCAAAATCGCCGGATACGGAATCGTCTACAACAGCAGAGGCGAATGGCCTCAGCTCTACGAAGGCAACCGTGACAAGATCAGCGATCCTAACCTGATCTATCCCGGCCAGGTTCTGGATATCCCCCGTGGCGGAGTACGCGGCGGACGCCAGTAGTAGATACAGCTGAATATTTGAACTCCCCGTCTGTATGGCGGGGAGTTCTTTATATTAGGGCACTATGAAAAAAATGGACAGTCGCAGAATTCCTCTCACAGCAAAGGATGCAGGTCTTCTCCTTGGGCCGGGGGATGCCAATCTTCGCGAGATCTGCCGGGTACTGGGCGTAGCCGCTGTTTACCGTAATGGAAATCTTGTCTATACAGGGGAGAGACCATCTCTTGACAGGGCTCAGGCGGTAACGGAAAGGCTTCTTGTACATGTTCAGGCCAACGGAAAAGTATCCAGGAGTTCACTGACAAAAGCCCTGGAGTTTCCGGAGATGAGGGCTGAAGGGCTCATGTTCAACGTTCCCGGGAGAGCTGGAAAGATTATTCCCAGAACGCCCGGCCAGGAAGCCTACATTCGGGCAATGATCCTCAGTGAACTTGTATTTTCAATTGGACCTGCCGGCACAGGCAAGACATTTCTTGCTGTTGCCGCTGCTGTATCCGCCCTGAGGGATAACAGAGTGGAGAGGATAATACTCACTAGACCCGCTGTTGAAGCAGGAGAGAATCTGGGTTTTCTCCCGGGGGATCTGCAGCAGAAGATAGATCCGTATCTCAGACCTATCTATGATGCTCTGAATGACACTCTTACTCCTTCAAGAGTGCAGAAGTATATGGAAAGCAGAATTATTGAGGTGGCTCCTCTTGCATATATGCGGGGAAGAACTCTTAACAATGCGTTTGTTATCCTTGATGAGGCACAGAACACAACTCTTACCCAGCTGAAGATGTTTTTGACAAGAATGGGATACGGTTCAAGGCTTGTTGTAACAGGCGATGTGACCCAGATCGATTTGAAGCCCAGGGAAAAATCAGGGCTTGTGCAGGTTGCAAAGATACTGAAGAACGTCAAGGGGATCGGATTCATACATCTTGACCAGGATGATGTGGTAAGACATCCTCTGGTGCAGAGAATTATCGAAGCATTTTCCAGAGAGGATAACCGGTGAAGAAACGCGCAATAGGCAGCAATGCCATGATTATCCTTTCATCGCTGCTTGGTCTGGTGCTGCTCGCCGGATTTTATGCAGGGTTTGATTCCAGAGGAGCTCTTTCAGACAGAAGCATGCTTCTTGGAGAGCCTGTTCCAGAGGGAATTATTGCAGTTCACGATTTCAGCGTTCCCTACAGTCAGTCGGAAATCAATGAGATGTCAGAGGAAATTGAAGCCACTGTTCCTGTCTACCTTGCCAGAGACATTACCGTTTCTGAGAGAGTATCCTGTCAGATTGAGGAAATCATCCTGGCGGCCATTGAGCAGGAAGCAATAGCAGACTATTTTGGCGACAGGGTAAGAACCCTCTATGAAACAGGACTTGTGGACATGGAGGAACTCAGAAATTTCTATTCCGGAAGCCGGGCAGTGATCCACTATGAACGGGAAGAGAATGTTTCCGAGCTTTTCACTGTTCAGGAGGCCCGGGAAAGCATGCGGCTCGATTTGCAGAGACGAGGTATTCCAGAGGTAAAAATTCCTCAGATAACCAACCTTATCACAGCGGATCTCACAATTGACCAGAGTGCCAGAGACAGTGTTGTCAGTGCTGCGATCTCGGCTATCCCGGAGATAAAGAGAGAATTTACAACAGGTGAGGAGATACTTCCTCCAGGTGGATTGTTCACCGATGAGATAAGCCGCTGCTGGGAAGCAATGGTTATTGCCCCGGAGGGCAATCAGGATATACTTCAGCATATCGCGGCCAAACTGGGTCTTTCTGCTTTTCTTCTTCTGCTTGCATTTATCTACATTGCCAGCAGCAGTTTCAGAATTTTCACCACTGCTTCTGAAATTCTGCTGCTCTTCACTGCATGGGGAGCAACTCTTCTCTTTACCGTTCTTCTTTCAAGGAGCGGCATCAGAGATGTATCAATTTTTACCTTTACAATGCTTGGTACCAGTATAACTTCTGTCTTCTTTGACAGCAGGATGAAAACAGGAACACTGCAATTCTCATGGTTTCTCGCAAGTGTGTTCTCTGCCATGTTCGCTCTGCATTCTCCACACCCCATGACCACCTACTTCCTCTCGCTTATTCCCTCATGCACCGTTGCACTGCTTATAAGAAATCTCAGCGACAGCGGTGTGTTCAAGGCTCTTCTTCTGGGAACATTATCCTCTGTAGTGGTGTTTGTTCTTCTCTCCGCCTCAGGCAGTTCGGGAAGTCGCGAATTTACTCCTGTGATCTGGCTGCTTCTTGCGGGAATTCCTCTTGTGGTAACGGGAATGGTGAGAGTTCTTGTCCATCCTCTGGAAATACTGTTCGGAGTAGCGACACCTCTGACTTACTGGAGGCTGGAGAGCGACGGGCACCCTCTCCGGGAACTTCTTAAAACCCAGGCAGGCGGCACTTACGTTCATTCACAGGTAGTTGCTTCAATGGCGGAAAAAGCAGCTGAAGTTCTTGGAGAAGACCCGAAACTGGCTTACCTCGGCGGTATCTATCACGATATCGGCAAACTTGCCGGTCCCGGAATGTTTATTGAAAACATATCAAACCCCGATGTGAACAATCCTCACCTGAACATGTCTCCCAGGGAGAGTGCAAAGGTTATCATTGGTCATGTATACAAAGGAGTTGAGCTGGCGAAGAAGCATCATCTGCCATCAGACATAAGAGACATAATCAGCCAGCATCACGGAGACTCCAGCGTAAGATTTTTTCTGGAGAAAGCCAGGAGAGAGCTGCCGCCTGGAGCTGAGCTTGATGAAAGCATATATCATTACAACTGTCTTAAACCGCAGACGGTTGTTGCGGCTCTTGTCATGCTGGCCGATTCAGCATCGTCAGCAGTGACCGGGCTGGGTAAAAATGCAGCGTATGAAGAGAAAGCGGAGACAGTAACCAGAATCATAGATGAAAAAGCAAGATCAGGTCAGCTTGACGACTGCAGTTTCACGCCGGCAATGCAACGGCGTACAGCTCATGCATTTCTTGATATACTTGGGACCCTAGACTATGAAAGGGTGAAGAACTACCCCCATGGAAAGTGAAAAACCTCCCGCAGAACCTGGAATGCCTTCCCTTGAGATCATTCTTGAGAACCCGTCAGAAGAATTGATGTGTCTGGAGAAAATAATACAGAGAACTATCCCTGCTCCGGTTGAATTCGTGATCTGCGATCCCGGGATAATGAGGTTTCTCAACTTGAAATGGAGACACATAGACAGGCCTACAGATGTACTGACCTTTGATCTTTCAAACCCGGAGGATGATATCCCTGCAGGAGTGGTGTATATCGACGGCAGACTTGCTCCTCCACTGAAAGAGGTGCTTGAAAGGCTGTACCACGGCTGGCTTCATCTCTGCGGTGTAAGTCATGACACACCTGAGGAGTCAGAGGAAATGAATCGTCTGACCGGTGAACTGGTTGCGGATGCACTTCAGGAGGCGGGAAGATGATTAACCTTACCGGTCTCATAATTCTTGCCTCGGGTATAATTCTGGCCTCTTCCGCCAATGGTTCAAGAACTGCACTTCCTGCTCTGGTTGTAAACAAGGGGCGTGATCCTTCTGAAAGACGAAGGGAAGCAGCTCTGATGCTGAGAGTTATATGGCTTGGACGTGTAGCTGGTCTGGTGCTGATAGGAGCAGGTTCTGCCATGCAGACAGGTCTTGCTCTGTTTACTCCCTGGGCACCGTCTGCTCTCATTGCGCTTCTGGCTGTTGCCCTTTCCGAGTTTCTTACTCCTGTGATCGTGCAGAAACTTCCGGAACAGAAGGCAGCACAGGCTTTCAGAGTGCCTGTGGCTCTTCTTACCATGTTGTTCAGGATACCGTCCAGAATTCTTCTGGGAAGAGAGGACAACGATTCAGACGACTGGGCTTATACCCCTCCTGATACCCTCTGGCTGGAACAGCGCAGAGAGAAGGGAGACCAGGAGGAGCTTGAGAAGGAACAGGAGCTTGTGGATTCCATACTGGATTTTTCTGATAAGATAGTTCGGGAAGTTATGGTACCGAGAATAGACGTGGACAGTATTGAATTGTCTGATGATATCGTGTCCATAGTGGATCAGGTTAAAAAAGCCGGCAGAAGCCGGATCCCGGTTTACAGGAAAATCATTGATGATATCGCAGGGGTGCTTTATGCAAAGGATCTCCTGGGTGTTGAAACAGGTGATGAAGAGGGATTCCACCTGGAAAAGGTACTTCGGGAAGCCTATTTTGTTCCTGAATTCAAACGGATAGACGAGTTGTTTACAGAGTTTCAGACGAAGAGTATCCATATGGCTGTGGTGGTTGACGAGTACGGTGGTATGGCTGGAATAGTTACCATGGAAGACATTGTTGAAGAGGTGTTCGGCGAAATAAGGGACGAGTACGACTCTGAACCGCCAATGGTGAGAACTGTTGGGGACGGATCATACAGAGTCGATGCCAGACTTCCAATGGACGAATTGAATGATCTTCTCGGGGCCAGCCTGGAGGAGGACGAAGATTACGAATCGGCTGGAGGTCTTGTATATCACACTCTGGGCAGGATTCCGGAACCGGGTGATGCAACAGACATAGACAACTGGCGGTTCACAGTGGAGAAGGTAAGCGGTCAAAGGATCGTTTTCATAAGGATTTCTCCGGTTCCTGGAGACACCGATTGAGAACCTCCACTCCTGCGTTCGTTCTCAGACGGGTGAGATGGAGTGACTCTTCCCTGATTCTGACTCTGTATTCGCTGGATTTCGGAAGAATATCCGCAATGGCGAGAGGAGCCCTCCGGCCTGCAAGCAAGTTTCTCGGCAGACTGGAACTGTTCAGTCAGGTGGATCTTCAACTTTCCAGGCGTGAGGGACGAGAGCTTGATACAGCCACAGAGGCTTCCATAATTCATCACCACGAGAATCTGCGAACTGATTATGCTGCGTTTGCCGCTGCTGGTCTTTTTACAGAATGGCTACTGGCTGTTGTAAATTATGGAAATGAACCGTCCGGCCCTGTTTATCAGCTGGTCCAGTCAGTTTTTACCCTCCTTGAGAACGGCGCGTCTCCCTGGCCGGTTGTCTGCGGAGGTGTGGCCAGGCTGCTGCAGCTTTCAGGACACGGTTACCAGGCTGACCGATGTGTCTCATGTGACGGTGACCTGGGACCAGATCCTCTGTGGTCTCATGCTGCCGGTGGAGTGCTGTGCGGTAACTGCGGTGAGAGCGGTTTTTCGATTAAATCCGGGATTGTCAGTTTTCTCTCCAGAGCAATGACAACAAACCTGGACACCCTTTCCAGGGTTAACCTTTGGAAGGGTGGTTATATTCAGTGCCATTCGCTGCTTAAAGATTATGCACAGGTGCATCTTGAGCGCCGGTTGCTTATGAAGTCAGAAAAAGTAATGAAGGAGATGTCAGATGCAGGCCACTAACGACCTGATGAAAAAAGTAATTTCTCTCTCTAAGAGGCTGGGATTCGTCTATCAATCGGGAGAGATCCACGGAGGGCTTCAGGCGGCCTGGGATTACGGACCACTGGGAGTGGAACTGAAGAGAAACATAACCGAACTGTGGTGGAACGAGATGGTTCGCTCCAGAGGAGATGTTGTCGGTGTGGATACTGCTATCATCACCCATACCGATGTGTGGAAAGCCTCTGGACACCTGAAGAATTTTCATGATCCCCTTGTAGACTGCAAATCATGTCATGCAAGGTTCAGGGAAGACCATCTTGAAGGCGACAAATGCCCCAACTGCGGCGGTGAACTCACAGAGCCCAGAAACTTCGGACTGATGTTTAAAACATATATGGGACCTCTTGAGGATGAGGGTTCCATCGTTTATCTGAGGCCTGAAACCTGCCAGCCTATTTTCGCTCAGTTCCAGAACATCGTTACCTCAACCAGAAGAAGTCTTCCATTTGGAATAGCCCAGACGGGAAAGGCATTCAGGAACGAGATAACAGTGCGCAACTTCATATTCAGAAGCCGGGAATTCGAGCAGATGGAGATGGAATATTTCGTACATCCATCTGAGATGCAGAAGTGGTATGAGTACTGGGTGCAGAAGAGGCTGGACTGGTACACGGATGTTCTTGGAATAAGAAAAGAGAATCTGAGACTGAGACCTCATGAGAAAAAGGAACTGGCCCATTACGCTTCAGGCTGTACCGATATCGAGTATCGGTTCCCGTTTGCAGGGGGAGACGGTTTCGGTGAGCTTGAGGGCATTGCCAGCAGAACTGATTATGACCTTACCGCTCAGATGGAGGGCAGCGGTAAAGACCTGAAGATTCTCGATAAGGAGAGCGGAAAGAAGATCACACCCTACGTCATTGAAACCTCAGGCGGTCTGGGAAGAACATTCCTGATGATTCTTCTTGATGCCTACCGTGAGGAAGAGATTGATGGGAAAGAGAGGGTCGTTCTCGGTCTGGACAGGAAGCTCGCTCCGGTAAAAGCGGCAATACTTCCCCTGTCCAAAAAGCTTATGGAGCAGGCTCGTGAGGTGGAGGAACTCCTCCGTCCTCACTGGCCGGTCCTGTTTGATGTAACAGGCTCTATCGGCAAGAGATACCGGAGAAACGATGAGATAGGTACACCCTACTGCATCACTTTTGATTTTGACAGTCTTGAGGACCGGAAGGTCACTATTCGGGACAGAGATTCACTTGAGCAGATCAGGGTTGATATAGATAGCCTCGTTGAGGTGATGTCCCGGCTTATTACTATTGGCTGGGAAAGACAGGAGTAGCGGTAATGGCACTGGCTAAGAGATACAAGGCAAAGGAATCAGAACCCCGTCTGCAGAAGAAGTGGGCAGACGAAGGTATTTACAGATACAATCCCGATTCAGGGAAAGAAGTTTACTCCATTGATACACCGCCGCCTACAGTGAGCGGCATGATCCACATGGGGCACATATTCAGTTACGTTCAGGCTGAGGTTCTCGCCCGTTACCAGAGAATGACAGGGAAAGAGGTTTTCTACCCTTTCTGCTTTGATGACAATGGACTTCCAAGTGAAAGATTTACTGAGAAGGTTAAGAAAGTCAAAGCTCAGGATATGACCAGGGGTGAGTTCGTTAAACTCTGCCTGGAGGTGGCAAAGGATGCCGAGGTGCAGTTCCGTGATCTGTGGAACAGCTTCGGATTCAGCTGCGACTGGTCTCTCATGTATACCACCATCGACCCCTGGGTGCAGCGTATCAGTCAGCGCTCTTTCCTGGATCTTGTACAGAAGGAGCGTGTTTACCGCAAGGAGGCACCTACGCTCTGGTGCCCTGAGTGCCAGACAGCAGTTGCTCAGGCAGAGACTGAGGACAAGGAGTTTCCCAGTCACTTTCATGATCTTGAGTTCAGACTGGCTGACGGCAGCGGCTCCATACCCATAGCAACCACCAGACCGGAGCTGATTCCCGCCTGTGTAGCTGTGTTTATAAATCCCGGTGACGAAAGATGGAAGCATCTCATTGGTCAGAAAGTGCTTGTGCCTCTCTATGACAGGAAGGTGGAAATACTTGCTGATGAAAAAGTTGCCATAGACAAGGGCTCCGGCATTGTGATGTGCTGTACCTTCGGCGACACAACCGATATTGAGTGGTGGGGGCAGTACAACCTTGATCTCCGGATAATTCTTGATAACCGTGGTCATATGAATGAGGAAACAGGTTTCCTTCAGGGAATGTACTGGAAGAAAGCCCGTAAAGTAATAGTTGCGAAGCTTGATGAGGAAGGATACCGCAAAGGCGGTAAGGACATATCCCATGCAGTTAACGTGCATGAAAGATGTGGTACGCCCCTGGAGTACCTGGTTAACCGTCAGTGGTTCATCCGTGTTCTGGATGTGAAGGATAAACTACTGGAAAAAGGTAACGAGATAAACTGGTATCCCGGGCACTTCAAGGTAAGATACGACCACTGGGTTGAAAACCTTAAGTGGGACTGGTGCATCTCAAGACAGCGTTTCTACGGTGTTCCTTTTCCTGTATGGTTCTGCAGCAAGTGCGAAACTCCCATATTCGCAGACGAATCAAGTCTGCCGGTGGATCCTCTGGTGGATTCCCCCGGGAAGCCCTGCCCCAGCTGCGGCTCCACGGATTTCAAGCCGGAGAGCGATGTGATGGATACCTGGGCCACAAGTTCCCTTACCCCTCAGATCAACATGAAGTGGGGCGAGGAGGACCAGCGGGAGAATGTTTTCCCTATGGCCTTGAGACCTCAGGCACACGATATCATCAGAACATGGGCATTCTACACAATAGCCAAGGCTCTGCTGCATGATGACGGCATTCCATGGCAGGATGTGATGATCTCCGGGCACTCACTGAACCCCGACCGTCAGAAGATGTCCAAGAGCAGGGGCAATGTTGCAGGAGACCCCTTGGCAGCTCTGGAGCAGTTCTCTGCAGATGAGCTTCGTTACTGGGCATGTTCTTCAAAGCTTGGAACTGATGTTGTGTTCAGCAAGGATGTTCTGGGAGAAGGACGCAGACTGGTAACAAAGCTCTGGAACGCAACAAGGTTTGCAGAAGGCAGGCTTGAGGGCTACGACCCGCAAAAAGCTGTTAAGCTTCATCCATTTGACAGATGGCTTCTCAGCAGGCTTACAGAGACAGTGCAGAAGGCAACAGCAGGTATGCAGCAGTACGAGTACTCGGTTTGCATGCGTGAAGCGGAGACCTTCTTCTGGAAGGCTCTCTGTGACAATTACCTGGAGATTGCAAAGAACAGGCTCTACGGTGAAGATCCTGATGCAAAGGCAGCAGCACAGCACACCCTCTATACAGCTCTGTACACGGTTTTGCGGCTCTTTGCTCCAATCATGGTTCACATAACGGAAGAGCTTTACCTGGAGATATTCAAGCCCTTCGAGAGCCATGAGAGTATTCACATTGCTCCCTGGCCTGAAAGGGACTACATGGACCGGGAAGCTCTGAAGCTTGGTAACAAAGCTCTGCTTGTCATAGAGGAGGCCCGTCGCTGGAAGAGCGAGAACAGTCTCAGCATGGCCACGGAAATGGATTCAATAGAGGTCTCTTTAGACCTTAAGCCCTTTGAAGCTGATCTGATGGCTGTTACAAGAGCCGAAAAGGTTACCTACATCTGATAGAAAGAGAGCTGCCTCCAGTTTGAAAAGGAGGCAGCCTTTTCATCTCCCTAGAAGAACACCTTGTAAAGAGTCAGCAGCCCAAGAGCTGTTGTTGCTATACCTATGACGAGAGTGAATTTATCAGTATTCACTTTCTTCACGATCTTTGCACTCAGGGGAACGCTGAGAAATGCTCCCAGCACAAGAGGCGGTGCAATGGACCAGTCTATTCCTTTGCCAAGGATCAGATAGGCAAGTATGCCAACAAGGCATGTGAAGCTTTCAGCCATGCTGGTAATGGCAACAGCACTTTTACCGTTTACTCCTGAGAGTATCTGGCCGCTTGTAACAAGTGGCCCGTAACCTCCGCCGGAGAGACCCTTGTTGAATGCAGCGGTGACTCCCAGCCCTGTAACTTTTTTCCAGCTGAATTTTCCGGGACTTTTGTGCTTCACAAGGATGAGAATTCCCATTGACAGGACGATTATGCCTATGAGAGGTTTGAGGACAGACTTGAGGTTAACTGCGAATATAGCTGCGCCTACAGCACCCAGAAGGCTGCAGAGACCCAGTACGAACGCAATTTTGGAGTCGTGCGATTTGGGCAGATAGCCCAGTTTCCCCATTTTCTTTACAATTCGGTGCTCATTGTCATTCCTGAAATCAAAAAATGCGTTACCTGCTCTGTGATGTGAAAAAGCTGCAAAGGCTCCTGTGATGAGTTCTGAGAAAAGTATTGCCGGTACAACCTGCATGGGTTCATATCCCATAAAGAGCAGTACCGGTGTCAGTGTGGTTCCATATCCCATTCCAAGGGAGGAGTCCACAAGCTCACACAGGAAAGCCATGCCGAACATTACGGCAATGATCTCTAATTCCATTTTTTTCCATTCAATGATGCCGTCCGTCACCGGCAGATTTCTGTCTTGACGGAGCGGGTTGGGTTCTGTTTTTCTACGACAGCTTCCTGAGAAGCGTTTTCAGTATTTCCTGCATCTCCCTGTCTATCAATTCAGGCGGGATGCTTATGTTCAGTACTACTCCTTTCTCCGGTATTGATATTGTAGGGGCCGGTTCATCTGAAACATCGGGAACAGTTCCGGAAGGAAGATGAGTTTCCTCGTCCGGGGCAGGAACTGCAGGGGGTTGCTCAGTTGCATATCCCGTGTTTTCACTGAAGTCCGCTATGTCAGAGAGAACCTGCACGGTAAGAACCATGTAGGCTGCTTCAGTGTCAGATACCCCTGTTTCCTCTTTGAACATGGTCATCAGTGCTTTTCCATCGATATTTTTACCGCAGGGATACTTTTCGAACACTTTGGAGTATGCAGTGGACAGAGCTACAGCAAGAACAGAAGCGAATTCCTTTTCCTCTACTCCTGTTGCAGAACGCCAGATGTCCGACGGAGCCAGATTGCTGTCTATCAGTCCCAGGAAGAAGAGCAGTTCAAGAAGCTTGACATCTGTCTGCCTGCGGAAACCTGCGGAAACCAGATAGTCTGTTGTTACCTTTTCCGGTGGTTGTTTTAACCTGATCGTTCTGAAAAGAAGCTCAATTGACCCCGGGTCTCTAACAGCTGGATAAGTGTTCATATCCCCTCCTGAATAATGATGTATGCACAATATTCAGTTGTGAGGTAAAAAGAAAGGGAGAACCGGTACTGTTCTCCCTCTGTGAAAATCCATGCAATATCAGAAAGAGGTCTTGATACCTGCCCATGTGTCTCTGGAGAGTGAGGTGATGTCAATTGAGATCTCAGCTATCTGATAGAAGAATATGGGAACGAAGTATGACCAGTACAGGCGATCGTTTGTTTCAGAGTATGCAAGACCATAGGAATCCTCGCAGTCTACTGGACACGGAGCGCTGCCTGAGAATGAAAGAGAGCTTCCGTTCCAGATGTAAATCCAGATATTGTGATTACTGCAGGAGGTTACTGCAATGGCAGTGCTGCCCATGTAATTCCATACAGCTAATCCACTTGCAAGAAGGTTGTCGGGAAATCCGGGCATTTCAATGAACTGCTGATCTCCACCGGGCTGAAACCTCCACAACCCTCCGCTGGTTCCGTCAGTTGTCCAGTAGTCTGTTCCATCAAAATCCATTCCTCGTGACTGGTTCCCTGCCGGGTTGGTAAAAGTGGTCCAGCTGCCACCTGAGTCATCAGAACTGTAAAACACATCATGGTACCAGTCGTTGGTGAGAATCACCATGGTATTGCCGGCATTATTAAACGCGATTCCGTAACAGTGATCATTTTCTTCATGAAGGGAAATACTGCCGTTGTAAACCCCTGATGAGCACAGCCATCTGCCCAGGTTGTTGTTTATATGGTCGGAGCTTACTATCTGTGTATCTGTGCCGTTTTCAAGAATGTCCAGCCCCACTGCCTCAAAACCCGATGGAATCGTCCAGTTATTCGTTACCGTTAAGACAATACCGTCAGTTCCTGAAGAATTCTGAGCAGAACGAGCTTCATTGCAGCCATTGCCTGAAGAAACAGAGAAGAAGATGGCTGAGAGTATGACAGCCAACAATTCCATTATATCGCCACCTTTCCATGTGTTTTGTTACAGATCATTAAGCAGGCTAATTCCGGAAAGAGGTTTTTATGCCGGCCCAGGTGTCTCTGGAGAGAGAGGTTATTGTGAGTGCAAGCACTGAATAGCCGGAAGTGGTGTTTTCATTCAGAAAGCTCCAGTAGAGGCAGTTGTTTGTTTCGGACCATGCCAGACCAAGGGAATACTTCACCGATGCTGGAAGTGAAGCGCTGCCCATATAAGCAAGAGTGTTTCCATCCCACCTGTAGAAGAACAATTCAGGCGAAAGGTAGCAGGCAATGGCTATGCCCAGATGTTCCTGATAAGGGAAAACAGAAAGGCCGCTGACCTGCTGGGTAATTTCAGGAAGGGTGTGGTAAGAGAGAACTCCTCCAGGCTGAAATTGAAAGAGAGCATTTGTCCCGCTGGTGCTCCAGCACCATGTTCCGTCAAAGTCCATGCCCCGGCCTTCAGTTCCGGAAGGATTCGTGAAGGTTGTCCAGCTGAGGCCGGCGTTGTCTGTATGGAACAGGTTCGGAACCAGAGCGTCGTTCAGATAGAATGAGTCAGGTGTGTCATTGCCTGTCCAGCAGACGCCGAATGCATTCTTATTGTCCGAGTCAAGAGACATGGTGCCTGCAGGTTCTGCGGATGAAGCCCAGTATGCCGATAAATAATCATTTTCAGAATCTACGATAACAAGGGCCACTGTTCCCGGGTACTCAATCACATCCATTCCACTGCAGAACTGAGGCAGAATGAAACTGTTCACCTCAGTGAGAGTGATTGTTTCTGCCGGTGAAAGAGCCACCAGAAAGAGAATTGAGAGCAGACGCATACAAATATCCCTTCAGAAACAATTAATTCATATACCTAATATCAAGAACTTGACGGTTTAAATCAAGTAACGAAAAAGGGGAGGGAGCGCATGCTCCCTCCCCTTAAGTAATTCTGCTCTAGAAAGCTGTCTTGATTCCTGCCCATGTGTCTCTTGAAAGAGATGTGATGGTGAAGGAAATCTCTGCGAGCTTGTAGGTGCCGCTTGAAGGTGCGTAGGTCCAGAACAGGTTGCCTGTGTTCTCAGAGTAGGAAAGGCCGTAGCTGGAATAAACGGAAATGGGACAGGCTGCACTGCCCAGATAGCTCATTGTTGAACCATCCCAGCTGTAGAAGTAGATGTTGTGAGTGTTGTAAGTTGTAACAGCTATGCCAAGGTCACCCATGTAAGGGAATACAGCAAGGCCGCTGGGCTGTGTAGGAACTTCAGGGATACTGATGTTCTCCTGGCCCACGCCGGGCTGGAATCTCCAGAGACCGCCGCCGTCACCGTTTGTTGTCCAGTAATCAGTGCCGTCGAAGTCCATGCCTCTTGCATAAGTGCCGGCAGGGTTGGCAACAGTTGTCCAGTTTACACCAAAGTCTTCTGTGTAGAAGAGGTTGGAGTTGTTCCAGTCATCTGTATAGAAGGTGGGTGTTGTAAGATCGTTGTTCCAGGCAATACCGAAGCAGGAAGCGTTGACTGCGTCAAGAGGATAAGTTCCCAAGGTACCGCCGGTACCGGCATCCCATACGTGTATAAGCATATTCACGTTGTCAGTACCAAGGACATAAGTGTATCCTGATCCCTCAAATACATCAATGCCAAGACTTTTTCCAGCAATAGAGAAGTCGTTGACAACGGTGAGTGTAACTGCGTCAGTAGCAGGAACCCGATTTACGGATATGCTTGACTCGTTACATCCGTCATTTGCTGCAAAACCCAGAGCAGCAAAACAGAGAATAGCAAAAAGAACTTTCATTTTTCCCCCTGTTTGTTTGTACCGGCTCATTCCGGATCATATATAAATGATATATTTGGTTCGTATAGTCAAATAAGGAAAGGTTTGGAGTTTTGAATAAGTTTATTCTGCTATTGATGCTTATATGCAGCAGCACTGCCTTTGGAGCAGATCAGGCGTGGTTCAGACTGACAGGTTTCAGTGAAGACGGTCAGTTCGTCTTGTGGGAGACCGGCGGGGTTCAGGACGGCAGCGGTTTCCCCTGGGTCCGCATGGAAGTAGTTAATGTTGAAACATCTCTTGCAGAAGAGTCCATATATCTGGTCTGGGAGGACCCTGAAAGCATCGAACCTGATTTCTCAGAAGCTGAAAGAACCCTGACAGACCTCAGCAGAGAATTCGGAATAGAGCCGGGATATACCGGTAACCTTCTTCTGTATCATCCGGTGACTGACCTGAGTGACTGTTCTGATAATGTAACCTTCTGCCTTGAGCAATACTGCCCGGGGTACAACAGCGGTGAGATCAATCTTGCACTGAAGCTTACTCCATCGGAGATGCAGGAGGGTTATCCGGACTGGTTCCCTGAACCGGTTGCCCTGTCCATCGAAGCGGATTCATCGGTGTTCTTCAGTGAAGAAAAACCGCCTGAGGAGTATTCCGCGATTTTTGGATATACATTCGCCGCTGTGTACCGGAATCCGGTTGTTACAGGCTCACTGCTTGTTGTGCTGCATTCTGTGAAGCCTGGATTTGAGGGGCCTGACGGCAGGTTCAGGGTGGTTACCGGAACCGTTCAGTGAGCTCAGCTGGTTTTTCAGTTTAAAGGCACTGATATTCAACTGTGATCTTACATGAGTATTCAGGAGGGATTCAATGCACCAGAAGCTTACAGCTGACGATATAGAGAATCTGTTCGTTCTGAGAAGAGTGCCTGAGGCAAGAGCAATGGAGGTTCTTGAAGACTGCCCGGTACTGGAGATGGTCAAAGGTGAAACTCTAATAAAAGCAGGCCAGAGCAATCAGAAAATGTACATCATTCTTGAAGGGGCACTTACAGTTCACCTGGACAGACCGGAGAGCGATCCTGTTGCACTGCTTAACGCCGGTGAAACAGTGGGAGAGCTTTCAGTTATCGACGACAGTCCCGCATCTGCATTTGTTCTGGCCACAGAGAACTCCCGGATACTGGAAGTTGATGAATCCTCCTTCTGGAGCCTTATTGAAAAATCCCATGCATTCGCCAGTAACATGCTTCTGCTGCTGGCAGACAGAATGCGCACAAGCGATGACACCATCTCAGAGAATATCCGAATGCGCCACAGGTTCGAAAAGGATGCAATGGTGGATGTTCTTACCGGTCTCAAGAACAGGAGATGGCTTGAAGTACAGCTGCCAAGATTGATGGACAGGAACAAAAGAAGCGAAATTCCTCTCAGCATCATCATGTTCGATGTGGATTACTTCAAGAAGTTCAATGACAGATATGGTCATTCAGCAGGTGACGATGTTCTTTCAACTGTAGCCAGATTCACCCTGGACAGCCTTCGCCCTACTGATCTCGTTGCCAGATACGGAGGAGAGGAATTTGTTGTTCTTCTCTCAAGAGCCAGTGCTGAACAGGCGTGGACGGTATCAGAGCGTATCAGAAATTTCATAAGCGAGAGCAAGGTGATCACAGGGGACGGAAGGGTCCTGCCCCCTGTGACAATATCTCTTGGCGTTGCTCAGGCTGAACCTGATGATGACATGGAATCTCTTCTGAAAAAAGCGGATTCCGCCATGTACAGAGCCAAGTCATCAGGCAGGAACTGCACCTGCAGATACTGGCAGCCTAACTGATCTACTCCAGGCCGGCCTGATCAAGAAGGAAAGCGTACTTTTCCGCTGTGCTTCCCAGCCAGCCGTATCTGCCTGATGCACCACCGTGCCCGGAACCCATATTCACTCGAAGGAGTACCGGGGAATCACCTGTATTGGCACGGCGAATTCCAGCCACCCACTTGGATGGTTCCCAGAAGCCTACCTGAGAGTCATTAACTCCTGTGAA
>CAYLRO010000027.1:0-40590 GCA_964386635.1 uncultured bacterium | reverse complement strand
TGCCCATACCAAAGCACTTACCGGACACATGCATTTGTATGGTGCTGCATTCATCGTCCTTATTGCTGCATGATGAAGTGACTTCCTGTAATCCCGCTGTAACAGGCAGAGATTACCGGGCCTGCAGGTGACGGAACCGCAGCCTCCTGCCACTGTCGCTATCAGAAAAAAGGTAACCTGTCAGGTAAATACTCTAGTGGAAAACCACAAGCTTCACTGCATCAACTGTGTTTTCTCTATCAAAGTGAACAAAGTAGGTTCCCTGAGAAACACTTTCCGTATTCCAGTTCACGGAGCCGTTTCCGTCTGTATAAAGCTTACCCACAAGCCTTCCATCAAGGCTGTATATGAAGACTGTGCCTGTGCAGTTTTCTCCGGTAACCTGTATGGAAGCAGACATACTGCATGGGTTTGGGTAAACTTCCAGATAAGAGTTCAGAGTTACCGCAGACTCTGCTATGGACATTACGCCTGCTCTGGGAACAAAACGGACCTCCGGCTCTGCTTTCTCATATGTCCTCCAGGCAACCCAGTAGCCGTCAGAGACTCCACAGACCTTGATACTTCCGCTGCCAACAGTTCCTGTGATGGATTCGATGGTATATGCCCAGGGATTCCACACGCCATCCCGATACCTGCACCGGATCTCATTATCTTCAGCCCAGACAAGCAGCATTCCCTCATCACCGGGGTTCCTGGAAAGGCTCATGACATCCTCCGGTACTGGTGACAGCATCATTGGAGCTTCATACAGCTCTGTTGCACAGGTACAGTCGTATACTGAGTAATTCAACTCTGCGTTGTCTTCTGTGGTCCAGAGTATAACCACCTCATCCTCTGAAGCTCCCGAACACTTGATCGCTCCTGAAGTGAAAGCACCGGCTGCGGAGTAAAAAGTCTGTTTCAATATAGGTTCATAGTTGTTCGGAACCGGATCTCCGTCAATCATGTGGATCGCCGCGTATTCACATAAAGAAGCATAGAAGTAGCTTCCGTAGAAACTCCAGAAGATCATCGGCAGAGATGTACCGCAGAAAACAGGTCCTGTAAGTCCGCTGAAGCTTCCCACATAATCAATAAATCCGTATCCAAGGGTATCAACTATCACAATCCCGTCTGTTTCGTCGTACTCCAGTCTGGCAGAAACAACATTGTTTTCCATTGCTCCGCTGCAGATAATTGATGGATCCGCACTTAAATAGAAGGATTCCGCAGAAGGCTGATGACGGGCCAGTCTTACATCCATGTATGCATATGGCGGAACACTTAGATTTGCCAGGTGTTCAGGCAGAATTTCCCTGCATACAACTGTCTCAAGGGATGTTTTATCAAGGATGTAGAGTGTGTCCGGTTCTTCCATATGACAACGTGTGTAAAGCAGCACATCCGCACCGTTCAGGGTTGCCAGCCCGAGAGAAACACAGTAGCATGATGAAGGAAAAACTCTCTCCGTAGATGTTCCCCATATCCGAATGTGATCATCCCATGCCACATACAGCTCACTGTCAGTACCCACCAGATCCACATAGTCGTATGCAACAAGAGTTGAAGTAGAAATCAATACAAGAATAAAAAGACATTTCATCTTAACTACCTCCTAATTGCTGATACAAGGACCCTCTAACTAGTATCACTTGTTTGGCAGAATGAGTCAAGCTCAAAATGACTATCTTAATCTGCCTAGGCAGAATCCGCCTGTATCTTGAGCAATGTTTGTATTGGAAAATAGTGATTGTCAGGGCGCCAGGACATATACCCTGCAGAGCCGCCGTTGCTGCAAAGTATTAACGCCGGCAGTGGGAAGACCTGTCAGTTTTGCCTGCCATGATCGCTCTCAGATACTTTCCGGCAGTGAAGCGTAAAAGCCTTCTATCACCGACTTGCAGCGGATGCTTCTTTCAAGAAGTTCTCCACCTGATAAGGAATCTTCCTGCAGCCTCTTTTCAATCTGGCTTAATGCACTGTTGAAGTTGAACATCAGTGCCATCAGCCCCTGAGTGTACTCCAGAACGGGAATGGAGTTCTGAACATTCCTGCCTGCCAGGTAAGCATTCCTCTGGGCAGAATTCATAGTGGCATATCTCATGTTGCCGAATGTAATCCCCAGATTTGCGTTCTGCCTTTCCTCCTTCATGGCTTCTACTTTTCTCATGAATCTTTCCCTTGCAACTGAAACGGCGCTGATCATGTTTTCAGCCCTGTAGAGCACATCCTTTACCTGAAGAATCATCTCATCCCGGTCTGCGCTGAGAGGAGGAGCGGGGTGGTGCATGTCTGCGTCAGTGGCAGCCATCCAGCCTCCCGCTGAACGGGCATAGACCATGTTGATACCGCAGTCGAGACAGGTGGCGGAATCTGACGGGATCTGTTCCTCTGAGAAAACTCCGGTGGTAACGCTCCAGCTTCCAATGGCGAGGTTGTTCCCGCCACAGGCCGGGCATCGGGGAACACCGGCTTTTTCTATAGCATCCTTAATTCTGGGAACGCAGTATTCAGCAATACCCGGTATCTTCCACCAGGTTAAATTAAATCCAAAGGCGGATGTCTGGTTGGTGGGGGTGTCGGTGTAGGTGTGTTCCAGACCTATGCTGAATTCCATTTCATGTTCCCTGCCGGAGGGAAGGCCTTCACCGTTTGATTTGCCTGAGTATCTGTATGACCGGACACAGTCGTATCCTATCCTCCAGCAGAAGCTTCTGGCCAGTGCCATTATGAAATGCGTCTGAGTGAAAGCAACGGTAAGACCACCTCCGATGTCGAAGCTGTTCAGCAACCTCTTCGAAGCAGGCTTTGTGTAACGGAGGTTCCCGGCGTCTATTGGCGGCAGAATGATGTCACTCTGCCCCTCCTTAAGCATGCAGACATAGTACAATTCTGCAGGAGGACTGTAGGAAAACCCACCTGAGGGAGCTGAAACCTCGCATGGATCAGGTTCAGCAGGGAAAACCTGGATTTTCGACCGGGTTTTACCCATCTCCTCAAGATCTTTCTGCAACTTCTCGTTTACCGCCTGAATCTCCTCAATCTGAGCCTTCAGTTCCACAACTTTCTTATTCACCAGCGAAGGAATGGCCTTCAGTAATTCCTCGAGAGCAGTGCATTTCTCATAAAGAGCAGACCTGTTCCTCCGGGTTTCCCCGAGAAACTCCTTGAGCTTTTCCTGAGCCTCATCGGTTTCAATCAGTTTCCTGTCTGCATGGAACACGCTCTCCTTCCTGAGGGCGGCAATGGCTGCAAGGCCCATAGCGCCATTTTTGCCGACCAGGTCGATAAGCCCGGGCTTCAGAGCTGAGAAGAACTCCCCTGCCACTTTCAGGTTGTGTCTTCCTGTAAGAACTGTAACAGCAATCCCAACAGGAACAAGAACCAGCAGTCCCCAGTACCAGGTGGTAAAGTACCATCCAGCTGCGAAGAAAGCTACCAGCACTGCTCCACACCAGGCTGCGAAGTTATCCGTCCGTTTCTTAGAGCCTGTAAGCTTGTCTGCAGCGATGAGAAGTGAATAAAGCTTGTCCTGTAATGCCTTGAACTCCTCAGCTGGGTCCAAGTCAGAATCTGATGATATCTCCACCAGACAACCGCTCCTGCGGAGGATCTCCTTCTGTTTCAGAGCTTCATCTTCTGATACCCCGGAAACCATAATTACCGGCTTCCCGTGATGAAGCCCGGAAAGAGCCGATTCCTCCAGTTGAAATATCCTGGCAACACGGGCTGCCACATCTTCCACCTCAACTCCGCTGCGCACACCTGTAATCACAACACTGAAGGACTTTTCCACTGAAACTCCCCCTGTACAAATTCAATTTATTTCTCTATCTGAAATGATAAGGCAATAACTCATTCCCATCTATCAGAGGTTAATATGCCCCGAATGCTTCCAGGGAACCATACCTCAAGGTTGAGGTGTTTGGGCTTTTAACAGACGTAGTGGATAAGCCGCACTCTCATCCCTCTCTTAAAAAGGAGACACATCTTAAAGCATCTTTAATAAAAGCTGACTGGGTTGTGAACCGGAGTGAACAGCTTCTCTGAGATTAGTAAATGCCAGTCTCAGGCAGATCGTAAACCCATACAAGCGGTACTTCCCATGGATCTCTGGAAAAAACCGCCAAACCGTGCTCAGAGACGTTCCACCAAAGAACTTCCTGTATCTCATTGGAATCAATACCCAGCATGTGAACTGAAAACAGCAGTTCTCCTTCATATGAATACACATCAAAGACAGGAGTCTGGGCAAAACCATTTAAAACCCACAATCTCTCCTGCCCATCTGCATGCACGCCATTTGGCGGAATTTGATTCTTCAAGGGCAAGGGCGTGTATGTATGGCTAACACCTGGATTTTTCCCCTCTATCATGCTGGTAATTCTTTCAGTTTCCAGTAAGAGCTCATTTTCAGTTTTCTCGACGGGATCAAGTTCTCTGGAAATGGTTGAAAAGTTTTCTCCTGCCAGATTCCAGCCCTGGATTTCATAGAATTCAGGGGAAGCCTCTGCCACAAACATGTTTCCTCTGCTGTCTGTTGTGTAAGAACAGGAGAAGAGAGACATTTGAAGCATCTGCGTCATGTTCCCCGGTTCATATATGAAATTGCTTAAGAACAGAGTATCAACAACCTGGAAATCCATGCTCAAAACATTCACCATGTAGTCAGTGCTGTAGAGCCCTTCAGAATTCCCCATTGTTGTTACGCCGGCAATGATAAAGCTATCAGAGACAAAACGAATAAAACTGGGAGGAGTGAATGACCATGAATCAGTGAGTTCTCCGATGCAATTCCCCTGCTGATCAAACAAAGTAGCTCTGAGAGCCCACTTGTCGAGAATTACTAATTTATTGTTATGCGCAGCCATTGAGCTGGGATTAACAAATTCACCCGGTCCCTCTCCAGGCCCACCAATTTGCTCTAAATATTCCCCGGATGGAGAAAAGATAAGGGCTCCACAGGCATATCTGTCAAGCACAGCTATTCTGCCGTCATCAAGGAATCTAACTGCCGATATAGCACCAAATGAGTAGTGATTATCCTGTTCATTTTCTCCAAGAACAAAGCTTGGTGAGAGCTCTAAAACAGGTGCTTCAGATGAAGCATTTTCAGAATCCAATGACGACACATCACTACATCCGGAGACGAAGAAGAAAACTCCAAGCATCAAGATAAAAGTGATTTGCATACAGCTTCGCAGGTTAACTATTTCTGCATGACCTCTCAACCTATTGTTCAAAATGAATCCTCCCATTTCACTCCTGAGATGCTGCTGGCAAAACCTTACGGAATAAAGGTTAGAAACAGAACCAACCCTCATTCTCGGCTTGTTCATCAGCATAAAGGCAAACCAACATCGTTTGCCTCATTCTACTAACAGTAAAAGGGGAAGGAAAGACTGTTATCCTGCTGCCACCTTGCAGGCTTATCCCGTGCTGATAAGAAATTCGGGAAGATTTACCTGCCTGATTCCGTTGCTGGCTGGAATGTTTTTACCATGGACAATACCATCTAAGGATAATTATTCTGCATGGTTTCATGGGCGGAGAATTGCGATCTCTATACAGCATTACACACAACCGTTTACTATGCAGACTCTTATCAAGCACCAGAGCTTAACTGCCGGCACCTCATGCAAGGACATAGTTGACTCCGGACAAACCGTAAATCACACCTGTCAGGTTTTGCACATAAGATTTTGTATCCTTAGCAGTATGTATTCCTGAGAAGCTCAAGAGCTCTATGTTCAAATAGATAGTTCTGCCTCAAAATGAAATGCGAATAGCTTAGGAAATCATCTTGTGATCTATAACACAATGTGATATATTTACTCATGGATAAGCTCATAACCTAATGGTTCAGGAGATGGGCAAGAAAAACTGATCTGTCCAACTCGTCACTCAATGAAGCCCTTTTGAATCTTGAAAAAGGGCTTTCAGTCGCTGACCTTGGTAAGAACCTTTACAAGGTCAGGGTGAAACGAGAAGGCCACGGGAAAAGTTCTGGGTATAGGACGATCGTAGTATACAGAGAGAAGAAAAGGGCAATCTTCCTGTATGGGTTTGCGAAGAATGAGAAAGATAACATGACCAGCAAAGAACTGCATTACTTTCAAAAGATGGGTAGTGATCTTCTAAAACTGAGTCGGTCTCAAATTGAGATAGCAATCAGGGACACGGTATTGTTTGACTTGGAGGATGCAAAATGAGAAAAGCAATGAGAGAAGCAATCGGTGAGACAGTACAGGATATGCTTAACTCTGATCTGCCTGTTTCCTTCACAAAAAGAGATTTTGATGAACTCGGAATTGAGTTCAAGGATGTGACAATAACTCCTGAAGAGATCCAGGCTATCCGGGCAAGAACCAGACTGAGTCAAGCTGTATTCGCCAAACTCCTTAATGTATCACTCTCTTCAGTAAGGCAGTGGGAACAGGGAAAAAGAAAACCAACTGGATCAACCAAGGTTCTTTTAGATCTACTTAATAAGTCTCCACACATTCTTGATTACAGAGTTAAAGCTTGATATAATCACATATCAAAGCAGAACAACTGAATGCAACAGCACTGCGTCCGGGTAATAGAGATTCAAGCCTTCGCAGTCTGCTGATTCAGAGCGATGAGCGGATTCTACAGTCTGATTCTGTTCATTTCTTATTGTTGCTATCTGTCGTTGGTGAGAAAAGCGTTGTACCATCTGTAATACGGATCATAAAATTTGATCTCGGCAGGATCGAAGTGTTCGGGAGACCATGATTTGCCCACCCACTCCTTCATCTCCTCGTGTTCAATATCAGTGGGGTCTGAAAGGATTTCCAGCATGCTTTCGTAGCCGTGGGTACCGCCACAATCCTCATGAGGGCAGGCTCTTTCTCCTGCTGGACATAATGGATACACAGCCTGATGATCCCTCAGGATATAGCCCTCCAGAACCACTGTGTGGTGCCAGTCATCACCGTAGTCATACAGGTATTTCGCCGTAACACCCAGCTCGTTAAAGTGCTCTGTAACTGGAATTTCCCACCCGGGAAGAACAGGTTCAAGCCCGAAGTTCTCTCTGTCAAAATCAGGAATTCCTATATGAACAGTCTTTCTCTTTCTCTTTCCCTTTATCTCAAAATGGTGAAGATGATAATCCAGCCAGCCCATGGCATCCTGAATGGCTACATGAAGATCCCAGAAGTTGTAATCGGACGGCACCTGTATTCTTCTCCAGATCAGCGGTTCAATACCCTGAAGTATAATTTTGAACTGAAGCACGCGTCTCTTCTCGATAGTGGTTGCCTTGTGCTCGAGATAATTCATCAGGTAACCTTCTTCAGTATAGTTTTTGTCAAAATTTGCCATATCACCCCAATCTCCTGCAAATTGTACACTGCCAATGCTCCTGGAATAATCAATAACATGCTTTACTATAGTTTCAGAAGAGGATCTCCGGTATTACCTGTATTGGTTGAAGCAACCTTGTTAGCCATGGTGAAACAGCATGCCGGGCAGCTGAATTCAGCCGCCCGGCATGTAATGAGAAGGTATGTGTCTATTTTTCCCTGGGATAGGGCCAGCCTAAGATGCCGCCCTCCATAACCTTGACATTTGTATAGCCCTTTGCCTTAAGGCAGCAGTATGCTTCGTAGCCACGCAGAGAAATCTTGCAGTATACAATGATTTCCGCGGTTTTGTCTTCAGGAAGCTTGTGCAGGTTAGTTCGAAGGGTGCCCAGTGGAATCAGAACTTCTCCCACTCCCAGACGCATTACTTCAAATTCATCAGCGCCGCGAACATCCAGTATGAAGGGCTTCTTGCCTGCATCCAGCTGTGCTTTTACAGCCATGGCTGATATGCCTTCCATCCTGCCCAGACACTTGTTCTGTAAAACATGGGCGGCAATTATGAAGTTGTCTATTGCCGGAGAGAAGGGAGGTGCGTATGGCAGATCCAGGTTAACAAGGTCATACACATGCATCTTGCCATGAATAGCCATTGCACCAATTGCCAGGCGTTTTGAAACATCACCGGTACCGATTGCCTGCATTCCAAGAAGACGACATGTGGTACGGTCGGCCACAAGCTTTATAAGCACCGGTTTTGCACCCATGAAACCCGGTTTATCAGGAGCAGCCTGGATGGCTGTCATGATGTTGGAGTATCCCAGCTTCGCAGCCTGTTTCTCGGAAAGCCCGGTGCTTCCTGCAACATATTCGAAAACCTTGCATATTCCCGTTCCGATCATACCGTCATACTCTACATTGTTGCCCAGTACCATATTCTGAGCTGCAACACGACCCTCCAGGTTAGCCGCGTCACCCATAGGCCAGAGAGACTTCTCGTGAGTAACAAGGTTGGTTACCTCTACACAGTCACCACCGGCATAGATATCGGGGTCAGATGTCTGCATGAAGGTGTTAACAGCAATACCGCCACGCTGACCTATATCCAGCCCTGCGTCCTTTGCAAGCCTGGAGTTAGGGCGAACACCTATGGAAACCACTGCGAGATCACAATCCAGTGTACGGCCATCGGACAGCTTCACTCCTGTAACCTTACCGTCTTTTCCCAGGAATTCTGAAACACCGCAACCGGTTATAACATCACTGCCATTTGCCCGAATATGGTTTTCCACATGCTTGGCCATCTCCCAGTCAAGGAATGAGAGCACCTGATCCAGCATTTCCACAACTGTAATCTGAACACCACCAAGCTGCAAGGCTTCACAGGTTTCTATACCGATCAACCCACCACCAACTATCACAGCTTTTCTCAGGGTTCCTCCGGTGAGCTGGGTCTTCAGGTACATGGCATCTTCCATGCTCTGCAGAGTGGTAACTCCTTCAAGATCCTTTCCCGGAAGATTCGGAACAATAGCCGAAGCTCCTGTGGCGATGAAGAGCTTGTCGTATTTCTGTATCGATTCTTTCCCTGTTTCCAGGTTAAGCATCGTTACATTCTTTGCCTTCTTATCGATTGCAGTTACTTCCGTTGAAGTAAGAGCTTTTATGTTCTTCACATTGGAAAAAAACTCAGGATTACGCTGAGCGCCTGTTGGAGTAGCTATCAACTGATTCGGATCATTGAACACTCCACCGATGAAGTATGGAAAGCCACAGGAAGCCATGGACAGGTATTTGCCCTTCTGAATCATGATAATTTCTGCATCCGGGGCCATGCGACGTATCTTGGAAGCCGTTTTCGGACCTGCTGCGGATCCTCCGATAATGACATAGGTTTTTCTCATTTTTTCCTCCTTATCCTTAACTGTTTTGTGAGATTTCAACAAATACGCTCAAGACAATTTATAAATGTAACAAAAGTCATACTGCATTTTTCTTAAAAACAATTATTCACGCAAAAGCAGTTTTCTGAATGTCAATCTGGTTTGGTTATATAACATCCTCTCTGTGGAAAACCCATAGTGCACTGTCCTGCATTTAAATACTAGTTTTGTATAAAAATGACATCATATGCATTAAGCCCTCAGTGCCATTAATTGAGATGGCCCCGGGTAACATGCGTTGTGCTGAGTTTTTCTTCAGTGGAAATTGAGGTAATCGAATATTCTTTCTGGAAAGCCGGCACTGTCTGAATAAATCTGAATATAGATTCCACTCAAAGCAGTCAAAGAATTAGAAGACTGCGATCTGAAAATGGTAAACCCAGGAGGAAAGGGAGCTGATTCATGATGGGTAACCCTACTGAGTGCAGGACTGAAAGATGGTTCCTGCACTCTTTTCACTATTTATTTGCTGCTTATTGTTTCAGTCCAGTTCAAGCAGCTTAAGAGCCCCTTCTGCGTAGTTCTTAATCACCAGGTTGCCGTCTTGAAGTGTTGTTGCCCAGTTGACGCATGAATCGGGGAGGGAGTAGGTATCCAGGTACGTGCCGTTCCAGTCGTAGCGGTCGACAATTGTCACCGGGGCAAAATCCAGGTACTCCGGGTCGCTGATGAAGGTGCCGTCGTTCATCACATTGCTGAGCATTACATTTATCATTCCCTCAGGACCTGTGAAAGCATTGCCGCCAACAGGGAAGTGAATTCTTCTTCCGTCTTCCAGCGTTGATGGCAGTGTTGGTGTGTCAGGGTAGGGTCTGCTGCCCTGGAAGATGATCTCTTCCGTGTTGATGTCGAAGATGGCAAGAGTTGCTTCATACCTGTTGAATACTGCTACACGGTCTTCCCCGTTGAAGCAGATTCGCATGAGGTCGATTCGTGGAATTCCCTTATAGGTGTCCAGAGGTGCTTCACCGAATGATCTGAGCTTTTCACCGCTTGCGGTGATCATGTGCAGATGACCCCCTGGCTCTTCGTCTGAAGCAGCAATGAATGTGGTGTCGTTTATAGCAGTGATGTCCTGTACCTCGGGGAAAATTATGCTGCGGATAAAGGTACCGTCTCTTTCGAAGAACTCTATTCTGCTCAGCATGTGGTTTGGTACAGCGATGCAGCTGCCGGATGCTGCAATGGTTATGATGCTGGGAAACTCGCCTGGACCCTCTCCCTCTCCCCCTGCTTCCCAGAGGAGGTTGCCCTGCAGATCTATTGCAACGACTTTCTTTGTGGCACTGTCTGTTACGTAGAGGGTGTCTCCCACTGAACAGACTGATCCTGCTTTGTAGATAACCGGTGTCATTGAGTCTGGATCAGTAAGGTTTACTATTGCGGTGAAACTGATTGTGTGCTCAGGCGAGTTGGCCCATAAGCCTTCACCTGAATTGAGAAATCTGTTCCATTCTCCGTCTGTGATCTGATGCTGCATTCCCTGAGCGTTTATCTGTTCATCACTGCGGCTGCATGAGAAGAAGAGAAGTACTGATAACGCAATAGTGAGAGTGTGCAGCTTTGTTCTTAGTGATGTGGTGTATGATCTTAACAATGCTGCTCCTCTGTTTCTAGAACCCCAGGCCCAGGCCCACCTGAAGCACTGGAATCGCAGAGTTGTCTGTAAGACCGGAGAAGATCACACCGGCCACAGTACGGGTGTAGAAATGATCACCCAGGTGTATTCTGTGCTCACCTGTAATGGCTCCAAAGGTTATGCTTTCATCAAGGTCATATTCTGCAGATGCAAAACCTAAACTGCCTGTTAAGCCGAAATTTCCCATTTTTCTGGTGTAAGTGACCCGGTTCACCACGGCAAGGATGGAGGAGAAGCCTATCGCGTCATTTTCTGAGATAGAAAACTTGTAGCCTATGTCCGGTAAGAAGCTGTAAAAAAAGAATGGAACGAAGGAAGCAGAAAAAGAATGACGGTTGAAGCCGTCTGCGAGTGTTACTGAAGCAGATACAATCAGGATAATTATTATAAGAGTTTTAATGTTACTTCCTGCTCTTTCCAGTAGGCTCATTGTTACTGTTTTAACAGAGATCTTCAACAGTTATATTTATATGAAGTATATAACGAATGATATGGGATTCATCAAACCACAGGGTCTGAAAGTCTGTAAGAGCTTCAATTCGCCAGTTGGCTGCAGTAGCTGGTGTTACCTGGAAACAGTGAGTGTGCAGGCTGTTTCCCAGTCTCCATTGTCATCTCTGGTCTGGATGATTGCGGTATCGCCTCTCTCCCACCACACAATGTTCATGTCAACAGTGTATCTGGTGCCGTCACCTGAGAGAACCTGCGGCAGAGTGTAACTACCCATGTCGGGTACATCCAGTTTCACAAATGCAAGTGATCCGTCTGAGAGGTTGTAATGGCTGGCCTGTACTGTGATGGTTCCGTCTGTCCAGGTGTTGATGGCTGTTTCTTCAACTGTGAGTGCCGTACCGCATCCTGTGAGAAGAATCATAATTATCAGTGCCGTCTTACTCTTCATCTGGTGGCTCCTTCATCAGTGTTACAGTGAAAGTAGTACCCTGATCGGGTACGCTGACTACGCTTACATCACCTCCATAAATCGCTGCGGTTTTTCTCATGATGGAAAGACCGAGACCGCTGCCGAGAATGTTCCTTGTTTTGTCATTTTTAATTCTTACAAACTCACCGAACAGTTTTTCAACCTCTTCAGCGGACATGCCGATCCCTGTGTCTGAAACTGCAATCTTAATGCAGTCATCTGTTTCTGTGATGTTCACATCCACGCTGCCGTTGTCTTTGTTGTACTTCACGGCATTGGAGATCAGGTTGTTGAAGATGATCTCAAACTCGTTTCTGTCACCATTGAGTATTATTTTTTGTGCTGATGCGTTGAGGTTGATTTCGATTCCTCTGTTGTCTGCATCAGGCTTCATTGTCTCAATGGACATTTCAGCAACATCAATCAGGTCTGTATCGGCCAGTTCGCGTTTCTTCTGTCCTGACTCAAGCCTTGTCAGATCCAGGAGGTCGTAGATCAGCTTTCTCATGCCTGAAAGTCTGATAAGGCTTCTTTCAACCACCCTTGCGTAGACGGCCGGATCGTCTACACCTGTGCCGTCCCTGAGAAGGTAGAGGTAGCCTTCAATTGCTCCCAGTGGTGCTTTAAGCTCGTGGGCGAGAACGCTTATGAACTGGAATCTGACCTTTCTCTTTTCACTCTCCAGTTCTTTTGCCTGTCGGAGTGCAAGGAGATGAAGGGCAGCCTGTCTTAATGATACCTTGAGTTCACCTGGTGTGAATGGTTTGGGAAGGAAGTCGTATGCGCCCTGCTTGGTGGCTGTTATGGCACTTTCAATAGAGGCATAGGCGGTGATCATTATGACCATCATGTCCGGACAGTGTTCGTCGGTCCATTCAAGAACTTCAAGACCGGATATCCCTCCCATTTTGTTATCCAGAAGGAGAAGATCCGGAGAGCACTGTGCCATCTTCACGATGGCGTCCTCTCCTGAAGATGCTTCGTCAAGCTCAAGGCCGATGGTCTGCCCGTCATCGGTTTCAGCAGTGAATTTTCTGAGAGAACGCCTGATGCCGCTTCTCATTCCATCTTCGTCATCAACGATAAGAACTTTCAGCGTTACATCAGTGTCCATACTATTTCCTGCCTGTCCTGTTCAGCTCTTCTTCGATCTGCTCGAATCTCACAGGTTTCGCAAGCACTGCGTCAGCATTGATCCAGCCTGCTGAATCATCAGTTTTTGGGAAATCGAGTCCTGTTTCACCTGTTACGTTGGTTACCATGATAATGATGCACTCCGGGTATTTTCTCCTGAGCCTGTAGGCCAGTATGAAACCGTCATCATCGTTCTCCATCATCAGGTCGATAACGGCAATATCCGGCGTGTATCCTTCAAAGAGTTTTTCAGCTTCTTTTCTGCCGGGAGCTGTGGCTGTTTTGTAACCACGGGATGAAAACATCATTTCCATCTGTTCAAGGAAATCGGGATCATCATCCACTATAAGTACTTGTCTGTCGTTCATCTAACGGTTCCCTTCAGTTCTCCGGTTCTCTTCTTGGAAGAGTAACCGTAAAGGATGTTCCTGTGGGTCCTTTTTCAGGATCCGCATTGGAGTCCACAGTTATCTGTCCTCTATGCATCTTCACAATACCGTAAGTAACTGCGAGGCCAAGGCCTGTACCCAGACCTCTTTCTTTGGTTGTAAAGAAAGGTTCAAATATTTTCTTAACATTCTCTTGTGCTATACCGGAACCTGTATCTGAAACTTTTATTGTTATTCTGTCAGCGTCGCCGCCTGTTCTTACAGTAAGTATACCTGTTTCACCCATTGCCTGAAACGCATTCCCTGCAAGGTTGGTTATCACCTGTGCCATCTGGTCCTCGTCAAGATCAGCCATGCGATCAATAACCTCTGCAATGAATTCCAGCTTTATACCAGGTGAGTGCTTAATCACAGAAATGGTTTTCTTCACAAATTCCGGGACATCAACCTGTGATCTTGAAACCTTGTTCTGCCGTGCAAAGTCCAATAGACCTGCTACGATTTTTTTGCATCGGTCCGCATGTACTGTGATGGTCTTGAGGTCCTCCTGCAGTTCTTCGTTCTCGGGATTCTCCTCAAGAAGTGTGTGTGCATACATCAGCACCACTCCCAGAGGATTGTTAACCTCGTGGGCGATACCTGCTGCAAGCTGTCCCATTCCTGCCATCTTCTCAGCGTGCTTAAGCGCAACTTTGGTGCCTGCAAGTTCATCATTCTTCTCTGCAAGTTCCTCAACAGCAGTCTTCAACTGCTCAATGGAGTAGGGAAGGCACATTTCACTTTCAGCAAGACCCTTATAAATGGCAATTGCGTGCTCTCTGCAGGTAGTGTAACCGCAGGCGCCGCAGTTCAGCTCATCATCAATGTTGAACTTGCCCATTCTCTCCATTATGCTGCTGATCTCAGTCTCGCTGGGTACACGGAGTCTCATGTCCGAGGTTGAGAATTTTCTTGTAAGATCGATCCCACTGCACCTCTCAACTGCAATATTCCAGTTGTTGAAGTTAAGATCCTTAATGCTCTCTCTCACAAATCTGCTTATCCTTGCTCTACGTCTGAAAAGAGGATCCTTGCTTGTCATACCGGGACCCATGATGCAACCCTCGCAGCAGAGAATTTCAAGGAGCCTGGCCTCCATATCACCAGACCCGAACTCTTTGAGGGCCTCAATGAATTCTGTTCTTCCGTCAGCGGTGACTATCTCACCTGACAGAAGGTCTTCCTTCATGTCTGCAGCCTGAAGCATTCCCCTGTTTATGGGAAAGAGTGCTCCAAGTCCAGGGGAGGGAGGATTAAAACCACTCTCCTCCACATGTTCCGGATCTATTCCCATTATTGATATGAGATTCCTGAGCTCGGCAAAGGTTATTGATGCATCCACATCGTGCCTGCCCGGTGCCTCGGCTTCACCCTTTTTTGCAAGGCACGGGCCTATGAAGACGATCTTCATGTCATCTCCGTAGAGCATTTTGACCACTCTCGCCTGTGCAACCATAGGAGACACAATCGGGGCAAGACTTGGCACCAGATCAGGTAGATACATCTCCACATAATTTACAACAGCCGGACAGGATACTCCGATGTAGCTTTTATCAGGGTTGTCTCTAAGCAGCTTTCGGTACTCCCGAGCAACAAGATCAGCTCCGAAGGCGACCTGAGATATGTTGTCAAAGCCGCATGCTCTTATGGCTCCAACAAGCTTCCTTGAGTCGACTCCTGAGAAATCGGCAGGAAAGCTGGGGGCGACAATCGCCGCCACCCGCTGCTTGCTTCTGAGGTATTCAAGAACTTTAGAGGTTGAACCGATTGCCTTCTTAGCTCCTCTGGTGCAGACTTTAACGCAGTTACCGCAGCCTATGCACCTGTCGGTTATAACCTCGGCCTGACCTCCCTTTATCCTGATTGCCTTGGCGGGACACTCCCTGACACAGGTGTAACACACCCTGCACTTATCTGGAATTGTCTCTACAAGGGGAATTAAGGACATTCTACTTCATTACCTTTCTCTCATCGTACTCGGTGTGAAGCATTTCGTGAGCCATGTGGCTGCCTGGTTTCTCAAGATGATCCGCATACAGCTTCTGGATAGAAGGGTTGTCATGAGATCTCCGAAGTGAAGCGGACGAATCTATTGCATAAAGAGCCTGCATTCTGGAGCGAAGTACTTCTGGGTCCTGGGCGAATGGCTGCCCACCGCCGTTGATGCACCCTCCAGGACATGTCATTATCTCAACGAAATGGAATGTTTTCTCGCCGCTGAGGATGCTGTCCAGAAGCTTTCTGGCATTACCCAGCCCACTTACCACTGCAGCCTTGAGCTCCATATCACCTATCATAACAGATGTTTCCTTTATTCCCTGGAAACCTCTCAGTTCCTTAAGATCAATCTGTTGCATTTCTACACCGGTTATCATCTTGTAAGCGGTTCTTACAGCAGCTTCCATAACACCGCCGCTAGTGCCGAACAGCTTGCCGGCAGAGCTTCTGTCCCCGTAGGGATTGTCAGCCGGCTCACATGGCGAGGTAGCAAGGTCGATACCGAATCCCTTGATCAGCCCGGCGAACTCCCGGGTGGTAAGAACTGCATCAACATCTCTTACTGAGCCGTCTCTCATTCTCGGTCTGTCACACTCGAATTTCTTGGCTGTGCAGGGCATGATGGATACATGAAACACTTTTGCAGGATCCAGTCCCTTCTCTTTCGCCCAGATTCTTTTCACAACGGCACCGAGCATCTGCTGGGGGCTCTTGCAGCTGGAGACATTGTCCATGAACTGGGGATAGAACTGTTCCATGAACTTTACCCAGCCTGGGGAACAGCTTGTAAAAAGAGGCAGAGGCCCTCCACTTGTAATTCTACCAACAAGCTCCGCAGCTTCTTCCATGATTGTAAGATCGGCACTGAAGGAAGTGGGGAAAATGTAATCCACACCCATTCTCCTCATTGCACCGTTCATTCTGTCCACAATATCGGTTCCGGCTTTAATGCCGAAGTCTTCAGCGATTGATACACTTATGGCAGGAGCATGCTGGGCAACAACAGTGATTTCCGGGTCTCTAAGTGCAGCCATGAACTCTTTTGTACTGGATTTTTCTGAAAGAGCTCCGGTGGGACACACCATTATGCACTGTCCGCAGTTTATGCAGCTGGATACATTGAGCCCTTCCTCGAAGGCACATCCGATGTGTGTTTTACTTCCCCTGCCGACAAAGTCAATAGCACTTACTCCCTGGATCTCTTCACAGACCCTTACGCATTTGCCGCAGAGTATGCACTTGTCCGGGTCTCTTACTATTGAGGGACTGGAGACATCCAGGTCGTACCTGGACCTTTCTCCCGAGTACCTTCTCTCTCTCACGCCAAGTTCCTCTGCAAGTTTCTGGAGATCACATGAACCGTTCCTCACACAGTAAAGGCAATCGTCCGGGTGATTGGCAAGAAGAAGCTCAACAATTGTCGTTCTCGCCTGAATAGCTTTTGCAGAGTGGGTTTTCACACTCATGCCATCCGCCGCAGGCTGCGAACAGGAAGGGATCAGCCTTCCAGTTTTCGTGTCTTCCACAACGCACATTCTGCAGGCACCTGTTGGAGGAAGACCCTTGATATGGCAGAGTGTTGGTATCTTGATACCGGCTGCTTCTGCAACCTCGAGAATGGTTTCTCCCTGGTTGGCCTCAAGCACTCTGTCGTTTACTGTTACTTTCATTTTCCTCCCTCCCTAGTTCACAAGAACTGCATCGAATGGGCATACTTCTTTGCATGCTCCGCAACCGATACATTTGTCGGGAATTATGTAGTGTGGGCTTTTTACAGCACCCATGATTGCTCCTGAAGGGCATTTCTTTGCACATAGTGTGCAGCCCCTGCATTTTTCAACATCAATTGAGTACTCCAGAAGACCTTTGCAGACACCTGCAGGGCACTTCCTGTCAAATATGTGGGCTTCGTACTCGTCTCTGAACCACCTGAGGGTACTGAGAACCGGGTTGGGAGCAGTCTGTCCGAGTCCGCAGAGGCTTGTTTCCTTGATAACTCCTGCAAGCTTCTCCAGGTTCACAATGCCTCTGAACCTCTCAAGTGCCTCTCTCCCGGACTCTCCCCGGCGGCCCCTGGTGATGGATTCAAGCATCTCAAGCATCCTTCTTGTACCTTCACGGCAGGGAATGCACTTGCCGCAGCTTTCTCTCTGGATGAAATCCATGAAGAATTTAGCCACATCCACCATGCATGTGTCCTCGTCCATTACCACAAGTCCCCCTGAGCCCATCATGGCACCGAACTCTTTGAGTGACTGGTAATCGATCTTTATATCCACGTGCTGGGATGGTATGCATCCGCCTGAAGGTCCACCGATCTGCACGGCCTTGAACTTCCTGCCGTTCGGTACTCCACCACCGATCTTAAAGAGGATATCGCTGAGTGGGGTACCCATTGCTACCTCAACAAGACCGGTATTGGTGATCTTGCCTGAGAGTGCAAAGACCTTTGTTCCCTTGCTGACATCTGTTCCCAGGGCATTGAACCATTCTGCCCCTCTGTGAACGATTGATGGAACGTTGGCAAGTGTTTCCACGTTGTTAATTACAGTGGGTTTTCCGAAAAGACCGCTTATGGCAGGATAAGGAGGTTTCGGTGAAGGCATTCCCCTCTTTCCCTCTATGCTGTGGATCAGAGCGGTTTCCTCGCCGCAGACAAATGCTCCTGCACCCATTTTTATCACGAATTCAAGATCGAATCCACTGTCCAGTATGTTGTATCCCAGCAAGCCCCATTCTCCGGCATCTGCGAGAGCCTTCTGAAGCCTTTTCACTGCCAGTGGGTATTCTGCTCTGATGTAGATGTAGGCTTTACTGGCACCTATTGTATAGGCTGCTATGGCCATGCCTTCGATTAGTCTGTGTGGATCACCCTCTATAACAGCTCTGTCCATGAATGCACCGGGGTCACCTTCATCTGCATTGCAGATCACAAACTTGGAATCGGCAGGAGCTTCCATGGCAATACGCCATTTCCGTCCTGTGGGAAAACCGCCGCCACCTCTTCCGGCGAGTCCGCTCTCTTCAACAGTTTTACAGACTTCCTCAGGGGTTTTTCCTTTAAGGGCATCTGAAAAGGCCCTGTAACCGCCTCTTGCCAGGTATTCCTCAAGGCTGCCGGGATCAATTATTCCGCAGTTCTCAAGAACCCATCTTGTCTGTGGACCGAAGAAGGGGTGTTCGTCCATGAACTGAACACCGTCCCATGGCTCAAGATATTCGGATCTGAACTGTGCCATTACCAGATCTTCAGGGATCTTCTTCTCAATAATGAATGATTCAAGAAGTTCCTCTGCTCTGTCTTCCGTAACTGTTTTGAATGAAACTCTTCCTCTTCCGGGAAGCTGTATATCCAATATGGGCTCCACTGCACAGAAACCTATGCATCCCACCTCGATGATATCCGCGTCAAGTGATTTTTCTTCAAGCCATTTCTTTACAGCAGCAAGTGTTTTTCCTGCGCCTGCTCCCAGGCCGCAGGTGCCTGTACCTATGAAAATAGCAGGTTTTTCCTGAGTTTTTCTTGTAAGTGATGCCATGAGGCTTGTCTGCTTTTCAGTGCATTCCTCACTGCTGTGACACCTGGGTCCTGATGTATAGCATTCAACAGCTTCAGGACAGGGTTTTTCAGCAGAGTGCCAGCACTTGTCGCAGCACTTTCCGTAGCTGTTTTTCATGTTACTCTGCCTTCTTTCTGTAAGTGTCCAGAATTCCCGCAACCTGATCGGGCTCTACACGGGCGTGGAACTCTCCATTCACGGCGATCACAGGAGCAAGGCCGCATGCTCCGATGCAGGCAACCACTTCAAGGCTGAAAAGACCGTCTCTGGTGGTACTGTCCGGATTGATTCCCAGCTCTTTAACAATTGAGTCCAGAACTTTTGCAGAACCTTTCACATGGCAGGCTGTACCACGGCACACCTGAATGTGAAAACGGCCCATTGGCTCGAATCTGAATTGATTGTAGAAAGTAGCTACACCGTAAATCTTGCTTGCCGGGAGTCCCAGTGATTCTCCGATCCTCTGTACGGAATCCCTGGAGAGGTATCCTTCAACCTCCTGGACTTCCTGTAGAACAGGAATGAGCTTATCCCTGCCGGCTCCGGCATTATTTTCAAGAATTGAATCTATTCCGTTCATTATTTATTACCTTTCACTGAATTTCTAGCGAAATAAGCTACTTTCTCGAGAGCAGCTGTAACGTCTCTGTTTTCAAGATAGACCCATTCCGGGAGCCTGAGGGGAACCGGAGCATAATTGAGTATTCCTCTTACACCGGCGCTGACAAGAATGTCGGCTACCTCCTGAGCTGACTCAGAGGGAACTGTAAGAATGGCAACTGTGATTTTTTCAGAAGCGATGATCTCTTCGATACTGTTCTGAAGGTAGCATCTGCACCCGCTTATCATTCTTCCTGCTTTTGATTCATCATTGTCAAATGTTGCAACTACCTGAAGCGCTGATCTTCTGCCTCTCAGGAAAGAGACGATGGATCTTCCCAGGTTTCCCATTCCAACAAGAGCAACCCTTGCAGGTTCCTCTCCGTCAATTACCTTTGCAATGCTCTTTGCAAGGTCTTTGACCATGTAACCTCTGTTTGGACTGCCTGAGTATCCGATGGCCATCAGATCTCTTCTTACCTGGGCGGGTGTAACACAGGCCATGGCAGCCAGCTGGTGAGAGAACAGATTAACAGTACTCTCATCTACCCGAACCTCAAGAAGCCACCTGTAGAGGCTCAATCTTTCAATGGTTCTATCGGGTATCAAGTTTCTCTCCAATTCTCTTATCGTGCATGTCGTAACGCTGTTATATTTTTCACAACATTCATATCATAAATTCACCTGCAGTGTTGTCAACCCTCCTTATTGACTTTTCACAAGCTCTGTTTTAGGAACCGTTCAGGGGGTGATTCATGAAATGGCAGGTAATCGTTAATCCTCTTGCAGGAGGTGGCAAAGCAGGTAAGCACTGGCCTTCTGTCAGTCATGTTTTATCCAGTAGTGGAATTGATTTTTCTGCCTCTTTCACAGATTCACCTGCAACTACCAGAAGTCTGGTGGCACAGTTCTGTTCCGAAGGTTCCGAGGGTATTGCTGTCTACGGTGGAGACGGCACACTGTCAGATACTGCAGCAATACTCTCCCAGGTGACTGCTGGTCCTGCCCTTGCAGTTCTTCCAGCCGGCTCCGGCAATGACTGGGCAAGAGCCATTGGTTTTTTGCACCCGAGCATCAGTGCAGCAGTTGATTCAATGTTGAAACTGAGAATGAAATCACTGGATACTGCTGTGGCTGAATGGGAGCACGGGAGAAAGCACTTTCTTAACTCTGCAGGAACAGGTCTTGACGCAATCGTTCTCAGAAGAGCTCTCAAGTCCAGAAAACTCATTCCCTTTCCCAGACTGAGCTACATGCTGTCCCTTGCCTTTTCGGCATTTGTACCTCCTGTGATGTACGGGAAATTCACCTCTGATGAAGGAGAGTACTACAGAGGAGGTTACACCACCTTCACGGCAGGCGTTGGCTGCTACAGCGGCGGAGGCATGCGGCTCTCCCCTGCAGCACTCCCTGATGACGGTAAGCTGGACGGCCTTTGCCTTACTCCATTGAATTTCTTCACAGTTGTTTTAAACCTTGGAAGAGTGTTTGACGGAACACTGCACAAAACACCATGGGCAAGATCTGCCAGAAGTTCAGTTCTCAGGCTGGATGCTCTCAGACAAAGCTCCATCATTCTGGAGCTGGACGGTGAACCTGTAGATGTTCAAGGCAGCAGCTGGCTGCGGCTTGAAACAATACCTGAAAGCCTGAAAGTTATCGTTCCCGAGCAAGAATGAAGTTCAGGACCTCTTCAGCTGATTCGGCAAAGTTTACTGCTCCCACCTTCTCCAGATTCTCACATGACGTGTAACCCCATTTAACAGCAAGATGCTGGGCACCTGCAGCTGCCGCTGCAATAATGTCCGGCTCTCCATCCCCCACCATCAGCACCCTCTCAGGTTTTACACCCAGAGTTCTTATAATCTCATTCAGTGCATCAGGAGAAGGTTTTGCAGGCTTCCCGGGACTTGAACCGAGAACGGTTCCGAACTGCACATCAGGAAGGAAATGATCCACTGCTTTTGCAAGGCCCTCTGTAGGTCTGTTGCTCAGAACGGCGATCTTCAGCCCTTTTTCTCTCAGGGTTTCAAGTATTCTTTCAATTCCGGGAAAGAGAACTGCCACTGAACCGACTGGTTTTGCGTACTTCGACCCAACCTGATCAGCTAGTGGTAAAATCCAATTCTCAGGAACGCCGATAGTCCTCAGAAGGTGTTCGATTCCGTATCCTACAGCATCCCTGATCTCTGTTTCCGATTTCGGAGTCATTCCAATATCCTGGATGACTGAGTTCACAACTCTGGTTATTTCAGGAAGGCTGTTCAGTACTGTACCGTCCATATCGAAAACAACTGCATCATATTTCATTATCTCAGAGCCTCCGACGGCTGAATGTAAATTGAACACGCTTCAGAAGCGGCTTCCCTGAGAATAACCGCCGTATCAGGAGTGATGTCTTCATGGTGCCATATACCTGCCTGTTCAAGGTCCACACCCAGAACAGTTGCTGCAATGACGCAGGCAGCAAGGTAGGAACCCTCCAGTGACGGATGAGCACCGTCACCGCTGTAGGGATCAATCTCAGGATGGTCCCTGCGAATGATCTCAAAAGCAATGCCGCAAGGCGAAACAGGTACACTGTGCACATAACCCATCCTGGAATAGCCATCAGAAAGCCCCTGAAGCATCAGTGGATCATTTTTCCTTGCCCATGTCATGAAGAAAGCAGGCTGAGTTTCATTTGCAAAACACAGTAAGACAAGGCTGTCTCCATACTGAAATGTCATATCCGGATCTATAACAGGCATACAACTCTGCTCCTGGAATACACAGCAGGTCCAGTTTCCTGTTTCAATCCTCTCTCTGAGAATAGTGTTTTCCCAGTGATTCTGAAAAGTTGCTCCACCTATGGTGTGATTCCCGGTAACAAGCGTATCAGATGAAACTGAATCGTATATCTGTTTCACAAGACTCCATTGCCCGCCCTGGGCCATAGTGTAGCTGTTTCCCACAAACAGTACAGATGATACGCCAAGAATGAACTGAAACAGAATTGCATTCACCTGGCACCTCCTGTCACAACCGCTCTGCATGTTGCAATGCAGCCCTGGAATTGTACCTTTATCGTGTACATTCCCCCGGGCAAATCGGCAGCTGCCACAATTCCTGAGTTCTGCCTTGATGCGGATACCAGCATTCCCGTTTCAACTGTTCTTCCGTAAAGGTCGAACACTGTTATGCCCATCTCTATTCCAGGCAGGCAGATAATCTCAATGGAAATTTCACCGGAGCGAGAAGGGTTGGCTTCAGGGCGAACCTGGATAAAGGAATATTCTGTCTCTTCTATTCCCTGTGGCTCCACACTGCCTTCAGAATCAGTTTTGAGCACCAGGCAGTTGTACAGTTCCTCTGTTGTACAGCCACCAACAACGTATCCTCCATCAGAGCAATATCCTGCAGCCAGTCCGTAGTCAGGTGCTGAAGAACCGTGAATTCTGTACCATTCCAGTTCTCCGGCATTTGTGAAATGAGCCATCATGAGATCCGACCGGTTTGCTTCAGAAAAAGGCAGAGAGTTAGACCAGCCGGTAACTGTATAGCCGGAAGATGAATGAATTATGTGAGTACCCTGTTCGTTGCTGATCCCTGCGAGATTTGCTGTCCATTCAGAGTTCATGTTCAAGTCCAGTTTGTTAAGAAACAGTTCCGATTTCATGTTGTTTTCTGAAAAACATGCATTGGACAGAATACAAAGTCCCGTTTCAGCCAGTGCGAAAGAAACAGGTGTAATTCTCTCTGATTCAAACTGACTGCAGTATTGTATGCCTTTATCCGGAGAGAGTATCAGTGTTTCTCGTACCCATCCGGTAAGATCCCTTACCCCCAGAACAAACAACACGCCTTCCCATGCAACAGCATCCACAACCCTGCCTAAATCCGGCATCTGATAATCTTCAAAGACATCTCCAGTGCTGCTGACCCGGGCAATTCTTACCTGAGAGCCCCCGGGATAATCGTTGCCGGCCATGAGAATAGTATCCCCGGAGAGGCACAGAACGCCGCCATCCAGAAACTCTCCCTGGAACTCGGTGAGAAAGTCGGAAGAAGTTCCCATGGCTGCCAGTCTTGAAACTTCCTGCAATCTGTCCAGGCAGAGAACTGCAACGCCTCCGTTAATTTCAACAGCAGAAACCGGCTCACCCTGGAATTCAGCCTGAAATGTTTCTGAAAGTGCTCCGGACAGATCCAGAGTATAGAGGTACAATGTTCCCTGCCCTCCCCACGCAGGTGATTCCGATGCAACAGCAATGTACCCTGTATCGGTCTGGAAGAGGTCAATTACTCTGCCGGATCCAGGGCTGTTAACAACAGTTGAAAAGAGAGGCAGTGCTGAAAGTGCTGTCAGCAGCAGATTCATCTCACCTCAAGAAGGTAAATTTTGGGCCAGTCTTCCGGATCTCCGTCATACGCAAGCATACCCTCAGGGCTTATGGAATAACTGGCTCCCTCCTGTATGGATTCATCGGGAACTGCAATATGGAGGAGAACGCCTTCAGGCGAATAAACCCTGAAGTACGTTTCAAGCTCATCACCCATTTCAACCCAGATGTTTCCGTCTTGATCCACACCCAGACCCTCAATGATGTTTCTGTGAGTTGCGGTTGTCCGGTGTCTGTCGGTTCCCAGGGAGGTCTCTCCGTTATGTATTGTGAGAGAGATATCCAGTTCCTCATCTTCAAGTTCTTCTTCAGTCAGGGGAATTCTGTCGTACTCCCTGGCAATGCTCAGTATTTCTGACCCGTCTGCAGAAAATCCTGCCAGAACGAACATTGAATCTGAAAGTACCACAAGATATGCTTCTGCTGAAGGCCCCGCTGCAAATGCCAGGCTGGCTCCGTTATCAGAGTTAATCCTTCCACCGATCATGTCCATTGGATAACTTCTGAATGTCATGGATGGAGTAGAACTGTCAGCATAAGCCACAAGGTCCACTGATGCTGTGGGGCCTTCATCACCTTCAAGATCCATGATAATGTCTGCTGCCAGGAAATCCATGCCTGTATAGCCCTTTATCCTTGCAGGTGGAATCGGGAAGAACCCGGTGAGTTCATCCAGAAAGGTTCCAGCACTGTCATACCTGATGATCTTGGCACCGGCAATGTCAGAAATTACATAGCCTCCGTCAAGAACAGCCATTCCGATAGGCATCTGATACTCTCCCGGTCCTGATCCCTGTCTTCCGATTGATAAAAGTTCTTCTCCGGAAGGAGAAAATTCTTTGAGACATATCTTGCCTGCATCAAGAACGGCAATATTCCCCTGGGGGGTATAAGCCGCTTCAACAACGAAAGCGAACACGTCACAACCCTCACCGGATTCTGCTCCCAGAGTATCAGCTGCAGTAATGATGATTGTATCTGCAGGAACAACTGACACATTCCCACCTGTCTGATCTGAACCTGGTTCCTGCTCTCCGCATCCTGTGATAATGAATAGAGCCAGTCCCAGTAAGACAACTGTCATTCTCATGTTCTGCTCCTTTTCTTAAAGGGTTCTTCATGTTATTGTAATTCAATAATCAAACAGGAGGGTAGAATGCCAAGAAAATTCCTAGATGATCTGACCGACGAAGAAAGAACCGAGTTCCTTTCTTATTGCGAGAAGAAGGTTTTTCTTGCAGACCAGGAGATAATCAGAAAGGGTGACACCTCGAGAGAGCTTTTCCTTATCCAGACTGGCTCAGCCACTGCAAGTGACAGCTGGGACGAAGACTCTGTTCCCCTTGCGATATTCTCAGAGTGGGATGTTTTCGGTGAGATGTCATTTCTTGAAGGTTCACCAAGGTCAGCAACTGTAATAGCAGGCGAAGACAGCGTTGTTTACTGCATGTCCTGGGAAAAGTTCAATATCTTCCTGGATGAAAAATCGAAAATCGCTGCAAAGCTGCTTCTGCGATTCACAGAAGTTCTTATTAAAAGACTGCAGTTCATCGACGAGGCTTTCACCACAATCGCTGTGGCCAACAGAGACATGAAAAAGAACATGACTGAGATGAGAAAAGTGCTTAAAGGGTAATCCCTTTCTCTGCATATAAAAAAAAGAGGCGCCAATTCAGCGCCTCTTTCCTTATGTGGAAACTATCTTCCCAGCTCCACCTTGATCCCTGCAAAGGTATTGCCCTCCAGGGCCAGGTCTCCCACCAGAAACATGTGAGGTACTCCGTAGTAGCTCTTTATGTCCGGCTCTTTCTGCTGATATATACAGCGGTCGGGTCCGGCATTCCATTCAATATTGTAGTAGGAGTTGTCTTCAGTTCCGTTATCCCACTGGATCTCCACGATAAGGTTTTCCGATCCGTCATAGTAGAACGGAGTATCCAGATCTATCTGACCCCACGGGTCATCCATATCTATGGTGAGCAGAGGAGTACTGTATACCAGCGTTTTTGTCCCGGAAATGTAATTGCCATCGAAAGAAGAAGTACTCAGAGTTGCTGATGAAGAGAGCCCCAGATACATGGAGAATCCCTCACAGTCAGCATCAGTGGATGTACTGGGAGCCTTCTCCCACATAATCGAATTGATCTGCATTGGAGTTCCGATTTCACTGGACAGAATCACCACCTGGTGATGCAGGTCTGTCTCGTTTCAACAACCGAATGGAAAACCTTTCCATGTCCAGGGATCACTTCCGATCTCCACCTCTGCTGCATTGAGCAGGGTTGCCGCTGTAAGCAGAATCATCAGTGGTTTCATACTTTCTTTCCTCTCATGTTTGGCAATAAAACTGCTGTATGCAGACTTTACCTCTCTGCCATAACATACACCACCATGGTAACAGAAGTTCCGGATCCGTAAGCTATCAGGAATGCTGCTGAAATTATTGCCGACATTTATCTGGCCTTTCTGTTGTTTTCAGCTATTCCCTTGAATGCCTCCATACGAAGCTTTATCTGCTCCCCGTCCTCCTGGGAGTAGTCACTGACTATTTTTAGTGCAGGTATTCCTGCTTCTGAAAGCATCCCGTCCACTTTTCCAGCTTCAACATTGAATCCGTGACAGTATTGAAGGATGTTATGGATCACGCCTTCAACCTTGAATTCCTTCAGCAGGAAAGCAATGCTTTCAAGTCTTTCAGAGTTGGGAGAGAAGCAGGAGCAATCGATATCGAAGTACCTGTCTGCAATGGCCCGAATCATCTCATCCACTGTTTCAAGGTCCTCCGGAACATTTCCCCTGCTGTACCGAAGACCGGTGCAGGATTCATCCATAACAACACGAAGGCCTGATACCTCTGCTGCTGCATGTACCTTCGCAAACCCCATTGGAGATGGTGTTCCAGCCATAAGCACCCTTACTCCGGGACCGGAATAAGCGGATATGCCCTTCTCAGCCCTCATGGAAAGCTCCTCAATGAGTTTCTCGCCTGAGCTGATGAATGCTTCGATGTCCATGTTCAGAGCTACCTGGCTGATGAGCAGTGCATCAAGGCCGCTTATAGGCGGCTCATCAAGTTTGCGGAAACTGCTGATTGCTGTAAGAATGTCTCGTTTACGATTCTGCTTCTTTATTGATTCTCTTAGACCCTCTGCAGTCACCTTAACCCCTGACAATTCTTCAAGCTGAGCGGTGAATTCCTTCACCTCTGCAAGCCACAGGTCACGGTCTATCTGCTTTTTCTTCTGGGGAACTTCAAGAACTCTTATACTGAAGAGATCCCATGTTTTCTTTTTGGCATCGCATGTTGTCTCCCCGAGAATAAAATCCTTCAGGGTTTTGTATGGACATGTACCGCTGATGGCCATTCCGAAAGTTGAACGCACAAGAGGACAAATATCCCTTGGAAGAACCTTGTCTGCATAGTCAACTGTAAATCCGGTACCTCCACACAGAGGGATGTTCAGAACACCTGCAGCCATGGTGATTTCGTCAGGAACATAGATGCAGAAAGAGCCTATGGACTTTCCGCCTCCTTCCCGGTAATCGATGATCTCCTTCACCCGCTGGCCATGACTGTCGTGAAGAGCCTGATCAAAGGCTTTCATTCCCGCCGGTCTGTTCTTCTGCCAGAGGAAACTCCTTTTGTGGGCTTTTCCCGAGTTTTCAAGAAGCCGGTCATGGAGTGGTACATCCATTCCCAGTTCTGTCCACATGTCGTGAAGTTGTTTGGAATCAAGTCGTTGTGCCATATGGTAAACACCCCTTCCGCCGAAACGGCTGCACAGGGCTGTTTACCTCGGGGCAGTCACATCTCGGCTATTTTTCGGGTTCTCCCGGAACCCGCCGCTGTGACTCAGTTGATCTGAAGGAATATCAGATACATCTTCACCCCTTAAGGATAAATTGAAACGAGATTATACAAATGTTTCACGAAAAGAAAAGGTCTTTAGAATGTATGAACTGCGGATTTATCCCAGGACAGCCATACTGAATCGTTTTCACGCAATCTGAGCGGTTCGAGCACATGAGGTGTCAGTGAAACCCACAGATGGAGACTGCCTGTGATTACTTCTGCCAGGAATCCGTATCCGTCCCGGGAAATCCCGGTAATCTTACCGGAAAAACTGTTGTCAGCATTCCGCAATTCTCCATCTGAGATATTGATTGAGTCCGGGGAAACAGCTATGTGCCCGGAACTTCCAGGAGGATTTCCCATGAAAGATATGGATTGCCCGCAGCAGGTAAATGCTTTTCCATCTCTGAACTGAACCGGTATAACATTTCTCATCCCAACGAAGGTAGCCATGAAAGGAGTAGCTGGTTTGAAGAAAATGTCATCTATTACTCCCTGCTGCTCTATTCTGCCGTTATTCATCACTGCTCCGGATGTGCCCAGAGAAAGAGCGTCCGAGAAATCATGGGTGGCCATGATGAAGGTTGTGCCTGTTGTTGAATGTATGTCTCTGAGCTCACTGCGAAGCCGGCCTCTGAAGTGAGGGTCCAGTGAACTCATGGGCTCATCAAGCAGAATAACTTCAGGTCCTGTAACCAGAGCTCTTGCCAGTGCAGTTCTCTGTTTTTCACCTCCGCTGAGCTTGCCCGGCATTCTGTGAAGCATTTCTCCCAGGTCCAGCATCTGCACTATTCTCTCCACCGATATTCCTCTTCTACCCCACTTCAGGCCGTACTCAATGTTCTCCTGCACTGTAAGGTGAGGGAAGAGAGCACTGTCCTGATAAACGATGCCCACTCCCCTTTTTCCGGTTTTAACAGCTGTAACATCCCTGTCATTTATCACCACAGCCCCGGAGTCCGGTCTGGAGAGTCCGGCAACTGTTTCCAGAACAAGGGTTTTCCCCGAGCCGGTAGGTCCCATGAGCATGAAGAAACTTCCTGCGGGAACAGCAAGGTTCACAGGTCCCAGAGTGAATTCTGAGAACTCCCTCTTAATATCAGAAAGTGTTACCATCAGCGCTCCTCAACCTTTTCTGCTCTTCCTGCAGTAGCAAATCGGAGAGCAATGAACACCAGCAGGCTGATGGTTACAAGGATGAAAGCCACCGGCTGGCTGTACCTGAGACCGTACGCTTCATACCTTTCATACATGAGTACAGGGGCAATCATGGGATGGTAGGCCACAACAACCACGGCGCCGAACTCACTGAGAGCCCTTGCTGCGCTCATAATAAGACCGGCAAGAATACTTCTCCATGCAAGTGGAAGAGTAATCTTTCTGAAAGTTGAGAATCTGGATGCCCCAAGGCTCATTGATACATTCTCAAGACGGGTGGATACTGAAGAAAAACCCTCCCTGGCAGCATTTATGAAGAATGGAATTGCAACGAAGACCATAACTGCAACAATGCCGTTCCGGCTTCCCATAATTCTGATGCCAAGATCAATGAGGATTCTTCCGAACCAGTGGTTTCTGCCTGTAACACTGAGAATTGCAATTCCAACCACTGGGTGGGGAATTACTATGGGAATATCCACAATGCTCATAATGAGTCTTTTGCCGGGGAATGTTTTTCTGGCAAGAAGGTAAGCGAATGGTGTTCCTGCAAGAAGACAGATAAGAGCCGTTATTCCTGCGGTGTAGAGGCTTAGCAGCACCGAATCCATTACCTGGCTGTCTGAAAGAGCTTCAGATAGTGCAGTTGATTCAGGTGCCGTCATCATGTTCAGCATTGGCAGTGCCAGAAAACCCAGAACCAACAGTGCCGAAAGAACACTTATCCAGAAAAACAATCCCCGGTTCAGCACAGTACGCTACTCCGTAAGGGCAGCTATACCTGCAGGAATCTCTGTTACAACAGTCTCAGGAGAGATTCTTACAGGGATAAAGGGAGGCTGTCCCAGATCGCTGAGAACAGAAAGACCCTCCTCGGCACTGAGAATGAATTCAGCAAAGGCAATGGCAGCTTCCATGTTCGGTGCATCATCAAGAACAGTGATACCGTAGGCAATTGGTGCTCCGGTCATTGTTCTTGTTGTACCAGGCTCGCTTCCGGCAATGTCTGTTGATGCAGTTGCATAGAATTCGGCATAGTCCGGGTCTCCAAGATTAACCTCTGCAGGCAGGGTTACATAGTCCAGGTCATGCTGTACTGCAACTGAAAGATATTCAAAGGCATAGTCCAGGTGTCCGCTTTGAAGCAGAGATATGAGTTCAACTGATTTTGGTCTGATGTTAGCCTCGTCACGGCCGTTTATCAGTTCTTCGTAAAGACCGGGGATTTCAGTGAAGTCTTCTGTAAGCTGGAGAGTGAGAAGCGTTCTGTAACCGCAGGGATCTGCATCAGGGTCAGAGTGTCCCCACTCCACGTCATCACGGCCAAGAATCTCATACCAGTTCTCGGGTGTTATCTCAGATGCATATCTGCTCTCAGGCACATAACAGAGAACCATCTGATTCGTTGCGAACACACAGTTCCATCCGGTGTAATCACCAATGAGCATATTGTCTATAACCCTGTAGTCCGCAGAAGCCATAATATCACATTCTCTGTCCAGTTCAGTAATCTTTCTTGCACAGGCTACACTCCCGCCAGACTCTCTCTGAACATCAACTCCGGGATACATTTCTTCGAACATCTGTTCAATTGTCTCGAATGGAACTGTAAGGCTTCCAGCGTGAAATACTGTTACAACTCCTTCAGGAACAGCAAATGCTGCAAGGCTGAAAACTGCTGCAGCGAGTATTGCTTTTTTCATAATTCCTCCATACTGTTTGGTGAAAGCGGAATTCTGTCCGCAAGCGGGAATATTACCATTATTACCGTTCGACACAACGGTTATTGTGTAAGGAGTGAAATGACTGACGTATGCCCATGGGCAAGAGAGCCGGGTATCATGAAGGAATACCATGATCTGGAGTGGGGAGTCCCTGTTCACTCAGACAGAAAGATGTTTGAATTCCTTGTTCTTGAGAGCGCTCAGGCTGGTCTGAGCTGGATAACCATTCTGAAGAAAAGGGAAAACTTCCGCAATGCTTTCTCGGAATTCGATCCGGAGCTGGTTGCTCTCTACACACCTGAACAGACCGATGAACTTATGCAGAACAAAGGCATCATAAGAAATCGAATGAAGATAGAGGCTGCCATTTCAAATGCCGGAGTATTTCTTGACATTGCTTCTGAGAACGGGACTTTCTGCAACTGGATCTGGAGGTACACAGGGGGAACGCCAATCATCAACAGTTACTCTGATGTTAAGGATGTTCCTGTAAAAAGCCCTCTTGCAGAACAGATAAGCAAGGACCTCAAGAAAAGAGGTTTTCGCTTTTTCGGCCCGGTTATCTGCTATTCTCATATGCAGGCCACAGGGATGGTTAATGACCATATGACGTACTGCTTCAGACACAGGGAACTGATTTAACAGTCTGTGATAATTCTCCTGCCTTGAGTTTCATGAAAAGTGATTGTATATTCGGTGAACCATTATGAACCCAGTTATTGAATCTGTTTAAGACATAAGGTGGAAGATGAGAGAGAGAATCCTAGGCCTGGACAGGGAAACCCCGCTGCTTGACGGTTCCACCGTCAGTTACGTCAACCTGGACAACGGCGCCAGCACACCTCCTATTCTTGATGCTGTTGAGGCTATTGAGAACTTCATGCCCTTCTACTCAAGCGTTCACAGAGGCACAGGTTTCAAATCCAGACTCAGCACGAAAATCTTTGATGAAACCCGTGAGATTCTTGCTGAATTCGTTAAGGCAGACCTGACCCGAAACACTATACTCTTTGGCAAGAATGCTTCTGAGGCGCTTAACAAACTAAGCCATGCACTGCCCCACGGAGACGACTGTGTTGTGATGACAACCAGATTGGAACACCACTCCAATGACCTTCCCTGGAGAGATCATTTCAATGTTGTGCATGTAGATGTTCTCCCTGACGGCAGACTTGATGAAGACGACTTTGACAGAAAGCTTGAAGCGAACAAGGGCAAACTTGCTCTTGTTGCAGTAGCAGGAGCTGCCAATGTTACCGGATATCTCCAGCCAATACACAGGCTGGCCAGAAAGGTGCATGAAGCAGGATCACTGATTCTTATAGATGCAGCCCAGCTTGCACCGCACAGAAAGATCGACATGCTCCCTGATGATCACCCTGAGCACCTGGATTTCGTAGTACTTGCCGGACACAAGATGTATGCACCCTACGGTACCGGAGTCCTTATCGGCCCCAAACAGGTTTTCCTGGACTGCTCCCCTGACTTCAGCGGTGGTGGTACAGTCAATGTGGTTACACCTGACAAGGTCTACTGGGCAGGTCTTCCTGACAGAGAAGAGGCAGGCAGCCCGAATGTGCCAGGAGCTATAGCAATGGCAGCATCGGCGAAAGCCCTGATGAAATACACTATGAAACAGATTGAAGAGCATGAAGTTGTTCTGACCAGATATGCGCTCAATCGCTTAAGTGAAGTACCCGGAATTATCATCTACGGCGAAAGCAACCCTGACAAGCTGGACAGAGTCGGTGTTATTCCCTTCAATGTCAGAGGTGTTCACCATTCTCTTCTGGCGGCTGTTCTGGGTTATGAAGGTGGAATCGGCGTGCGAAGCGGCTGTTTCTGCGCGCATCCCTATGTTGTAACACTCCTTGGTCTTTCAGCGGAAGAAGCTGAAGAATGGAGAGTTGATTTCCTTGCAGGTGATAAATCCAGGATGCCGGGCATGGTAAGAATGAGCCTTGGATGCTACAGCACAAAGGGTGATGTGGACAGGCTTGTTGACATGCTGAAAAAAGTACAGGCTGGCGACTACAAAGGCAAGTACCATGTGGTAAAGGAAACAGGAGAATACATCCCGGCGGGATACACGGAACCTTTCGACAAATACTTCAGTTTCAACTGATCATAGCCGGCCTCCTGGCCGGCTTTATTCTTCATTCACTTTTTTGCAGATCTGAGGCAATTTCCGCTATACTATTCTCACACACCCGTTGCGGAGGAGGAGAATGGCCTCTCTGCTGGTTTTATACATTCTGCTTGCAGGCAGATATGACCCGTTAAGTCTTCAAAGCCTCTACCTTAATGCAGTGAATGAAACAGGTAGTGCTCTCTCTGCTACAGGATTTCTCGTTCAGGATGATTCAGGTGACAGTTACCTTGTTACAAACCTCCATGTCCTGACAGGACTGGATTTCTTCACAGGCTCACACTGAGATTTGAAAAGGTTGATGCAGCACTGCTTCCTCTGAGAAACATCCCTCATGGAGCCCTTCTTCATCCGTTGAACCTGCACCTGGCTGAATCAGACATGGAGGTTTTCCCCGGGATTACCCTTTTCATCATCGGATTTCCCTGCGGACGCTCATCTACAGGCAAAATGCCTATCTGGAAAACGGCACACATGGCTCCCGAATACGATCTCGACGTGGAAGGAGCCAGAGCTTTCCTGATTGATGCAACAACAAGAGAAGGGATGTCTGGCGCCCTGAAATAATCAGGGACATTCTGAACTCTGCCGGCAGATAGTGATCTGACATTTTATAAAGAAAGGGACCCGCAAAAGCGAATCCCTTTCCTTAACACAGTATTCTATCTGAGAATTGTCATCCTGGAAACTGAGGTTCCAGATGGCGATTCTGCCCGAACCATGTAGAAACCGCTGCTTGTTCCAGCTGGAATGTTCCAGTTGAACATGTGGGAACCGGCTCCAAGTTCACCTGAGTGCACCGAAGCAACAGTTCTTCCTGAAACATCATAAATACTTATGTGCGCATCACCGCTTGAAGGCATGTAGAACGAGAAAGAAGCCTGAGTCAGTACAGGGTTTGGTGACACTCCGGAGAGCACAGGTCTGAAACCCTCTATGGCATCTGCAGTATTCTCCACTTCAACCATTGAAATGGCTGCAAGAACTGCCTGGTAAATGTCTACACGGCCGGCACCGTAGTAATTGTCCTTACCCGGGTCACCCAGGTCTACCGAGGTCACTTCAAGGAGTGAATCCACCTGTGCAACGGTAAGATCGGGATTTGCACAGAGCAGAAGCGCCATGCATCCTGCAAGATGAGGTGTGGCCATTGAAGTGCCGCTCTTAGTGGTGTAACCGCTTGTATTTGAGTAATCGCAGCTGAGAATGTCTTCGCCTGGTCCTGATATGTCCGGATCGATCAGTCCAATGTCAGGGGAAGTGTCGGGATAATCGTTCCATGGCGCATCGAATTTCCAGGTTGAGTAACCCAGGCTTGAGAAATAAGCCAGATTATCATCTGAATCTGTGGCGCCAACGGTTACAGTGGCAGTGAGTCCACCTGTGGTTATCTGATCCGGATGTATCCAGGGAGGCGGGCAGTCTCCAGGAGTGCGGATGTCACCATATGTGGAAGCGTTTCCACCCTCGTTACCTGCAGCAATAGAGTGAATCACACCAGCGGCAAGCACGTTTTCCTCGGCCTCTCTCCATGTCTGACGGACAGGATTCTGACTCTGGGGCCAGCCCAGCGAGGTGGAGATAACCTGTGCACCGTTTACCACACTGAATTCAAATCCGTCCCAGACATCCTGCTCATCACTGAAAGAAGTTCCCACTCTGATTGCCATCAGTGTTGCCTGAGGGGCAACTCCGCAGAGGGTTCCGGCATTACCGTTGCTGCCAACTGAACCTGCGCAATGAGTACCGTGCCCCGCTGTATCCATTGGATCATCGTCATTATCAGCGAAGTCCCAGCCGTAGTGATAACCGGCATCAGTGTCGTGCCACATCTGGTTATGCAGATCCAGGTGGTTGTAATTCACACCAGTGTCTACAATGCTCACCAGAACTCCCTGGCCTTCATAACCCAGCGCCCACACATCAGGAGCGTTGACCATGTCTACACCCCAGGCGTTGGCAAGATTCAGTTCATCTCTTGTTGCAGCTCTCTCATCAACAGGAGCAATGAGAGCATCTGGAAAGGTCTTCAGAGCAACCCACTCCACATCATCTCTGGCTGCTATCATTCTGATTACTTCAGGTGTGGCGGCACAGCCTACAGCACTGGCAATCCAGTTGGAGCGGATGCTTTCCACTTCTCCCTCCGGAAACCCTGCCAGAGCATCGAGAACAGGCTGCTGAGAAGTCTCGGCAAACTGCTGCATAACAGAAACGGCAAACTCTCTCCTCTGCTGAGAGGAGGTCATGGTGGCGGTAACAGAGTTGATGTACTCAAGGTCTGCTCTGCCTGAAGGTTTGATAAGAATGTGAACAAGCTGGTCTGCAGCGGCTCCGTCAAGTTCTGTCTGAAGGAGATCAGTAACGGTTCCCGCTGACATGATCCCGGTAACAGCCAGAAGGCAAAGAATGTTTCTGAGCATAGATAGTCCTTCCATGTATAAGTGTTAAGCAATCAAAAGTGAAAAACAGGTCTGAACACTTTGAAAACACCTCCAGGGAAAACTGGTTCCTTTAGCAGTGCGGCAAACTTCTCTGATGTAAACCTCCGGGTCCGTGGGAACCTGATGAAGTAAACACTCTGCGCCTTTTGCACAGTTTAATCAATACTTCAGATCACTCCAGCATCAGAACCGGCTTAACAATGGTGTCAGCTCCTGCTCTCAGCATGCAGTAATAGATACCATCCGGTACCTCAGCCTCTCTGTCCCATACTGTTTGTGTTTCTCCAGCCGGGTTTTCAAGAGGTATTTTACGGACAATTCTGCCTGTAATATCGAAAATCTCAATATCTGCTGAGACCCCTGGTGGAACACTGCAGAAAATACTCAAGGCACCTGTACAGGGTGTTGAACTCAGCCGGAGTGATGCACCATCTGAAACTGCCGCAGACGAGTTTTCATCAATTGCTGTAACAGACTGGTAGAGATACGGTGCCATATTGAATTCCGTGGCAGTTATGTAAACATCCACATTGCCTGTGAAGTCGGGAACTGTGAAAGTCACATTACCTGCAGGATCTGAATAATCCGATTCCATCCAGGATCCGAAATCCGGACTGTATACTTTCACTGCAATGAGAGCACCCTCATATGGAACACCTTCAGCACTGGCTGATACGGTTGTAACCCCTGGCACTATTGGTTCCGGATGAGTGCAGCTCAATACTGTCAGTGGAGCCGTATCGTAGTAGATGTCCATTTCCGGGCAGCCGAAAAGCATATGCATGTGGTTGTTATCCACCGCGGAAGAGCCGTAATAACTGAAAACTTCGTTTTTTGACCAGTCTGTTACGGCACCCATGTGGTGAATTTCCTCCTGGAAATAACCTTTGAAAATCCATTTCACCAGAGAATCAGCTGCACCGTATGGGCTGTTGGTTGTAGGTCCCATGGCTCCAATACCTCCTCTGGGATCACCGATGGATCCTTCCCCCATAAGGGCTTCGCAGAAGCAGTAATGGCCGTCGAACATTCCAACCTGACAGGCAACAAGGGCAAACCAGCCGAGTTTGCGTCCGTTTGAAAGAGCTGCAATATCGGTAACGCTGAATCCTGAAGGATAAACACTTGATACGTCCCCGTGGCCACAGAGACCGAAAATGGAAACACCGCGGTTAAGTGTATCTGTCAGTGTTGTTACTGTTGGCTCAACCCCACCGGCAGAACAGAACCAGACAGGGCTCATTCCAGCGGCCATCATGTACTCCATGTAGTCCCATGAATTTTCGATGAACTCAGTGTGCCCCACACTTATCCCCCGCTGAAACCAGCTTTCTCCGGTCTGGTACGGGTCCATCTCGTGCTGCACAATTTTCCAGGCTTCATAATCAAGGTCGTCAGCATTCTCACCGGATAGTCTTCCCACATGGATACTGGGCACACAGCCGGAACCGATGACTCCGTAGATGTTGTCTGCTGAATGGCCGTTATAAGTGGGAGACGGCACCATGTCCGCATCACCCACAAGAAGAATGTATTCAGGAGGTATCGGCCATGTGTTGAAGGCATTTTCAATATAGGCATCTATCTCAGCAGCAGTTGATCCTATTTCCGGAACAGCTCCCACGATTACCTGGTAGCCCTTTCGATGCTTCCAGTCCAGCAGATCACTCACTCGATCAATACCGTCCGGGGTTGAAATAACCAGGTAACTCCCGTTAACAGCCTTGCCGCTAAGGGAGAAGCCGAGAACATCTTTGTAGTAATCCTCATAACTCTCAGTTATTGAGCTGACAATTCTGTTAAGTTCGTTCTCTCCAGGCTCATCAGATGTGAAGAATCTGACTGTTACAGAAGTGGTTACGGTTAACTCACCTGTGGAAGGATTCCAGCTTGCTGGAAGAAAACCCACCCGGGCTATCCTTATGTCTCTGAGGATCTCAACTGCCTCAATTACAACCGGTGTTTCAGGCCACTCAGTTGAACCGGAATAGAATTCCTCATCTCTGTGAAGGATCGGTCTGGGCTCTCCCCTTACAGGAAGGGGTTGAAATGGCGATATCTCCCCGGGCAAATCAATTATGATGGATTCGCTTTCCAGAATCTCGAAATGTACAGATCCATAACTGGGAACCTGAACCATCCTTCTTGCAACAGGTACGTCAGGCATACCTGTGACAGCATAGATCCCTTCATCGGACATCCTGATAACTGAACCGATATCGCTGCTCTCCAGCTCTGAAAGCTGGAATAACACAGTTACTCCAGACTGATCACAGGAAAGTACCTCTGAAACCTGTGAAACTTGGGGGTTTGTATAGAGCGTTCCGGCAAAAGCAAAGCTGCACAGAATAAACACTGGAATGATAAGAAGCAATTTACGGAACATGTCTGCCTCCGAATAAAAAGGAGTTCACGATTAAATATCACATGCGGGACTTCTAAGATATTCACTCACCTGCCAGTAAGTAAAGAACAGGATAATTTTCAGTGTACGGTGCCCAGGCAACTGCTCCATGCTCATTTATCACATATCTGAGTCTGCCGCTTTCCGGTATTCCCTCAATTGTGCCAGTGGATACAAGCTCTCCTGTGGTGGAATAAAGCAGCCAATCTTCCCAGTCCGCTGTTCCTCGCTTCACCCAGAGCCTGCCCTCACCGTCCATGCCCAGAGCACCGACCTGAGGTCTTGTTTCAAGGGCTTCTGATTCGAGCTCAACAAAGAGATCATTAATGGTGAAGCTTACATAAGCATATGGTTCATCATATCCTCTGTCGCTTGAATCTGCAGGCAGTTCAACAGCTTCCCCGGAAATAAAGAGAGATTCAGCTCCTGACATGGAGTAATGATACACACTGAAATCAGGATCATTCATAAGAGAGAGGTAAATCAAACCGTTACCTGTACAGCACTGTATGTATCCAGGCGCAAATTTGAAATCTGCTCCGTCATAATCATCTCTGCAGCTCCAGACTTCGCTTCGGTATCCGGATGCATCCCAAAGCTCCACCTGGAAACCCATATTCGTCTGATCTGCAAAAGGCTTTGTTGAATAGTAGTAGACGAAGAATGTCGAGTCAGATACCGCATCCATCCTGTAGGGCAGTATCTGCTCATCGGTAAGCAGCGTGTTTAAAAGCTCACCCTCCGGCGAGAGAATATCAATCTTCCTTCCCATCAGGTCAGCTACCGCTATCCTCCCATCAGAAAGCACAGCAAAATCTATAGGCAGCAGAAATTCACCAGGGCCTTCACCGTGCCCGCCAAAGGACCTGATATACTGTCCCTGATCATTGAAGAATGAGATAAGGCATGAGTGAATATCCAGCACTGCCACGCCTTCTGGAACAGGCTCTGCGCTTGTGATATCACCGAAAACGTAAAGGCTGTCTCCCATGAGTTCACCAATCTCACAGACAACTCTAAGTGTATCACATTGAAGTGTTGTTTCAGAAGTATCGGCCTCCTCTGGAGGCTTCCCGCATGAAAGAACCAGGGGAATCATCAAGCATATCACATGCAGTCTCATTTTCCTCCTCTTTTTCCCGCCAGGATCTTTATAGATTCATCAGCCCAGCGGCATAGTTCTTCTGCATCTTCCAGAACAGTGCCATGAACTCTGTAGTAGGGCATCAGCAATTCCTTATCAGAAAATGGTCTGAACTGCTCAGCTCCGGCTTCCAGATACATTTTTCTGTTTGAGTCGTCTACCTTCAGGTAGAGCGTGTCATCTGCAACAAGGCCGAACACCTTCCCGTTCAGGAATACACCTGCCCCTCCAAACATCTTTCTCAGTGTAACATCTCCCAATGAACTCAGCTGGTCTTTCAGATACTCCATGAACTCTTCTGAAACAGGCAAAGAAAACCTCCCTGAAATCAATTATTCCTATAATACTCCAACTTTTCCCGATCTGCTTCCTTGAATGTACCATCAGGTTGACCAGAACAAGTTATTATCCTGCTGAGAACGGAATCGCTTATTGCACCAGACAGTGGAATTGAAACGTGCAGATTTCAGAAACAATAAAGAACTCAGCAAGGGTTACCATCTTCCGGATACCTCTGGAACAATCACAATCAGCCAGACTAAAATAGCATGATAACGATTATGAATAGTAATACTGTTGTTTTAGTGATAGCAATGCACATAAGGAGGCCTTTTTTTGTTTTACCTGACACTGGTAGCACTGTTGGAACACTCTATTACATTTGAAATCACTCCTGATATTTATGGCCTTCAGTTTGTGAATGAAGATTCATACCAGAGAATTGTTCTTGATAACTGTCTTTCTATCGGGTCTCAGGGTGAACCGGATCTCCCTGCTGTTCCAATCCGAATTGCCCTGCCATGTGGAATGAAAGCAACGGGCATTTCTCTCGAATCATGCACATACGAAACCCTTCCCGGCACCTGGAATATCTTTCCGGTAACGCCTGTTCTCTGCGGTTTTGAACTTGAACCTTCCATTCCAATACCCGATGAAGATATCTACTCAAGCAGCTCCTTCTTCCCTGAAAATCCCCTGGATATATGCCATTCCGGTATTCTCTGGGGATTCCCCATGGCCAGTTCCTGGCTGAGGCCGGTTCAATGGAACCCCGCATCGGGCCAGGTAAGAGTACTGACCTCTGCGGTTATTGCCGTAGAACTTGACAACTCAGGCTTTCTCCCTGTGAAAGAAAGAACAATCTGGAGTGAGAACACTGCCAGAGACATAATACGCAGAATGGTTATTAATCCCGAGGATGTGTTTTCTTCAGGAGCATCAATAGTTTCCGCTGAAGAGCTGGAGTACGGACAATATGTGATTATTACTGTGCCGGAATACCTTTCCCCCATGCAGGATCTTGCGGAATGGAAAACTGTTAAGGGAATTCCTGCTGCAGTTTACACAACGGACTGGATTCAAGCTGCATACTCCCAGTCAGATCTTCAGCGCAGCGTAAGGGCATTCCTTACAGACTGCAGAGACAGTGGAGTAGATTTCGTGCTTATCACAGGCGACAACGATGTTTTCGAGGCCAGATTTACACATCCATCAGGAGCTGGTAATGATGCACTTCCATCAGACCTCTACTTCGCGGACAACAATGATATGTATCCCGGTGAAGACCTGTGGGACAGTAATAGAAACGGCTTGTGGGGTGAACATGAGGACAGTCTTGACTGGCATCCTGATCTCTGGGTTGGAAGAGCTTCGGTGAACAGTGTTGACGAAGCTGAACTATTCCTTGAAAAGGTGCTTCTTTATGAACACGCTCCTGAGACATATCTTAATCGGCAATTTTCTTCTGATAACATGTGCTTCGGGTATACCACCGGGTATCTCTGGCCTGGAACTC
>CAYLRO010000026.1:29711-41653 GCA_964386635.1 uncultured bacterium | reverse complement strand
GCCGATGGTACTAGTCGGTCACCGGCTGGGAGAGTAGGACGTCGCCGGGCATAAATCTTAAGCCCTCACTGGGAACAGTGGGGGCTTTTTTGTGTTTGTGAAAGGAATAGAACATGCGGGAAAACAGCTTTTACATTTCGCGTAATCAAATCAATCAGGGCGGCCTGTTGCAAGAAATGGATACTGCTGTTCTCCTTGATTAACACTCCATTCATGCTGGAGCAAATGAGAATTAGTTGTATAGTCTGCTTGCACCGATGCCAGGAAATCATCTGTTAAAGCAGTGATCTTGTGGAAGGCATCAGTACATCCTGACTCACCACTTACACATGTTTGACAATAATACACCTTGTGACTATAGAATAGCAGGGGAAATACCCCGAAGAATATATTTAACGGCGGGAAGAGGGGGAAAGCCGATGAATAAGATTATAGTGCTCTTTCTGGTGGTATCTGCAGCCATGGCATGGGATCCTGATGCCGGGCCGCAAAGCTCAATGTCTCCAATGGCACCGCAGGGTTACGATGATATCAGCACAAGCGTTGTGGCAGACAATGTAGTCTCCGGCGTCTCAAGCCCAAGAGGTATTGACTATGCAGATTCATGGGGAATTATCTTCATGACGGACTATGGGTCAGATATGTTCTATGCTGTTGATCCATCAAGCGGAATAATTGATGAGTCATATGCAGTTGATCCTTCCATTCCTGATATTCTGGGAATAGTTTACGACTTGTCCACATATTCTGTATTCGTAAACGACTGGAATGCTGTTATGGATATGTGGTATTACAACGCCTCAGCCTGGTCATACGGATTTCCAAGCCCCATTTCAACCGAACCCAGAGGGCTTGCTCTGGATACCAGTGGCTACATCTGGGGTATGGATGCCAGTACGCATTTACTGTACAGCTTCGACACCAGCGGAGCCAATGTATCCAGCTGGAACCTGAACTCAGATGTACCCAGCGGATACTGCTGCGGATGTGCTGTGTTTCCCTATCAGGGTGATCTGGGTATCGTAATCGGAGGTTATTCCTGGCCGGACTTCTATTTCTTCCGGTGGGACGGGGTGAACATGGTTTTACTGGGCAGTACAGCTACTCCTGTTTCAGCAACGTCATCATATGGAATAACCTACTCGGATGATCTGGATACATTCTTCTGGTTGTACAAAGACAGCGGGTCACAGTATCACCTCTGCCAGTTCGATGTTTCGATTACCGCTCTGCAGAGAGATACATGGGCCGGGATAAAAACAGCATTCTAGCCCGTTTTTCATTCCGGAAGAACGGTCCCGGTATATGCCGGGGCTGCTATTATTGTGAACACGGGAAAAGTATTGTACAGATTTACATAATTCATTATCAATATTATTGAATGAAGCAACTCTAGAGAGGGAGTAAAGATGTTCAAGCTTTTCAGTTTATGCACAGCTGTGCTCACAATGGTCTCTGTGTCACTCTCACAGCCGCCTGATACACTCTGGACCAGAACCTATGACATTCAGGCCCTGGATTACTGCAGCTCAATTGTCAGTACTGATGATGGCGGTTTTGTGCTTGCCGGTTACTGCAGCGATCCAAACTACAGTGATGTATGCCTTCTGAAAGTCGACTCCCAGGGGGGCATTGAATGGAATCTTGTCTATGGTGAAGAGAATGCCGTAGATGATGTAAGTGAAATTATAAGAACTTCAGACGGTGGATATATTACAGCCGGCAAAACCTCTGCCAGTGACAGGGGAGACTATGATTTCTATCTTGTAAAAGTGAATTCAGAGGGAATTCTGCAGTGGGCCGGTAACTACGGCGGTCCAGAGGCAGACACCGCTACAGATATTGTCGAAACTGCTGACGGCGGCTTCCTTACCGTTGGCTACAGTTCTGATATCGTGAAGTGCATGTTTGTTGTAAAAACAGACTGTGACGGGGTTGAGGAATGGCAGCATGAATACACCACAGGAACATGGAGCGAGTCTGCAGAAGCGGTGCTGCCTGTTGAGGGTGGTTACCTGCTGGGTGGCTGGAGTACAGAGAATGACTCGACCAGTTACTACTATGTTAAACACATAGATTTGAGCGGCAACGAGATTGATGAATACTCATACAAGACAGGTGCCAACGATTATGCCTGGGGAATGTGTGCCAGTGATCAGGATGGATTTGTTCTGGCAGGGCAGTCTTATTCCTTTGGTAACGACTCTCAGGGATACATTCTCAACTGCGACATGTCAGGCGTTCAACAATGGACCGGAATTGCAGGTGGTCCCGGATACGAAACTCTCTATTCTGTTATCAGAACGCTCTACAGCGGCTATCTGGCTGTGGGGAAAATCGGAGGATACTATGACCTCAAGGATATCTGGGCAGTAAAGCTGGACACTGATGGCAATATTGAGTGGGAGACAACCTGGGACTTCAGTACTTCTGAAGGCGCATATTGCGCCGCACAGGCTGCTGATGGCGGCTATGCTGTTGCAGGATATGTGTCTCCGGGCACAGGTCAATCCGATTTCATTCTGATTCGTCTGGAGGCCCCGGAAGGAATCGAAACGAATGATCCGGTTTCCTTTATCAGTGTATCCTCAAATCCTTTCTCCGCCAGTCCTGTTTTCAAGATATCCCTGGAAGCGAGAGCAGATGTATCTCTTGAGATATTTGATATGGCAGGTCGAATGGTGAACCGTGTGTTTTCCGGGGTTCTGGATGCTGGTGAACATTTCCTTTACGGAAGAGACCTGCCTGTGGGGACCTACACAGTTAGAATGCTGTCTGAAGGGGTTGTAATCACCGAAAGGATAACAGTTCTTAACTGATACCCTGAAGCAAATCCGGTAAAACGCTTGACCTTCTCCATGAAGATGCTAGGATATTAAGTGAACCGGGGTGAACCTGTTTCATTAAATAGAAGGAGAATATCTTGCAGAAGTCATCAAAGGAGTTCCTTGAAAAACTGCTGAAAGAATCAAGCCCATCCGGTTACGAAAACTCAGCGGCAGCTGTCTGGCGCAGGCAGGCGGAGAAATTCAGTGCCGAGGTAAAGGGAGATTTCCACGGGAACTCTTACGCAATACTGAATCCTGAAGGCAAAGTGTCTGTGTTCATGTCAGGTCATATCGATGAGATTGGTCTGATGGTGAAAGCCGTTACAGAACAGGGATTTCTGAAGATCGCACCGGTTGGTGGCGTTGATCCTCATGTAATAGCCGGTCAAAGGGTATACGTTCATACGAAAAAGGGCCCGGTCTACGGTGTTCTTGGAAGAAAAGCAATTCATCTTCTAAAGCCTGATGAGCGGAAAAAAGTATCTGAGATGAAGGATATGTGGATCGATATTGGAGTGAAGGATAAAAAGGCCGCGGAAAAAATAGTGGACATCGGGGATGTTGCCACCATAGTAGCCGGTTTCGAGAAGCTAAGAGGATCCATATATGTGGCCAGAGGTTTCGATGACAGAATAGGTTCTTTCGCTGTACTGGAAGCTCTTCGTCTTCTCTCGAAGGAAAAAGATCTGAAACACAAGGTGACATCTGTTGCATCTGTTCAGGAAGAGGTAGGTCTCAGAGGAGCCATCACAAGTGCATACAATGTAAATCCCCAGATAGGATTTGCGGTGGATGTAACGCATTCATCGGATATGCCCGGCATAGACAAGGAACTGTTCGGAGATATTAAACTCGGTGACGGTCCTGTGATTGCCAGAGGTCCCAACATCAATCCCAGACTTTTCGAGCTGCTTGTAAAAACTGCCGAAGAGAACAAAATCCCATACAAAGTCATAGCAGAGAGCAGAGGTACCGGAACTGATGCCAACGCAATTCAGCTCTCCCGGGGCGGTGTTGCCACGGCGCTTGTAAGTATCCCCAACAGGTACATGCACACACCGGTTGAGGTTGTTTCTCTGGATGATGTGGAGAACTGCGCAAAGCTTCTTGCAAAAACAATAGCAGCGATTGAATCAGCTGAGCAATTCATTATCTGATTTCGGGCAGGTTCTGGCCCCCGGCCTTGCGCAGGGGGCTTTTCTTACAACAGGAGAACTAAACCGAAGCGAAAGGATGCCATGAGTGAACTGAAGGCTGTACTGGTGTTTGATCAGCGCTACGAGGCTGAGATAGCCCGTGGGCTGCTTGATGAAGCAGGGATAGAATCCATTATCAATGCCGACGACTGCGGGGGAATGTTCATGGGGGTTTCTCTTTTACGGAAGGGCGGTATAAAATTAATGGTATCCGATGAAGACCTGGAACGGGCAGTAGACGTTCTTGCAGTGCTGAAGGACAAAAAGGAAGAGTGAACTTTCTTGCCATTCAGGGGTAGATGGTGAAAAAGAAAGGTTCTCAATGAAAAGCATTGCTTCCGTTACTGTTGTTCTTGCAGCTGTTGTATTCGGGCAGGCTGAAGATTCACTTGAAATTTCAAGCAGCGAAAACCTCTCTGTTGTGGAAGCTATTCTTGAGCAGGCCGAATCCTATCTTGGTGTACCTTACGTCTGGGGCGGGGCGGATGAGAATGGCTTTGACTGCAGCGGCCTTACCTACAGAGTGTTCAACGACAACGGAATTGCACTTCCCAGAACTGTTTCTGCAATAGAGGAACTGGGTGAACCGGTTGAACGGGACAGTATGGTTCCCGGGGATATAATGATCTTTCACAACCCTACCCACACAGGCATTTACATGGGGAACAGAGAATTTATACACTGCTCTTCATGGCAGGACAGGGGAGTGGTGATAACATCAATTGACCATTCGAACTACCTGCGCAGGTATTACTCCTCCATAAGAGTAATTCCTTCAGAATAGATCGCTTGAATTGCCGTTCTTTCTACTCCATAGATACAGCTTCTCTGCCTCTTGAAAGCAGTTCAGTTATCACTTCCATGGCTGGATCAGTGTGTGTGATGAATGATGTGACCGGTTCTTCCATACCTGGATACCAGGCTTCCAGGGAAGTCTGTGAGGTTGAGGGCAGCGGAGTTCTGTTGCAGTGGCTCAGTATTGTCCAGATTTCTTCCGGGTGAACTGCAATGCTGACCCGTTCTCCCGGTGAAGTGTAAAAGAGAATGAAGTTGTCATAGATAAGGTACTCATCACCGGCTCTTACTGTGAAGTTGGTCTCACTGGTGTTCACCTTACTCCATAACTTAAGCATTGTGGTGTTCCACAGTTCCAGTTCACGATCAAGCCTGGCGGAGCTTTCACAACCCTCGGCATAATCCGGAATACCGGTGGGATAGTGGCGTCTGAAATCTTCTTCCGGTTCCATACCAATAGTTCTGATGTAGAGATCGCCATGATTGAAAGCGGTTATGGCTCTGGATACCGGAAGCGGAATGCCTGCAATAACTGCGGCTGCCAGTAGAAGAGCTGTCATGTTACCTCCTAATCCTCTGCAAGAACGATGATCATGTCGTCCTTGCGGAACGTTACAGTTTCACCCTTTACGGGATTTACAGTGATACCGTAGGAATCATCGGCATTATTCCTTTGAGAGGTTATTCTGTATCCCAGTGCAACCTCGCTGATCCGGGAGGCACTTTTCACAACTGTGTAGAAATTCACAGGTTCTCCCGGTTTTACATATCTGGAAACAGGCTTCAGATAAATTTCCGAACCGTCAGGATCGAAAAGATCCCAGAACACAGCGCTGAGTTCCCTTGTCTCGGATATCTGGGTAAGAAGGAGACTGAGGAACTGGTCGCTTACTATGTAATCATCTGCTCCTGTGATTTCCGCCAGATTCCTGTTCCGGATGTCTCTCATTTCGGTGATGAGTGAAAACTTCCGGCCAAGCCTGACGGCGATATCCCTGATGTGCAGAAGGGTCATCAGGGTACTGGAATCGGCTTCCTGAGCATTCAGATTGTCAGAGTAACTGAGTATCAGTATGTGATCGAATTCCTCTGCGGCAAGCCCTTCAAGAATGCTTCTGTCAGTTGTGTTGCCCGGGAGGTATTCCACTTTCAGATTCTGAAGGTCTTCAGGGAGAGACGGTGAGCAAATGCTTTCATCTGCCATGAGCTTCAGGCTTGATCCCGGTTTAAGGTAATTGGAAAGCTCCCGGATTATTATCGGGGCACGCCAGTTCCAGCCAAGCATAATTATTCTCGAGGGACCTTCCTCCTCTTTCAGATCATGGGTTATTGAAGATATCTGCACCTCTGGAGTTTCAATACCTGAGAGCACAATTGTATCATCATCCTCAGAAACAGCGATGATTCTGTCACCCGGTTCGATCAGGCTGTCCATTGCCGGGTTCAACTCCGGCTTGTCTCCCACTTTTTGAATTCCGATAATGCTGCTGTCTGCGTACATCATCAGTGCATCAGCGAAGGTCTTCCCTGTAAGTCCCGGCTCCTCCTGGAAGTAAATTTCATCTCCGCCGTAATCCAGAAGCTCCTGGTAAACCACTGAAAGTCCGGACTGCAGACATGTCTGGGCTGCTATTCTTGCAATGATGTCACCGGCAAGAACTATTTCCGCCTTGTTACCGCCAACTATTTTTGCTGCCTGAACATTGTCAGGGTCAGTTATAAGAGCCACAAGGTGGGCGGGAAAATCATTTCCTGCAACTCCGTTGGTAATAGCCAGCATTGTTTTAATCACTTTCGGATCGGGATTGTCATTATCCGGTGAAAGAATAATGATGGACTTTGCAGTATGGAGACTCATTCTCTCCAGGTCTGAGGGTTCCACCGGGCTGCCTGTTCTGCATACAACTCTGGTATTTTTCATCTGGGGTACTTTTTCCCGCAGCTCGTCTTCCATCTCAACTTTGTCCATGTCAGCCATTATTGCGATACAGGGGTGTTTCTGGTTCTCATTGGCTATGGACAGTTCGGAAGCTATGGTAAATACCTGTTCTGACCATCCCAGAACCACAGTATGGTCGCTTTCAACAACTCGGGATTTGCCTTTCCGTAATGCTTCCAGCTTTGCTTCAAGGCCTGTTGTGAGGATACCGATGAGAGCACTGAAAATGAATATTCCACTGAAAGTAACAATAAGCATACTCAGAAGGAATCCCGGAGAACCGTTATCTCCGCCGATGGTTCCAGGATCCATTGTTCGCATGAGGCTCATCCAGAGAAGGGTGGGAAACCCCTCGTCGTTTGGAGCTGTTCCGGAAACCAGTATAACTATAGAAAATAGAACTATCAGGATAACTGACAAAACACCCAGCCAGATTATCAGTCCTGCAGTTCCCCTGGACATCATGGTATCGAAAGAGTAACTGAGTTTGTCTTTAAGCGTAAAGCCTTTGTGCATTGTATCCCTCCAGTATGATTGAATAAAATCTGTAATCAGACATTACTCACATCAGAGGGTACAGGCAACACCCAGTTCCCGGCATGTATTCAAGTATTCGGAAATATCCTCCCTTGAGAGAATGCCGTTTCTGATTGACTCAGTTTTAATAGATGATATTGTGGCTTCAAGAACCTGAACTCCATTGGCAAGAGCGTGAAGCCCCTGTTCCCTGGATCCTGCAGAAATGTATGCCTTGTAGAGGTTGCCATACATGAACACTGTATCTGCAGGCGTCATGTCTTCAGCATTTCTTATGGAGCTTTCAACCATGAAAATGCCCCTGTCAATGCTATTACCGGTAACAACAAGCAGATACCCCTTCAGATGAGTTAGCCAGTTCTGGAATTCCAGACTGTTGCATTTGTCGTTTATTTCTTCCAGGACACTGGAAGCCTCTTCGAACTCTGATCTCTGCAGAAGGGATCTGATACGCTCCAGCTCTGCAGTGCACATCATTTCTATGCAGTTAAGCTCCAGAAAAATACCTGACGCATTTTTGAGATATTCCAGAGCTTTGTTGAACTTGCTTTCAAGTATGAACAATTTTCCCAGTCCCAGTTGTCCGTATCCCATTCCAAGACGATTCCCTATCTTGCTGTTCATCTCTATGTAAAGCTGGAAGTATCTTCTGGCAAGATCCAGCATGTTCAGGTTCATGTAGGATTCAGCAAGATTGTAGTAGGCAATTGCAAGCCCCAGCTGATCATCAAGCTGGTTGTTCAGTTTCACCACCTGTTTAAGGGTATCCAGCATGGCGTTATAGTCACCGTTCAGCTGGAAGAGGCCGTGCATGTTGTTAAGTATAAGGGCCTCACACAGGGTGTCGTTGTTCCTGATGGCTATTTCCAGCCCGTGTCTGTAGAACTCAAGAGCTTTCGCCGGGCTGCCTGTTTCAGATTCCAGGTCTGCAAGTCTTGCAAAGAACATTCCTTCAAGGGGAGGATCAAAACCATCCGGTGAAGTATCAAGCAGATGCCTTGCCGATGTGAGATTGTCCCCGGCTTCCTCCAGCCTGCCCTGCAGCCTGGAGATAAATGAGGATTCCAGCATTGCACCAACCATATTGTTTACCAGGGTTCGACTTTTTTTCTTTATGGACCCTCCGACCCTGAGTGCTTCATGGTATTTCTCCATGGCTTCAGGATACATGCTTTTTCTCCTGAAGTTGTCTCCAAGTCTGAAGAAAACTGCACATTTGTCTTCTGGATTGTCAGCGAGATCCAGTGCAATGTACATGTGCTTTTCAGCATCTTCAGATCTGCCTGTAATGGAAAAGAGGATTCCTGTATTCACCTGGGCTCTGAAGTACTCAATGGGATCGGTATCTCCGGTTACCCTGTTGAGATATTCTCGATACCAGTGAATGGAATCCGAATGCAATCCTTCCGAGAACGTTCTTTTTGCTGCTTTTGCAGCGTATACAATTGACTTTTCCCGGTTTTTGCTGTTGCAGTAATGGTGCGCGATTTCCGCCAGTACATTCCCGTCGGGTTCTTTCCAGGTGTTTTCCAGGGAGACTGCAGTTTTTTCATGGAGAATACATCTAAGTGACGGTGAAATCCTTGACACCAGATAGCTTCTCATAACACCGAATACAAAGCTGTAGGACTTTCCATCATCACTGATGAAACCTCTTTGAACAAAACTATCCAGTATCTCTGCAATTGAGAACTCACTCATGCCGGTGAGCAGACTCAGAAGATTCAGATCAACGAATCTGCCAGCAAGAGCCGCTCTCTTCAAAACCTTCATTTCTTCAGGAGCAAGGTCCTGAAGCATTAATTCTATAATGGCGCTTATGTCTCCTGGCAGCAGCTCTTCTGAAGGTTCCCTCCAGTTGCAGATGTCTCCCTTGCCTATGCTGAGAGCTCCGGTTTCTATGCACCAGGTGATCAATTTTCTTAGAAAGAGAGCATTGCCTCCACTCTGGTGTATCATGTAGTCCATTACGTCAACGGGAATCCCGGGAGATTTCATGGCAAAGAAGAGCATGGTACGAACATCAGATCTGCTCAGAGGATTCAGGTGCAGCACTTCTGCTGGAATGCTTGAGACCATGGGCTTGAAGTGAACCGGTGCTTCACGGTTTCTGCTTACAGCAATGCAGAGAATTCTGGCTTCAGGAATGTATGACAAAGCTGCGCCGGTGTAGAGAATGCTCTCCTCAGATGCCCAGTGAAGATTGTCCAGAACAATTACGAAAGGTTTTACTTCAGAGACACATTTCAAAAGCCTGGCAAAGTCTTTCCGGTTTCTAACTCGAGTTTCAGACTGGTCAGCCGGGGATGTTCTTTGAAGGGTTTTAAAACCGAATTCAATAAGGTGATCAGCTGTGCCTGCTTCAACAGGACCTGCCATCTTCTTTACTGACTCCAGCTCTTCCTCTGACAGAGAATCGAGAGCCTTTTTCAGACTGTTCAAGACAAGGAAGCAATCTTCTTCCTGAACCGGATGAACAACAGTGGAAAGCACTGGAGCCTGTCTGAACATGCAGTAGTTAGTCAGCTCAGCAACAAGTTTGGTTTTGCCCATACCCTGATAGCCGGTTATCAGGCAGAATCTGGCTGATTCATCAAGAGCTTTGTCCAGAAGTTCACGGAGCATCTGAAGCTCTTCCCGCCGGCCCACCATGTGAGAGAAATCAGGTTCTGCTTCTCTGGAAATCTTGAGGTTGTCTGCAAGGACGAATCTTCCCCGTCCGGTTTCCTTTGCTCTGTAGAGGGCCTGGTCAGCCATTGAGATCAGCTCTGAAAGTTCAGTGTAATCCGGTTTGCTTTCTGCTATTCCCAGAGAAGCACTCACATGAAGTCCCCCGGGGAATTCCCGGTTACCAAGCTCAAAAAGAAGCCGCTGAGCAAGGTCAAGTGCACTGTTTCCATCAGTGTCAGGAAGGACTACCACGAATTCGTCTCCTCCAAATCTGATAGCATGATCATTTTTCTTCAGATTGACCCTTATGGTATGGCCCACATGTGAAAGAATATCGTCACCGGTAAGGTGTCCGTAGATATCGTTAACAAGTTTGAAGTGATCCACATCAATGATAAGAAGCGACCAGGGATGTCCTCTGGAAGCGAAAGAGCTGTTCAGGTCATCGAAAGCTGAACGATCCATCAATCCTGTAAGAGGATCAACTCCAGTTACAGAATCATTCATAAGCACTGCTGATTTCCGGCATTTTTTCCCTTCAAGTGTTTCAATGTGATAGTAAGCAATTACCTTACCAAATCTGAAAGATGTTTAAGTTAATGAAGGAGGCAATAATAAGCCTGAAAATTGGTGATTTCCATGAATAAGCCCATTTGTCAATGAGTCTGCCTGAGATAATGCAATAGAACTCAGTTACCGTCTGATTCCGGGTTTCTTTGAAACAAAGCTTGCTACATATTGCCGGGAGTGTTTCATGAAACCAGAGGAAGGAAGATGAAGACATTTGCATTTGTTTTGTTATTCATGGCATCACTTGCAATATCTGATACGCCGGACTACCAGACTCCGTTCAGGGTATATGCGAACGTTTTTCCGATTACACTGAGTATCGGTCATGCAAATCCACTGATCACAGACTGGAATGGTGATGGTCTTAAAGACCTGATTGTCGGTCAGTACAGCGGCGCAAAACTCAGATACTACCAGAACAGTGATTCCAACGATTCACCGATGTTCGGTGATTTCTCCTACATGCAGGCTGATGGAACTGATATCTCACTGTCATCCGGTTGATGTACAGGTGCAACAAATCCGCAGGCTGTGGATTTCAACAACGACGGACTTGATGATCTGATAGTGGGGGAAAGGCTAGGATTCGTTAATTACTACCGTAGACTGGCAGACGGTACACTGACAAGCGAGGGAAGAATTCAGGATGGAAGTGTTGATCTTAATGTTGGTCTGAATTCTGCACCTTTTGTCTATGACTGGAACAATGACGGTCTTCTTGATCTTATTGTAGGCAGGTACGCTACTTCCGGAGGAAGCCTGTATCTTTATCTAAATGAGGGAACTGCAGAGAATGCTGTTTTCAACGGATTTACTGCTGTCATGAAGGGTTCTTCTCCAGTGGCATGGTCGAGAAGCGTACCTCACATGGAAGACATGAATGGCGATGGTCTGATGGATCTTCTTGTTGGTGAAGATTACGGTCACACCTACTATCTTGAAAATGAGGGCTCTGCGGGCAATCCTGTCTTCAGCTCTTCTGAAGCGATTACTGTTTACGGTTCACCTTACGCATGGCCATCAGGCCAGACTGATGCTACCGTGTATGTGAATGACTGGAACGAAGACGGTATTCTGGACATCATTCAGGGAAACTACGTGACAAATGTGTGGGTATTCCTGGGCAATGCAAGCAGTGTTGAAGACTTCAATGCACCGATTTCTTCCGCAGGGGTAAACCTGTTTCCCGGTTCAAATCCTGTTGCGGGAGTTTTGAACTACACTGTGTCTGTAGATCAGCCTTCAACAGTTAATGTATCCCTCTTCTGCATTGACGGCCGTATGGTCTCAAACTGGACCATGGGTACAGTTTCCGGAACAGCCAGTGATGTTCATGACTTGTCATCACTTCCTGCGGGAGTTTACACAATGGTTTTGAATGCCGGCGAAGAGCATATTGTTCACCAG
>CAYLRO010000026.1:0-29611 GCA_964386635.1 uncultured bacterium | reverse complement strand
TGCGGGAGTTTACACAATGGTTTTGAATGCCGGCGAAGAGCATATTGTTCACCAGCTGGTGGTGGTCAGGTAACTGAATGTGTTTTCCGGGGCGGCAGCAGCCGCCCCGGTATATGTTCTAGTTCTTCTTTTGTTTTCGTGCCCAGGAATCTCTCAGGGTGATGGTACGGTTGAATACCATCTTTTCACGGGATGAGTCTGTATCCACTGTAAAATAACCCTTTCGTTCAAACTGACATGTGAAACCGGGTTCGCAGTTTCTCATGTGATCTTCCACCAGGCAGTTCTGGATTACATTGAGAGAATCAGGATTCAAAGAAGATGTGAAATCCTCGGCCTCTCCTGTGTCCATGGGGTTTTCCTTAATAAAGAGTCTGTCATAGAGACGAACTTCAGCGGGAAAACTGTGGGCAGCAGAAACCCAGTGGAGGGTTCCCTTGACCCTTCTGCCGTCAGGAGCATTTCCCCCTTTGGTTTCCGGATCGTAAACGCATTTGACAGCAGTGATGTTACCTTCAGCGTCTTTTTCTACCCCTGTACAGGTTACCAGGTATGCGTAGCGCAGCCTTACTTCACGGCCCGGCCCCATTCTATAGAATTTTCCCGGTGGATTTTCCATGAAGTCATCCCGTTCAATGAACAGCTCTCTGGAAAATGGCGTTGACCGTGTGCCTGCTGTTTCATCCTCGGGATTCACTACATAGTCGAAGTGCTCTACTGTATCCCCGGGGTAGTTCTCAATAACCAGCTTTACAGGGTTCATCACAGCCATTACCCTGGGGGCGGTTCTGTTCAACTCGTCTCTCATGCAGCTCTCAAAAAGAGCTATGTCCACTGTGCTGTTTCTTTTCGAAAGACCGATGACAGAGCAGAAATTCCTTAGTGAGGCAGGTGGTACACCTCTCCGTCTGAGTCCGGTGAGAGTAGGCATGCGAGGATCATCCCAGCCTTTTACAAAACCTTCTTCAACCAGTCTTCTCAGGTATCTCTTGCTTACTACAGTGTAACTCAGGTTCAGCCTGGCGAATTCAATCTGTCTGGATCTGAACATGTCCAGTTTTTCCAGGTACCAGTTGTATAAGGGTCTGTTGCTTTCAAACTCCAGGGTACACAGGCTGTGGGTGACTTCTTCAATGGAATCCTCAAGGCAATGTGCGAAATCGTACATGGGATAGATGCACCATTCACTGCCCGTTCTGTGGTGGTCATGATGGATTATCCGGTAAATAGCCGGGTCACGCATGCTCATGTTGGGACTGGCCATGTCTATTTTCGCCCTGAGGGTTCTGCTTCCATCAGGGAATTCGCCCTTTCGCATTCTGCGCAAAAGGTTAAGGTTTTCCTCTGCAGGTCTGTTGCGGTAGGGGCTGTTCTTCCCCGGTTCAGTCAGCGTACCTCTGTATTTCCTTACATCATCCGCAGAGAGATCGCACACGTAAGCAAGACCGGATTCAACCAGTTTCTCTGCAAGTTCGTACATTTTCTCGAAGTAGTCCGAGGCGAATCGGAGGTTATCCCAGTGAAAGCCCAGCCACCGGATATCGTTTTTTATACCTTCCACGAATTCGGTTTCTTCCTTTACAGGGTTTGTATCGTCAAATCTGAGATTGCATTTTCCTCTATACTCCGCTGCTATGCCGAAGTTTGTACAGATGGACTTTGCATGACCGATGTGAAGGTATCCGTTGGGCTCCGGAGGAAACCTGGTGACTATGCTGCTGTGTTTTCCGGTTTCAAGGTCTGTGTCTATGATCTCTCTGATGAAATCTCTGGATGTCTTTCTATCTTCCATTATCTGATCTCCCTTTGAATGTCTGCGTGTTAATCATAACTGCTTATCGGTACTGTCAGCCATGACTCGCTGCAGCATGTCAAGGAATGTCAGCCAGGTGCCTCTGAAAAGATGCAGAGGTCTGGAATCAAGAGTTCTCAGTTCCAGGGTCATTCCCTTGGTATTCAGTCGGACATCTGTGAATATCGTGGTGAAATGTTCGAGAAACTTCCTGAATCCAGGTTCAGGTCTTATATCCCCAAAGGGTATGCCTCTGTGGAGGTCAATTGCGTGGAGAGCAAAGCTTACAAGCTTTTCAAGAAGCTGTTCTGAGTCTGTAATATGTTCTGCTGCAGAGCATGTTAATCCGCACCTGGAGGGATCCGTATGGTCCCAGATATCTCTTCTGTCACTGCCCATGGCAAATCCTTCTTCACGGGAGAGACTGCACATGAATTCCCATAAGCGAAGCAGTTCTTTTATGGAGGAAATTGAACTGTGAAGATGTATTGCAGCAGTTCCCTTCATCATCTCCCTTCCCCGTTTGCTTGTTCTGCCCAGAAGTTCATGCAGGTCTCGATATCTCTCTGCTTCCAGAAGCAGAGGAGCTGCTGCTCTGCCGGGGATGAAGGGCTCAGAAATGTACCTTATACCTGTTTCTTTCTCTATCTTTTCTACTGTGTTTTTTATCCTGCCAAGCAGTGTATCGAACAGGTGGATATCATCCCCTGAAAGAGGAGGGCTGCTGAACTCTATCTGACCACCGGGTTCGAAGGTAATGTACATGCCCAGATCATCAATAATCATTTCCCGGGTTTCCCTGAATCCTGCATCAGGCAACACTCTTTTCACTGCACTGAAGTCCTCTGGAGAAAGGGCAATAGCACTCATCAGCTCATACTCAAAACCGAATGTACGTTCCTCCCTGCCGGCAATCCGCTTCTCAAGGAGGTTTCTAAATTCTGTCAGATATCTCAAATCCGGCCTTCCATGAACTCGCTGTACCAGAGAGTGAATACAACTATGGAGAAAACCCTGTCACCGGCTGAAAGCATTGTTTCAGGTCCAACATCGCTGCCGGTAACAAGGCCTGCGTATCTGCGTACCATATTACCATCTAGTATACCCTGTCTGTCAACGGCATTTCCCTGGAGGATTTCCCGTATTGGCTCAGGAAGTGCTGTCGGGTTTGAGAACCAGTCTGCAATGGGCATTGTAAATGGTTTTTTAGCTCTGTCAGCAACAGTGGCCGGGAGTATTCCCCTGTTCATAAATGCCTGTCTGCAGATGTATTTCTCCCGCCCGGCTTTCAGATTTACCCTGAGAGACCGGGGAAGAGAAGATGCCAACTCAGCCAGCCGGTAATCCAGGAATGGAGTTCTGGTCTCCAGGCTGTGATGCATGCTTAATTTGTCCAGGCGCAGGTTTACATAATTGGGAAGCCTGGTGGAGACTTCTATGAGCTGCATGGCAGAGATGGGATCTTTTTCCCTGAATACACTGTCCGGGATAGTGCTGCGGATATCAGGTTCTGAGAGAGACGGCATACCCAGCAACTCTCTGAGTTCATCCTGATTGAAGAGCTTTTCACTGGCTATGTGCCTTGTAATGTTGTCTTCACTGTGCTCATTCAACCTGGGCAGCAGTTCAGGGTAGAGTCCAAGCAGTTTATTCTGCTCGCCTGTGGAAACTCCTGGAAACTGAAGAGCTGCTTCTTCCACCAGGAATTTTCTGTAACCGGCAAAGATTTCATCTGCTCCCTCGCCGGTGAGAACCACTTTGAGGTTTTCTGAAGCCAGCTGGCAGACCTGGTCAGTGGGTACCATGGTGCCCAGAGAAATAGGTTCCTCAATGGCTCTGACTATTCCAGGAAGAAGATCAAGCCTGTTTCTGGAGCATATCCTTTGAATGGGAGATGCAAGAGCAAAGCGGTTCGGCATTGATGCCAGAAAAGTGTCCACATCTCCTGTTTCATCATATTTTTCCTCTTCAAAACCTATGGTGAAGAGCTTCAGGTCCGGTTTGTGAACAGCTGCAGCACTTGCCACTGCAGATGAGTCAATTCCTCCTGATATAAGGCTTCCAACTTCCACGTCGCTTCTGAGGCGGATTCTTATGGAATCGGTGAAAAGCTCGTGAAACTCCTCTTCAGCTTCACCGGGAGAAATCTGATCCTCTGGTTCCCTGAACTTCCATTCCCAGTACCTGTCGGTCCTGAAGTCTCCTGAATCCGTATCAAGCACCAGGATGGAAGCCGGATTGAGCTTCCTTATCCCCTTGAACATGGTTTTCTCACCTGGTACATAGCGATATGTGAAATAAGTTGAAAGCAGGTTTCTGTCTATTTCGCAGGCCGTTCCAGGTGTTTTTAACAGAGGCTTTATCTCGCTGGCAAAGAAAAAGCCGAATTCATTCACAGTGTAGTAAAGGGGCTTTATCCCGAACCGGTCTCTGAAAAGAACCAGCCTGTGCTTCTGAGGGTCATGAATGGCTCCTGCAAACATTCCGTTCAGTTTTACCGGAAAAGATGGTCCCCAGTGTCTGTATGCGTTCAGGGCCACCTCCATGTCACCGGAAGTGGTGTACTGTTCAGAAGGCAACTCTTCCTTGAGCTCTATATAGTTGTATATCTGGCCGTTACATGTGATCATGGTGTTGTCGGCTCTGGAAACAACAGGCTGCATGCCTGTCGCAAGATCCAGAATTGACAACCTTACAAAGCCGGCTCCAGTGTTCTCTCTTTGCGTAACAGAGCTGTCGTCGGGACCGCGATGGTGCTGTACAGCACACATGTCTTCAAGCAGGCGTTTCAGTTTGTCTTTCTGAGGCATCAGTGACCAGTATCCGCAAATTCCACACATATTCCACTCCTGGATTAAGAGAGGAAAATAACTGATATGCTGGAAATTTTCCAGTTACAGCTGTTCTATCAATGACTCCAGCAACTCCACTTCCCTGAGCTGCCATTCCATGAGCCTGATCCCTCTGCGCTTTCTTCTGGAACTCAGAGAGAAAATAAACCTGCCGTCGCTGGCAAGTTCAATGTTTCCTGCCTGCCTGAGAACTGCTAAAGGAAGAGCAACAGGAGATTTTGTGACAAAAGGAATCCCGTCTCTGACCAGAGATCTGAACACTGGAAGCCTGCTGGCTATGGATGTGAGACAATGATATCCGCCTGAGGAGAAAAGGGCAGAGCTTACATACCTCCCTGACCTGAATCCCTCCATCAGTTTTACAGGTGAGTCCACATGTGAGAACAGCGGGGATCTGACAAACCTTTGCGGGTCTGTGAAATGCAACCCTGTTTCCTCTGCAGCACTGTTTTGCTGAAGAACGGTAAATCCTGTTTCTGAAAATATGCGTCCGAGAATGTTTGGTAACGCCATTTCTTCACCTCCTGCGCTATATTAGCCCCCTGTTGTTAAGTGCGTGTTAATTCTTAATCAGGGAATGTTAATTGGATGCAATAACTATTGTGGGGGCTGGGCTGGCAGGATCTGAGGCAGCTCTTCAGCTGGCTTCAAAAGGACTTCAGGTTTGTCTTGTTGAGATGCGTCCCGGAGTAATGACTGAAGCTCATTCAACAGATCTTCCTGCTGAGCTTGTTTGTTCCAATTCACTCCGTTCGGATCTTTTGCGTAATGCTCCAGGTCTTCTTAAGGAAGAGCTGAGACGCTGTGGTTCTTTTCTTATCAAAGCCGCAGACCAGTGCCGTGTGCCTGCCGGGGGGGCTCTGGCTGTGGACAGACTTCTTTTCAGCAGAGCTGTTCTGGCAATGCTTGCGGAAACGCCGGGAATTGAGCTGGTTCGGAAAGAGCAGATAGAACTGCCTCGGGGCAGAGTAATCATAGCTGCAGGTCCACTTGTGTCATCCGGCCTTGCTGAATCCATTAAGTCTCTCACCGGTGCTGAATCTCTCTATTTCTACGATGCAATTGCCCCTGTTATTACCGGTGATTCCATTAACATGGACAGAGTATTTTATCAGAGCAGATATTCGGACAGCGGAGAAACAGACTACCTTAACTGTCCCATGAACGAGGGCGAATACAGAACTTTCGTTAAGGAACTTGTTTCTGCCGAGAGAGTACTGCCCAGGGAATTTGAGAAAGAGATCCATTTCCAGGGGTGCATGCCTGTGGAAGCTATTGCAGATTCTGGAGAAATGTCCCTGGCTTTCGGTCCCATGAAACCGGTTGGACTCACAGACCCGGCCACAGGCCAGAGACCCTTCGCAGTTGTACAGCTTCGCAGGGAAGATAATACAGGAACAGCATGGAATCTTGTGGGATTTCAGACCAAACTTACCTATTCAGGCCAGAAAAGGATTTTCAGAACAATTCCTGGTCTGGAGAAGGCAGAATTCGTCAGGCTGGGGTCAATGCACCGTAATACTTTTATAAACGGTCCGGAACTGCTGGACGAAAGACTGAGACTGAAGACAAAACCTGAAGTTTCGTTCGCAGGTCAGATTACAGGGATCGAGGGATACATTGAATCAATAGGTTCCGGTTTCCTTGCGGGATTACTTGCTGCCGGTGCCTGCTCGTTGCCGCCTGAAACCACTGCACTGGGGGCACTTTTGAGATATGCTTCAAACAGGGAGACATCAGGTTATCAGCCTTCAAATATCAACTACAGTCTTTTTCCTCCACTGAAGAAACCAGTGCGCGGTGGAAGGAAAGCGAAAAGAGAGGCTTTTGCTGAAAGGGCTCTTGAAGACATTGATTCCTGGTTCTCTGTACTATCTTTCGATCCGTGCAGGGAGAATGTACACAGCTGCTGATACTGCCAGCAGCAGCAATGATGAAAGCACAAACGCATCTGGATGAAATCCTCCCGCTTCCGGGTTTGTTGTCAGTACTGCAAAAGGATATTCGGTGAAAGAAAGAAAATGTGTGATACTGTCTGTAATCACAGCAGTTTTAACCCCGTAAACCCAGAGAACAGATAAGATGAATCTTCCAGGATTCCTGAAATGTGATTCCACAGAGGCGAACAGTAGTGTGAACGCTGTTGAGAAAAAGGAAATCACCACCCAGAACTGCCAGGGTGGAGGAGCTTTAACAAGTAGAGAAGCAAGAATTCCAAGAGCTGTTCCCGCCAGGGATGGAAGAGCAATTTCTGCAATACTTATCATCTTATCTCCACCGCTTCTGAATACAAGAGAAGCCAGACCGATACGGCTTTGGGAATCGTACCATCCTGTAATCAGAAACACAGACGGCAGCATTGCCAGAAGAGATACGAATTTTCCCGGTATGGTATGTGATGGAGCAACAAGGAGAGTACACAGGCACAGGAATCCGCACAGCCAGATAACACCCCTGCTGCATGCAGCTCTTCTCAGCATGATTTTTGCTGTGAGAAGAATAAGGTGCAAGGTCAGAAACCCTCTTCCTCATGGAATAAACCACCGGGAGATTCCTGCCTGATGCCATCATTATCGAAAAGCTTTATCAGGGTATCCGGTGGTATTGGTGAAATGTGCAGCTCAGCAACCACCCGCGAATTGGCTCTGGCCAGATTCATTATCTGCGTAACTGCATATACAGTTTCAGTATGGGTGAAACTGTATTTACCGTTTTTGTGAAGAAGATTTTTCAGCCCGTTAATTGTTTCCAGTTGTGTTCTGGGGAGGGACGGGTAGAATGAGACCGAAATCTCCGCTCCCCCCATTGCCCGTTGAAGGAGTTCCCCGTGTCTTACTACACGGATAACACCGTTGCTGTTACATAGGGCAATCCGTTCAACACCGAAAGGTATTTCTCCAAGAGAAGATGCCCTGAGGAGAACAGCATTTCCTCCCTGGGCAAAAGCTTTAAGCCTTGAGTGGATGGACTCATGTACGGCACAATTCACCACCAGCAGCTCAGGAGATGAAGCCATTGCAACTGCCATGGCTGTTCTCTGCAGTTCCTCCGGTTTGAGCTCTTCTACAGGAACATTGCTCACGCTGTCCAGGTCAAGCCAGCCAAGCAGTGCTTCTGTTTCCTGACCTGCTGCATTTCTGTCTTTGGTTGAAGAAATCACAGCAAGACTGACACAGCCCCGGGCTGTCATACCCGGGGGGGCGTCAACTGATTCTGTTATGTAACCGGTGCACTGCCGGCCCTCTCGTGAACAGGCCGGGACCATGCCGCTCCCAGCCAGTACTTTACCCTTTCTGGGGGTTTCCAGCCCGGCGGCGAAAGCAGCAAGTTGTTCTGCGGCGGAGTTTTCATCTCCCAGAAGAACAGCCATGGTGCCCCCAAGTACAGCCAGGTCCATGGAAGGCGGTTTCCCCTCTCCGGTAGATATACCCAGATACTTGAGAAGAACTCCGGGAGGTTGAGACATCAGCTGTTTCTCAACTGGAGTTTACCGGAGAGACTTCTGTCTGCAGCTTCAAGAGCTTTTACCACTCCCATTCCACTTCTGCCAGATGTTCTGGGAACTGCACCTGTCTCAATGCATCTCAGGAATTCCTCCATCTCAGCACCCAGGGGCTCAAATGAGTCAAGATGAGGGCTTACGATATCCCCGGTTCTGTAAGAGAGCTGGTATTCTCCGAAACTTTCCGGTTCAAGAACATCCACTCCCTTGTCGAAAATCTTTATCTTCTCGTATGGCTCTGTATCATCATAAATGAGCATTTTTCTGGAGCCCACGATTACTGTTGTTCTCAGCTTTGACGGTGCAAGCCAGGCAACCTGAATATTGGCGGTTGCTCCACTGGGGAAGCCCAGATTTATGAATGCCACATCAGGTATTCCCTGCAGGACATAATCGTGCCCGAATGCCTCTACGAAATCCGGTTCCTCGCCCAGCCAGTAGAACAGCATTGAAAAGTCGTGAGGAGCAAGGTCCCAGATAACAGAGACATCCTTCTGGTGAAGCCCCAGATTAACTCGGTTGCTGGTGATGAATCTGATGTCGCCAAGCTCTTTGCTTTCCAGTATCTGCTTGATCTTCAGAACAGGGGGAGAGTAGAGGAATGTGTGTCCTACCATTGATACCAGTTTATTCTTTTCGGCAAACTCAACCATCTCTTCCGCTTTTTCAGCTGTTTCTGCAAAGGGTTTCTCTACAAAAACATGTTTTCCTGCTCTAAGAGCTCTCATGGCAAGATCGTAGTGAGTTGATACGTTTGTTGCTATCACAACTGCATCGATGGATTTGTCATTGAATATATCGTTGCAGTCCAGAGTTTTGTGGCATGACGGGAATCTGCTCCAGATCTTTTCCAGTCTGCCGGGATCCCTTTCACAGATGACCACTTTGCCCACTCTTCTGTTGGAAACGATGTTCCTGAGAAGATTGGGTCCCCAGTATCCCAGCCCGATTACACCAACACCAGTCATAACTTCCTCCGAAATCAGTAGTAGAGATTTTTTTGAATGTACAGCAGAAAGCTACAACAAAACAGCTCCCCGGTAAAGAGAGAATCACCTGATTCCGATCGTGCGTCATTTAGGCACACCAGGACTGACTTCCAGGAGAAAAGGCTTAATTAGTGCGTAATTATTACTATAAACATCATCGAGCCTTGGTCTCTCTCTTGCTACAAGTAAGGGATGAAAGGAGATAATCATGACACTTGAAAAACTAACAATAAAGGCTCGTGAAGCAGTGACAGAAGCTGTAAATTCAGCTTCATCAGCAGGGAATCCCGAAGTTACCCCCCTTCATCTGACAGGGGCACTGATATCTGATGATTCCGGAACAGTCAGGGGAGTATTGAACAGGCTGGGAGTTTCCGGTGACTTCATACAGAAAACAGTGTTTTCTGCGCTGCAGAATATACCCAGATCTTCAGGCGGCTCGCAGCCTTCTTTATCCAGGGCATCCCTGAAGGTACTTGAGAACGGAGAGAGGATCTCACAGGAGATGAAAGATGATTTCGTTGCAAGCGAACATCTTTTTCTGGGAATTCTGCAGGGCAGAGAAAAAGCGTCTGAGGTTCTTGAGAGCTGTGGTATACAGAAGGAGAATTTCCTGCAGGCCCTTTCAGAGGTCAGAGGCGCTTCAAGGGTAACCAGTGAGAATTCAGAAGACAGTTATGAAGCTCTTAAAAAGTACACAAAGGACCTGACAGGCCTTGCCGCCCAGCAGAAACTTGATCCGGTAATCGGGCGGGACAATGAGATAATGAGAACCATGCAGATACTGTGCAGAAGACGGAAGAACAACCCTGTTCTCATTGGTGAGCCCGGCGTGGGCAAGACGGCAATTGCAGAGGGTCTGGCTGGTAGAATCGCTGAAGGTGATGTTCCTGAAACCCTTCTCAATAAGAGCCTTCTGTCTCTGGATATGGGCTCACTTATCGCAGGGGCAAAGTTCAGGGGTGAGTTTGAGGAAAGATTGAAAGCAGTACTCGCTGAGATTGCCGCCTCAGACGGCAGGATCATTCTCTTCATAGATGAAATGCACACCCTTGTGGGAGCAGGCGCTGCAGAGGGTGCTGTTGATGCTGCCAATATGCTGAAACCCGCCCTTGCAAGGGGCGACCTTCACTGCATAGGTGCTACAACCCTTGACGAGTACAGAAAGCATATTGAGAAGGACGCCGCGCTGGAGAGGAGATTCCAGCCTGTGCTTGTTGAACCCCCCTCGGTTGAGGATACAGTCAACATTCTCAGAGGTCTCAGAGAAAGATACGAAGTTCATCACGGAATACACATTCAGGATCCTGCTCTGGTTGCAGCAGCAGCCCTGAGTGACAGGTACATTCCTGACAGATTTCTTCCGGACAAAGCCATTGACCTGGTTGATGAGGCTGCAAGTCGGCTGAGAATAGAGATCGACAGCATGCCGTCAGAAGTTGATGCGGTGAAAAGAAAGCTCACAAGGCTTGAGATTGCCAGAGAAGGACTTAAACGGGAGAAGGACAAAGCATCCAGATCTCAGCTTGAGGAAGTTAAAAAGCAGATTGCTGATTTGAAAGAGGAGTTTTCCGCTCTTGAAACAAGGTGGAAGAACGAGCGCGAGGCAATTAACCGAACCAGAGAACTGTCCAGAGAACTGGAAGAGTTGAGACAGCAGGAGAAGAAAGCTGAAAGAGATGGAAACCTCACCGAGGTTGCCAGGATACGCTATGGGGAACTGAGAGGAGTATCTGAAAAACTTGAAGAGGCACGGAACTCTCTCGCTGAACTCCAGAAAAACGGAGCCATGCTCTCGGAAGAGATCACTGCAGAGGAGATTGCCTCTGTGCTTTCCCTGTGGACCGGGATTCCAGTGTCCAGGATGCTTGAAGGCGAGCGTGAAAAGCTGCTCCGCATGGAGAGTGTTCTCAAAGAACGGGTTGTAGGGCAGGATGATGCAGTTGATGCGGTATCCAGGGCAATACGCAGAGCCAGAGCCGGAGTTCAGGATCCGGACAGACCCCTGGGCAGCTTCATATTCATGGGGCCTACAGGAGTTGGAAAAACGGAGCTTGCAAGAACCCTTGCAGAGTTCATGTTCGACAGTTCAGAAGCCATGGTAAGAATTGACATGAGTGAATTCATGGAAAAACATTCCGTTTCCAGGCTGATCGGAGCGCCTCCCGGTTATGTGGGCTATGATGAAGGCGGTTACCTCACCGAGGCTGTGAGAAGGAAGCCGTATTCAGTCATTCTGTTTGACGAGATAGAGAAGGCTCATTCTGATGTTTTCAATGTTTTTCTGCAGATACTCGATGACGGAAGACTTACCGACGGCCAGGGAAGAACAGTGGACTTTCGCAACGCCGTTGTAATAATGACCTCCAATCTGGGCAGCGAGTGGATAGGAACAATCGGCAGGGACCTGCCTGAAAAGGAAAGAAAGAGCAGAGCTCTCAGAGACCTTCAGGGGAAATTCCGTCCTGAGTTCCTGAACAGAGTTGATGAAGTGGTGGTCTTCCACTCTCTCACAAGGGAACAGCTCAGGAGTATCGTGGGTATTCAGCTGGACAGGCTCAGCGGGCTGCTGGCATCTCAGGGTATTGTTCTCACTGCAACGGATAAGGCTCTGGACAGTCTTGCGGAACTGGGGTTCGACCCTCAGTATGGAGCAAGACCTCTGAAGAGAGTTATCCAGAGGGAAGTGCAGAACAGACTTGCCGAAGCAATTCTCAAAGGGGAGATTGAATCCGGCAATACAGTGAAGATAGATGCCCATGGAGCAGGGTTTGTTCTGATACCTGAATGATCTCCCTGGAGAACGTACCATTGCAGGCACCTTCACGGTGCCTGCATATTTGCCCTTCCACAGGAAAGGGGAAATGTTGAGAATTGCTCTTGTTGTGCCGCCCTGGGGCCCTGATGACATTCGTGCAAAGGACACCAGAGGAATAAGCGGCTGCTGGCCTACACCAGGGCTTCAGTACATTGCCGCGGTTCTCAGGGACAGAGGACACACCGTTAAATTCCTGGAAGGCTTTTTCTATACCAATGAGAAGATGCTGCAGATGGTTCGGGAATTCAAAGCTGATGCTGTGGGAGTTTATGTTATCAGCCTTCTCTGGGATCAGGCCTCAAGATTCATCAGCGACCTGAGGAAAGATGATCCGGATGTGTTTACCTTCATAGGAGGACACGGAGCCACTGCCATGCCTGACATGCTGTTTTCCGATTGTCCCGACCTGGATGCTATTGTGGTGGGAGAAGGAGAGTTAACAGCCGGCGAGATGATTGATGCAATTCAGGAGGGTAAAGATCTGAAGGACATACCCGGACTCATCTTCAGAGACCCGGAAGGTAATGCCGTTTCCACTGGAGTAAGACCCATCGTACAGGACCTGGACCTTCTTCCATTTCCTGCTGTGGAGCTGTGTGAAATGGAGAGGTACTGGCCCAGTTTCGAACAGGTATCCACTGTTCCTGCAATGCAGATGCTGGCCAGCAGGGGGTGTAACGGCTCCTGTATCTATTGCTATAAAATGTACGGGAAACACATCCGTCTTCGCAGTGCTGAAAAAATAGTTGATGAGATAGAGAGTTATGTGAAGAATTATGGCGCTCGGGAGATCAAGTTCTGGGATGAGCACTTCACATACAGCCACCAGCATGTATACGAATTCTGCAGAGAACTCATGGATAGAGGCATAAAAGTCAGATGGTGGGTATCATGCAGAGCAGATTCAGTAGACAAACCTCTTCTTCGTGCAATGAAGGCTGCAGGATGCTGGTGTATAAACTTCGGCGTTGAGAGTGGGGTTCAGAAAAATCTGGACACTCTTCTGAAATTCGAATCAACTGACCGGATAAAAACTGCCATAAAACTTGCTCACAGCGTAGGGATAAAGACTCATACCACATACATCTTCGGAATTCCAGGCGAGACATTCAGCGAGGGTCTTGAAACCATTGATTTCGCAAAGAACCTGGGCAGCTTCACTGTGGAGTTTTTCCCCATCACTCCTTTTCCCGGCACACCTCTCTACAAGGGAGTTATGCAGGGAAAATTCGGAACTATGTCAGAAAACCTGGACGACCAGGGGATGCTGCTTGACAGACCCTGTTTCGTTCCTTTCTCAATGACCGCAGACCAGGTAATGGAGCTGAGAAGACTTGCTTATCTCAGGTATTTCTTCCGCCCGTCCTTTGTCTTTTACAGAGTACGCAATCTCATGTCTCCCTTCCAGCTCAGGGCCATATGCCACGGTGCCTGGAGCCTTCTGCAGATGCTTGGGCAACAGGCATTCAGCGTTTTTAAACCGGGATCATGAATTCAGACCTGACAGTTATCGTTCCGGTACACAACAGTTCTGAAACCATTCGGCAGGTGTTTGAACCTCTTCAGCAGGAACTGGAAACCGGCGACAGGCTTATAGCAGTGAATGACAGGTCCACAGACAACACGCTTGATGTGCTTCAAAGTATCGGGGTTCAGTATCTTGAGAGTTCCGGAAAACCCGGAGCTGCAGGAACCAGGAACACAGGTGGTTTTGCTGCAGACACCTCATGGATACTCTTTGTGGATTCAGATGCAGTGGTGCCCCATGGATGGCGGAGAATGCTTGCGGCGAAGATGCAGGGTGCAGATGCTGTTCAGGGGGTGTACAGCAGGAATGCAGCAGGTTCCAGTGCTGCTACTTTTTATAAGAACTACTACTATTTTCATACATTCACCAGGAGAATAAAAGGGCCTTACATCAAGGGATGCGGAACCTTTTTCTTTGCTGTGAAAACGGACCTGTTCAAAAAACTTGAGGGTTTTGACGAGAACATAGCAGGAGCCACCATTGAAGATGCGGATTTTTCCGAAAGACTCTGGAGCTTTCAGGGCAGAATTGCCATTGCTCCTGAAATAGAGGTTTATCATCTCAGGGAATACACAACCTGTGAATTTTTCCGGTACGAGTGGAACATGATGAGGGCAAAGGCGCTTTACATTCTTCGAAGAGACCGGTCCCGAGGGGCCCCCTCAATAAGTGTTGCCGGATTCAGAGAAATGCTTCCTGTAATCTCCGGATCTGTTTTTTCCTGGGTCTTCATAATCGGCCTTCTGCTGATTCCATTTTTCAGACCTATCGGCGTATACCTTTCTGTCTTCGGACTGCTGTTTACAGCTATCGGGCAGATCCCATTCAAGTATTACGCAGTGCGTGATGGAGGTTTCAGAGGAGTCCTTGCGTGTTTTTTCATTCTTCCGGACCTGCTTCTCATTCTGCCTGCAGTTGTTTCTGCCCTGTTCTCTTTTGCAGGGGGAAAGAAATACTGATGAGGAAGTTTCTGTTTGCTGTTGGGAATTGCCGGTTTACAGGCAATACCCTTAGCCGGCCAGCTGGAACTATTCATGGAAAAGGTAGAATCGCCGATGTATATTCGGACCAATGAGATTATCCTGGAGAGTACCATCCCCTGATTCGATACGCAATGGTGTTTCTGCCAGGAGGGACATGAAACGGGACATTCAGTTTATCCTTTGAAGCATCAATTGATCTAAGGTGTTTTACTGTGGACAAACGACATACCCGCGATTCCAGGATTGGATCCGTGGCGACAGAATAGGAATTTGACCTACAACGGAAGTAAAGCAATGCGTATTATGATGGTGAAAGGATCCTCGTTCAACAAAGAAGTTCCGCAGTATTCTTACCCGCTGGGGTTAATGTATATGGCTTCACACCTCAGATCAAATCAGCCAGGTCATGAAATAGAAATAATGGATCTTCATTGTCACAAGCGTCCTTACAAAGTACTGAGGGATCGGCTGGAAAAGTGGAAACCACAGGTAGTTGCAGTCTCGGTCCTTACGTGTGAAGCCGAAAGCCTGCACAGGATTGCAGAAATGGCCAGGGAGATAAATACCGATACAACAGTTGTTACCGGTGGAGCCCATATCTCCTCATGCACAAACGATGTGGTTGAAGACAAGAACATTGACATACTGGTTGTGGGAGAAGGGGAAACAGCATTCACGGAATTGATCAGAAGAATCTCCCATAATGAAAACCTCTCGGGAATCCCGGGTACCGTATTAAGAGTGAATGGAGAGATGGAGTGGGGGCCTCCAGGAGAGCGTATCTCAGATCTTGATTCAATTCCGTTTCCAGCATGGGACCTGATCAATATCAGCGATTATGCCCGTATGGGGCGTGCCGGCAATACAAGGCGGGGGAGGTATCTTCCTGTATTCACTTCAAGGGGATGTCCATACCATTGCTGCTACTGCCATAAAGTATTTGGAAAAAAATTCCGTTTCAGATCAGCGGAAAATGTGGTGGAGGAAATCAAGCAGATTGTAGACAGGTACGGGGTTACAGATATCGAGATTTTTGATGATGCATTTAATATTAATCATGACCGGGCTAAAACCATCTGCAGAATGCTGATCGAACTTGACTTTGGATTATCTCTTGCATTTCCCAACGGAGTCAGGGCAGATCATCTGGATAAAGAACTTGTAGATCTTCTTGCCAAAGCCGGTACCACAAATATGGCAATTGGAGTGGAAACAGCATCTCCTGAACTTCAGAAGGCTATTGGCAAGAATCTGGATCTGGCAACTGCAAAGAAAGCTGTTACCCTGGCTGACAAGGCAGGAATCGTAACAAGCGGTTACTTCATGCTTGGATTCCCCGGTGAAACAAGGGAACAGATGCAGAAGACTATTGCTTACGCCGAAAGCATGGATCTCTTCTTTGCCAGTTTCTTTATTGTAACACCTTACCCTGGAACACCATTGTGGGACCATGTGGTTCCCTCTGAGGTTCAATCAACCATTAATTTCAGCGATTACAATTATCTTTCAGGATACTTCAATCTATGTGAGGTAAGTGGAGAGGAGCTCCGTCTTTTACAGAAGGAAGCCTATAGAAGGTTCTACTCGAAGAAGAGATGGAAAATAATTAAATCGATTTTCAGACTTCGAATTGATTTCCAGAATGCTGCCTGGCTCTGGTTCGGAAGGATGAGAGACAAGGCCAGTTTACGAAGGCAAAGCAGCGTATCCTGACCACAGAAACAGAAGGTGCATTTAGTCGGCAGGATTGAGGGAGAGAAGTAAAATGAGAAATAGAATCATTTTTGTATCAGGCATCATCCTGCTGTTGTCGTTTGCTGCTTATGCATTATCAGGGTCTAGAACAGATGGACCTGACGACAAGCTCATTCAGCTTCTTGTTCTTTTTCCTGCTGTCATATTTCTTGCCTGGTCCGTATCTAAGTGGATACGCGGAAACCTGACGCTTAATGTAATCAGCTTTCTTGATGGAGTAAGAACCAGAACATTCCTGATCGTCTCGTCTGCTATTCTGTTCTCGTTTACAGCCTGGATGGCCATTGTTCCTCTGGAGCGAACAGCAAAAGGCAGTGATGAAGCAGCGCAGCTGTTTCAGGCGAAGATATTTGCGGCAGGTGAGTTGTCGGCACCGCTGCCCCCTGTATCCGACCCAGAGAGATTCTTTCCCAGCAGACATCTTCTGATGGAGGATGGCAAGTGGTTTTGCCAGTACACTCCGACCCACTCCATTTTGCTGGCTCCTTTTATCTGGTTCAACGCCAGTTTCATTTTAGGGCCTTTAGAAGGAGTGCTGTCGTTAATCGGGCTCTACCTTCTTGTCCGGTTGTGGACGAGTAACCGGTTGGCAAAGCTTTCCGTGATATTGCTTCTGCTTTCTCCTTTCTTTCTGATCATGACATCCACGCATATGGCACACAATTCCAATCTGATGCTTGTAACATGGAGCCTGTATTTTCTGAGTATTTACTGGAAGAATGATCGTTTTGCCTGCTCACTGGCATCTGGTTTTCTTCTGGGGCTGGCCCTTACAACAAAACCATATCCGATAATTGTGTGGGGAGTTTTCCTCTTTGTGATACTGGTTCTTAAAGGAAGAAAGGGTTTTAAAGCGCTCACAGGTCTGGCATTGGGCTCAATTCTTCCTGTAGCGGGATTCCTTGTACTGAACTGGTACTATACAGGAGATTTTCTTAAAACGCCGTATCAGATTTCCAGAGGAGGAAGGCTGATAGGATTTGGAAGCAATAAGACATGGTATCCTGTATATGGCGACTACGATCATACGGTCTGGCGCGGGATCAAGCTTGGGATTAGACAGATCGCAGCTGGAGCAACAACTCTCTTCGGCTGGCCTCTTCTTTCACTTGTTCCTCTGATCGCATCTATCGGAATGATGCGGAAGGACAGAAGAATTCTCTGGATATCTCTTCCTCTGCCGGCCATGTTCCTTTTACTTTTGCCACACTCCTGGGCTGCAGTGATATACGGCCCCCGCCACTATTTTACTTTCTTGCCAATAATCCTGTTTCTTTCGGTAATGGGACTTATGTTCATCTTTCGAGCTGCATTAGCCAGATGGGGAGAACGGGGTAGGAACTTTGCCTTTCTTACTCTTGCCGGTCTCTTCGCAATAACGGTTCTCCTGTATCTTCCTGAAGAAGTAAGATCAAAATCAGGCCCCTGGCTTATGATCGATGGAAAAACCTGGGAACTTGCCGAAGAAACCGTTGATTCTCCGGCTGTTGTATTCATGGAGGCGTCTGATCACGGTTATCCAAACATTTTCAGTGGCATGAATTACATTTCACCTTTCCTTGATAGTGAGATCATTTTCTGCGCTCATCAGACGGTCGATGAGGACCGGGAATTTATGGCTTCTTTCCCGGACAGAAATTACTACCTTTACTATGTGGATCAGAGGGAAACACACATTATTGAACCCTGGAATCCTCAGCTTGCAGAAGAGCTGATTCCATCAAGGGTTCTGCACACTGATCCTACAGCGGGAAGAAACAATATCCAGTAAAACCAGGCGTCAGTTACCACCCTGCGATGACAGATGCGGTTTACAGTCTTGACAGGATGCGAGAAGAAGACCCAGACAATCGGGATACCTCAAGTCACCCTGGTTACGGATTTGTTCCTGAAGCTACTTTATGTTTCCCCAGGCCATCAGGCTTCTTGCGGCTGTGAAGCCATGCTTTTTATAGTGCTTCCAGGCAGCTTCTCCCTGTTCCTCAAGCTTGCTGTTGCCGGCAATTTCCTTCGTCAAAGTCTGATGTGATTTTGTCAAGTGATCTCTAAGCTCCGGACTGTGAGGATCACCGGAAATATCTTCATGAACAGCATAGTTCACATCTTCAATTCCTGAAGTCTCAATAAGTGATTCCAGCTCTTTGCGAGTATAAACCGGATTGTGAGAGTTACCCCGGTATCTGTCTACTGCACCCCACCAGTTATGCATCATTGTATGGGTTAACTGAGATTGGGACTGGTTCCCATCCGAAAACATTTCATTTACAATGAGGATTCCACCTGGTTCAAGTATCCTGACCATTTCTGTAAGAACCTTCACGGGATTTTCCATGTGATGAAGAGAGTTGGAAATGGCAGCCCCTGTGAAAACAGAATCACCGAAGGCCATCTGCATTCCGTCCATGGCAGCTGTAAGAACTCCTGGAATTTTCTCCGGTGTAACACTTATCAAAGACCTTACAAGAGTATCAACGGCAATAATTTCCATGGATGAGCCTCTGACTTCCCAGATGTTCCTGGCAAAATTTCCCGCACCGGTGGCAACATCCAGGATTCTGCCCTGAGATACTTTCTTCAGAGCAGTGGTTAGTGCCTGATGACACTGCTGCACTTATAAACTCCTTTCAGGGTGTTTCGGCGATTATAACAATCGGCGGATATGTTTCCACAACTTGATTTTTCCCTCTGGAATGATTATCAGTTCAGCCTCACTAACTGATTGAAGTCTGGAAACCGGAGTTGAAGTGCGACACATCTGTTTCATGCCTGCATATAACGCAGAAAAGCTTATGGAGGGAGTTATCCGCAATATCCCCTCTGAAGCGTGGAACAGCCTGGAGACTCTCCTGATAGTAAATGACGGTTCCAGCGATGGCACCGGCGAGCTTGGAAGACGTCTTGCAAAGGAGTTTCCTTCTATTCAGGTTGTGGATCATCCTGTTAACAAGGGTTACGGAGAAGCTCAGAAAACCGCTTTTGACTGGGTTCTGAAGAATAAGTGCGACAGTGTTGTCATGCTCCATTCGGATGGCCAGTATCCACCTGATTTTCTTCTCAGAATGATTGCGCCACTTGAAAAAGGGGCAGATGTAGTAGGCGGAAGCAGAACCATGCACGGTGACATGAGGCATGGAGGAATGAGTCAGGCCAGATACTGGGGAACTGTTGTTCTTAACTGGGTTGAAAACACCATTTTCAGAGCGAATCTTACAAGCTATCACAGCGGCTACAAAGCTTACAGCAGAAAAGCGCTTGAGAACATTCCCTTCACTGATTATTCCAGCACATTCAATTTTGATTCGGAGATGCTTGTTGGAGCCATCAGGGCAGATCTGAAGATTGAAGAAGTTCCAATACCCACCATTCATGGTGAGGGCTATTCAAGTCTGAAGCCCATTCCCTACGGGCTGAGTGTTCTACACACTCTCTGGCGGTTTATTACCAAAAAGATCTGATGTTGTTCAGTATTTCTTTCCTGAGATGTACTGCAGTGTTCCCTGCACTATTCCCCAGCCCAGAACAGCCATATCGAAAAGGCAAAGAATTGAAAATGTGACAGTATAATCCCTGTGAAGATCTATACGGCATCTCCGAAGAAATCCCGTGCGACAAATCAAGGCGGCAAGAAGAAGAACAGATACAGGGATTAGTGGGGTCAGTGATAGAGAAAGCAGACTCCATAGAAAACACAGCTGCGAAAAAAGCACCAGCAGTATTGAAAGCACAACCCATCTGCTGTGGTGTGTTCCCGATTCGTGTACATTTATGTAACGGGCCAGGAGTCTATTCTTCACCTGCCTCCAGCCGCTTTTTGCCTGAGCTCTGGCCATTCTTAATCTTCTGCCTGTGAACTGAGCCAGGGAATAGGACGCAAGATGCGTAACCTGAATTGTTTTATCGAGAATTATGATTCCGCCGCTATCAACGATGGTATATCCCAGTTCTTCATCCTCAACTGTTGGCTCAGGAATTCTTATGTTGAAACCACCGATCTCAGTAAACCTGTCTCTCCTCACAGCGGAACACCATGTTGCGAAAGTAGCAGTTTGTCCATCAGGCATTCTGTTAAGGTTGTAGTAGTAATAGTAATTCTGGTACTGTGAAACAGAGTTCTCTGCAGGGCAAACCGGTGTATACAGGGTTTGAACCGCCCAGATTGATTCGTCAGTAAAATGTGCGGCAGTTTTTTCAATCAGGTCGGAAGGAACGATTACATCCGAATCCAGAAACAGTATCACATTTCCAGTTGCAACTTCAGCCCCGATGTTTCTTGCTGTTGCCGGGCCTTTTCGCCCTCCTGTGCTGAGCAGTGAAACGTTGTATTTTTTCGCTATTGCTACAGTGTTATCAGTTGAACCGTCATCAACAAGAAGAATCTCACAGGGTAGAATTGTTTGCCTGGTAATGGAATCGAGACAGCGATGAATGGTGCTGCAGGCGTTCCAGGCTGGAATAACAACTGAAATCGACAGGCTCAAATCCACCTCCGGATAAATACAGGTTAGGGACATTGACGGAAAGGCTGAATATATTCGGTGAATCATGAAAATAGTACTCTTAACAATGCCTGCGTGCTGGGAGCAAGATCAGCACGATTTTATGAACCGCCGGATTGCACTCTTCAAATGGCTGAAGATAAAGCCGCTTGTAAATGTAGTGCCCAGTCCGTCGCTTCTCTATCTTGCACCGTACCTTCTGGAAGATGGCCATGAAGTGGTGTATCTGGAGGGCCTTTTCCACACATACGAGAAAACCATGGAGGAAATATCAGAGATCAAACCTGATCTTATCGGCGTTACTCTCACCAGTGTGGACTGGGAGAATTCCCGGTGGATGATAAGTGCCATGAAGAAGCAGTTCCCGGATTCCATTGTGGTTACAGGCGGTATACACCCGACTTTATGGCAGGAGAAGTGTTTCCAGCAGTGTGACGGGATAGATTACATTGTAAAAGGCGAAGGTGAGCATACCCTTCGTGAACTCGTTAACTGTCTCAGCCGAGGAGAAGAGCCTGTAAATGTTCCCGGTCTGGTGTTTTTCGACAAACTGGGTAAACTGGTGAAAACTCCTGACAGGCCTGTTGTGGAAGACATAGACAGCCTTCCTTTTCCCGCTCATCAGCTTGCACCTCCGAAAGCTTATCTTCCCAGCCCGACATTCTACAGCAGACTGCCCCATGCGAATATTATCGGTGCCAGAGGATGCCCGTACCACTGTACATTCTGTCACACAGACAGACACACAAGAATGCGATCAGCTGCAAACATTGCAGACGAGATCGAATGGCTTGTTAAAGAGCAGGGTGTGAAGGACGTTGCTTTCTGGGATGATACCTTTACCCTTTCCGAGCAAAGGGCAATGGATTTCTGTGACGAGATCCTCAAGAGAAAGATCGATGTGGACTGGGCAGTGAATGCCAGAGTGGACCGAGTTTCCGAACCTCTTCTCAGAAAGATGAAGGAAGCCGGATGCTGGCGAATACTGTTCGGTGTGGAAAGCGGAGTGCAGAAAAACCTTGACACACTGAAAAAAGAAACGAAGCTGGATCAGATAAGATATGCGGTGAATCTCACCAGCAGTCTGGGGATGGAAGCATATGGTACATTCATGTTCGGTATCCCTGGTGAAACCTTCGAAGAAGGGCTGGAAACAATTGAATTTGCCTGCTCCATTGACCTTGACTATGCAGTTTTCGTGAATCTCACACCTCTTCCCGGAAGCGAAGTTTACGAACAGCTGCTTGATGGCAAGATCACCCCGGCAAAATTTACCAGGGACCGTTTCAACTTCAAGAACGTATCATTTGTTCCAGAGGGCATGACCGAGGACCAGATCCGCTTTTTGATACAGGAAGGCCATCGCAGGTTCTACCTGAGACCCAAACTCGTTTTCAAGAAGATACGCAGGATGCGCAGTATCCTGGATCTTAAGAAATACATAAACGGATTCATGCTTCTTGCAACTGCCAAGTACATGAAAAAGCCTCTTGAACCACAGCTCCACTGATATGAAAATGATCTTCATCAGACCTCCTGTTGTCCATCTCAAAGCGGACTTCTACGGAAGTATTCCAGGTATTCCATCCGGGCTGGCTTATCTTGCGGCCAGTGTGAGACAATCAGGTTACCAGGTGGATATTGTTGATGGATACGGCTCAGCTCCTCACCGGTTCTATACCTTCAGAAAAAGATACAGAGCCCGGGGACTTACTCCCTCTGAGATAGCAGACAGGGTTAATTCAGAAGCCATAGCCGGTGTGTCGGTTCACTGTGCATCCGAGCACTCAATGAGCATGGAGATAATAAGGGAGCTGAAACGGCGGGAACCGAAGAGAACAGTTATCGTTGGCGGATATCACTCTACCTTTGTCCCTGACGATTTTATCAAAGCCGGTGCAGATTATGTGATTCTTGGAGAGGGCGAGAAGAGGATTCCTGCTCTTCTGTCGGCTCTTCAGGGAGACTATGACCTTGATCTCATTGACGGAATAGTAACAAGGGAAAAAACCGTAGAACGCAGAGAAAAATACACTTCAGACATTGAAAGACAGCCCCTGGCCGCTGTAGACCTTCTTCCTCTTGAAACCTACTGGAAACTGGGTTACGGCCACGGACCGGCCATGCGCGGTGTCAGGTACATGAACATCCTTACCTCTAGAGGGTGCCCCTACCAGTGCTCTTTCTGCCAGGCTCCTGCAATGTGTGGAGGAAGATGGCTTGCGAGAAGCGCTGAAAACGTACTTGGGGAGATCACTTATTATTTTGATAAGTATGGAGTTACAGACTTTCATATTCAGGATGAGAACTTCGCCATCAACAGACAACGGGTAGAGGATATCTGTAACGGCATCATTGAGAGAGGGTTGAAGGTTACATTCTGTTTCCCTTCAGGGCTGAAGATGGAGACACTGGATGATGAGCTTCTGGTGCTTATGGCAGATGCCGGATGCAGATACTTCTCTCTTTCTCCTGAATCAGGGTCCACCAGGGTCCTGAAACTCATGAACAAGATAGCAGACATACAAAAAGTCCCCAGGCTGATCAGCAAAGCAACGGAACTCGGTATGGCAACCTGCTGCTTTTTTGTTGCAGGCACACCGGGGGAGACCCAGTCGGACAGGAAAGAGACCAGAAAGTTCATAAGGAGCCTGGCCCGGGCAGGTGTTCAGGAGGTTGTTATGCCTATTATGACACCATTCCCGGCCACACTCTCAATGGACGATCCCAACCTTCAGGAGTTTTCAGAAATTGATGAGCTTTGTTTTTCTCCTGTCTGGAGAAGTGACTACCGGAAGCTTGACAGATTCAGAATCGGAACCTATTTCCATTACTATGCAGCACGAATTGCTTACCATCCTCTGGGCTTTGCAGGGATGTTGCTGCGGATCCTGACAGGAAAGTGCAGAACCAAGAGTGAGATGACTGCCAGGAGGAAAATCAGAGACTTTATGGATTTGATACTTTCACTGGGTAACCGGAGAATCTGCAGTTGAAAACTCTCTGGCCTGAACTTCTGGTTCTTGTTCTTTTTCTTATTGGAGATATCTTCTTTACCGGGCTTGAAGCGGCAGCTGCAGGGGTTGTCGCAGGGCTGTCAGCCTATCTTGTTCTTTTCTTCACAGGGAAGAAAAAACCCGCTCTTATAGTCGAGGGTTTTGTTTTCGGAGCAGTGACTGCCCTGGGAACAATTGTTCAGTTTCCCGGTGGCAGTCTTATTTTAATGGAGCTTGTTCTGGGTCTTATTCTGCTGATTTCTGTACCTGTGGGGTGGAACCTTCTGGAGAGGATGTCCAGGGGACTGGGGAAGGGACTTTTCTCTTCTGAACAGGCCAGGATAATGTCTATAGCACTGGGCAGTGCTTTTACACTGCATGCCCTTGTGTTTGCCGGTTTACATCTCATGGGATTTGGCAATCCATGGATCGGTATTGTTCTTTTCTCGGTACTTTACATTGTCTCTTTACGGCTTTCAGCAGGGAAAATGCGAAGCTTGAGAAAAGAAGAAAGCCCTGCCATTTCTGACACCGGTGATGGTCTGTTCAAACTTACTCTCAAAAATGATCTGCTGGGAACTTTCAGATTGACTGACGGGAGTCTTGCAGAAGTAAGTGAAGTTCACCTGCAAGTTGAGGAACACAGGTTTCTAAGCAATCTTGAAGTATGCCTGAAGAAGCTGGGCTTCAGTTCAGTATCAATTTCACAATGGCAGGAGAGCGAGTTGGAGCTTCAGATGAGAGGTTACTCGCTGTTTGATGGAAAATGGCGCAGAACCCTTTAGCCAAGTTTCGTGAAACATCCCCCTAGAGCGCTGTTTACATAACGATCAGAGGTTGACGATAATAAGCTCCCGTGCCATTGTAGAAGTCCGAAGCATTTTCTGGTCTTAGCTATTTATTATTGCAATGTATCATATAAACAAAGCAAGGAGGTCCCTCAATTGACCAACACCAAGTACCCTCGATCCGAGGTGAATCCGGATAAATGCAAGGGGTGCGGACTCTGTATCGCAAAATGCCCCAAGCAGGTTCTGGTTTTTTCTCCCAAGCTGAATTCCAAGGGTTATCACTACGCTGAATATGTGGGTGAAGGTTGTGTCGGATGCGGAAGCTGTTTCTACACCTGTCCTGAACCAGACGCGATAGTTGTGTATCTCCGGGATTACAACCCAGAGACAGACGGGGAGGCGTAGAATGGCACGAATGCTGATGAAGGGTAACTATGCTGCAGTGTACGGCGCTGCCATGGCCGGATGCACCGCATACTATGGTTATCCCATAACACCTGCAAGTGAGATCGCCGAATCTGCTGCTGCTCTCTTTCCCAAACTGGGCAGAACATTTGTGCAGGCAGAGAGTGAAGTTGCGGCGATCAATATGGTCTATGGAGCTTCAGGGAGCGGCCAGAGAGTAATGACCGGAAGTTCTGGACCTGGAATAAGCCTGAAGCTTGAGGGCATTTCATACTGTGCCGGTGCAGGGCTTCCCTGCGTAATAGTGGATGTCATGCGCGGCGGTCCGGGCCTTGGAAACATCGGTCCGGAACAGGGAGACTACAATCAGGTTGTTAAAGGCGGGGGACACGGTAATTACAAGAACATCGTTCTCGCTCCTGCAAGCTGCCAGGAAATGTGCGACTTTACGGTGAAGGCATTTGATCTGGCCGACAAATATCGTACACCTGTTTTCGTTCTTACAGATGGTGTTATAGGGCAGATGATGGAAGCTGTTACAATTCCCGAACCTGTTACCGAGCTGCCTGACAAAAGCGATTATGCAGTGTTCGGAACTCCCATGCACAAGAATCTTGTTAATTCCATCTATCTTGATCATGATGATCTGGAGTGGTGGAACAACGAACTTCTCAAGAAGTACAACAAAATAGAAGAGAACGAGGTTCAGTTCGAAGAGTACATGATGGATGATGCTGAGACAGTGGTTATTGGATACGGCTGCGTAAGCAGGGTTCTTAGAACTGCTGTGGACAACGCCAGAGCAAAGGGTATCAAGCTTGGCCTTTTCAGACCGATAACGCTCTTTCCATTCCCCAAAAAGCAGATCAAAGCTCTTCCTGACAGAGGTGTTAAGAATATCCTGACAGTAGAGCTCTCCACCGGCCAGATGGTGGATGATGTTAATCTTGCACTCTGCGGAAAAATGAACAGCGATCTTTACTTCCGCGTTGGCGGAAACGTGCCCTCAGCAGAAGAGGTCCTCGACAAGGTCTCTGAGCTTTACGGGGAGGCAAAGTAATGAAAAAGACAGTACTGAGAAAACCACTGGGTTTCATGGACGAATACAAACACAAACCCGGCGCAGAGAAAGATCGTACCCATTACTGTCCCGGATGCGGTCACGGAATCCTTCATAAGCTGATTGCAGAAGCAATGGAAGACCTGGATATAGTGGACGAAACAATACTGATCAGCCCTGTGGGCTGCAGTGTGTTCGCGTACTACTACTTTAATACCGGCAACTTCCAGGTAGCTCACGGTCGCGCTCCTGCTGCTGCAACTGCTGTAAGCAGAGCCAACCCCGACAAGATAGTTATAAGCTATCAGGGAGACGGCGATCTTTCAGCCATTGGTGGAAACAATATTCTTCAGGCAGCCAACCGCGGAGAGAACATTGCTGTTTTCTTCGTGAACAATGCTATCTACGGTATGACCGGTGGACAGATGGCGCCTACAACACTTGAGGGCCAGATAACAACAACCTCTCCTTACGGAAGAAACCTTGACACAGACGGATATCCCATAAAAATGTGCGAGGTTCTCAGCCAGCTTACTGCTCCCAACTATGTGGAGAGAGTATCCCTTCATGATCCTGCGCACATCAGAAAAACCCGTAATGCAGTGCGTAAGGCTATCCAGAATGCCAAGGAGAAAAAGGGATTCCAGTTTGTCGAGGTTCTTTCCACATGCCCAAGTGGCTGGAAGATGGATGCCCCTGCGGCAATGGACTGGGTAAAAGAGAAGATGATCCCTGTTTATCCCCTTGGCGTATACAGAGACAAGGGTGAAGAGGCAAAGATCACCACCAGACCTGTACCTGTAATGGAACCGAAAAAAGTATGGGAGAACCTGGGAATATCTGCGGAGAAAGATGTGGATCTCAGCCGTCCGGATACCCAGGAGAAGTTCAAAAAAATGTCAATCAGGGTGGCAGGTTTCGGAGGACAGGGAATAATGGTTACAGGGCAGGCGCTTGCAAGTGTTGCTCTTGAGTATGGTTACAATGTTTCCTGGCTCCCCAGCTACGGGCCCGAGATGCGCGGAGGAACCGCCAACTGTTCAGTGAACATTCAGGACGGGATAATTGGTGCTGCTGAGGCAGTTCATCCCTCACTGGTGCTTGCTATGAACAGACCGAGCATGGAGAAGTTCGAGGAGTTCATTCTTCCTGGAGGAACCCTTCTCTACAACAGTACTCTCATTGATGTGAAACCTCAGAGAACGGACATCAACGTTTTCGCTGTTCCAATCACAGGAATTGCTGATGAGCTTGGCAATACCAGGGTTCAGAGTCTTGTGAATGTGGGAGCCTATGCTGCCATTACGGATACTTTCAAACCGGAGGATGTTATTGCTCTGCTTCCCAAGCTCTTCAAGGGCAAGAAACAGGCAATTATCGATCTGAACGCAAGAGCTGTCAGAGCCGGTTATGACTATGTGAAGGAAAACTTCTAAACAGAATCTCTTCAAAAAATGAAGCATCCTCCTCAGCGATGAGGGGGATGTTTTCTGTTAGTAGCTCCCTGGAGATCAGAAGCCTGTGAGCTTCCCGGGAACACTGATGTTTCTCGTTATTTCCTCTCTCTGAGCCATATTTTTCAGGTGGGTTTTTCAGACGTGGAAAAATGTGTATTATCTATGATAAATACAACCCCTAAGATCAGGAGGAATTTATGTCTGCGAAAAGGATCCTGTCTCTTTCCGTTTGCCTGTTATTGCCGGTTACGGCTTTCGGTTTCGGATATCTTGACGCTTTGGGTCTTGGAAGCCCCATGCCTGGTATTGATGCAGTAGCACATGGTTTTGGAGGAGTATCATCTGTCAGCGTGGGAAGTATGGACCTGTTTGCGAATCCTGCCGGGCTCAGTGGAACAGACGCAGGTATAAAACTCACAGTGGGTCCCCTGATTCTGAAGCAGATGGTGGACGATGGCCTGGGGAGACACACCCTGACCTATGCAGGGCTTGGAGCATCCAGTTTTCAGGCGAATTTCAGCGCAGGCAACACTGCCCTGGCCCTTGGAATTGCAAAGATCCGGGATTACACCTACAAGGGCGAGTACTTCTTCCTGGATACAAACCCCGAACCGGTGATCTCGGGATTCGAGAATTTAACTGTAAGCGGTGGAGTTTACGAAGCTGCTCTTGGTGCGGCTCAGGAAATCGCCGGCGGAGTTAAAATAGGAGCGTCAGCCGGGTATCGCATGGGTAATATTGACTACGAATACTACTGGCACCATTTCTCTTCCTCGTACGATGATTCTTCTTCCACATGGTCCAGAGAAGAGGGAGAATTTGCCTGGAAAGCAGGAGCATCAGTTGCTACAGGCGTCAATTCAACATTCGGCGCTGTCTATTCTTCCGCAACAGATAACTGTGCATCCTCAATCGCTGCTGGAATAGTTTTCGGAGATTTGTCTGAATACTTCCCTGGAGTGGGATTGGAAGCAGTGGTATACGATACAGGGGATAACACAGCCTGGACAGCAAAGGTTTTTGGTGGAATGCATCCGGAACACAATCTCTACTTCCGCGGGGGAGTTTATCTTTCTTCTTCAGGCAATAGTGACGCAGATCCAGCTCTGGGAATAGCTATTGGCGCAACAGTCAATTTCAGCTGGGTAGACCTTAACGCAGCCTTTAATTATGGTTCAGAGAGCAGAATTTCAGGCGTTTTTGGTTTCCCGGACGCAGATACCATCGATGACATGATCACAGCATTTTCTGTAGGAGCTGCTATCCCACTATAAAAACAGGAGACTTCCATGAGGAACTTACTTTGTATTTTATCAGCGCTACTGTTACTTACTTCACCTTCATTCGGTTTCGGATACTATGATGCTGTAACCAACGGAACACCGTTACCGGGTATTACACCTGCCTCAGCAGCTCTTGGCACAAGCAGGGCAATAGGCATTGCAGAACCTGCATGCCTTTTCACCAATCCTGCTCTTACAGCGAATCTACCTCTTGGAGTTCAGTTTGCCGCGGCTCTGGATTCCTGGACAGAAAGAGTTCTTCAATCTGATGTGGAAAAAACTGTAAGAACTTATATGACATATGACAACCTGACCGGAGCTGTGATTATACCTGCAGGTGGTTTCTCATTCAACGCAGGTTATGCAAAGGTGGCTGAATTCGGTTATGAAGGTACACATACCGTTTATGATCCATCAGGCGTTAATGAGCTCGGTGTATCTGTTCTCTATTCCAGTGGAGGACAGTGGGAAGCTATGGGCGGTTTATCAAAGACTATCACCGGCTCGCTTTCAGCCGGTTTCTCAGCCGGCATGAGAATGGCCAGAGCTGATTACGAGTATTTATTCAACAGTCACAACATCTCCATTCCTGATTCCAGTTCCGAATGGTCAGTTGATGATAGTGAGTTTGCCTGGCACGGAGGTCTTGCTCTCGGAGGAGATCTGTTCAAATCCGGAGTTTCATACTCATCTGAGACTGATTACATGCAGGATGTTATCGCATTTGGTGTGAGTGCTTTCGCAGCACATCTCAATGACATAACTGTTGGATTTGAGGGCGAGGTGAACTCGCCATTCGACGGGAATCATTTTCTTGGAAAGCTTTCAATCATCATGCCGCTTAAAAGTAACCTGAATGCTCTGACTTCAGTCAGTTTCGATGACCAGCGGGTAGCAAACAGAG
>CAYLRO010000025.1:34963-44678 GCA_964386635.1 uncultured bacterium | reverse complement strand
TGGATACTCTTAGAACTGAGCAGGTCTACCTGCCTAAAACGCCTGGTCAGGACCCTCGCTACACAACTCAACAACTAAAAAGGCGGTGAGGATGACAAGGCTACCATATACAATGTAAGTCATTCCAGGATCCCAGGCAGCCATCTCAATCTCACTAACTTCATTAAGTCCCAGGGTCAATTCATTCCCGCTCTCGTCAATACCGCAAATCTCTTCACCATTGAAAACCCCTGATGATCTTGGACGACTTCTGAAATTAACAGTTTCTCCGACGAGTGTTCTTACCTTATAAACCTGATCTCCCACCTCAAGATCCGCGGCATCAATGGATGTCCAGTAGTACGAAGAGCAGGAAGAGAGGAAGAGAAAGACAACTATCAGTAGATAAACAACCAGCTTCCCTGCGAAAAGCAATCTCATTAAACTCCCCCTATCCAATTTTAAGTTTCCTCTATAACTACTAAGCAAATCTATTACGCTTTCAAATCAATGGGCAATCACCTGTTCAGTATGCGAAAAAGTATTTGAATCGGCTTCTGGCACCCCGAAGCGAATTCGAACTCCATGGATGACAAGAGAGAAAGTCCCTAATGTTGCAGAACATGTTCCGGAAATCTGTCAGGGGAGATTGAGGGGATCAGGCAGCTCAGCGGTTAGACCGCCTCCGAAGGATAAAGAAATGGTGCCGAGGGGCGGAATCGAACCGTCGACACACGGATTTTCAGTCCGTTGCTCTACCTACTGAGCTACCTCGGCACCGGAAGTAAGCCGTAATTTACAGGTTTTTTCACGGTTGGTCAACCCTGCAGCGCTGTTCAGGGTCATCCTGTTGTAAGTTAATAAGTTAGTCGTCTGTTTTTGAAACTTCTTCAAAGAATTCTTTTCCCACACCGCATACAGGGCATTTCCAGTTCTCATTCAGATCCTCAAACCTGGTACCGGCCTGCACTCCGGAGTCAGGATCACCCCTCCGGCTGTCATAAACATAATTACATGCCTGACACTCCCATACCATGCTTAATCCTCCCCTGATTCAGATTGTATGAGAACCATGGGTCTCTCAACGCCGGCTCTCATTCTTGTTGTAGTAAACAGTATACAGTTGCTTCCTTCAAGCTTCAACAGGTCAGTATAGACACCCTTTTCAAGCTGACAACTGCCAATTCCTCTTAGAATAACAACAGAAAAGGGAATCTTTTCATCTCCAGTGAGAATAACACCCGGGTCTCCTCCCAGAAAGTCCACAAGAGTCAGAGAAGAGATGGATGGTGCTATAACACCGGAAACGCCGGCTTCTAAGAAACTCTCCACCATTGATTGGGAAAGCGGTTCGTTCAGAAGCATTATGCTGTTCTTCTCAGGTTCACCTGTTTTCAAGGCGCCCCAGCGGACAGGTCCAAAACCAGCAACTCCTGGGATTGTCACTCCTGATGAGTTTAAAACTGCTGAGAGGCCGGGCACAACACTGTTTACTGTACCTGACATTGGTGAATAGAGAGAAACAGGCTCCAGCACATACTGGATCCTTACAACACCGGTCTTCCTGTCTATGTTCATTACAGTTCCAGTTGTCGGTGAAGGGATTGTCTTGAACGAATCACCAATTGCTATAATCTGACCCCTCTGAACAAATTCTCCTTTTCTTACCTTCAGGTATCCAGCAATTTTCTTGGGTTTTACTCCAAGCAGCCTTGAAACATTCACAAAGTGCGGTTTTCCGTCATAATCCTGTATCTCCTTCATGATGATCAGGCCCGGCGAAGTTATCGAAGTGACTATTCCTCTTACAGGACTCTCTACAGAAGACCTGCGGTAAGTTATCCCGCTTCCCTTGTTCATTCTGAAGACTTTATCACCTGTGGAAACTCTGTCCCCGGGAGAGACCGTTATCCCCTTCAGTATTGCTTCAACAGTCAGGTCTGTTCTGTTGTACCCTAAGGCACTGTGAACATCAACGAAATAGATGCGGGGAGGGATCAGCCGGTTCACTCCCAGGACATCACCCGGGCTGACAGCATCACCTGGAGTTACCTTCACCTCACCAGGATATGAAAGAGTAAATTCCCTGCAGACATCCCCTGCCTCAGGATCCGGTGTCTCGCGGGTTGGAAACTGGATGGAATCATATTGCACATTATCTTCTCTCCTGAAATCCATCGGAATCAATTCATCACCGAATCTCAAGTCTATAATCAGAGGAAGGCGGTCTTCAGGAAGGTCCAGCCCTGGAATTGAAATTCCCTCTGAATTCTCCAGATAGAGAACCTCTCCTGATTTCACGGTCAGAATTCCGGAAGGTGTTGCTACCTGCAGTTTCCTCTGCTTGTTCAGCGGTGCGTATACTCTTCCTACAGGCTTAAGGCACTCCTCTTCCCAGTACTTCAGAGCTTCTTCCGGGTACTTCTCGGAAAGAACTCCCATGTGAGGACTCTGGAAGTGCTTGTCCACCATGAGAAGTGTTATTCCTTTTGGTCTGAATCCAGAGACAAGTATCCAGGCAACCCTCCTGGGATCCGAGCAAGCCATTATACCGCCGGCACCAATCAGCACTGCTATCTCTGAAACCTTGAATTTGTCATCATGAACAGTCTTGAAGGCTTCATCAAACTTGCACCTGCCAAGGGTTCTCACTCTCTCTGTGAATCCCACTCTCTGGCTGATGTAGCTGATCTCCAGGTGATGCCTCCATGCCAGGCGCATTCCCTCTGCCGCAGCGGCACCCTCTACTGCCTTTGATGTATTGCATTCGGGGTTGGTTGTGGGAAAGAGAGTTTTACTAAGAACCCAGTTCCCTGCTGTTTCGCTGTCAATATGTGGAATGTGGGCGAAGACTCTCTCTCTGCCTGCCTCATGAAGAATATTGGAGAGGCTGTAACTCATTCCGGTGTTTGCTGCAACCGTTCGCTGGAAATGTCCCTTGATGTGGCTGAAGATATCTGTGGTAGCACCTCCCATGTCAGCAACAACAACATCCCCGGATACCTTTTTTGAATAAAGAGAAAGAATCCGTTCAACTCCGGCAGGAGTGGGAATGATGGGACTTGAAGTCATTGCTGCCAGTCGGGCATAACCAGGGGCCATCTGCATCACATGATCCATAAAGAGCCTGTGAACCTCGGTAACAGAAGGTTTGAGATTGAAGTTCAGTCCGTCGGGGCGAATATTGTCAGCAAAATGTATTGAAAATTGCTCCTGCAGCATCCCGGAAATAAAAGGTCGTGCTTTTGTGTTGCCACAGAAAACCATTGGCAGCTTTCCACCACCGTACTTCGGCTTTGGATGAGCGATTGCAACAAGCTGCGCCATGTTCACCACACCGGCAACAGCACCGTCTTCATAACCTCCTGCCATAACCACAAGATCAGGAGAGAGATGTTTCATTCTTCTGATCTTTTCAACTCTGGGGAGGTTGTCGTCAATGGCAAAGGATTCAAGAATCACTCCACCTGCAGTATAGGCTACTGTGCCTGCAATGGCGCCGGAATCAGAAGAAGCAAGAGCAATAACAAGTATCTGCAGACCACCACCAGCTGAACTGGTGGTGTGGAAGGGAACTGATAACCTGCCTGATTCATTCAGAAGTGATACTCCAGTGTCTCTGGATAGCTGTTCTACGCCTTTGAAAAACCCTTCACACACATCTTCAACCGGCTTCTCAACCGTAGTGCCTACAGATCTGCTTCCCAGTGACCGGAACACGTGACCGTCATGTTCAAGAAGAAGCAGCTTTGTAGTAGTGCTTCCAACATCACTCACAAGTATCCGTTCAACCATCGAATTCCTTTCTCTGCCTGATCCGTTTATTACCAGGTATAGTACAATCCAGCTGAAAGCACAGGATAGAGAGAAAAATCCTCAAGAGCATCCTGCAGAGAGTCAGCTTCCATTTCGAGATCATTCAGAAGCTGTTCTTCCAGCCCTGCAGGCAGGTCTCCCCCCTGATGATTCAGATTCACATTAATTCCTGTAAATGCCACGCCTGCATCAAGAAGGAACCGAACTCCAGTAGTGGCACCAATCGGTTTTCCCAGCCCGATTCCCAGGTAAGGAGATACAGGTTGCATTTTAATCTTTCCCGTTACCTCCCCGACATCGTCAGGTGTATAGGTGTGCCCGCCAATTTCAACTGAGAAGTCAGGGATATAGCTGGCATCTGCAGAACTTCCATTGAAAAAAAGACCTCCTGAAATTCGGAAAATGGATCCACTCGGGTTCCAGTCAATGAGAACCGGCATCCAACTCAAAGATATATCAAGGTCGTATTTGATAGTGTCAACTTTTTCTTCCCTTTCCAGAGACATGAAGAATGCTCCCATCCTGAAAGCAGTGTTCTCTGACATTCTGAAGGAAACTGCAGGCCCAAAACCGGTTGTTCCACCCTGAATTCCTGCGGTGAAACCTTCAGCTAACAGAGCTGAAAACACAAAGGGCAGAATAAACAAAAAACGCATACGTCCTCCTCTGCATAGAAACACTTTCTTCAGTAGAGCGGATAAGGTTTCGTGAGATCAGTATATTACTATTTACAATCCTTGTCCATCTGATAAGAGATGCATAGATACCTCTGCTACTGGTAGATAACGCTGTAATTTATTTGGAGGGAAGTAAGTGGATAACGCAGTTGTTCAGGTCCGGGGACTGATGAAATCATATGGTAATACCATGGCGTTGAATGATCTCAATCTTGAAGTTGAAAAAGGGGAAATATTCGGCATAGTTGGACCCAACGGAGCCGGGAAAACAACCACTATAGACTGTATGGCAGGAATGCGTTCTCCAGACTCTGGAAGCATCAGGATACTGGGTCTTGATCCGGTCAGAAACGGCACTGAACTGAAAAAGAGAACAGGACTCCAGCAGCAGGAATCTGAACTGCCTGACAGGCTCAAGGTTGAAGAGGCAGTGAATCTCTTTAAAACCCTCTTCGGAACAAGTCCCTCAACAGAAAGTCTTCTTGACAGAGTTGGATTACTGAGCAAGCGGCAGAGCTGCTTCGCAGCCCTCTCAGGAGGCCAGAAGAGAAGGCTCTTCGTGGCACTTGCCCTGGTGAACGATCCTGAATTGATAATGCTGGACGAATTGACCAGTGGTCTTGATCCCAGAGGCAGAAGAAAGCTCTGGCAACTGGTTGAGGAATTCAACAGCGATGAAAGAACCGTAATTTTGTCCACCCATTACATGGATGAAGCAGAGAAACTCTGCGACCGGGTAGCAATCTTCAATTCAGGAGCTGTTGTTGCGGTTGATACTCCCGCTGCACTGATACGAAAATTCTGCCCTGGAATCAGGCTCCGCCTGGGATGCGGCAGGGCTTTTGATCCTGCCTCGGCTCTGTCAGCCGGAGGAGTACTTAAAGCTGCAATGGATGGTGAGGAGTGTGTAATGGAGCTTGAGAGCGGAGATGCTGTTATTCCGGTTATTCAGGAATTCTCCCGAAGAGGAATAAGCCTGGGCAATCTGAAAACGGAAACCCCCACTCTTGAAGACGTATTCATGGTGGTAACAGGAAAGGAGTATCAGGATGAAGCGTAATCGATTCTCACCTGTGCTTCAGCTTGTTGTCACAGAGTTCAGGCTGTACATCAGAGAGCCATCGGCTTTCTTCTTCACTCTGATATTTCCTCTCCTGCTGATGCTGCTGTTCGGCAGCATCTGGGGCAATGATCCCTTCCCAGGGGCAACCTACGGTTACATAGATGCTTTCACTTCTGCCTTTATCGGTCTTGTTATTCTTACCTCAGGGGTAATGCACCTTACTGTTAACATGGCTTCATACAGGGAGAAGGGAATACTGAAGAGATTCAGAGCCACTCCGATTTCACCGGTTACACTTCTTGCGGCTCAGTTGATTGCTCTTCTTGCAATCACGGTTCTTGGAGTAATTCTTCTTCTTATTGCAGGTGTGTTTGTTTTCAATATGCATTTCAGAGGATCCATTCCTGAAGCTGTGGCCGCGTTCATTCTTGGATGTCTGGGTATAGCAGGGCTGGGGTTCATCCCTGCAAGCCTTGTGAGAACCGCCAGAAGCGGAACCGTCACGGCAAACATCATATACTTCCCAATGATGTTTCTCTCCGGTGCAGCCCTTCCAAGAGAGATGCTGCCGGGCTTTCTGAAAACAGTATCAGAATGCCTGCCGCTGACTCACATGATAGAGCTTCTCAGAGGAATCTGGCTGGGAGAAAGCATTACAGCTTTCCCGGTTGAGATCGCAGTTCTTGCCGGAACTGCTTTAATTGGAGGACTTGTTTCAGCAAGGTTCTTCCGATGGGACTAGCAATTCTGACAGTGTTCCGCGGTCTTCTGCAGCTCCAGATGTTATCTGAATGGCGGAATCAATTCGAGATGCGAGTCTGGCAATGGTGAAATCATTTGATAAGGGACAGCTTTTGCAACAGGTTAGCCGACGATACCATATCTTAGGATTGACATAGGGTTGGGGGGTTAAGCATTCATTGATATTACTCCATGTGCATTCAGCTCTTTCTCTCAGCCCTTCGGGACAACAATCAAGGGATGTGTGAAAAAAGTGTTCCTTCTCCCGGTGACCAGTGGGTAATCCAGAACCTTAGAGTGTACTATGCAGTTGGCTTGAGCAGTTTAGTCGGAGTAATTACTGATGAGATATAGTCTTTGGTACCCTTCAAGAGGATCAAGTTCCCACGCAAATACTCCCTGGGAAGTGATTACTGTTTTCCAACTCGCTCTCTCTACCGGATAAACTGCCTGTTTTACTGCATTCCCATCTAAATCATAGATGTCGAAGAACAAATCCAACCGTGTTCCTCTTCTTACCCAGAGATTGCCGTCGGGTCCTATTCCCACACTTTCGATCATATTCCTCAGAGGATCTGGTCTGAATTCCACAGGAGGTGAGTACCCTGCGAGACTTGAGAAGGTACTGCTCATGAAAAGTTGCTCAGAGTAAATTTCTGCTGGAGTCTTCTCAACTGGAGCAATATCACGAGTGATGTTCAAAAACTCTACACCAGCTGAATCCCATGCGATTACTCTGTATATATGTGAATCCAAAGGAGCAAAGTAGATATTACCAGACCAGTCGCTGCTGGTTTCTAAACGCTTGAAAAGTACAAATTTCGTGTTCTCCAATATCTCAGCCGCTCCGGCACCGGGATTTACTTCAATTGAGTCCTTCCAAAGGAGCTTGCTCCATGTATCAGATTCCCAGGAATACAAGCCTATTGTATGTCTTATGAAGAAATTACCTGGATCTTCATCATACCTGCTTATAGCCAGCAAATCATTTGAGACTGCTGAAAGATCATAAGGCGAGTTCTGAGGCCATAGACCTATCTCATCCAGGAATCTGAGAGAATCATCGAATACAACGAATCCATTCTTGTAAGGGGCACAAACTACCAGTCTACCGTCAGGCATTGCAGTTATGCTTCGGGGATGCATAAGTTCTCCCGGACCCGGTCCCCTTCCAGATACGATCTGAATGAAGTTTCCCTGAATATCAAATGCTTTAAGGGTAGCATTGCCGTCATCAAGAACAAACAGTCGTCCGCTCTCATCAATTTCAACATCCGCAATGGAAGCGAAAGTGTTTGTTGAATCACCAAGTTCCTGCCCAATTGCTGCAACAACACAAAGTGTGTCGATTGCATCAGTTGATTCAATGCTTGCACCATTGCGTGAGTGATCACTACCACATCCGGGTAGAAGGGTAATACTGCATGTGATTATGGATGCAAAAATCCACTTAATGCTACTAACAGCATATTGCATATTTACTCCCATAGTTTGATAGTTTGGATTTCCTAATGGCTTACAGATTACTTCCTATCGCTCAGATTCCCCCTCCGGACCCAGTATCGCAGGTAGGAGCACTTCCACCCCTGTCACAGAGCTGTCCATGAACTGCACCTCCGTAGCATATCCATGATGGAGCAATACCGTCGGTGCAAAACAGCTCAGCATCACTTCCTGCACCTGGATCAATAAGTTTTGGGTCAGTCCATTTCATCTCTCGCCTCACTTTCAAGCTGAACAGTATTCACTTCGAGCTTATTCTGATGCTTCGATCTATCTAAATTCCTTCCTCAATGTGTGTCAATTGACTGCAGGGAACCATAACACCGTTAGATTTCACAGCCATCTTTGAGTTCACTCCTCCACAGGAGTTCGAAAACCCTGTGTCATTGCAGGAGGATTTTCCTGCCAGTCTTGCTCTTTCCATAGCAATCCATTGTCCAGCTTCTGATGAATGTCCTGCAACTACTTGAATAGGGTTTCTGTACTTCTCTGACAAAGCAAGCAGAGTATTCATAACAGTCATTCTATTCTGGACAGTAAGTTGAATTTTCTCTGAATTAGTCCTGCAATCACCAGCATAAGAAGCATAGACGGTAATTCTGGAAGCTCAAGTTCTTCAAGGAGAAATCGGGCTATCGCCTCAAGATCCTGAACATTCTGCTGGTGAATGGTAACTCTTACTTCAACAGGAATACCATGAGTTTCTGCCGAGTCAGGTTTAAATACTAGCACCCAGTCATCATACTCCTCCCTAAATATAAAGGAGTCTTTTGCCTCAACTTTACTTTTGATGTTCATAGTCCTCCTGGAATGCATTACTGTAAAATTATTTAATGAAGTTGTTGTATTGTCAAGGTCTACATGTGTCGATTAAAGCGCAATAATAAAACTTTTTTAAGAAGGATTTCATCGGACACTGACCTGATCTGACTAGATTCTTCATCGAATTGCCTGATTGTTTTTGCGACCGTGGCAGGTAGTTACCTCATCTGAATGTTACTCTTTTGAAATGAACGGGAAAACTGGATTGGAAGACTTCTCAGTAAGGAAACACGAAATGTACTATTCAAGGTTCTGGAGAAACGACAATTACAGCTCGGTAACATTTTTTCATGAGGCAATACGAGATGTCCTGATGGGCCTGTCGCTGTACACTCTCTTAACCAAAACAACTCACCTACTCCGGATGGTCCCCGGAAGCATCAGTGTAGTAGACCGTTGTCCAGAGGTCTCCGGTTTCCTCATTCAAAATCATATCCCATCTGTTCCATCCGCTGGAACCGCTGGCATAATGGAAAGTGCCCTGATCGGGAATAGTTTCCCAGGGGGCTGGCAACTCTTCTGTTAAAATAGGCATCCCCCAGTCAACTGGAGGTTCAGGCAACATCCCTGTTGCCGATGCAAATTCCATGACAGCACCTGATGGCAATGTGTAATGTGATGTAAAGGCAATATCGGAACCGGTGAAGTGTTCTACATTTGAAGTCCCGCAAGGCAGTTTAACCTCCAGAAGATCTTCAAGGTAATCCCTGTGATAATCCCCTGAGCATCCTGTAAGGAGAATTGCTGCGGCAAAAATCGTCTTGCGTCCAATAATAAGATCACCCCTTCCTGCTGGAACCGGGAGCTGTATAACGTGTATTATGCAAAAAGGAGAAAACATTGAAAAAGCGCGATCTGCTTATTGCTGCAACAACACTGCTTCTCATCCTCTCTTCATGTAACTGCAGTCTGCCTGAGGGTAACCCCGGTTGAGGAGCCTGCAACGACACGGAACAGTCTGTTCCGTCTCAGGTCTGCTGATCAGGTAAGAGAGATCATTAACAACCTTCTTTTATTCTTCCTCGGGAAGTTCTACCCATCATCGAACTGTGAGAAAATAAATGGGCGGCCCGTCAGGACCGCCCATTCCACTGAGGCTTAACCTCTTCTACAG
>CAYLRO010000025.1:0-34863 GCA_964386635.1 uncultured bacterium | reverse complement strand
GTGAAGCCGAAGGTGGCTCCGAAACCGACCATGATAATCCAGATACCGATCTTTGATCCTGTTCCGAAGAAAGGCCCTTTATGCGGCTTGCTGAAGAAGAAGTAGATAAGAGCCGCCAGGGTTCCCAGAACCATTACAATATTACCCAGAACTATCTCCCAGGGCAGCCCTGCTTCATAAAGAGGAATCAGTGTTGCTTCAAGCTGACGAAGCACCTGAGACTTCATTGAAAGCGGGAAGCCGATACCCATGCTGGCTCCCATGAGGAATGCCATGGGATAACGGCTGAGCCAGGCAACATTGGGGAAGAACCTGGTGATGTAGAGCAGACCTATGAATGCAGGAATCAGCAGAAGCCAGGCATTCTGTTCACCGTCTGCGATTGGAGCTATCAGTTTAGGCTGAAGAACCCGTGTAATTGTTATTACGATGTTGTAGCCAAGGGAGACACCTACAACAAGGTGTTCAGCTAAACGGTAAAGAGGATTTTCCTTGTAGAGGAAAGAGTAGATTCCGATTGTGAAGAACGCTGCTACCCAGAGTCCAACGATTTCAGTAGTCATGATCTACCTCCTTCCCTTCAAATTCGTCTTCTTGTTGAAACCACCGGCAAAGAAAGCGATGTTTCCGAGAACAACAAGGAGAATTATCAGAATGTGAGCAATGGACTGCACATCCATACCGATAAAGGCTTTGCCTGGGACATCGGAATACCCGTTCTCAAGAAGAAGGGTCTCGTACTCCGCTGCTCCTCTCAAGCCGCCCATCTGGCCAATGATCTGGTTGGACTGAACAAAGATCAGGTAATCAGTAGCCATAACGGCAGTAACACCGAATGCTACAGGAAGACCTATCTTCTCCCTGGCATATGTGATCCAGGTAACACAGGCACTTGAACCGGCACTTGTAAATGCAAGGTCAAGGTCTCTGAGACTCTTGTGGTCCTGATACATGGGCATGCCTGAGATCGGCACACCTGAAACTGTCTCAGGGAACTGTGATTCTATGGAGTTGGTCATACCGAGAATGGCAAGGTGGAAATAGGGAAGGTATCCCAGGAACGCCACATCCCTGCCTTCAAATACCCATCCGCGGGCATTCTCAGGAAGAATGTTACCTGCTGCAACCCAGGCTGCTTCAATCTCATCCCTCTCGGTGAGTCCCTGATCTCTCAAGTCAACCCACTCTTCCCACCTGACATACTTGAAGTAGTCATCAGCAGTTTCATCTGTAAGCTCTTCAAGAGCCATTGAGGCAAGAGCCTGACCAAGAGGCCAGTATGCTGTAACATAAACCGGGACCTGTCTTGCAAATGCATGTCTCAGCATTGCAACACCCATAGGCTGATTTTCAGCACTGGTGCCGGGTTCAAAGTCGAATGACACCATAATACAGTTATCCGGTCCCAGGGTCTCCATGTAGTCGAAAATACCTTCAACCTCAGCTGAGGGAAGGATCGGAAGGCCCAAGGGAGTGAAGAACGGTACGATACAGGCTACTCCTATAAGAAGAAATATCCAGCGCCTGTCCAGGTTCAGCATTTTTTCCCAGATGTTCATGTCCACCCCCCTTACTCGCCGGCTCCGCCGAGCCAATTACGCTCGACGCCGAAGATGATTTTAAGCTGTGTAGCAAGCATACCGAAACCAACGCCAAGGGCGATGGCTCTCTTTGCCGCCGTGTTCGGGTACCTGAGGATCCAGAGACCGATCTTCGGGAACCATGATCCTATCAATTCTCCAATGGGAACCTGTCCCAGCATCACAATAATTGCTGCTATAAGGAGAACCGTGGCAAGAGCAGACTTGGCTCTGAAAGCTCTGAAAGCTGCACTTGCAATATAGAAAGCCAGGAGGCTGAACATGGTTGACTGGATGGACACCTGGATGTTCAGATATGCAAAATCGAACACACCCTGTGTCATTCTGTCTCCACCCATTCCCTCTGTAATGCCTCCGCCCATGGACTGCGGCATTAACAGTGCGAATACCGGAAGGAGATAAAGCGGAATAAGAACAGCCCAGCTGTAGGGCCAGTTCTTTGCTTTTCTCTTTATCTTGTGCATATGAAGTCTTGTGAGACTGCCAACACCGAGAACCAGGGCAAATGCACCAACGATGGGAGCCCATTCAGTGTAGTAGTCAAACAGTGTCTGCGAATGCTGATGGGGAATGAAATACTGTATCATGAACAGTATTCCGCCCACCATGACTATCGCAAGAGGAACAGATCTTTTCATTTAATCCTCTCCTTTCGGTGGGTTAATCCACTATCGGCATGGTTATGACATTCTTAAGCCAGGCCAGGGTCTCCGTACCGGCTATAAGGTCTGTTACTGAAAGCAATACGGCCAATGTAATAACCGCCATTATGATGCCTTTGCAGGCATCCTGACCCTTGATTGAACCAAGCTGCTTGGGCTCTCTGCCCAGGTATGCGCTTGCAGCATAGAGTTCCTCACCGATAAGCGTGTAGTCGCAGGTGGTGATGAAGAACGGAAGCTGAGTTACTGCATCGGTTCCTGCTATCTGGATGGCTCCTGAAAGGGAACCGGTTTCTGCAAGAATCAGTGATTCTGCCCAGAACATTCCCAGGTAGAAGTTTGTAGCAGGCTTCTCACGCATCATGATGCCGTTTACTCCGGCAACAAATGCAAACTGACTCTGAGTAAGGAAGAAAACGCTGTCCTTCTCGAAGGCATCAGGTCTTCCTGCCTCCAGGTATCCCTGTCTTACAGTTTCCTCAGCAATTGTGTAAACAATGGGATCGCGGTTGGGGACAAGAAGCGGTGTCTGGTATTCAGCCACTTTCTTGGCCACGCGGCCCAGAATGGTAAGACTGGCAATAGTCGCCACATCGCCGATTGAACTAAGACCCGGAACATAAAGAATGGGCTTGCCCATTTCAGTAGCACGGCCGATAGCCTCGTCGATGGCCTCGATTCCTGCAATAGGACGAAGGTACATCTGCACACCGCGCTGAGCTGCATGGAAGTAAAAGAGGATAAGTCCAAGGAAAAGTGCGCAACCCACAAGTACCCTGACTTTGCCGGTGTGGAACCACTGATTTTGCGACACTTCCTGAGCAATTGTAACTTCTCCTGCTACCTCGGCACCGTCCAGATAGGTAGCAGCAATCTGGTACTCGTACTGAACACCGGGTTCAACAGGATAGTCGGGATCATAACCGTCAGTGAAGCTTGTACCCTCGTTAAGGGCGATGAAACCCACCTGAACGAGTTCCCCCTCACCCTGAGTTCTTCTGTATACAGAATATCCAAGGAATGTTTCTGAATCAAGCTCACTGCCCGGTTCAAATGTCAGCAGCAGTGCATCGCCTGCATCGTTAGGCCAGTCGGTTACCTGTATGGCTCCAGGAGGAACCATGCCGGAACCTATCTCCGAAGTCATGGATGCAGCATCCGGAGCTGCTGCGTCCCCGGTGTCTGTGACGGCTTCTTCCTCTATTGCTTCAACAGGCTCTTCAGTCAGCGTTTCACCAGGAGGAGGATCCTCTCCCTGGGCGAAAGCCAGACCTGCAGCCAGTAAAAGCATAAGAAGAAGGGCCGGTAGCTTTTTCGTCATGTTACAGCCTTTCACTCAAGTACATCTATTTGAAAAAGTTGACTATTATCTCAGCCACTTCAGAACCCACTCTGCTGGAGGCACCTTTGCTGCCAGCTCCGATATGAGGGGTTGCAACCACTCTTGGATGAGCGATAAGGGCACAGTTCTCAGAAGTTGAAGGTTCTTTCTCGTATACATCAACGCCTGCGGCGAATATTTTGCCTGAATCGAGAGCCTCTACCATGGCAGCCTCATTGACAGTTCCGCCTCTGGCACAGTTAACAATAATCACATTGTCCTGCATCATGTCGAACTGAGGTTTGTCAAGAATGTAATGGGTTGCATCATTGTGAGGAATGTGAAGACTGATCACTGTGGAAACTTTGCACAGTTCATCAAGGTTCACCTTCCGGGCGCCGTCGAGAGTTGTCTCTTCAATGAACGGGTCAAAGAACACAACATCCATTTCGAATGCCTTTGCTCTTTTTGCAACTTCTCTTGCAATACGGCCGAAGCCGATGAGACCGAGAGTACCGTGCCAGAGCTCGAGCCCTTTTCCGTACTGTTTCTTGTTCCACTGGGCCTGTTTCATGGTTCTGTCTGCAACTGGAATGTACCTGCAGCAGGCCAGCATGTGACCCAGGGCAAGTTCCGCAACTGCCACTGAACTGGCACTGGGAGTATTTCTCACTGAGATACCTCTGGCTTCAGCATCCTTAACATCGATGTTGTCAAGACCAACTCCGCCTCGAACCACCAGTTTCAGTGTGTTTTTGCAATGCTCAAGAACAGGAACACGAACCTTGGTAGCGCTTCTGACAACCATTGCATCGTATCCTGGAACTGTTTCAAGAAGTGCGTCCTGGTCCATACCTGTTTTGATGGTAACTTCGTGTCCACCATCCTTGATCGCCTGAACAGCCGAATCGGCAACAGCGTCGCAGATCAAAACCTTTGCCACTTTAAACCTCCGCTTTGCGGTTAAATTGTTGAATAGTAATAGAGTAGCGCCAACCCGTGAAAGCTACCCCACTATGGCTTCCAAGTCAATGATTTCCGTAACTTCTCCACTATGTTGAGAGCGGTCAGATTGCAGCTTTTCATCACCTCTTCAGGGGTACCGCTGCACCCGAATCTGTCAGCTACTCCCACAGGAGTAATTTTTGCAGGTTTCTTCTGTGAACAGTACTCTGAAACAGCACCGAAAAGACCACCTGCTATCTGATGGTCCTCAGCTGTAACAAATATACCTGTCTGAGCAAGAAGGTAATCCATAAGCTCTGAGTCAAGAGGTTTGATACTTACCATATCTGCAACTGAAACCTGAATTCCTTCTGAAGCAAGGATCTTTGCTGCTTCAAGAGCCTTTGCCACCATTGCTCCAACAGCTATCAGAGAACCGTGACGGCCTTCTCTCAGAAGATGTCCTTTACCTGGTATTACCGGTTTGCTCTCTGAATAAATCTCAGGTACTGGATTCCTGCCGTATCTTATGTAAACAGGTCCGTTGACATCAAGAGAAGCCAGAACAGCCTGAGCAGTCTGGTTTGCATCTGCAGGAACAAGAACAGTCATATTGGGCATTACTCTGGTACAGGCAATGTCCTCCAGGGCCTGGTGAGTAGCTCCATCAGGTCCTACACTTGTTCCGCCGTGGGCTCCGCCTATTCTTACATTAAGATTCATATTGCATATGGAAGTTCTTATCTGGTCCAGAGCTCTTCCCACGGCAAACACTGCATAAGTGCTGTAAAACGGCATGAAACCTGCAAGAGCGAGTCCCGCAGAGTACTCTGCCATGTTCTGCTCTGCAATGCCCAGATTTATAAATCTTTCCGGGAATCTCTCCTTGAACTTAACAGTCCCTGTTGACCGGCTTACATCACCGTCAATAACAACTATCCTGTGATCAATCTCTCCTGCCTTGAGAAGCCCCTGAACATAACCGTCTCTTGTGGGCCTCATTGCAGTTCCCCGTAAGCTCTTTTCAGCTCTTCTGCGTTTGGAGCCCGTCCATGCCAGATCGCACTGTTTTCCATGAAAGAGATGCCTTTTCCCTTTACAGTTTCAGCAATAATCACCAGAGGACCATCGTGAGAAGTTCTGAAGGCTTCATTGATGGACCTGTCATTGTGACCGTCACAACCTGCTACAGTCCAGCCGAAGGCTCTCCATTTTTCTTCCAGAGGTTCAACAGGCATCACATGTCTGACACTGTCATCCAGTTGAACCCTGTTCCTGTCCACAATAACAGTAAGGTTATCCAGCTTCTCGAATGGGGCACTCATAGCAGATTCCCAGATGCTGCCTTCCTGGAGTTCTCCGTCACCCAGTATACAGAATACCCTTGCAGGGCTCTTTTTCATCTTCAATCCAAGTGCGAGCCCTGCTGAAATGCCGAGACCCTGCCCGAGGCTTCCAGTGGAACAGTCAAGTCCTTTAAGACTCTGCATGTGAGGATGACCCTCAAGGCCTGAACCGAATTTTCTCAGGCCGTTCAACCGTTCAAGGGGGAAATATCCTTTTTGCGCCAGAACTGCATAAAGCGCAGGGGCGCCGTGTCCCTTTGACAGTACCAGCCTGTCTCTGTCTTCCCAGTTCGGGTTGTCAGGACGAACATTCATCTCTTTCCAGTAGAGATGGATCAGAATTTCCACAAGGGAGAGACTGCCGCCGGGATGACCGCTTCCTGCAGTGTGTATCATCTGCAGGATCAGCCGTCTCAGGGCATTGGGAGAGTTCATCAGTCTCCTTTTGCTTCCCAGTCTTTCTTGAACGCCGCAAGCCCCTTGTCTGTAAGAGGATGCTTAACACTTTTCTTTATAACTGAATAGGGAACCGTTGCAATATGCGCTCCTGCAAGAGCTGCCTGTGTAATATGGTTGGGAGTTCTTATGGAAGCTGCAATTATTTTCGTGGTGAAACCATGGGTGTCAAATATCTCCGCAAGATCCTCTACAACGGTCATACCGTCTGTGCCGGCATCATCAAGCCTGCCCACAAAAGGACTCACATAGGAAGCCCCGGCGCTGGCAGCCAGAAATCCCTGCCCGGCAGAAAACACCAGAGTTACATTGCATGGAATTCCCTCGCTCTCAAGAACGGAGCAGGCTCCGATACCGGCAGGAGTGCAGGGAAGCTTGATGACAACGTTTTCGTGCCACTTCGACTTTTCCAGCCCTTCCCGGATCATGCCTTCCCTGTCCTCGCTGATTACCTCTGCACTCACAGGTCCGTCCACGATTCCGCATATCTCACTGATAACCTGAAGAAAGTCCCTTCCTTCTCTGGCTATGAGAGTGGGATTGGTTGTAACGCCGGAAAGAACACCCCAGTCTGCAATCTCCTTTATCTCTTCAACATTGGCAGTATCAAGGTAGAGTTCCATTTACTCTCTCCTTCTAGTCAAGATCTGACGGTAGCGCTTTTTCTTTAAGAATCGGTATGGGAACATAACCTGTCAGCAGTGTTTTCGGCTCGTCAAATCCGAAGTTGATCCTAAGCTCCCATTCTCCTCCCCGCCTCTTTGCCCCTACCACAACACCTTTACCGTACCGGGGATGTTTAACAAGATTCCCCTTGCTGTAACTTTTGCTGGAGACCTGTACTGAAGGCTGCTGCGATTCTGAGGGAACTGACGGTTCCTGGACAGCAGGTATCTCTTCCTCCTGACCGGAAGCGACTTCACTGAGAAATCTGCTGGGGCCAAGTGGAAAACTCCCTGGTCTGGGTCTTGTTGTACACCAGGTCAGGCAGAGTTTCTTCCTGGCCCTTGTCATGCCCACATAAAGAAGCCTTCGCTCCTCTTCCAGGTCCCGGGGAGAGTATTCCTGAGCACGGATAAAGGGCAGCATTCCCTCTTCAAGACCGGAAACGAATACACTGTCGAATTCAAGTCCCTTTGCACTGTGCAGAGTCATGAGTATCAGCTTGTCGTCACCTGAATAAGTGTCCGAGCTGGAAAGAAGGCTCTGCTCTGCCAGAAATCCAGGAAGCCCTCCTTCAGGGTTTCTGCCGTCAAACTCCGCGGCATACCTTCTGAATTCCTGTATGTTCTGCAGCCTGCTCTCGTCTGCTATCTCACCTGTACTGTACAAACCTGGAATCCCGGTAAAATCAAGAACCCTGTCCACAATATCGCTTGCAGTATCACCTGCATTCACACCGTCCATACAGTGTCTGAGATTGCGACCCAGGTGCTCCAGAGCAGCTTTTCCCGCATTGGAAATACCGCTGATGGTTCCACTTTTTTCAAGGGCGGTGACAATATCTACACCATAATCTGCAGCCCACTGGAAAAACGCAGCCTGTCCTTTTGCGCCAACTCCTCTTACCGGTTTGTTGATAACCCTTCTGAAGCTCTGGGTGTCCACCGGGTTTACTATCATTCGAAGGTAGCCCACTATATCCTTGATCTCAGCCCTTTCGAAGAATCTTACCGTACCCACAACCTCGTAGGGAATGTTGAGTCTCCGGCACATGGTTTCCAGGGGGCGGGACTGGGCATTGGTTCTGAAAAGAACGGCTATCTCTTTCCAGGGCATCATGTCGGCATTCATGTCTCTGGCAGCAGAGAGAATGAAGTAAGCCTCGTCCTCCGGGGTCAGTGTCTGGTGAATGACAACCCTGTCTCCGGTTCCGAGAACAGGGATCAGGGTTTTACCGTGCCTGTCTCTGTTATGGCTTACAAGGCTTGAAGCGGCCTTCAGAATATTTCCTGTTGATCTGTAGTTTGTTTCCAGTCTGATAGTCTCTGCTCCGGCAAACTCTTCAGGGAATCTCAGAATGTTCTCGACTCTTGCGCCCCGCCAGCCATAAATGGACTGGTCATCATCACCTACAACTGTAACCACTGTACTGTCACCTGTAAGTGCTTTGAGTATTTCGTTCTGAACTCGGTTTGTATCCTGATACTCATCAACAAGAATTCTGTTGAACATATTTCTGTAATATCTGCCGATGTCATTATTTTGACGCAATGCAGCAAGCACTTCCGTCAACAAATCGTCGAAGTCAAAAGCCCCGCACTTTCTCAGCTCTGCCTGATAGCCGTGATAAAGCTTGGCAAGGGACTCTTTGTAGGGACTGTCAGCGGACTGGACAGCATCTTCAGAAGTAACAAGATCGTTCTTTGCATTGGAGATATATCCCCTTGCTGCTGAAGGAGTTACTTTCATAGGCAGGTCCAGGGATTTAAGCAGTCTGCGGATAAGCGTTGCCTGGTCATCACCATCGAAGATGGAAAAGTTTTCAGGGAATCCAAGTGTCCTGGCTTCCCGGCGGAGTATCCATGCACAGATGCTGTGAAAAGTACCCATCCTAAGCCTTATACCAGGGGAATCCAGCCTGACCTGTATACGCTCTCTCATCTCACCGGCTGCTTTGTTGGTGAATGTCATAGCCAGTATTTCCCTGGGATTTGCCAGACCGGTGTCAATAATCTGAGCGATCTTCGCTGTCAGAACCCTGGTTTTCCCGCTGCCGGCTCCTGCAAGAACAAGTAAATGCCCTTCATTGTATTCCACTGCTTGCACTTGCGCTTCATTAAGACTGATTGCTGTTTTTTGTGGCACTATTCTTGCTTCCTATACAAAGTGTTTGAGTGGTACTAAATATGAAAGAGAGCGTAAGAGATGTACAAACCCGGATTCAAGAGTTGGTTGATGCTGCTCACAGCGATTGCGGCACTGCCTGTTCTCATCATTGCAACATGGCCGGTCTGATCCCCCTCCCGGACCTGCTAAAGCATACGAGAACTACAGCCCACTGATCCGGGTTCCCTGACGGGCAATCGGTCGACCCCTCCGATTGCCCGTTCTCTTTACTGTACAAGTGCTATTTACTACCATTAACTATTGCTATTCCGCTGCTGGCTCCAATTCTGGATGCTCCTGCTTCAACCATGGCCAGAGCCTGTTCAAAGTTTCTGATTCCTCCTGATGCTTTTACACCCATGGAATTCCCGACTGTCTGTCTCATAAGGGCAACATCGTGAAGGGTTGCACCGCCTGAGGAAAAACCGGTACTTGTTTTAACAAAAGCTGCTCCTGCGTCCATGGAAATGAGACAGGCGGTAACTTTTTCGTCGTCTGAAAGAAGACATGTTTCGAGTATTACCTTAACCGGTACACCGTGAACAGCCTCCACAACATCCCTTACAGCTTCAAGCACACCCCGGGTATTGCCCTGCTTCAGAAACCCTACAGGAAGCACCATGTCAACTTCGCCGGCGCCTCTGGACACAACCCACTGTGCTTCAGCAGCTGCAAGAGGAGTTGCGCCAAGGGGAAATCCTACAACCGAGCACACCAATGGTTTCGATTCAGCGAGAATCTCATTGCATAAAGGTACCCAGAGAGGATTAACGCATACAGAACAGAATCCGTATTGCGATGCTTCACTGCAGAGAATTCTTACATCATCCCCGGTTGCATCAGGTTTCAGCAGTGTGTGATCAATAAGTCCTGCGATATCCACTTACTGCGTCCTCTCTGAAAAATACAAGTGTTATCTGTCCGTTTTCAACATCCACCGGGGCATGCTGAAAGGTTCTTCCGCCTGCTGTTGCAGCTACAGGCCAGGTGCCTGCAGGGACAGGAAGTCTTGTCATGTGTATCTGAGCAGGGAGAGTAAGCCAGGCTCTGAGATCCGCCTGTTCAGTCGCGGCTCCGAAAATACTCAGTATCAGACCTACTCCGGAACTCACATTCTCATTGTCGGTAAACTGTTCGGTTATGTTCTCACCCAGTTCAGAGATTCCTGCTTTCACCGCCAGTCTGGCTGCAGCCCTGATCAGATTTCTTCCTGCTTCATCCTCAAGATTTTCTCTGGCTATCCCGTTCATATCCTGAACAAGGAACAGTTGAGAACTTCTTCCTGCAGCAGAAACTGAACCGGTAATGTTTCTTCTGGGAAAATCAGGAATAACAGGAAGTGTGACCCTGTAAACACGGTCATCGGAATATACGCTGAAATCCCTTTCTCTTCTGGCTGAGATATTTCCCAGTTCCATCACCACTACAATTTCACCCATTCCTGATTCGGCAGAGCCACTGGCGTAGTCTATGTGAGGCCATCTGTTCTGATACTCCTGAAGGAGGCTCTCATATCCGGTGTAATCAGCCAGTCTCATGGCATCAGACCGGAGCTGGACCGGAGCCGGCAGATCGTAATCCCTGGTGTATACAGAGTCATATGCATTAAGAGCAAGACGATAGCTGATGAGAGCATCATCCCAGTCTCCATCCATCTCGTAGAGAACACCCATGAAATACCTTACGAACGCATCCTCGGAGTAACGGTTAGCGTTTTCACCGTAATGGGTATTCATCTCCAGCAGTTTCTCGTTTACCCGCCGTGCCTCCACAACAGCATCCTCGATGTTACCGGAAGATGCATAGCTCGCGGCAAGTGCATAATTGATGAAGACCTTTTCGTAATCAGCACCTCTGAAGTCAAGAGCCAGATCGCTTGTGATCATGGATTGAGCCTGCTGCCCCAGGTCTGTACCCCGCTGAAGATCGCTTAGTTCATCTGCCCTGAGAAGAACTGTTCGGGCAAGAGCATACTGATCCGCATATCTGGCCAGGTTCCCAAGCTCCATCATGTACAGCAGTCTGTCTCTGCCGGTACTGTCCGGGAATACCTCTTTCAGTCTGGTTATTGCCTGGTCAGGCATACCTCTGTCCAGGTATTCGATTACTGGTCTTATGGTTGCAGTGTAGGAAGAAGCGCAGGCCAGCAGGAGAAACAGACCTGAAGCGGTAAAAAGCAGCTTCACGCTACCACTCAATGATCTTCTTGATCTCAGTGGAACCCATCCATACCTTGAGAGCTGTTTCCACATCGATAAGTTCAATGTTCACCTGGTAAAATACAGCTCTTGTGTCGCCTTCCTGGTCCTCAATTGAATTCACTGTACCTGTCATGATGTAATCAGCACCTATCTCACGACCGAAGGCAGCAGCTGTCTCAGGAGAAGCAAATATCGTCTGATCTCTTCTCTCGTCTCTGGTCTCATCTCTTTCCCTGCCGCCTGCGGCAATACTGAACTGACCGGAATTAAGAAGAGAACGCTCGATTTCAGACATGAAAACATCTACGTTGATGTGCTCTATGCTCTGATTTCTTACTCCGCCGACAACGATAACAGGAAGCCCTGTTGACCGTTCTTCACCTGAGGATCTTCCAGCAGTAACCCATCTGCCGCCGAGGCACTGATCAACAATGGAATCAGCAACGATTCTTGCATCTGTATCGTTCCATCTGCCGCTGAGATCTGTAACTGTGTCTGTATCTGTTCTTGTAACCTCCCGGCCTCCACAGGCTGCCGCAAGTAGAACTGCAAGAAGAACCGTAAAGATAACTTTCATGAATAACCCCTCTCCTGTCAGGGAACCTGAATGGCCCCCCTGAATATCACGTTGAAATAACCGTCGTCTCTGTCTGTAGCTGAAATCTGAAGCCCGTCAGCGGGTTTGAGAATATGAATGTACTTGGCATCTGAAGACGGCGCGGTATTCCCCGCATCATCTCCAGGAACTGTTCCTGTGAATTCCCACATGATTCTCTCCCTCTCAGTACTGTATCCCGCAAACATGGCCTGCGTTCCAACAGTACCCAGCAACTCACCCATGCCTGCTCTCATCTGGTTCGCAAATGCCAGCATAGCAGTGTAGGTATCAAAGGGCTGAATGACTCCTGCAGCATCTGCGGCATACATTTCCGCCAGACTGGGAAGCCTTTTGCCCTGCTCGGAGAGAAATGACTGTGCACCATTCCAGGTTATGGATGCAACAGGATTCTCAAGGCATACCGAAGGAACGGTCACACCACCCTGCTGATCTCCCTGAAAAGGAGTGAACGCCAGAAAGTCCATGGGATTCTCACCATCTCCTGTGATGATGATCCCCAGTTCGTCACTGCTGAAACCCGAATTGTTCAGCCAGGGAAGAAATTCTCTGTATGTAACGGGAGATACATCAATGAAGAACCTTGATACATCAACAGATTCTCCATCTATCTCCACTGTTGTGGCGGGAATGTATACCATGCCGTCAGGGGGTTCAGGAAGATGACAGACATTGCAGTAGGAATCCTGGTTCTCCGCACCGCATTCCGGGCACTGCCATGCAAAAGCAAGTGCGAACAGGGTCAGAGCGGGTAGAAGAATCAATTTCACCTTGTAAAACCTCCTTGTTTAGAACTCGGTGGAAAGAGTAAAATAGTATTCCGGTTTTCTGCTGATACCGGAAAGATCTGTTCTCCAGGCAATGTCAGATTTGAGAACAAAATAACCGATATTGAGACGGAATCCGGTTCCAATGGACATCCTGATATCCTTCAGCTTGTAGCCTCCGGAAGTGGTGGCTCCATTGAAGGTTCGAAGATCATCTGACACAAAGCCAAGATCCGTAAATATCACGCCTCTGCCCCTGTAGAAGGTCATGGGAATAGGTGCAGCAATGCTCAAATAGTTCAGTACAGGAAAACGAATCTCAGCTGAAGCAACACAATAACGGGTTCCGTCGAGAGAGACATAATCCCAGCCTCGGAGCAGATCAGCATAGCTTGCATAGAACTGATACAGATCTCCAACCCCTTCAACATCACCTGAGCTTCTCCTGTGAGGCAGTGCTCCTCCCAGGAAGAAAGTCTGCTTGTCTTCACCAAAACTGATGCCTCCGGCAAGCCTGGTGGCCAGGGTAACCTCTGAGGATATCCATGTGTATTCTCTCAGGTCGAACATTCCTGTAAAGTACTGTGGATTATCCCACAGACCCGGGGCGTAATCAAAATCGACACTCATCCGGCTTCCCACTCTGGGTCCAACGGCACCCCAGAGGGCGTTATCAAACACAAGGTTGGCTCTCACTGTGAAGATATTCTCCCTGAACAGCATATCGTTGGACCAGAGGCCTTCCCGGGATACACGCCTGTAACTGGCGGAAAGACCTGTTCTTACAGACCTGGTAAATGGATACTGAGCCCCTAGAGAAGCACCGAGATTTATGTCTCTCACATACTCAACCCGGTCCAGTGTATCTTCGAAAACGTATCTGTCAGCAAACCGGTAAACTGCACCGCCTGTCTGAATTCTGTTGGCGAGGTTGCTGTAGCTCACAGCAGCATCCATGTCAGTTACCTGCCCGCTGAAGTTGGCTATTACTCCCATCTGGTGAAGAGCAAGGATATCGCTGAACAAAAAGTAGGAACTGCCGGTAAGACCGGCGTATGAATCGAATCCGGCATTGGCACTGACCTGATCCAGCGAAAAGGATGGCTGATAGGGGGAAATGCGCCAGTTTCCAGTAGAGAAGCTTACTCCGGATGAATCAGTTTCCACTATCCGGTCGCCGCATACATGAAGTGAATCATGGGCATCAGCCCTCCGGGATTCCAGATTATGCGCTACAAAAAGACCGTTGCCGGACCAGTCGCTTGACTGAAAAAGAATTATTCCTGAAGAATCAGCGATGCTCGGGTAGTCAGGTGTCATGTACAGGTCTGTCAATCTCACAGGAGGAAGAGTATCACTGTTAATCAGGAAGAAATCCGGTTGCCCATGCTCGGAGGAGATGAACATTACACCTTCAGGGGTCTCTACCGGTGAGGAAATATCCTCATTACATGTGTGAATGATCACACTGGTGCCGTCGGGCTGCCAGCATTGAATGGATCTCTGGTTCAAAGCCGGCTCCTCTGATACACACCAGATACCTGATGCTCCCCACCAGAGATCAAATTCACCCTGATGATTATCAGACAGCCTGGTTATCTCATCCATTGCAATGTCATATATCCATATTTCCAGTGCACCGTCTTCCAGAGCACTGAATGCGATCCGACCTCCTTCCGGATCCCACACCGGGTCTCTGATAAGCTCGAAATCAAAATCAAGCTCATGAGGGTCTCCTTCAAGGGAGGAGATTTTTATTCCGTCGCTTATCTGCCTGTGAAAGGCAACCGCCAGAGAATCTGAGCCGGGAGAAAAAGCCATGGTGCGGTACATGGGTGAAACAGCCTCTTCAAACATGCCTCCACCCTGTACAGGTCGGGATATTTCCTCTCCGTTCACTGCGGATCTTACCACACCGGAGAATCTGGCGTGATGATATTCGCAACCGGCAACACTTGAGCCGTCAGGAGAAACAACAGGAGCGGCAAGGACAAGCCTCTTGGCCCTTCTTCCCTCGCCCTGCATTACAGGGGTTCCTATGTCTGAAGGGCTGTCTCCAACTGCCACCTCTGCCCAGTAGGTTTCCCTGGCCCATTCGATGAACCTGTCGCTGAACTGATCGACAGTCATGTCGAAGGCGGCTCTCATTGCTCCGTCAATACCCTGCCTGTTCCTCATATGTCTCACAAAATCATGATATCTTTTCTCTCCGTATCGCTGTACCATGAAGTGATAAATAGCCTGGCCCTCTCTGTAAACAAGGTAGTCCTGTCTCTGGCTCAGATCTCCCACAGTGGCAATGTAATTATTGATGACCATATCTCTGAACTCTATCTCGCTTGCGGTATCCCACCCGAGAGAGGTGTATTCAGCAAGACCTTCCATTACCCACAACGGAGCCCTGCTGCTCACTATGTCCGTCAATTCTCTATGGTAAAGCATGTCGTAAACAAAAGCATGATTCAGCTCGTGGGCAAGAACATGCCGGTAATCGCTCCAGATCCCTTCGAAGGGTACGGCAATTCTCCCTTTGTAGTATTCAGTGAACCCTCCAATACCTTCCCCCAGTTCCTGGGAAAGAATGGTTGTCTGCCTGAATCTTGCAGGAGATCTGTAAATTATGACTGGAATGGGTTCTGAAGGAAGGTAATCGAAACTGTCACCCAGCAGGCGTATCTCACGCTCTGCAATCACAGCAGTGCTTTCGGCAACACTCTCGGTTCCCTCTTCATAGTAAACATCAAAATGAGGCGAATGAATCACCCACCAGTCCTGGTCAGTTCCAGTTATCTTGTTACGACCGTAGTCGGTAGCGAACATGGCAGCAGAAAACACCAGCGGTAGCAGGATGAAATACCTCACAACAAACCCTTTCAGCAGCGTGAAACTCTCCCAATATGCTTATTATATCATGACAGAACAGGAATGTGCCCGTGACCGGATTCATCTGCATATTACCCACATGAACAGGATTGCTCTTTTCACAGCTTCGGCTCTGCTGATATTCGCCTGCGGCAGCAGTGAGGAATCAGCACTGACTCCGGAAGAAACAAGAATGATTTCGGATGCGGCAGGAATGCTGGCAAGGAATCTTGCCTTTCTCCCGGATTCCACCGGGTGGTCTCCAATGCCTGACGGTGATGTGATATACAGGCTGGAAACATTGTCGCACGAGCACCTGGATCTGTGGCCCCTGTTCTTCAGAGCAGCAGCAGACACCTCTGCAAAGCTGGAGCAGTTGCAGCTGCAGGAACAACAGGAACTGCAGCAGTTCGAGCTGCTGTAAACTATCTGACCCTTGTAACCACTCTTGAGATGTCTCTGAAGATTACTGCGGCAAACAACAGCAGCAGAACAAATACCCCTATCTGCTGAGCAGTCTGTATAACTTTCGGTGAAGCAGGTTTACCCCTGATACCTTCGAAAAGAATAAAAAGGAACTGACCCCCATCCAGAACAGGAAGGGGAATCAGGTTGAATCCCATGATTGCAAGTGAAAAATAAGCAATGGTCTCAAGAAATCTTGACAGACCGAATCCTGCCTGCTGCCCCAGGGTTTCCGCTACAAAAACAGGTCCTCCGGACATCTCAACAAGCTGAACAGGAGAAGCAACAAGCTTTATCAATCCTGAATAGAAACTTACTGCACCCTGCAGAGCAGCGGTGATGCTGATTTTTACAGCTCTGAACACAGGGAGCTTCACTGTTTCAGTTTCCCCCATGGCTGTGACACCAATGATCCGCCTGCCCTGATACTCCATGGGCTCCACCCAGGCTGTATCTGAAAATCCCCCGCGAATGTAGGAAACCTCAAGGAATCTGCCGTCAAAGGCAGAGACCTCCCGCTGGAGATCAGCAAAATCAGTGAGGGTCACTTTGTTCACAGCTGTAATGCTGTCTCCGGAACGCAATCCTGCCTCATAAGCCGGCATACCTACAGTGGATTCAATAACTGTTGGAATAAGGGGAACAAAACCGGGAACACTGTCTCTGGAGAGGTTGAAAGGAACAGTAAGTTCGGAACTTCCTCTGAGAACCAGGAACTCTCCTGTCCTCTGTGCATCCACTGCATCGTACAGATCTGCCCATTCAGCAACAGGTATCCCGGAAACAGCCAGGATCCTGTCTCCGGTTTCAAGACCGTCCATGTGAACGCTGCCTACAACAGGCTGAGTAACCGGAACAGCAGTGCCGGTAACCGCAAGAACAGTGAACATGAGAAATGCAGCAAGAACAAGGTTCATAAAAGGACCGGCGATTACAACCAGGGACCTTTTCCACCAGGACACAGTTGAAACCGTCCCACTTCCAACTCCCAGATCAACCTTTACATAACCACCAAGAGGTATTGCTCCGATACAGTATTCCGTGCTTCCTGCCTTCTTTCTGAGAAGAAACGGAGGAAAACCCATACTGAATCTCTCCACCGGCAGACCTACGGCTTTCGAGACCAGAAAATGTCCCAGTTCATGAAAAAAGACGATCATTCCAAGGCCAACTACAACTGCAATCACTGACAGCATGCGTTTTCAACCGCCTTTCGAGCTCTGTTCCGGGCAAGTTTGTCTGCTTCAAGAAGCATATCGAAATTCTCCACAGGTGTTATCTCCATACTGCTGACAGTGTTTCTTATAACCTCTGCTATTGCTCCAAAGTGAATTTTCCCCTCCAGAAAAGCCTTCACTGCTATTTCATCTGCAGCATTAGCCGCTGCCGGAGCGGTCCCCCCCAGGTCTCCCGCCTCAAGGACAGCGTGGAATGCCGGATATCGTTCAGGTTCAAGTGGCTGGAAAGAAAGAGTTCCCCAGTCAAGGGGATTCTCAGATGCTTCCGGTTCCACTGGCAGATCCGGGTAATGCAAAGCCCAGGAAATGGGAATTTTCATGTGAGGCAAACCCAGCAGGGCTTTCCAGGCTCCATCTGCAGACTCCACCAGTGAGTGTACGATACTGCTCCGGTGAATCACTGCATCAACCGGAATACCCGGGAACAGCGCTCTTGCTTCCAGAATCTCAAATGCCTTGTTAACCATTGAAGCGGAATCAACTGTGATTCTTCCACCCATGCTCCATGTGGGATGATTCAGCACCTTCTCGATGGGAGCATTCCCTATTTCCTCCAGTGGAAGATCTCTCAGAGAACCGCCGGAGGCGGTGAGGGTAATTCTGCGTACCGGTCTTTTCTCTCCCTGAAGACACCTGTAAACAGTGCTGTGTTCGCTGTCTACAGGAATTACTGATCCCTTTTCAAGATGTTTCCCAAGAAGCTCCGCTCCTACAACAAGGCTTTCCTTGTTGGCCAAAGCCAGAGGGATATCAATTTCCTGAACCAGAATACTTGCTTTAAGGCCGGCACTGCCAACAATTGCATTCAGTACTATGTCGGCACCTTCGATTGCCTCTGCAAGAATCCGGGATTCATCACCCTTAGAAACCGAAGCAGCATAAACTGGAGAGAATCTGCTCTTCTGTTCCATGAGCAATCCAATTGATGAACCGCAAACAATGGAATAGAGTTCAAGTTCATTGCTTCTCTCTATGATGTCCAGAGCTTGTGTGCCTATGGATCCGGTTGATCCCAGAACTGCTACTTTCCTGGACATCAGCCGGCAAGTCCAAACAGGTATAGCACTGCGAAACAGGCTGGTGCTGCAGCAACTGCACTGTCGAATCTGTCCATTATGCCCCCGTGCCCCAGCAGGATGTTACTGGAATCCTTCACTCCGGCGTCGCGTTTCAGCGCTGACTCGAACAGATCACCGCCAACCCCTGCAATACTGCCTGCTATTCCTGCAATCAGCATTGGCATCCACTGAAAACCGGCTATGATCCCAACACCCATACAACCCAGCGCTCCGCCGACGATCCCTCCGTAAAAACCCTCCCAGGATTTCTTCGGACTGACCTCAGGCATTAGTTTGCGCCTCCCAAAGGCAATCCCGGTAAAGTAAGCGGTGCTGTCACCTATCCAGCAGAGAGCCAGAATTGCCAGTGCCATCCAGGGCCCATTCTGCATGTGCAGCCTGCTGAGAATACCGAATCCTATAGAGTACAGAGCAATCACCGAAGCGGTGCCGGCAATCCTTCTTCTGGAGTGATCCGGGCCCTTTAACCTCATCACCGGGATTGCAATAAACACTGATGGCAGAAGAAGAGCAGGAAACACCAGGGGATGATTCACGGCAACCGCAAGTGTTGAAACACCGGAGAAAAAGGAAACAAGGATTCTTGGTGTTCCTCTTATGGTGGAACAGCATAGAGGAATTGCTTCCCAGGCTGCCAGAACAGACAGTGTAGAAAAAAGAAAAAGCCCCCATTTCAGAGGCAGAATAAAGAGCACTCCAAGAAAGAGAGCTATCCCGGGAATAGCTATAAGCAGTCTACCGGCAAGTTTGGGGAACTTCATTTATACTCAACCCCTCCGAACCGTCTGTTTCTTGACCTGAACAGGTCAATTGACCGCTGGAGTTCTGCAGAGTCAAAATCAGGCCAGAGAACTGGAGAGAAGATAAATTCGCTGTAAGCAGACTGCCACATGAGAAAATTGGAAAGTCGCTGTTCTCCGCTGGTCCTTATTATCAGCTCAGGATCAGGTACATCCGGGTTGTAAAGGAAACCGGCTATTTTTTCCTCTGTGATCTCCTCAGGAGTCAGTTCACCTCTCTGAACCATTCCGGCAATTCTGACAAATGCATCCCGGAGTTCAGCTCTTCCTCCGTAGCTCAATGCAAGAACCAGAGTAAGACCTTCATTGGAAGCTGTTTTAGCCATTGCCTCCTCAAGGTCATTTCTGGGCCCCTTTGGAATATCTGCAAGTCTGCCTGTGGTTATCAACTTGACCTTTTTCCGGTGAAGTTCTTCAAGATTTCTTTTAATGAACCGGCTGAGCAGCTTCATGATGAATGCCACCTCAGCTCTGGGACGAGACCAGTTTTCAGTTGAGAACGCATAGAGAGTAAGGTACTCAACTCCCAGTTCACCGCACAACTCAACTGATTCGTGAATGGCTCTCTCGGCGGCATCATGGCCTTTTATGCGGGGAAGCCCCTTTTTCCTGGCCCATCTGCCGTTACCATCCATGATAATCGCGATGTGCCTTGGAACCGGGGAGAGATCAGACCTCAAGTATCTCGTCCTCTTTCAACTTGAGAATTCTGTCTATCTCTTTCACTGCTTTATCAACTGTGTTCTGCACCTCCGCAAGGGCTTTCTTCTCCTGGTCTTCGGTAATGTCGCCGCCTTTGCAGGCCTTTTTCAAGGCATCGTTTACATCACGACGGATATTGCGGATAGAGGTTTTTCCCTCCTCAGCAAGTTTCTTAACATGCCTTGTGAGGTCGCGTCTTCTCTCTTCTGAGAGCTTGGGAACAGGTATTCTGATTATTGGACCGTCAACATTGGCTCTGAGACCAAGTTCGCTTGCCTCTATTGCTTTTGCAACTTCTCCTGCAGTAGATGCATCCCACGGCTGTACCACAAGAAGCCTGGGCTCAGGAGCACTGATACCTGCAACCTGCTTGAGAGGAAGAGTATCACCCCATACTTCCACCCTGATGTTATCAAGAAGGGCAGGACTGGCCTTGCCAGTTCTTACAACCGACATTTCCCTCGAGGTGTTCTTAAGGGTCTTTTCTGCCCTTTCCTCAAGATCTAGTAGAATCTCCTCATACATTTCCCGTCTCCTCACCCTCTACAACAGTACCAAGAGCTTTATCCTTCAGTACTTTCAAAAAATTCTCAGGTCTGGTAATATTAAAAACCACGATTGGCAGATTGTTGTCCCTGCAGACAGCTACAGCAGCTGCATCCATAACCTTCAGATCCCTGGCAAGAACCTGATTGAAAGTAAGCCTTTTGTATCTTTCCGCATTGGGATTCAGTTTCGGATCACTATCATACACTCCGTCAACTTTGGTTCCTTTGAATACCACAGTGCACCGGGTCTGCGCTGCTCGCAGTGCCGCTGCAGTATCTGTTGACAGAAGAGGATTTCCGGTTCCACCGGCAAAAAAGACAATGTTCCCCTTGTTGAAAAGTTCTTCAGCACAGGTTGGAGCAAATACCTCTGCCCCGGCCTGGGGTACCGGCAATGCAGAAAGCACGGCGGACATGCCGCCGTGCCTGTTAACTGCGTCTGATACTGCAAGACAGTTCATTACTGTAGCAAGCATGCCAATGTAATCTGCCCTTGTTCTGGTAAACGCTGCAAGTTCTCTGCCCCTTGCAAAGTTTCCTCCTCCTGTGACAACACCCAGCTGAACTCCGGTGTTTGCTGCCTCAATGAGGACCCCTGCGATCTTTGAGACGGTCTCCGGATGTAATCCCTTACCCTGAGGACCCGCAAGGACCTCTCCACTGAGTTTCAGAAGAACTCTTGAAGGTTTACCGGAACCGTCTTCCATGCTAACCGCCTATCTGGAAACGGGCAAATCTGTTTATGACGATGTTCTCGCCAACTTTGGCTATTGCTGCGGTGAGTGCGTCGGAGACTCGGCCCACCTCGCTGTCATGTATCCATTCCTGCTCGAGAAGGCATATTTCACCGTAGAACTTATCCAGGCGACCCTCTACTATCTTTTCCTTAATATTCTCAGGCTTGTTGGAATCGGCAAGCTGGGAGAAAAGCACTTCCTTTTCTTCCGACACCCGTGCTTCAGGAACATCTTCCTTCTTCACGAACTCAGGTGAAGCTGCAGCTACATGCATTGCTACCTGCTTGCAGAATCCCTGGAAAGCGTCTGTTCTTGCAACGAAATCAGTTTCACAATTGATTTCCACCAGCACACCGAGTTTGCCCACGCCATGAATATATGAGTATACAAGACCCTCGTTTGCCTGTCTTGAAGCTTTCTTGGCAGCAACTTTCACACCCTGCTCACGAAGGTGCTTCAGAGCAGCGTCAAGATCTCCACCAGTTTCATCAAGAGCTTTCTTGCACTCCATCATTCCAGCACCGGAGATTCTTCTCAACTCTTTTACAGTTTTAGCATCAACTGCCATTTTATTCCTCCTCGCCCTTGGCAGGGCTGGTATTCTCTTCTGTCTTCTGCTCAGGGGCAGGTTCATCTGCCGGAGCACTTTCCTCCGCCTTTTTCGCGGTTGCCTTAGCCGGCTTCTTCTTGTTACCTGCAGGCTCGTCTGTATCTCTGCGCTTTCTTCCTTCTGCACCAAGGAGAGCAGCGTCTGCAAGAGAACCTACGATAAGGTCAATTGACTTTATTGCATCATCGTTAGCAGGAATGGGATAATCAACTTCAGTGGGATCACAGTTGGTGTCAACAAGAGCGATGCAGGGAATGCCAAGCTTCTTTGCTTCCTTTACAGCAATTGCCTCTTTCTTGATGTCAACAACGATCACTGCACCAGGGACGCCCTTCATGTGTCTGATACCCATGAGGTACTTATTGATTCTTTCCATCTCTCTGGTCTTCTGAAGGATCTCCCGCTTCTTGAACCCCTTGGGCCAACCCTTTTTCTCCATGTCCTCAAGCTCTTCAAGACGCTTGATGCTTTTATAGATGGTATTGTAATTTGTAAGTGTTCCACCAAGCCATCTTTCAGTCATGAAAAACATGCCTGATCTTTCAGCGTGCTCTCTGACGCTCTCTCTTCCCTGCTTTTTGGTGGCAACGAAAAGAACATCCTTACCCCCGGCAACTATCTTGCTTACAAGGTTAATGGCGTCTTCCAGGTTTCTCTGGGTTTTTTTAAGGTCGATGATATGGATACCGTTTCGTGCCATGAAGATAAAATTCTTCATGCGCGGGTTCCATCTCTTTTCCTGGTGGCCGAAGTGTACTCCTGCCTCCAGCAGGTCCTCTACGGTTGGGATCTGCATATTAACTTTCCTTTCGGTTCAGCCTCCGATGGAAGCGGGTGCCATTCCCACATGGGAACACCCTGGCACCCGCCGATAACCATCGTGTGTGTTAATTACAGCCTAGCGCTTGGAGAACTGGAATCTCTTCCTTGCTTTAGGCTGTCCATATTTCTTTCTCTCAACAACTCTGGGATCGCGACGAAGCATTCCTGCTGCCTTCAGAGAATGTCTGAACTCGGCGTTAGCCTCAACAAGAGCCCTGGCAATGCCCATTCTGATGGCGCCGGCCTGACCGGTAATTCCGCCTCCCCTGACATTAACAACAAGGTCGTATGAACCTGTCATCTTAACAGTCTGCAGAGGTTCAAAGGCATGCTCTTTCTGCCTGAGTTCTCCGAAATACTGTGCAGGTGTTTTGTGGTTAACCACAATTTTGCCTGATCCAGGTCTGAGATAGCACCTGGCTGTTGATGATTTTCTTCTTCCAACTCCGATATACTGTTCCATGCTGCCCCCCGACTACTTGATCTCAAGTACCCTGGGCTGCTGTGCAGCGTGGGTATGCTCGGGACCGGAAAATATCTTAAGTTTCTTCAGCTGAGCGCTGCTGAGTCTGTTCTTGGGAAGCATCCCCTTCACAGCGTGGGTGAGAACCCTGTCAGGGTGTCTCTCCATCATGTCGCGCATGCTTGTGGCCTTCTGGCCTCCGGCGTATCCTGTATGACGATAGTAGATCTTCTGGTCAAGCTTGCGCCCTGTTACGCGCATCTTCTCCACATTCACTACAACAACGAAATCTCCTGTATCCATATGCGGCGTATACACCGGCTTATTCTTGCCCTGAAGGATCATGGCAAGCTTTGCGGAAAGACGTCCAAGGGTCTGGTCAGTGGCATCAACCACCCACCAGTCTCTCTTGATCTCTCCAGCCTTCGCAGAATAGGTCTTCAATTTCCAGGCCTCCGGAAAAGGTTGGTGTTCTATATTTTATTTCACTTCATGCTGTTTCGGGGGCTCCGGCTTTCGCCGGGTGTATCTCAGCCCTTCCTCTGGCGCATAACTGTGCCGAGGGGTCTCAAATCTTATGGATTTATCATGAAAAGTCAAGTGCGGAAAGAAGCTCGGTCAGCCTGTCCGGGGTACAGACTGAACACTTTCCTTTTTTCAGAATGTTCCATGCATCCGGATCATACCTGGCTGCACACACAACATAATGCACTTCTGAGGATCTGAGAACAGCACTCTTACCCACAAGAGCGTAAGCTCTGAGTTCTGAGGGCACTCTGTTCTGAAAGCCCTGAGGAGAAACAGCAATGCTGTTACTTACAAATGGCACCAGCACTTCGATATCTTCATTCACAGGATATCTGAAGGGCCGCTTGAATCCAATATCTCTGAGTATCTTCCATGTGGCAGTGTAGATGTATCTTCCTTTTCTGTCCTGCAGGTCAGTGCCGTACATTGTCAGGTTTTCTTCTGGAAGAACCGGGGGACTCTTCAATACATCCTGCATACCCTCCGGCAAACCTTCAACATCTTCCTGAAGCTTCTCTCCAAGCAGAGTCATTCCAAGTGCAGTCCAGAATATTCTGTTACACCTGTTTTTCACAGTGCCTCCTGCAACACTCTGTGAATGAATTCTCCTGAGTATCCCCGCCGGGACAGCCAGCCGGCTGCCCGGGCTCTGGCTTTCTGTCTGTCTTCAATGCGGCCGTACTTCCTTGAGATCAACTTGACTGCAAGTGCAAGGTCCTGCTCATCTGAAACTGTTTTTAATGCAGCTTCAACTGAATCCTCTGCTGCACCTTTCTTAAGCAGTTCCAGTCTGAGTCTGATCTTTCCCATTGTTTTAGATCTCATGTACAGCTCGCAGAATCTTCTGTCATCCACATATTTTTTTTCAGAGGCCCATTGAACAGTTTCCCCGGCGATCTCTTCAGGATAGCCAAGGGATCTGAGTTTATCAAGAAGCTGACCTGTTGTTCTTTCGGATATTGAAAGGAAGTTTCCGGCATCTGCTCTGGCACAATCTGCCTGAAGCTTGAGCATTCTTTCAGGATCCACCGAATCAGCAAGCCCTCTCATCTCGCCTGAAGGAATGATGTAGCTGCCGGAAGGCAGGACAACAAGTGCCCTGCCCCTGCGGATTCTGTCAGCGGTTAGAACCTTTTCTATGATTCTACCCCTTTGATTCTTCAACATCGTCTTTGATAAGCCCGAATTCTCTTCTCAGAGAAATTTCAAGCTGATCAGCAATCTCGGGATTCTCAAGGAGATATTCCCGGGCGTTGTCACGCCCCTGCCCGATCTGGTTGCCGTTGATGGAATACCATGTTCCTCTGCGGGTAACCAGCTCTTTGTCCAGACCAAGGTCTATCAGCTCACCGGCCTTTGAGATACCGAATCCGTGCAGAATATCAAACTCGCACTGCCTGAATGGAGGAGCAAGCTTGTTCTTTACAACCTTCACCCTTGTGCGGCTGCCCATTACTTCATCACCGTTTTTAATGGAAGCTATCCGGCGAACATCGAGCCTGAGGCTTGCGTAGAACTTCAGAGCCCGTCCACCGGTTGTGGTTTCAGGATTTCCGAACATCACACCAATTTTCATTCGAATCTGGTTAATGAAGATCACCGTGCATTTGGATTTGGAAACGGCCCCTGTAAGCTTTCTCAGAGCCTGACTCATAAGCCTGGCCTGGAGACCCACATGGCTGTCGCCCATCTCCCCTTCGATCTCTGCTCTGGGAACCAGTGCTGCCACCGAATCCACAACCACTGCATCTACAGCGTTGGAACGGACCAGTGTTTCTGTTATCTCCAGGGCCTGTTCTCCACTGCTTGGCTGCGAGACCATAAGCTTGTCGATATCAAGCCCGAGCTTCTCGGCATAATCCGGATCAAGCGCATGCTCCGCATCAATAAATGCAACTTCTCCACCAAGCCTCTGTGCATTGGCAAGCATATGAAGAGCGAGAGTGGTTTTTCCACTGCTTTCAGGGCCATAGATTTCAATGACTCTTCCCCTGGGGACTCCACCTACCCCGAGAGCGATGTCCAGAGAAAGGGACCCTGTGGGAAATGAGTCAACTTTCATTTCCGGGGCTTCTCCCAGCCTCATTATGGAACCTTGACCGAATTTCTTGTGAATCTGAAGAAAAGCTGCATCCAGTGCTTTTCTGCGACTGTCTTCTAACTTCTTGTCTACCATGGCGCACCTTTCAGAAACTAACTGATGTGACCCTGATGAGGGGACTTCTCCTGCCATCAAAGACAAGTATAGTAAACATATGTACCCCTGCGCAAGCCCCGGGTCTTTTACTCTTCAATTTCAAGAATGTAGAGTTTCTGGTAACCCTCAGTGGGGTCCAGGGAATAGGCAACGATCCCGAACTCATCAAACTTTATCTCCCAGAAGAGTCCTCTGGGGCCGTTAACACCGGACATTTCTGCAAAGAAGAGGTAATTGCCCTGCAGATCAAACACATCAAATGACGGGACCTCTTCTGTTCCCCGTCTTACCCAGAGACGATTTTCCCCATCCAGACCCATGGAGTGAATCATCCATCTGTTTTCATCTGGCTGATAATTGAATGGACCGTTTGCCCCCATGCTCTCAGCCCTTCTGTTCCAGAAGTAGGCTTCCTCTTCGATTTCCTGTTCAGTTTTGGCAACAGGCTCCAGATCAAGTTCGATGGTCACAGTAGGCTCGCCGTTGATATCATATCCCTGAATGTGATACTCTTCAGGACTCCTGGGAGCAACAAACACATTTCCATTCCTGTCAGATGCCCAGATTTGCGCAAAGTATGATCCTTTGATAAGAGGGGTTATATCCTGGAAATCCCAGGAGAAGGAATCCTCCCAGTAGGTGTTGATAGGTTCATCTGAATCAAGACCGAATTTACCCACCACAGCTGTAACTACGAACTCGTCGTTCACCATCTCCCAGGAGTTTCTGGTTCCCACAAATGTGTTCCCATCGGTTTCGCTGAGCCAGAGAACAGGTTCACCGAGCATTTCAAGAGCAAGCCCCTCATAAGAGCCATCCGGGAAAAAAGTGAAAATCCCCCCGAGATTGCTGTCAAGAACCACAACTCTTCCATCGCCCAGTCTGGCCATTGCAAGAGGGTTGAGAAACTCTCCTGGACCGGAACCTTTTCTTCCCATTCGTTGAACAAATTCACCCTGAGGAGTGTACTCGGAAACGCTGCACGCCGCCCTGTCAAGAATGAGGATGTTTCCTTCAGCTGTGCGGGAGACAGCCTCTATCGATCCGAAAACGTAATTCGAATCTCCCAGTTCAACTCCAATGGAATCTACTGTAACAAGATTCATTGTCTCCACTGCAGGGAGATCCGGATCAGCACCTGAAACCTCTGTTTCTTCGCTGGAACCGCATCCCATCAGAAAAAGTACCGCCATGGAAGCAAATAGTTTTCTCATAAAACTCTCCATCTATAAATGGTGCTGTCTGGTAGAACTATATGCATCTGTCAATAGGTCAGGTTTTGTGAACTGGGTGTTACACGGATATTCTGAAAAAATCACTGTAGACAGGACCCTCAGGTGTGAGAGTACTGCCTATAAGTTTTATCTCATTTGATGATCCCTTAATAATATCTGTGAATTCAGCCGGTGGAACTTCCCTCCCCCTGCGTGACCTGGCCACGGTGATGTGAGGGAGAAATCTGCGTTTCTCCGTTATTCCATTTTCATCAACTATGCCGGACAGTTCAGAAGCCATGCGGTAACAGCTTTCAGAGAACTCCCCTGACAGCCAGAGAACAGAAGGGGGACTCCCGAAAGAACCGCACCATTCAAGCTTGAATTCAACTGGAAGAAAAGAAAACAGATCCAGCTTTTTTATCTCGCTTATGACAATGTCAGGCTCTCTGCTTCCCAGGAATCGAAGAGTGAGATGCTGGTTGCCGGGGCTTACCCAGCGGAGATGTCTGTACTGTTCAATAAGCGGTTGACGCCAGCAGCCTATCTCCTCCAGTACTTTATCCGGAAGAGTAAGTGCAATGAACAATCTCATTAGAGCAGTTCGAAAAGAGCACCCAGAGCCCTGGATGCAGCACCGTTTCTTATTGCTTCTCTGTTGCCGCCAAGCCTCCAGAGATCAGCGCGTTCTCCCATGGGAGTCACTGCTGCAGTCCAGACAGTGCCCACAGGCTTCTCATGGGTACCTCCATCAGGTCCTGCAATACCGGTTACAGACACAGAACAGTCTGCTCCTGTTGCAGCCAGAACACCCTTTGCCATCTCAACAGCTGTCTCTCTGCTTACAGCACCGTGAATGGACAAAGTTTCCCTGCTTACTCCCAGTATTCCCGATTTGATACTGTTGGAGTAACTGATTACACCACCTGAATACCACCTCGAAGAACCGGAGATCGATGTGATTCCCCTTCCGATTCCACCACCGGTACAGGATTCAGCAGTTGCCAGTGTCATTCCTTTTTCCATAAGTTTTCTGCCTGTGACTTCTTCAAGGGACTCGTCTCTGAGCAGGGAATAAACGCTGTTTCCCAGCATCATTTTCACCGATTGCACAAAATCCTCAGCGCCGTCTCCCTTGACTTTTACGTCCACCCTGCCCGGACTTGGCAGGTATGCCGGAATTACTCCGTGTCTCTCTGCCGTCTCCTTCAGCCTGTCGTAGAGAGCGTTTTCCTTCAACCCCCAGGTTCTTATGAAGTGAACCTGCTCGGCAATACCCCTGACAGCTCCTGCTTCCTCAAGGCACGGCTGGATCAGGGCCAGTGATTCAGACGGGACTCCGGGTATGCAGATGACTGCTCTCCGACCATCCCTGATAACTACTCCGGGAGCTATTCCTGCAGTATTAAGTACCGGAACAGAACCAGCTGGAATGTCAGCCTGCTTCAGAGCTGATTCAGGCATGCCCAGGCCATAGTGTTCCTGCCGGCTGCGAACCATTTTTTCTGCGTCGGGAGATCTGAACAATGGCAGCTTTAGAGCATCCGAAACAGCCTTTACTGTAAGATCATCGTCTGTAGGTCCCATTCCCCCTGTGATGATCAGTACCCTGTCATCAGTACATAGCTCCTGAACAGCCCTGGCTATCTCCCGGGGGTTGTCTCTCACCACAATGGCCTGCACAACTGGAATACCCCAGTCGGACAGTAACCCGGAGAATCTGTACAGGTTCACATCACGGGTTCTGCCGCTGAGAAGTTCGTCACCGACAATAAGAAGGGCGGATTCAGTGTAAAATGAAGGCATTTCTATACCAGCAGATCAGCCAGAATGAGAACTGCCGCTGCCATGAAACCTGCTGCAACATCATCAAGAAGAATTCCAAGACTGCTCTTCATCCTGTCAAGTACATTCACAGGCCAGGGTTTGAAAATATCAAAGATCCTGAAAAGCAGGAAAGCTGCTGCAATCCCCATGTATCCCCAGTGAACAGGTGCAGCAAGACAGGCTATCCAGCACCCGGCCAGCTCGTCAACAGTAACTTTTGAAGGATCTTCTCCCCAGAATCGTCTCCCTGCTTCGCACCCGGCCCAGGCTGTCAGCAGTATTCCCGGAAGCAGCGTAAATCTTATATGATCCGGGGTTATTAGAAATATGCCTGCTGAAACCAGGCTTCCAACTGTTCCTGGTCCCAGGGGAAAAAAACCGGTGCCGAATGTAGTTGCAACAGTGACCCCGATAAATCTGTAAAAGCGTTTCACATTCCCAGCCTTTGAAGAAGAAGACGACTCCTCCACAGGTAATGGAGTGCCGAAGCAATGGTGAGAACCATTGCACACCAGATTGAGATATCGCCGAATAACTTTACCCAGCTGTTAACACTGTCATGCTGCAGAACTGAGATAAGCATGAAAAATGACACAGTGAACATCTGAACAACAGCCTTCCACTTGCCAAGCCCGGATGGAAGAATCAGAACTCCTGCATATGCTGCAATTGATCTGAGCCCGGTAATAAGGAGTTCACGGCCTACGATAATGTAGGTTGTCCACTGGGGGATAAGACCGAGCCTGGCAAGTCCAATCCATGCCAGAGCCACAAGAAGCTTATCAGCAAGAGGGTCCAGAAACTTACCCAGATTGGATATCCAGCCATACTTTCTGGCCAGATGACCATCAACCATGTCTGTCAGGGCTGCTGTAACGAAAACAGAGAAAGCAGCCCACCTGGCAGGTCCGTCTCCCATCTGAAGAAGAACAAGAACGATGGGAGCCATGATAATTCTGGCAATTGTAAGACGGTTAGGCCAGTTCAGAGACATCAGAACCCGCGTCTTCCCTTCAATGCCTCGGAGAGGGTAAGTGAATCTGCAAATTCCACAAGAGCTCCAGGGGGTAATCCCCTTGCAAGCTGGGTAACCCTAATGCCCTGAGCTTCAAGCTGATTGGCAATGTAAGCGCAGGTGGCTTCACCCTCAGTGGTTGAATCAAGGGCAAGAATCACCTCTTCAGCTTCGAGATCAACAGCTCTTTTCACCAGCCTGGGTATACCAAGTTCACCAGGCCCGGTACCATCCAGAGGAGCAAGTGTCCCGTGAAGAACGAAGTAGAATCCCCTGTAAAGACCGGTTTCCTCCATGGATCTCTGATCTGCAGGTGTATGCACAACACAGATGGTCTGCCTTCTGGACTTATCGAGACAGGTATCACATATCTCATTTCCTGTAAGATTTCTGCAAAGACTGCACTCCCTGATATCTCTCACAGTACCTTCAAGAACCTGGGACAGCTCTGTGGCAAGGGCTTGATTGTCTACAAGAGAGAAAGCCAGTCTGAGAGCAGTCTTACGCCCAATACCAGGCAATTTCCCCAGAGACTCAGCCAGAGAGTCGATCAGGGATCCGTTCACATCATTCCTCCCAGGCCCCCTGGCATTCCAAAGCTGCTCATTTTGCTCTGAGCAAGTTCCTTGCTTTTCTCAACTGCATCCTTCAGAGCCACCATGATCATATCTTCGAGCATTTCAATATCTTCAGGGTCAACAGCCTCTGGAGAAATTGAAATTCCTACAACGTCTGACTGGCCTGTCACAGTTACCTTAACCAGACCGCCACCGGCAGCTCCTTCAATACGCTCATCAGCAAGTTCATCCTGAGCTTTCAGCATATCCTGCTGCATCTTCTGGGCCTGGGCCATCATTTTCTTCATCTGACGGTTCATCTGGATCTCCTGTCGCTAATTGCTTTCCGGAATCATATCAAACAGGCCGGATATCTGCCGGATATATGTATTCTCTTTTTCCCGGTTATCATCGTTCGCAGTTTCGGCTGCAGTCTCCTCAGGCGGTGGATCCTCTGAAACTGCTTTGGCTGTCTCTTTGGGAGAATCGGGTTCTTCAGCAGCTGCAACAGCCTTCACGCTCACTGCAGGTGTCACTTCCGGAAGCTGGTCAAGTCCGAAAGCAATACTGAGTTTAGATGCAGCAAGCAGTGCGCCTTCAATGGAGATCCGAGGTGGAGCACCGCTTCTTATCTGATCAGATGCACCTGAAACCAGTCGCATAACATTAAGAACGTGCACATCTGCTACCCCGGCAACTGTTTTGCGAACCAGCTCTATCTCACTGTCAGAAAGATCGCTTATTCCCTTTTCAGCTCCGGCAGCAGCCAGCAGGGAGTTTCTGAGAAATCCTCCCAGGGCATCGATCAGCTCTTCAATACTGTAACCTCTAGCAAGTGCTTCTTCTACAAGCTCCAGAGCATTGCTGCCCTTTCCGTTGAGTACCGATCCGCAGATCGCTGCAAGAAGATCAGCCTCAACAAGACCGAGCAGTTTCGATACTGTATCGCCAGTGATGTTTCCACCGGAAAAACTTACTAACTGGTCCATTATTGACAGTGCATCCCTCATGCTTCCACCGGAAGCCCTGCACACAAGACTTAAAGCGTCCTGTGCTATTTTTATGCCCTCTCCTGATGCCTCTTCCTGAATGTACTCTCCCATTACCGATGAAGGGATTCTTCTGAAATCGAATCTCTGGCATCTGCTTAAAATAGTAGCAGGGACCTTTCTCGGTTCTGTAGTGGCAAAGATGAAAATCACTTTATCAGGTGGTTCCTCGAGGATTTTAAGCAGAGCATTGAATGCCTCCCGGGTAAGCATGTGTACCTCGTCGATAATGTAGATCTTGTATCCGCCTTCAGCCGCAGCGTATCTGGCTTTCTCGCGAAGATCTCTTATCTCATCGATACCTCTGTTGCTTGCGCCGTCGATCTCAAGAACATCAAGGTGGCCGCCGGCTGCGATTCTTCGGCAGGCATCACATTCCATACAGGGATCCGGTGTCGGGCCCTTGCTGCAGTTCAGCGCTTTGGCAAGAATTCGAGCAGTAGTCGTCTTTCCCACACCTCTGGGACCTGTGAACAGATAGGCATGGCCTATCCTCTCGTTCTCAATGGCATTTTTCAGGGTCAGGGTGACATGCTCCTGAGCAATTACATCACTGAAAGTCTGAGGACGCCACTTTCTGGCAAAAACAAGGTAACTCAAAGACGACCCCCTGTCTTGATTAATATGTGCCGACCACCCACCCGGATTGACGATTCACTGAAACACGCAGAGAACAAAGGTACTGAACAAAATGATCCGCATCACCCGCAACGGTCCACTTACGGCTGCTGTCTTCCGACCCTGACCGGGTTCACGGTGTTGCGCCGCGCGGGTTCTGTTCATAAATCCAATGCTTCTGACGCGGTCCTGAGAACTGCGCCGCGCCGGGTATTCAGCCCCGCTATAGCGGATTGCGGGTACAGGGCACCGCTGGCTCCCCGCCTAGAGTGGCCGGCTGCAGAAGATAGGAAAAAACGGGAAATTTTTCAAGGCGTAAAATGTCTATTGAACCAATATCAGTCTGTAGCCATGCTCATTCCGGAGAACTGGAATGCCAGGGAGAGAATCTCCCATGAAACCACCGGGTTCACCGGATCGGTCATCTCTATTCCCGTTGGCAAAAACAGGGTAATTCCTGATCCAGTTCGCACCGCCTGCCACGCTGCTTCTTGTCTCCACAATAACTCCCGTGAGAGAAGCCTGTTCAACCGCAAGTGAAGAGAGCCACCTTGCGCTTTCGCTTACACCGTTTTCTCTCACAGTAATGATCCTGTCCAGACGGAAAATCTCCAGATGTGGATAAAACCTTGCTGCAGTGGCAGCAAGATAGACAGAAACAGAATCACTGCTGATGCAGTAAATTCCTGGAGAATAGTTCTCCCACTGTATGTCAGGTTCTGTATTTCTGCTTACTGCGAAAGAATCTGCAGGCAGTGAATCAGCATCCAGTCCAATCACCACCGATTCCAGTGGCAGCTGGTCTGCGAAATCCGGGAGAACTGTGGATATGGTATCCTGCAGAGTTGTATGCATGCTGTCACTCAGCAGCTCGAAAAAACTTGAAGAATTTTCTTCAGGAATTGTGTCAGTCTCCAGTGAAAGAGGTTGTACAATTTCTTCAGGAACAGAGTCAGTTGAAAACAAATCGGATCTTTCAGTGGAGATCTCACTGCAGGAAAAGGGATTTCCAAAGATCAGATATGCTGCAAGGGCAACAGCAGCAACTGTAATGCTTAACGACTTCCATGATATGGAAGAATCTGCTCGAGCTTTACGCCCGGACACTGCGGCCAGAGCTCCTCCCTGCCTTCTGTATGCGAGCTTCAATTCTCTTGCAAGAGCAGTTATCCAACCGTGAAGGCTTCTCCGAACACCCTTCCGGGACAACATTGGACTACCGCTTTCAAACTGCACCCAGCTTCCGGATGTCATTATCAGATAGGTTGTGTCTTTTCGAATACGAGTATGACCGAATACCGCTTTTCCTTCAGATGGAGCCCCAAGCCACCATTCCATGCTTCGTACTTTCTTAAGGTACTCAGGATGCTCGCTTGACATCTTAGACTCACTTGCTCTTGATTTGTCCTGTACTATGCACCTGACCCCGTCTGAATCAATACGATAGATCCGGCAGTTACCCGCCAGTGCATACCAGATATGCGTTGCACTGAAAGCAACTGCTGCCGCGCTGCAGCCTGAAAGATTCTTCTCCCTTATAAGCTCTGATGCTTCATCGAAGGAATCAGCCAGGGCATCCTCTACTCCGAAAGCAACCCCTTCAGCAAAGACATCCCGAACAGTCTCCACTGCCAGAGATGCAGATAGATCCTCGTCTGTCGAGCAATTTTCAGCAACCACAACAACGCCGGTGTAAGGATACTCAGTTCTGAAACCGCCAGCGGCACAAATGCGCTGCACCCTGCTTCTGCCATTCTGAACATGCCAGACAGCACTGCAGTCTGTTGAAGTGTTCCCCGAATTCTGTCTCATTGATCAGTCCGATCCACAAAAGGATAACTGGTGGAGATGAGCGGGATCGAACCGCCGACCTCTGCCTTGCGAAGGCAGCGCTCTCCCAACTGAGCTACATCCCCACAGAAGCTTTGAAAACAGAATATCATTCTACGTCTGTGCAAATCTCAGCCTGTAATAAGAAGAGATCCGGTTCCTGTTACTTCCAGGAATCCGTCTTCTCCGCCGGATAAGTGTACATCAGCATCTGTGGCAAGTATGCATCCGGCTCTGACTCGAAGACCCCTGGAAACCGATATGGTTTTACAGCTTCCAGAAGTAAACATTAGAAGTGATCCGGAATTCATCCCTGTAAGCTTTCTAAGGGATGGCATTGATTCCACACCGGCAGATTCACTTGTGATCGAGTTCGGTCTCACTGCAAGCTTATCAATTCTGATTGTCATACCATCTTTGTATTCTACCACGACAGGTTCAAGAGTGCCCTGTCCAAACCAGACCATTCCCTCACCGGACAGTACCTTTCCCTTAATTTCAACATCACCTGAAACAGCCGTGACAAGTCCGCTGATAACTCTTACAGATCCTGAAACAAGCTTCATGGAACAAAGTGACACTGCGTTTCCAGGAAGAAGAATGTATTCGCATGCCTGTTCCGAATCAACTGCGGATTCAGCAGTTTCGCCGGCAGGCTCTTCCTCTTTTACTTCAGCAACAGGTTCTACCGCTATATCAGAAGCTTCATCTGAGATCACTGGAACTTCCACGGAAATTTCAGCCGGGGATGGTTCCTCCACCGCTTCAGGTTCTTCCTGAGGTTCCTGAGCTGCTGCAGGTTCAGTCTCCGGGGCAGCTTCAGGTTCAGGAGCTGAAGGTTCTTCGTCCACTGGAGCAGGTTCTTCTGCAGCAGCTTCCGGTTCAGGGACTGGCGGTTCTTCTACAGGTGCAGGTTCCTCTGCAGCTGGTGTGCCGCCGAATATTGAATCCAGGTCCG
>CAYLRO010000024.1:0-44769 GCA_964386635.1 uncultured bacterium | reverse complement strand
GATTCTCAACGGGAATTGGAGAAGGATTATTTAAATTGTTCAAGGTTTTGTATAATTATGGGAGCAGGTTCAATCAAACATCAGAAAACTTCTGTCTGATCTTAAGTTGTTCTGTGAAATGAAAGGGAAACTGCCTTGAGCATATTTCACATATTTGCGTGTGAGGATATTGCTGTAGTTGCAGAAAACCTGTTTGGTTTCAGATGATTTTACTTACATTCAAGGGATCATAGAGTAATGAGTGAAAACAGAGTCGTTGTTACCGGACTGGGTGCTGTAACACCTGTTGGCACAGGAACACGGAAATTCTTCCAGGGATTGAAGACAGGATTAAACGGAATCGGGAAGGTTACAGCTTTTGATGTCACCGATTATCGTTCAAAGCTGGCTGGAGAGGTGAAGGATTTTCATACAGAAGACTGGATGGAAAAAAAGTCAGCAAGGCGAATGGACAGGTTTACCCAGTTCAGCCTCGCTGCATCCCACATGGCTTTTACAGATGCCGGGCTGGACACTTTTTCATTTAACAATAACAGGGCTGGTGTTATCATCGGTTCAGGGATAGGCGGTGTACAGGCCCTGGAAGAAGGGTTTGCAGTTCTTGCGGAGAAAGGCCCCAGAAGCTTGAACCCATTCTCTGTTTCCAGGATGCTGATTAACATGGCTGCCTGCACCGTATCCATTAAGTACGGGCTGAAGGGGCCTCTTTCCGCTTCTTCCGTTGCCTGTTCCACAGGTTCAAACGCAATTGGTGATGCATTTCGAATCCTCCAGAGAGGGGATGCAGATGTAATGCTCACCGGCAGTTCAGAAGCATGTATTGCTCCAATGCCTTACGGCTGCTTTTGCGCAACACGGTCCATGACACCCAGTGATTGCCCGGATACAGGCTGCAGGCCCTTCGACAGGAATCGTGACGGTTTTGTCATGGGAGAGGGTGCCGGTATAGTTGTTCTGGAGACATTGAATCACGCCAGAGCCAGAGGTGCAGAAATATATTGTGAAGTCGCGGGATATGGAAATACAGCGGATGCCTTCCACATAACTGCGCCGGAGCCGGAGAGTGATGGCATGATCCGGGTGATGCAGGCAGCATTGAAAGATGCTTCCATGGATACCGGTGAGATCGGGTACATCAACGCTCATGGCACATCCACCGTTCTGAATGATAAATGTGAAACTAAAGCAATTGAGATCGTGTTCGGAGAACACGCAAGATCCCTGAAGGTCAGCTCTATTAAATCAATGATCGGTCATCTTCTTGCGGCAGCCGGAGCGGTTGAATTCGTGTCCACGGTAATGAGCCTGCATTCAGGCATCATTCCCCCCACAATCCATCTGAGAGAGCCTGATGAAGGTTGCTTTCTTGATTTTGTCACAAACGGGGCAGAGTCATCTGATATGGTTGCAGCAATGAGTAATTCCTTTGGGTTTGGCGGAGGTAATGCCTGCCTTGTGATAAAGAAGTATGGAGACTGATATGGAGATTCCCGACCTCAGGATAGGAAGCATAACCGCAAAGATACCAATAATTCAGGGCGGTATGGGCGTAAGAGTATCCCTTTCTTCTCTTGCGTCATCAGTGGCAAATCAGGGGGGGATAGGAACTATCTCGAGTATAGGCCTTGGTAACACAGAAGGTTCTGCTGATGTATGTGAAAGAACATCAGTTGAGGCATTGGTCAAAGAGATAGTCAAGGCCCGGAGCATGACTGATGGCCATATTGCTGTGAACTTCATGGGAGTTCTTACAAATGTGGATAACCATATCAGAGCAGCGATAGAGGCAGGAATCAGAATAATCGTTTTCGGTGCCGGACTGCCTACAAATCTGCCGGAGCTGACCTCTGACCCTGAAGTGAACCTTGTTCCCATAATCAGCTCGGCAAGAGTGGCAAATCTTATCATGCGCAGCTGGGACAGACGGTATGAAAGAACCTGTGATGCATTCATTCTTGAGGGCCCCCTTGCTGGAGGACATCTTGGGTTTTCAGTTGAACAGCTTGACCACCTGGATGACTTTTCTCTGGAGAAGCTTCTGCCTGAAGTGCTGGAAGTCATTAAGCCTTATGAGGATAAGTACGGCAGGAAAATTCCTGTTATAACCGGAGGCGGTATTTACACAGGAAAAGACATTGCCAGAATGCTTTCAATGGGCGCTTCAGGGGTACAGATGGGAACACGTTTTGTCTGCACGGAAGAATGTGGTGTGTCTCAGCAGTTCAAGCAGGCTTATATTGATGCACAAGAAGAAGATATAATAATTATAAAAAGCCCGGTAGGCATGCCCGGGAGAGCAATCAACAACAAATTCCTTAAAGACCTTGAAGTAAAGGGCAAGCTGCCGATCAACTGTCCCTACAGGTGTCTCACAGCCTGCAAAGTTGACTCTGCTCATTACTGCATAGCCAAGGCACTGCTCAATTCATATTTTGGAGATGTTGACAACGGCCTGATATTCTGTGGACAGAATGCTCATCGAATAAACAGCATTACCACTGTGGAAAAACTGATTGCGGAGCTTCTGTCCGAAATCAGAGAGGCATGACAGTCAGCATGGTTCAGTGATTATTCCTTCTCCATATTTCTGCTGAGTTCCTCTGCAATCTTCTCAATCTTTCTTACCCTTGCAGCTGTGCTGTTCATCTGGAATTCTATGGTGTTCAGTATCCAGAACTGAAAATGTTCAACTTTCTGCTGCCTGTGGATCATCCATATTATTTTCATGGAAACCAGAAGCAGCGCAATCTCCACACTGAAGAGTTCCGGGATGAAGTCTATATCAATATGCAGAGCATGGCGCATCACATCGAACGAGAAGAAGAGAATCACAAGAGCTGCAAAGGTGATGTTAATAATTGTTTCCTTTTTCCCAGTGTCTGTACCACCGATCTGTCCAAGTATTTTTCTGACAGATTCCTTTTCATCGTTGTAATGATTTATCTCTTCCTGAAAAACCTTCTGGTCATTCATCCGTTTCCCTCCCGGGTGTGCTGAGGTATATATTTCACTGAATCTCAACTATAACCTTTTGCGGCAGGTAATGATGAAAAGGTCTTTCCTTCTTAACTGGCTTCCATACGGCAATACCGCCACCGGTGCTGCTAAAAGGGCCATTGAGCTTCACAGGAGAGTTAAGGGGGATTTTCTTTTAAAAGCTGCTGTAACGTCGGAATTTCCTGCAGAAAGTGCACCTGAAGTGGAGAGGGTTGTTCTGGCACAGTCAAGAACTGTTAAAACCCGTTTTGCAGAAGGTACAGTCGGATTCTGGAAGAATGCAGGAGAATTCGATGTGTGGGTGGGCGATACCCTTCCGGTGCCTTCTTTTCCTGACAGGGTGAAGGTGGTGCTTACTGTTCATGATCTCCGGTTCCTTGAGAAAAGAAGCTACCTGAAACTGCAGAGATATCTGCTTCTTCGCTCTTTCATGGGAAGAGCTCTGAAAAGAGCCGATGCTGTTGTAACTGTGTCTCACTGGGCTGCTGAGCAGCTTATAGCGCATTACGGCACCCCTGCGGAGAAACTGCATGTAATCACGAATTCTGCTGCAGGATTACCGTCTCCTGTTCATGTATCGCTCCCTGATGGAAGGTACATCCTGTCAGTGGGGCATTTTGAACCGCGGAAAGACCATGAAACCCTCATTAAGGCATTTGCAGCTATTGCCGGGGAATGGAGTGGCAATCTGGTCATGGTTGGCAGAGGGTGGCTTGAAAAGGGCCTTAAGACCATGGCAGATGAACTTGGTCTGTCTTCAAGGGTGATTTTTGCCGGGGGAGTTTCTGATGGAGAACTTGCATGGCTTTACAAAAACTGCTGCTGTCTTGCCTGTCCTTCTCTGTATGAGGGTTTTGGAATGACTATTCTTGAAGGGCTGAGAGCCGGTGTTCCTGTTGTAGCCTCATCAATTCCCCCTCATCTGGAAGTGGGAGGCGATGCTGTTCACTGGTTCAACTGCGGTAATGCTGATGAACTGGTTCTGTCTCTGAAAAAGGTTCTCTTCACACATGAAGAATGGGATCCGTCTCCAGGGCTTGCCAGGGCAGGTTACTTCTCCTGGGAGGAGTCTGCAGTGAAGCTTCAGGAACTATACGACACTCTTTAGGGCCTGATGGTGAGCAGGGAACTGCCCGGATCTGATTGATCGGTTACATGTCCTATAATGCATGCGCTCTCGTCGCCGGCTTCCTTTACCGCTTCCAGTGCATTCTTGACCTGGTTTTCCCTTACAGCAACCAGAAGACCGCCGGATGTCTGTGCATCGAATACAATGTCTGCCAGCTGCGTATTCACACCAGAGGTCAGGGTGGCATCTTCTCCAACATATTTTCTGTTCTGGGCTGATCCTCCAGGGAAGAAATCCTCAACATACTTTTCAGTGTCCCGGAATACGGGTATGTCACCGAAATTGAACACAAGGTTTACACCTGCCTCCCTGGCGAAAGCCAGAGAGTGCCCCATCAGTCCAAACCCTGTGATGTCTGTCATTGCACTTACATCAAATCTGTTCAGTTCGGCGGATGCGTACATATTCAGCCTCTCCATGGAGGCTATTACAGGTCCCATGATGCCTGCAGGGAGAGGGGACGCTTTGTTTGCTGTGGTGAGTATTCCACTGCCAAGCGGTTTCGTAAGCATGAGAATATCTCCGGGTCTTGCTTTGGAGTTTCTCTTTGCTTTATCAGGATGTATAAGACCTGTTACACTCAGTCCGAAGAGAATCTCATCCTGTCTTGCAGTGTGTCCTCCCACCAGAACAACTCCGGCTTCAACCAGCTTTTCTCCGGATCCTGTAAGGATTTCCTCTACAACCTCAGGCCCCAGTCCACTTCCAGGGAAGCAGAGGAGATTCATGGCTGTAAGAGCCCTGCCGCCCATGGCCCATATGTCCGACATGGAGTTTGCTGCAGCTATTCTGCCGAATGTTGCAGCATCTGCCACCACAGGGGAGAAGAAGTCCACTGTCTGGACAAGGGCGGTTTCACTGTCCAGACGATACACCCCTGCGTCGTCCATTGTATCCATGCCCACTATGAGATCAGGGCTATGGACCTTTGGAATTCTGGCAAGTATTCCCGACAACCTGCCGGGAGGCATCTTGCCTGCTCAACCGGCACAGGCAGCGTAGTCCATCAGGTTTACACCTGAAGGGCCCGGCCGCTTCACCTGCTTAATGTTGTCGCAGTAGGTGGGAGAATTCACCTTCCGGTGGAATTCCCTGCATTCGATGCAGTTCCCGTATCTTCTGCATGAAGTGTTGGGACATGGACAACTGTTGTTCACCGATCCTCTTCTTCCTGCCCGGGGAACGGGTAATATACTGATGAGCGGTTTTTTGAAACCACCTCAGTAATCCTCAATGTACTGTTCGAACTGTATGGAATCTTCCCTCAGGGTGATGACAGCTCTGTCCCTTGTCATTCCATGGGTTACATAGCCGAAGCTGCCTGAGAAGTCAGGAGTTTCCACAAGGAAGCTGTCATCCAGGGTGTATACTGCGGTGAATTCTCTGGATTCTCCTGGAGCAAGTTCAGCTATGATCCAGGTGCTGTCACAGACTGATACCGTTATCTGCTCCACAGCTGATTCAGTTCCATTTGTGACTGTTACGGTGTTGCTGAGCTTACCGCATGCCGCCAGAACAAGGACACATGTTATGACTGCAAGTGTTTTTTTCAATGTTCACCTTTTCTTTCTTGCCCGGGTTTTTCATTAAGGAGCATTTCTCCATTGATTCAAAACGCTGCTGATTGCATAATCGACAATAACTAATTTATGGAGGTTTCAGATTGTTTTCAACTTTTTGTCTCATGGCTGCTCTCTGCTCAACACCTGAAATAGTGGCAGTAACCAATGCTCCTGATGATGACGGATCTACACTTATCATACAGTTCCAGGGAGCGCTTGATACAACAGAAGATGAAGCCGGCCTCATGGTGCAGAGAAGAGAGCCGGGAGATTCCCACTGGCAGACAGTTCTCGCCGAGGTTCTTCCTCTGCCTGAAGACATTTTGATTGATGGATACGATCCGGATTTTCCTGTGTCACCAGGAGTTTTCTACGAGTACAGAACAGTTACTCTCACCCTTCAGGGTGACTCCCTTTCCAGCGGAGTATTCACCGGTGCTGAAGCTGCTTCAGGGGAATGGTTCAATATCGGCGAGATTCCCACCCTTTCAGGCTGTGTCATTTTCCTTTTTCTGATCCTGTATTTCTTCAAGAGGGCTCAGAGCGGGGCCAATTTATACCTCCGGCCCATTGCCGGGATTGAGGCCATAGATGAGGCAATCGGCCGCGCAACCGAAATGGGCAAGCCTATTCTATACGTACCCGGTCTTTCCACCATCAGTGATGTTGCAACCATTGCAAGCCTTACCATTCTGGGCCGTGTTGCAAAGAAAGTGGCTGAATACCAGACACCTCTTCTTGTGCCCAACTGCGATCCAATTGTTTACACTATTGCAGAGGAAACCGTGCGCCAGGGTTACATTGAGGCAGGAAGGCCCGATGCTTTCGACAAGGACAGTGTTTTCTACCTTACTCAGAGTCAGTTCGCATTCGTAGCCGGGGTGAACGGGATAATGATGCGGGACAAACCTGCAACAAACTTCTACCTTGGAATGTTCTGGGCTGAATCTCTTCTTCTTGCTGAAACAGGTTCCCTTTCAGGAGCCATTCAGATAGCAGGTACCGATGCTGTTACCCAGCTTCCTTTCTTCATAACCACCTGTGATTACACACTTATCGGTGAGGAACTGTACGCTGCCAGTGCGTATCTGGGCAGAGAGCCGAAACAGCTTGGATCCATCAAGGGTCAGGACGCATGCAAGGCCATCATCATGGCCATTATTACTCTGGGTATCATCCTCAGCATCATCAGCGCCATAACAGGAAACGAATCAGTGATGTTCCTTGTCCGGTGGCTGAATCTGACAAATGGCTGATCTTCTCGTACCTCTTTACAGGCTGCCGAACAGGGTTTCTCTGGAGGAGTTTTCCGTAAGAAGACCCCTTGCCTGCGAGAGCAGGTCGGTTCAGGCATGGGTTGAAGATAACTTCAGCAGCAGTTGGGCCGGTGAGATACTTCCTGCTCTTTCACGGGTTCCTTCAACAATGTTCATAGCAGTTCACAATGCCACCGGGCAGCTTGCGGGTTTCTGTGCCTGGGACTGTACCGCTCTTGGCTTTCTCGGACCTGTGGGAACCGGTGAGGGTTTCAGAAGGAGACAGGTGGGACGAACACTTGTGCTTTCCGTGCTTAACGCCATGAGGGAGCAGGGATACGGATACGCAGTTGTTGGTGATGCAGGTCCCGCTGGGTTTTTTTCCAACGCTGCCGGTGCAGTTCTTATTGAGAACAGCAAGCCGGGCATTTATCCTGAGAAACTGCTATGAGAATAGTCTCGATGGCTCTGTCGCATTATCAGAGTCTGGTGGCTCTCTGGGAATCATTTCCTGGAAACACTATTACCGGTGCAGATTCCTTCGAGGGATTCAGACGGTTTCTTGAAAGAAATGGTGATTACTGCTTCACTGCAGTTGCCGGTAAAGATGTGATCGGATCGGTCATGGCCGGAGAGGACAGTCGCAGAGGTTACATCTACCACCTTGCTGTAAGACAGGACAGTCACCGCAGGGGTACTGGCCTCAAACTCATGGAAGCGGCTGAAACCGCTCTTTATGAAGCTGGTATCGAAAAAATCCACCTGATGATTTTTTCAGACAATCCTGCCATTGAGTTCTACAAAGCTGCAGGCTGGCACCTGAGATCCGATATTGAGGTTATGAGCAAGGTTCTTCATGGAGAGAAATTCATGGGAACCAGAAGCGACTGATCAGCCTGTAAACAGTTTTATTGCCATACCGATAAGAGCTGCAGCAAGAACGAACTTTATCCATTTTGAATCCATGCTGTGGCTGAAATGACTGCCCATGTATCCCCCAAGAGAATTTCCTGCAGCCATTGCGATGCCGGGTACTATCTCGATGCTGCCGTTTATGGCAAACACTATTATTGAAGGGACAAGGTAGACTGCGATGATGATTACCTTCAAGCTGTTTGTAGCGGCCAGATTAAGCCCGCCTACCAGTGTCAGACTGAAGATTATCAGGTAACCGGTTCCCGCCTGTATCAGCCCTCCGTAGAAACCGATGAAAAGGAAGATTACTGCCTGCAGCCATTTTCTTTTCAGAACAGTGCCGCTGCATCTTTTGTCATGGTGAAAGAACACAACTGCCAGCCCCAGGAGAATAGCCCCTGCAAGAATGGTTTTGAATGTACCGTCTGGAAGATTGTGAGCGGTAAGGGCACCGGCAACGGCTCCTGGAACTGCTGCCAGCCCGAGAAGGAAACCGGTTCTCAAGTCTTTTCGACCCAGTCGTCTGAAATTTCCTGATGCAATAATGTTCTGCAGGAGAACGGCTACTCTGTTAGTGCCGTTGGCAGATACAGGATCCATTCCGGTAAGGATCAGCAAAGGGAGGGTGATCAGAGAACCCCCTCCCGCTGTGACATTCATGAATCCGGCAAAAATACCGGCGCCGAAAAGTAAAAGGTAATAGGACATTTGCGAAGTATAATCGCAGCCAGCCCCACGAGGTAGCCGTTACTCTCCAGATGCAGCCGGCTGCACAAGCCCCATTCTTTCCAGTCTGGCAAGAAGGGAGCCGGGGCTTCTTCCGAAATCCTTTGAAAGATCTTCCAGCTCTCCTCCTTTTTTGAAAAGCTTTTCAAGTTTTTCCTGCTCCTGGTCGGTCCACTTCATGAAAGCTCTGGGGTGGGTTTTTCTTATTTCGCTGATTTCCTTTTCCCGCCTGTCTTCGTACAGATCCTCAATTGATTTGCATGCTTCAATGATTTTCTCTCTGAAGCTTTTTACCGATTCTTCGAAGACGATAATCTTCTGCTGGGTGAAGGTGCCGTCTTCCTGTCTTCTGGAGTCTGTGACGGTGATGTAGTAGTGATCATTCTTCGCCTTCTTTGACTGGATGAAGAAGGTATCTCTTCCTGAAGATACCCTTCCTTCATAGATGTTCTGCCTTTCTTCCTGCATGGTTTTCTCCTTTCAGGTTATGTAAACATGAGTTTACTTATATAGATACCTCTAACAATTTAAATTTTTCAAGTCACCGGGCCCCGGACTTGACAAAGTTCCTGTCAAACTGCACACTAGTCTGATGAAAACACCCCTTCCAATGACCCGTGAAGAGATGGCTGCCCTTGGGTGGGATGAGCTAGATGTGCTTCTTGTAACCGGTGATGCATATGTGGATCATCCTTCTTTCGGTGCAGCTGTTATAGGTCGTGTTCTGCTGGACAGCGGATACAGAACAGGAATTATCTCTCAACCGGACTGGAAGAAACCTGAATCATTTCTGAAGATGGGAATTCCCAGGCTCTTTGCAGGGGTTACCTCAGGCAACATGGACTCAATGGTGAACCACTACACCTCACTGAACAGGCTCAGGTCCAACGATGCCTACACCGCTGGCGGTGTGGCGGGAAAGAGGCCTGACAGAGCAGTTCTCAAGTACACCAACTGTATTCAGAGGGTGATGAAAGGTGTTCCTGTAGTGCTGGGCGGAATCGAAGCCAGCCTGCGGAAAGTCACTCATTACGACTTCTGGTCAGACAGTATTAAGAAATCCATTCTTCTTGACTCGAAAGCCTCCATTCTGGTTTACGGTATGGGTGAGAAACAGATACTTGAAATTGCCCGGCGGTTCGAGTGCAATGAAGACCTTCAGGGTATCAGAGGAACAGCAGTTGCCTGTCATGAAAAGCGTTTTGAGATTCGTGAAAACGATATCGAATTGCCCTCTCACGAGGAAATTCTGAATAACAGAACAGGTATTCTTGAACTTACCAGGACAATCGAGAACAATCAGAATCCCTGGTGCGGATCCAGATTGTATCAGCACGCAGATTCCCGGGTGGTTGTAATTGAACCGACCTCTTTTCCAGCAACAACGGAAGAGCTTGACAGAATCTACGATCTGCCATTCACCAGGCGACCGCATCCATCATATACAGGTGAGATTCCCGCATTTACAATGATCAGGGATTCCATCACAGTGGTCCGCGGATGCAGTGGCGGATGCAGCTTCTGTGCAATAGGTCTGCATCAGGGGAAGTATCCTGTGAGCAGATCTGCTGAATCAGTTCTCCGGGAAGTGGCAGCGGTTGCAGCTGTTCCGGGTTTTACCGGGATCATATCAGATCTGGGAGGGCCAACTGCAAATCTCTATGGTCTGGGATGCTCCAGTGAAACGGCTATGAAGAACTGCCTGAGACCTTCATGTCTGTTCCCGGATATATGTCCTCACTTTGCTACTGACCACAGCAGTTACATGAAGCTTCTCGATACGGTTGAAGAGGCTCCCGGAGTAAGAAAAGTGTTCATCTCCAGCGGGTTGAGGCATGATGTGGCACTGAAACATCCTGAATTTGTAAAAAGGCTGGCAACCCGGAATATCTCCGGGCATCTCCGGATCGCTCCTGAACATACACATGACAGGATACTCGGGCTCATGCGGAAACCCGGCCGCGAGGTCTGGAAGCAGTTTGCTGATCTTTTCCAGGCTGCTGCAGGAAAAAAAGACCGGTACATAATGCCCTACATTATTGCTGGATTCCCAGGCTGTACAATTGGTGATATGCAGGCGGCCAGAGCATTCATCCTGGAACAGGGTCCACTTCCGAAGCAGATCCAGATCTTCCTGCCAACTCCAGGTACACCGGCTACTGCAATGTACTGTACAGGATTGTCATTTCAGGATGGAACTCCTGTTCGTGTACCTGTTAAGCCATCGGAGAAGCAGAGACAGAAGGATACTGTTCTAGGTGGTCAGGCTAAACAGAAGCACCCCGGCACAACCCGCTGAGTGAAGCACAATGTCCAGAACCGGCAGTTTTTCCCATCTGTGCTTTATCCATAATGCAGTAAAGAGGATCCTCAGAATCAGCTCAATTCCATAAATCCTGATCAGAAGAGGGAAGAGCCTGTTTGCAGGTGTTGCCTGCCGCTGTGCCAGAAAGTTGCTCATGTCCTCTGTGAGTCCGCAGAACAAACAGGGTCTTCCGGTGAGAGCCCTGTACTGACACCTCCAGATTCCAGGCATAAGTTTCTCCATTACAGGTGATATCACGGGAAAGAGAGCAGCGTACAGAAGCAGTCCCAGAATTACCAGGTTAACTGTTCTGTACGCCATCATGGAGTTTCTATTTGATGGTCATATCGTTAATAGTGTAAGTATCAGCACTGAATCCCACAAATGCAGCCAGTGCAGTTACAACCAGAAGAGGAAGTGCGTTGAGGATAATTCCGGCAAGAGCCATGCCTGTGGGTTTGTCCTCCTGTTTGTTACGGTTGAAGGAGATAATACCCAGAATCAGACCCACCAGAGCAGGAACGATAACAACAACCTGAAGACAGGGAATGAACCCTATCACAGCACAGAAAATTCCAATTACCAGTGAAGCAGTATCCATACATCACCTCTCTCTACAGCTCTGTAAAGCTGGTAACTCCAGCTGAATCAAGTACATTCCGGTCTCCCATGACACATATTCTCAAGGGGGCTTCTGCTGAAGACAACCACTGAGCGAACTGCTCAATTGATTTTCGGTTCACCCTGAGAAGGTTGCTCCGGCAGGACTCTGTAACATCAGCAGTCATGTCCCTGAAGTGTCTTACAAGAGCCATTCCATTTGCTCCTGCAGGTCTTACAGGAGGATCAATACCCTTAACGCTTGCTATTATGGAATCTTCTATTCCACGCGGGGTCAGGTCAAGCTTCCTGATCCCTCCGGCCACGGCCTCTCTGAAACACTGGATGCTGGCGGAAGGAGAAGGATCTCTGTATGAGTAAAAACTGATTGCTCCTCCTGCCTGGGATGCACCTGCACCGTATGCGCCGTTCCTTGCTCTTATCTCATCCCACAGGTATCCCTCAGAGAGCATTCTCATCATTACTATTCCTGATGCAGCCATCTCATGAGTCAGAGGAATACCCGGCATTGCAGCTGCGGCAAAAGCTGTGTCCCCATTGATCCTGATCCCTGAAAGAATTTCCCCTTCCAGGGCTGACATCTCTGAAAACTCTGAACTGAAGCATGGATGTTCCTGAAGCCATTCCTTCAGAATTTGCAGTTTGTTATCTGGGCCCGTCCAGGCAAGAGTACCTGTGGATCTCTCCTTTATGTACTCTGCAATTTCCCTCAGTGCATTCATTTCCACCGCTATGGTGTCACTGGAAATCGTTGACATTCTCCTTACGAATGAAATTCCTCCCATGAGCTCTGCTGCTGCGTGGCCCCCTGTAAGGCCGGATCTTGCAGCGAGAGATGCAAAAGCATTCCCTCTGGGGATGAGAGAGCTTCTCAGTTGCTCGGTTACCTCATGAGAGACAGTCATGATTCTGCTGTAATCATTCAGGTCCGGTGAGAACAGCCGCAGATTTATAAGATCCAGCATCCGGGTAAGATCCCTTTCAAGGCAGTGCCCCGAGATCTTGAGAATGAGTCTGAAGTTATCCGTACTCCCTGCTGTTGATGTTACTGATGTAATTGAAGCTCCGATTCCTCCTGAGCAGGCCAGTTCCTCTTCAGCCATCTGAATGTGTGTTTTCCCTCCGGCGCCAACCCTTGTAAGAATTGATGCGTATACCGGGAGAGAAGAAATCAGCCGGTGATCCAACCCGGTCATGTCCAGGCAGAGGTCCAGATAGCACACACCTGAAGTGTTCATTTCCGTGGTCAGGATTGTTCTGCCATTCTCCGATATGGTTCTGTGGAAAACAGAAGGGGGTTCAACCGGTATATCTTTCAGGCTGAGCTTTGGAATGGAGGCAAGAGCTTCAGGGGAATCCGGAGTATCCGTCATTGCCTGCAGTTTGTCAGCAGTGTCCCTGAAACCCTGGAGTTCATCCTGAGACATGTTTTCTTTTTTATCTTTAAGTTCCAGTCTGGATTTTTCCTCAAGAGCTGAGAAGTGCTCCTGATCCGGATAGAAGACCAGATCAGCTCTGTGTGGATTATCTAAAAGCCACTTTGAGATCATTTCTTCCAAAAGCTTCGGTCTGGCGGAAAGTCTTTCGTTCAAACTTTTCAGAAGCCTGTCCAGATCAAGAGAATCCATGATGTTCTCGTTATGAGTCCAGGCTGCTGTAACTGCATTCATCAGTGAATACGGCCAGCCTGAACCGATGTATCTCATTGCAAGTTCCTTGCGATGAAGCATGTTCTTAACAAGCTTCGCGTCCAGCCCCTTATCCGCCAGGTGTGTCAGTGTATTCCTTATGAGAGTGAACACCTCTGGAGCTTTCTCCCTTTTTACTCCCTTAAGGCCTGCAAGGAAATTCCTCTGGATGGGGTCATGGTCGTATCCACAGGATGAGAGACCGGTTCCGAGACCGGACTCCAGCAATTCTTTTTTCACAGGAGAAGAGTCATCTTCAAGCAGCACATCCTCAAGAAGGGAGAATGCCAGGGTTTCTACAGGATCCCCTGCATTGTTTACCTTCCAGGCGGAAAGTACAGTACAGCTTTCATTCTCTCCAGGGAACGGGATATCAGCTGAGACAGGTGACGGGAAATCCTCCTGCAAAGTTATTACCGCAGGTTTCTTCCCCTCTCCGGTATCAGGCAGAAGGGTATCCATCCTGGAAGCGAACTCTTCAAAGGGTATTCCGGTGAGAGCAAAGAGACAGCAGTTATCAGGATGATAATGCTCTTCATAGAAACTTCTGAATCCCGAGTAACCAAGTCCGGTTATGTATGGAGGATCTCCTCCGGAGTCTTTCCCGCAGGAGCCTTCCGGATACAGGGCTCTGGCAATTTCCTTCTCGATGTAACTGTCAGGATCAGAATAGGCTCCTTTCATCTCATTGTAGACAACACCGCTGTGGACAAGGTTGTCATCTTCCTGGAGTTCCAGCCGGTATCCCTCCTGGGCAAACAGTTCAGGTTTCAGCAGAGGGTTGAAAACAGCATCCATGTAAACATCTATCAGGTTCAGAAAGTCCTGTCTGTTAACACTCCCTACCGGATACAGTGTTCTGTCACCGTAGGTGAGAGCGTTTATGAATGTGGCCATACTGCTTCTAACCATTTCCATGAATGGATCTTTCACCGGGTACTTCACTGAACCTCCCAGAACCGTGTGCTCAATGATGTGAGGTGTACCGGTGTGATTATCCGGAGGGGTTCTGAAACAGGCACTGAAGAAGTGCTCCCGCTCCTTCTCGGAAGAGAGATGAACCAGGGTGGCTCCTGTTCTCTTGTGGCGGGATGTTGTCACTGTTGATTTTATTGCCGGAATGTATCTGCTTTCGGTGACTGTGAACGGCATAGAAGTCATCTGTTTCCTGCTCTTTCAATGGTCTGGCCCGGTCTGGATGGTTTGCCTATGTTAAAAACCGGTAAACGGAAATGGCAAGTGATCACGGAGGTGAATTCGTGGGCAGAAATATAGTCGTGGCTGCTGCAGGAAGAAAACTGGGGAAAACTCTTCTCTCTTCTGCACTTGCAGAGGCCTTGAGCCACAGGGGTTTGAAAACAGCTTTTTTCAAACTGAGACAGAGGCGTGACCCCGGCAGCGTGTTTACACCAGGTGAAGGCAGGAAGAATTCGGATACCTGGCGGGTGAAACAGGCCGGTGCTTCAGAAACCGGGCTGTTCAGTTACGGTTCCGACTGTGATCTCTCTGTGTCTCTCCCTGCTCCGCCTCCGGATTCGGATGCAGTGATCTGGGAAACCAATTCAGCAGCTGAGATTATTCCAGAGGCAGTACTGGTGTACATTCATGGTGATGTGGATGAGCCTAAGAATCCTGAGCTTGCAGATACTGCGGCTTTCCATATTGACGGACCGCTTTCCGCGGTAAGCAGTGAGACTACAGGGCTTATTCTTTCCTTTGCGGGTTTTTCAGGTTTCAATCCTGTACTGCCTGGCTGGAAGCTCTGGCTGCAGATAGGAAATGATCCTATCTTCGGCGGAGGAATTGCCTCTCTCCTTGAGGCTATTCGGAAGACAGGATCCATTCTTGCCGCATCCAGGAGCACCGGTATCCAGTACAGAAGAGTCTGGACCCTGGTTTCCAGGACAGAGAAAAAGATAGGTGTTAGATTGATACACAGAAGCAGAGGTGGATCCGGTGGAGGAGGAAGCACATTGACTCCTGTGGCCGACATGCTTCTGAACAGATTCCATTTTCTTGAAAATTCCATGGCCAGAGCGGCATCAGAACTGGAGGAAGAGAACAGATGATAAGCGTCAGAGACGCATTCAATATTACTATTGATAACATGAAGAAGCAGGGTCCCGAGAATATTTCTGTAACCAGGTGTACCGGAAGAGTACTGGCTGAAGATGTGTTATGCGATATTGACATGCCCCCGTTTGACAGAAGCGCTATGGACGGATTTGCCCTTGTCGGATCAGGTGACTCCTGGAAGCTTCTTCCCGAGATAACCGCAGGAACAGACCCAGAGCCTCTTGAACACCGGAACACAGCTGCTCCCATCATGACAGGTGCCCCTGTTCCAGCAGGCGCAGACAGAGTTGTTATGGTTGAGCATACAGAAGTAAGGGACGGAGTACTTACTGTGTCAGCCCTTCCTGAGAAGGGGGCCAACATCTGCTTTCAGGCGGAGGACATTGAGGCAGGCCAGGTCGTTCTTTCTTCAGGGCTTGTTCTTTCTCCTGCTGAAACAGGCATTGCTTCCATGGCCGGCAGGTCTGTTTTGAAAGTGTTTTCAAGACCTGAAGTGAGTGTGCTTACAACAGGTTCTGAGGTTATCCCTCCTGTTCAGGTTCCCGGGCCGGGGCAGGTCAGGAATGCGAATTCTTCTCTTATGGCAGCTCATCTGACCTGCTCAGGATACACCCCTTCAGTCGTTCTTCACGCCGCTGATGATCCTGCTTCTCTGGAGAATGCAGCAGCACAGGCTCTTCTAACCTCTGATATTCTTCTCACAGCAGGCGGCATTTCAATGGGAACCAGGGATTACATTCCTGAAGTAATGGAGAAACTGGGATTCAGATTCCTCTTCCGCACTGTGGCACAGAAACCGGGTAAACCTTTTTCACTGGCAGTTCGGGAATCTGATCACAAGATCATGTTCGGTCTCCCGGGAAACCCTGTAAGTGTTCTGGTAGGTCTGGAGTCTTATGTTCTTCCTGCTCTGAGATATGTTTCCGGTCACACTGCCTACAGGAAAAAGACTTTCACAGGCATCTGCTCGAAACCGTTGAAAAAGAAAGCAGGAAGACAGTATTTCTACAGAGGCATGGCTGAATTCGGCAGAAACGGCTGGACTATTGACGTTCCCCCCAGTTCCGGATCAGGTGATCTCATGAGTACCAGGGGCACCAACAGCCTTGCCTGGCTCTCTGCAGAGAGTACAGGCATTCCAGAGAACAAACCTGTTCCGTTTGCTCTTATGTCCTGGGCTGGCGGAGAGAGCTGCTGGGAATGAGAGACAATACCGGCAGAAACATCGACTACCTGAGGATATCAGTTACAGACAGGTGTAACTTGAGGTGTATTTACTGTATGCCTGAGACTGGAGTGCCTGAAATGGATCACTCTCAGGTGCTGAGATTTGAAGAGATAAACACTCTCGCCATTCTGATAGATTCTGTAGCCGGCTTAAGAAAAATACGGGTTACAGGAGGTGAACCGCTGGTAAGAAAAGGGGTTGTTTCACTGGTGGAAAACCTCTCATCTATAGCTGAAACAGTAATGACCACCAACGGGATTCTCCTTCCGAAGTATGCGGAAGAGCTGGCTGCTGCCGGGCTTTCCAGGGTGAACATCAGTGTAGACAGTATTGACGACAGTGTTCTTCAGAGGGTCACAAGAAGGTCTGTGACAAGAACAGACATTGAGAATGCAGTTGCAGCGGCAAAACGGTTCGGCCTTGAGCCTGTGAAACTGAACTGTGTGGTTCTTGAAGGGATCAACACAGGGCATCTGGGCGAGCTGGTGAGATGGGCTTCCAGACTGGGGACCACGATAAGATTCATAGAGCATATGCCAATGGAAGGTTCCGTCTGCGGTTACGTCTCCGGTGATTTGATCCTTGATGAACTGGGAAGAGACCTCGGTACACTGACAGAGAGAGATACAAACGGCACTGCAAGGATTTACCAGTCAAAGAAGGGTTTCAGGTTCGGGCTGATAGCACCTGTCTGTACTGATATGTGCAGCCGGTGCACAAGGCTGCGCCTTACTGCAGACGGTAAACTCCTTCCATGCCTGGCAGGAGGAGAGCCGCTGGACCTTGGGCTCATGCTAAGAGGAGGAGCCGGTGTGGAAAGCATGCGGAGCGCAGTGAGTGAGCTCATTCGGACCAAACCTGAAAAGGGAAGGTGCGGAGGAGTAAGAATGTGGAGGATAGGCGGATGAAGCTTACTCATGTTAACGGAAAAGGCAGACCCAGGATGGTGGATGTTTCCAGCAAAGAGCCTACCCTGAGAACTGCTGTTGCCGGCGGAGTGATTAAACTGTCTCCCAGGGTGATAAGCGCTCTTGAAAGCGGGTCACTCCCAAAGGGAGATGTTTTCAACACTGCAGTGGTGGCTGGGATTCAGGCTGTGAAGAGAACAGATCAGCTGATACCAATGTGCCATACTCTTCAGGTTTCTTCAGTGGAGGTTGATCTGGAAGTATCCGGCTCTGAGATACACTGTTCCTGTTCTGTTTCTGCCATGGCAAGAACCGGATTTGAGATGGAAGCTCTTGTGGGAGTTTCAACTGCACTTCTGACTGTTTACGATATGCTGAAGGCTGTGGACAGAGGTATGGTGGTCAGCGACATCCGTCTTCTGAAAAAAACCGGAGGCAGATCCGGAACATACACAGCTGATCAGACGGAGGTTTAAGGTGGCTTCATTCAGCGTTCTCACAGTAAGCGACAGCTGCAGCAGAGGCCACCGTGAGGATGGAAGTGGGCCGGCGATAATAAACCTGCTTGAAGAAGCCGGATACAGACTGGCGGACTACAGGATATGTGCCGACGGCGTAGAAGAGGTGTCAAAGGCTGTAAGAGACCTCTGCCTTCCTGAAACCAGCCTTCTTCTTACCACAGGAGGAACTGGATTCAGCCCCAGGGACATGACACCGGAGGCTACTGAGCAGGAGTGTTCCAGGAGGGTTCCCGGTATTCCCGAAATGCTCAGACAGCTCTCTGCTGAAAAGGTTAAAACAGCGTGGTTGAGCAGGGGTACAGCAGGAATAAGAGGTACAACGCTTGTGATTAATCTTCCTGGAAGCGTAAAAGCCGTTACCCAGTGCGTAGGCTTTCTTCTCCCTGTTCTGGATCATGCCCTGGAAGTACTCGCCGGTTCTGTTACCAGGTGTGGAGGCTGACTGCTACAACCTTCCGATGTTTACCAGAAGACCGCCGCCCTGATCTGATGAACTCTGATTTTCCACATGTCCGGCATTGTCTGTGTGGGAGATGTAGCCGCTTACATGAAGCTCCAGCCAGTTTTCCGGATACCATCCTACATCAAGAGAGAGCCGGTTGGTGGTTTCCACTATTCCTGACGGAAACGGTCCGCCTGCATACACTGTATCAGGCCAGCCTTCATAGACATCGGCTTCGCCCTGCCTTGTTGAGTTTCCCTGAAGCCTTGCAGTAAAACCCTTCATCCCGCACCATGACAGCTCAGCTGTTACTCTGTCAGCATCCGGTCCCAGCTGACAGCCAATGATGCGATTGTCATGAAGGTAGTAGTTAACGATTTTTCTCTGACTGTAAACATACCTCTGGATCGCAGTGTATTCCAGAACTCCGCCCAGCCCTGTTCCCTGATGAAAACCATCAGTGCCCAGTGTCCAGCCAAGCTTGTCAGGGACACCCTGATTGTTCTCGTACTGTATGTCATCAATGAGAAGCTCACCGTACATCAGCAGGCCCGTTACAGGTCGCCAGCTGCAGTCTGCTGCCAGGAAGGCGTTGTCGTCTTCCCTTTCATTCCATTGAACGGGATACCATGGTACAAAAGGATTTCCGTATGCAAGGTCAATGTTGCCTGCAGAGAAGAGTATGGATTCTGAGAGACCGATTCTGAGATTTTCCAGGGGTTTGATGTCCAGCCGATGCGCTGACAGCCAGATTGACGAGTCTGAGTCAATTGTTGAAGTGAACCCTGTGAACTCCACCATGTCACCAAGGCTCAGGTCAATTTTCAGCATGTCCATTGACGGTGCTTTTCCCGATATCAGAAGCTGGGAAAACCTGCCCGGTCCCCATCTCAGAGGAATTCGTCCCAGCGAAACCTGTAAGGGTCCTGTAACAGCTGTGGCATATCCCCAGTCAACATACAGATGTCTTCCATGCTCAAGTCCAAAATGATAGGGGGAGAAGCCTTCTGGCGGGATTCTGTCGCTTCCAGTCCACACAGACAGCCTTTCCCGAATGGAAAGCCAGCTGAGTGGTTCTACCTGAAACTCAAACCTGCCACCTGCTCTTGACTGAAACTCATCCTCCTGATAAAGTGCTTCCCCTGAGGCAGAATAACCGAAGCCGGCAATGTTCCCTTCAGAGACAAGACTTTCAGCTCTGTCATGAATCAGATGCCACATCCAGGCCCCTGGTGATTCCGGTTCAAGGTTAACAGAATGGCTGTCCGGAAACCTGGCGGAGAGCAGAGGTCCGAATGTTTCAGTGTGGTAAAGCCAGGTGTTAAGAGGGTCTTCAAGGTTGAGATATGCTGAAGAGAGAGAAACGCAAAGAACAAGAAAGAAAAACGGTTTCATTCGCCTCCTCCTTCAAGAAGGAATACTGTTTCCACATGGTCTGTTCTTGGAAACAAGTCCACAGGAACTATTCTTTTTATTCTGTATCCCCGTTTCACCAGAACGGCAATGTCTCTCCCGGCGGTGAAAGGGTTGCAGCTTACATACACGATTATTTCAGGAAAGAGCTTTCCAATAAGCCCGGCAACTTCGATTCCCATCCCGGTTCTCGGAGGATCGGTAACCAGAATATCAAAACTCCTGCCTCTTCTGATTGCGTGGGAGAGATAGGATCTGTCTGTTCGGCAGACAACACTCAAGCCGGATAACCGGTTTAATCCGGCGGCTTCAGTGCAGGCTTCAGATGCTTCTCTGTTCGATTCAACTGAATCCACGTTGAAGCCTCTTGCAGCCAGGGGAATGCCGAAAGTCCCCACTCCGCCATAGAGGTCCAGAACATTACCGGAAGTTCCAGGAACCATCTCTGAAACGGTGTCAACCAGAATTTCAGCAGCTTTCGTGTTTACCTGGAAGAATCCCCCTGGCGGGACAGGAAAAACAAAATTTCCCATCCGTTCCTTCATCCCATTGCCGCTGAGAAGCTGCCAGGTTTTTCCAGAGCTTTTGTACACTGTAAGTTTGTGATCCGGTGGTATTTTCGCAGGAACTCCTGAAAACTCCATAACACCGTCACCTGTATGAACAGCACCACGAACAGAAACCTTTTTCAGTTTCTCAGGCAGAGTGGCTTTTTTCAGTTTTAACAGCACTTCAACTGCTGCAGGATTTATAAGAGGGCAGCTGTTAACAGGGATAGGGTCTCCTCGAAAGGCGTGGAGACAGAGCCTGCCTCTGTGAACATGGAAAGTGATTCTGTTTCTGCAGCCTCTCTGGTCCGGAGAAGGAACAGCCGGTTCTACTTCCGGCGTATCCAGCCCTCTGAGTGCTTTTTCGATCCATTTTCTCTTCCAGTGCAGTTCCCTGCTGTATTCCAGATGCTGCAGCGAGCATCCTCCGCACCTGCCGTAGTATTCGCAGAAGGGTTCCGTTCTGAATGGTGAAGGTTCCTCAATTGACAGCAGTTCAGCCTCGATGAAGTTTTTCTTCTCAACGAGTTTTCCGATACGGACTGTTTCTCCTGGAAGGGCGCCCCTGACAAAAACAGCCCTTCCCGATTCAGGTCTGGCTATTCCGCCAACTCTGTTGCCAAGAGATTCTACAGTGACCTTATCAGGCAGTGACAAGTTTACCCATTCTGCTGAGAAGCTCTTTTGATGTTGCTTCAAACCGGTTTTCCTTTATGGCTTCTCTCAGCTGTTCTGTCAGTTTTGCAAAGTAATGAAGGTTGTGAAGAGTTGCGAATATTGGTGCCAGCCATTCCCTTGCAACGAAAAGGTGACGGAGATAGGCTCTCGTGTGATTCCTGCACACGTAGCAGTCACAATCTTCCTGTACAGGTCTGAAGTCATCCCGGAATTTTGCATTTCGGATGTTTATCCGGCCTTCAGGCACGAAGAAGCAGGCTCCTCTTGCATTTCTGGTGGGAACGACACAGTCGAACATATCCACTCCCATTCCAACGAAATCAACAATGTCCTCGGGTTTTCCCACACCCATCAGGTATCTTGGCCTGTTCTGCGGAAGCACATCGATGCAGCTTTTTACCGCCAGTTCCATCATCGGTCTTTCTTCACCTACAGCAACTCCGCCAATTGCGTATCCGTCAAAGTCCATTCCGACAAGTTTTTCTGCACACTGTTCTCTTAGATGGGGGAACCCGCCGCCCTGCACAATACCGAACATCGCCTGTCCGTTTTCCGGGTGAAGAATTCTTGCTCTTTCAGCCCACCTGAGTGTCAGCTGAATGGAATCTGCGGTTCTGGCTTCATCACTGGGCTGTTCCAGACACTCATCCAGAATCATCATAATGTCGCTTCCGAACACAGATTGTGCCTCCACAACCTTTTCCGGAGTAAGGATATGACTGCTGCCGTCAATGTGTGACTGAAAACTGTAGCCCTCTTCTGTAACCTTTCTCAGGGCTGAAAGGCTGAAGAGTTGAAATCCTCCGCTGTCTGTGAGAATATTCCTGTCCCAGTTCATGAATGAATGCAGCCCGCCTGCCTTTTCCATCAGTTCCAGACCGGGCCTGAGATACAGATGATATGTGTTTCCCAGAATGATGTTGTATCCGTCTTCTCTCAGATCCGAATTTCTTACGGTTTTCACTGTTGCCTGGGTTCCCACCGGCATGAATACAGGAGTTTCAACAGGCCCGTGAAGAAGGTTCAAAGTGCCTGACCGGGCTTTTCCGCTGGTGCAGTTAAGGCTGAATGAGGGTGTCCGGCTCAAAATCTTCTTCTCCGTTTGTTGAAGTATTGTCAGCTTCAATTTCTGTTTCGACAGGTTCAGGCAATTCTTCCGGAACCGTGGGTTCAACAGCGGCTGAATCATCAGAAGCAGCTTCAGTCAGCGTGTCAGGCATGAGTTCCACCACAGTATCCGGCACGGATTCCGCAATGGTATCCGGCACAAACTCCACAATGGTGTCCGGGAGGATGACAACGGTGTCTGCAGGCAGGGAGAGGGTATCGGCAACTGTTTCGCTGAGAGAGTCGGCTGCAGTGGAGTCCCGGGCTTCAGGTATCACAACGGGAATCAGAACAGTGGTTATAAGGCTTTCAACCTCTGTTGAATCAGGCTCAAGCATTTCAAAGGAGAATTCCGTTGTGTCTGCAAGGAGAAGGATGGCATGGTCAGGGTCCAGCTCTCTTATCAGATCAAGCTGGTTCTGCAGGTCTTCATCCATGTTGTTTCTGTAGTATAGACTTGCAAGTCTTACATGGTATTCAAGCTCCTCAGGATGAAGAGTTGTTATCTCAAGGTAGTTTGCCAGAAGTTCACTTTCATGTTCAGGCAGACCCTCCTCTGTGGATATCTCCTGGATTTTAACAACAGCAGGGACTGAATGCATCAGAAAAAATACTGCCAGTGAAGCAACCAGAGGAACAGCGATAAGAATTCTGGACCTGCTCATTGCACTTTGCCGATTCTCCTCAAGCACCCTGGGAGGTCTCGGGTCCAGCCTTCTGTCCATCTGGGAAATTTTAACTCTGGAGAGCAGTTCAGGAATGGATCTGGTTTTAAAGAGCAGTGTTATGCAGCTCAGCATAAGAAGCGGGGTTAGAACAGCAGTGACTGTGATCCTGTAGAATGTTCTCCACAGGGAAACATTTCTTTTTCTTTGCAGAGAGTATTGTCTCAGCTCGAATGCCAGGAGAGGTCCGGTCTCCTCTTTCGTTTCAATTTTTGCCAGAAAGAAAGCGGCTATCAGTATGGCAGGAAGTATTCCTGCATACCAGAAACCGGTGAAAGGTACAAGTACAGCACCTCCCAGTGCTCCCCAGGATAGAACAAAAAGAGTTTCTGTTACAGAAAGAGCAATTACTTTACCTGCTGCTGCGGGTTTTTGTGCTGTATAGGGCAAATCAATCTCCTCAGATGATCAACATGGCATCACCGTAGCTGTAAAACCTGTAACCTTTTTCTACAGCCTTCCGGTATGCCTCCATTATAAAATCAAGTCCGGCGAAGCTTCCCACCAGAGAAATCAGAGAACTTCCGGGAAGGTGGAAATTGGTAAGAAGCAGATCCACATTCCTGAAACGGTAGGGAGGATGGATGAAAATTGATGTTCTTCCCTCCAGGCATGACGGCTGATCAAAATCAACCGATTCAAGCGCCCGGACAACCGTTGTTCCAACTGCAGCAATCCTCCCGCCTTCAGCTCTGGCGTTTTTCAGTTTTCCTGCTACATGTTCCGGGATGCAGTAGCGTTCCTCTTCCATCTGGTTGTCTTCCAGTATCTCTTCCCTGAGAGGCTGAAAAGTTCCCGGGCCAACATGCAGAGTGATATACTCTGTTCTCACTCCCTGCTCCCTCAATGATACAAGAAGCTCGTCAGTGAAATGAAGCCCGGCAGTGGGCGCTGCCACGGCTCCGTCTTTTTCCGCGAATACAGTCTGGTACCTGAGCTCATCAGCTTTGCGGACAGAACGTTTTATATAAGGGGGCAGAGGTACAGAGCCCACTCTTTTCAGTACCTTTTCTGTAAAATCCTGTGATCTGAATTGTACCAGCGCCCTGCCCATGCCCAGCTCTTCAGTTACTGTACCAGTGAGATTTTCCGGAAAGGAGAAAATCTGTCCTTTTCTGCACCTTCTGCCCGGCCTTACCATAACCTTCCAGGTGTCGTCTTCCTTTTTCTCCAGAAGAAGCAGCTCAACTGCCCCGCCTGTTGGTACTCTGTTTCCGTTGAGTCGGGCATTTATTACTTTGGTGTTGTTAAGGACAAGGGTGTCTTTCTTTGTGAAGAAAGTTCCGATTTCATTGAATACTGTTTCTCCAATGCTGCCTGATTTCCTGTCAAGCACCATGAGTCTGCATGTTCCTCGATCCTCAGGGGGATTCTGTGCGATGAGTTCTTCAGGGAGATCGTATGTGAGATCCGATTTCGTAAGCATTTATCCTCCGGCGGATTATCCGCTTATTCTGAGTCTTGTAACCATTCTTGTGGATTTGCCCATGCTGGAAAAGGTACTTACTGTTCCTCCCAGCTCTTCAGTCAGTTTCCATGCCAGACTGAAAGAGGCATTCTTGTTGTCCGGCTGTCTGGCGGTTGAGAGGCACTCTCCGGGGATGTTGTTTCCCAGGCAGTCAAAGCCGAATGTCCAGTGATCTCCTTTTTCCTGTACCTTTAAAGTGATCTTTTCGCATCCCTGACAATTTTCAAGAATGCACATCAAAAAGGATCGGGCTATCATGCTTACAAATGCCCCGTCTGTGCAAACCTCAATATCGCTCATGGGAGGGATGAATTCCAGTTTCATTCCTTCAGGATCAGCAAACCGGTGAAATTCAATAAGAGTTTTTTCCAGAAGCGGGACCGGGTCCATCCACTTCTGATCAGGTCTTCCACCGTACAGAGAAGCTCTCAGGAACCATAGTGTCCATCTACTGTAGAAACCCAGTCTGTTTACTGATTCCAGAAGGGCTTTGATCTGCTTGTCTGTATCATTTGCACCTTCAGCAAGGAAGTCTGCTCTCTGGTGCACTGCTGCCTGAAGTGCAGAGAGGTGATGGATGGCTACCTCTGATGAAAGATCTTTCAGCGGATTGGAGAAGCGGTTGAAGTCGAGCTCATTTTCGTTTATCGAGACTCCTTCAGGAACAGTGAACAGAAGGGCCAGCAGCCCGGCAAGTTCAGCTGCTGAAGGGGTGAATCTCTCTTTTTCTGCCGATGCTATGAGAATTGCTCCTTCAGGGGTTGTTCCGCTGAAGAACGGTACTGCAAGTTCCGATAATGATTCTCTGAATACCCTGGCAAACCTGAGATCGCCTTCCGGAGACTCTGTATAGAAAGCAGTTTCACCACGGAGACAGGCCCACGATGCAGTATTCAGCGTTTCCAGAGGAAGATCAGGGAGGTCTCCCACCATACCGGCGCCGGCAATTCCCTGCAGGAAACTTCCGTTCCTTGCAACTCTGAAAACCGCTGCAGTTTCCGCTCCACAACCCCTGGCAAAGTCAGCAAGCAATCCGTCCAGGGTTTCAGTGCGCTTCAGATAGGCTGTGGCTATGTCTCTCATCAAGGCCAGTATTTTGCGCTCTTCTTTCAGAATTGCCCTGACCTGATGTCCGTCAAGAATCCTTGATGCTGTTTGAAGAGCTTCCATCTGAAAGGTTGTGTCTGAACCCTTTGACAAACCCCTTACTACCAGATGGGACAGGCCGAATCCGAAATCAATTCTATGAATGTAAGTGGATGCATCAATGAATCCGGATCCTGCTGCTGCAAGGTCAGTGCCTTCCAGGGCCGTCATTAGATTCGTGGAATCTCCTGCGGTAACCATGGCACTGTCTGTGATCCAGGCAGCTGACTTCGCCTTGAGGGATTCCACCAGCAGAAGCAGGATTTCTTCAGGTGAGATGTCTTTCTTCATATTCAGTTTTTTGTATGACTCAGATGAGTACAGAGATACTCCAGAGTTCCCGGGAATATCCTGTCCTCCAGGCGGCCTGATGAAAACAACCCATCTGTCCAGATTATGGAGGGGGACAACTGAGATTTCTGTTGCAAGATCGGACCCTCTGTCTATTGTATTCAGTTTTACTGAGTATCTTGACGGAACAGCGAATCCCCGAACCCTTTGCTCATGTCTTTGAATTATGGAGGACTGCTGATCAGGGTGGACGAGGTTGAAAACAGGCTTGCCTGTGGGATCGCTTTGCCAGTATTTCAAGCATAGATCTCTGGCGATTGTGTTCATGGATTTCACAATTCCTTTTGAGTCCAGTATGATGCTGGGACAGAAGCTTTCTTCCAGTAGAACGTTTATCAGATTGTTCCTGTCCATGGTTCCGGTAACAACTGCAACGGAAGGAATGGACAGCTGACTGAGAACAAGCCTGCCAGGCGCCGGAACATTCCGCATCTTAATGCTGTAGTTAGTTCTGTTCCCTTTTTTTTCAGTGCTGCTTACAAGAAAATCATGTACGAACCCTTCAACTGAACACTTTAGAAGTGCTGCCTCGATGGCGCCTGAAGAAGAGGAATCAAACATGGAAGACAGTTTGTTCTTTCCAGGGAACATCTCCAGCGCTTTTGCAGATGCTGCCAGCACTTTTCCTGAAAAAGATGTGAGAACCTGTAATTCTTCACCGGTGATGGACTGAAGATTCAGCATCAGTTGTTCCGGTGAAATCTCTGATATCAACACAGTTTTCCCTCCGGAACCGGAGTGAAAAGATGAAGCCTGTAACAGCCTGCCTCCAATATGAACGGGCCATTGACCATTCGAGGTTCCGGCCAGCAGAGAAGTAAGCGTTTTGATCTGCATTCCCAGAGCATCGGCCAGGTCTTCCAAGCCATTGGAATGAAAGCATTTAGTAGCACTGTCCACATAGACTGCCCAGCAGTGGTTCATCTGCAGGCCAGTGTACAAATCTCTATTACTTTGCATATTACTCATTCACGTTGTTTAACCTTCAACTTGCAGGACATGTGCAGTATTCTATATTAGATGCTGAAAAGGCAAGGGAGAAGAAATTTGAAGTATACATCTCTATGTAAATTTGATCTTGAATCAACTGACAGAAAACAGGCAGTAAACGAGCTTCTCAACCTGTTCCCGTTTGGCGCCGAGACCAGAAAACTTCTGGCAGGTGCTCTTGATGTGAGAGAGCAGGTAGGGGCCACTGTTGTTCACGAGGGGATTTCTCTTCCTCACTGCAGAAGCATTCTTGTTGACAAATTGTCAATTGCTGTTGGCAGGTCGGAAGAGGGAATACCCTGGCCGGATGAAAAGGTACATACCGTTATTCTGTTTATCTCACCAGTTAAACCGAATTCATCTGAGGAACACTCCTCTTTCCTGAGTCACATTGCAGGAAGAGTCAGAAAATCCGGAGATGAGGTTGCTTCTGCAGATTCAGCAGAGAAGCTGTTTGATCTCCTGAAATTCCAGTTATGTGAGCAGGAGGACTGATGGATAAACAACTGGAAAAGCTGATCAGCCTGCACGATCTGGATGTGATGATCACCGACCTTGGCAGGAAGGACATCCGGGACAAAGAGGCTGACATGGGTTTGCAAACAGAAGGTGCTCTCAGCGAATTGAAAGAGCTTCGCGAGGCATATTCCGTTAAGATCAACAGGAAATGGCGGGGGCTCTACACTCAGCTCACCAAACACTATGGTAATGCTGTTGTACCTGCTTTGATGGGACGATGTACAGGGTGCCTTACAAGGCTTCCCACAGCAATCTGCTCCGACCCGGATAGAAATGCCCGGGTAAACACCTGTCCCACGTGCGGAAGGATCATATACTGGGCCGATTAAGGCCTGCGTTTCAGGAGGGAATATGAACCCAAGAGAAGCGAAGGAAGCTTTTACCTTCGACGATGTCCTGATACTTCCCGGACGATCAAACGTTCTTCCAGGTCAGGTCAGCCTTCATACCGGGCTCTGCAGAGATATCGTTCTGAGAATTCCAGTTCTCAGTGCAGCCATGGATACTGTCACAGAAGCCGGGATGGCCATTGCCCTTGCTCAGCAGGGCGGTATGGGCGTAATACACAAGAACCTCTCAATTCAGGAACAGGCCAGACAGGTCAAGAGTGTTAAAAGGGCAGAAAGCGGAGTGATCATTGAACCGATCTGCCTGGATGTCACTGCTAAAGTATCTGACGCTCTGGAGCTGGCAGAGAGAACAGGGGTTTCAGGATTCCCGGTTATTGATGCAGGCAAGCTGGCGGGAATTCTCACACACAGAGACTATCATTTTGAGACCAACGGCTCTACCTTTATCCGCAGCCTTATGACACCCCTTGAGGCTCTGGTTACCTCTCCTGCGGGAACCGGCCTGGAAGACGCTCTTGTTCTTCTTAGAAGGCACAGGCTGGAAAAACTGCCCATTGTGGATGTAGAAGGCCGACTTACCGGGCTTGTGACTCTCAAGGATGCACAGAAGGCCATGGATTTTCCTGAAGCCTGTAAGGATAACAGAGGAAGACTCCGGGCAGCTGCAGCAGTAAGCGTAGGTGCTCCTGCTCTGGAAAGAACACAGGCTCTGGTGGAAGCCGGAGTGGATTGTGTTTTTATCGATACTGCTCACGGGCAGAGTACAGCGGTACTGGAGACAACCGCTAAAATCAGATCACAACATCCGGATCTGCCCATTGTAGCAGGCAATGTGGTTACAGCAGAAGCTACCAGTGAGTTGATCAAGCTTGGAGCAGATGCAGTTAAAGTAGGTGTTGGTCCAGGTTCCATCTGCACAACAAGAATTATCGCCGGGGTTGGCTGCCCTCAGCTGACAGCCATTTACGATTGTGCGGAAGCCGCTGGAAAGGAAGGGAAAAATGTTATCGCCGATGGGGGTATCAAATTCTCCGGTGATATTGTAAAAGCCCTTGCTGCAGGCGCCTGTGCTGTAATGATTGGAAGTCTCTTTGCCGGAACTTCGGAAAGTCCCGGAGAGGCCATAATCTACAAGGGAAGAAAGTTTAAAACCTATAGGGGCATGGGTTCAATGGGGGCCATGAGACTGGGAAGTGCCGACAGGTATTTCCAGGATTCCACTTTGGAGAAGAAACTGGTTCCTGAGGGCATCGAGGGAATGGTTGCTTTTAAAGGTCCCGTAAGCGATTACCTTGTCCAGCTCACAGGCGGTTTGAGATCCGGCCTGGGGTACTCCGGTGCAGCAACTATTGAGGAGCTTTCAGAGAAAGCACAATTCGTCAGAATAACATCAGCCGGTCTGCGGGAAAGCCATGCTCATGATGTTACTGTAACGAAGGAAGCTCCCAACTATTCTTCCGGTGCAAGTGGATTCTGAACTGCTGGGGGGCTGCGGACTGACCCTGTTGTCGGAAATATTTTCCCACGGTGATTACTCTCTGTACAGAGTTGAATACCAGGGAAGAAAACTTGTTGCCGAGATATCGCCTGCAAGCGGAATGTTTCAGCACAGATGGCCAAGTGTACGCGGTCTTCTTACTCCTGTGTCTGGAAAAGATCTGCCGGGAGGAAAGAGGCTGCTTCTCTTTGATACCGGGGAGTACACTTTTCTTACAGAACAGATCAAAGGTATAAAAGGATTTTCCCAGAATCGGGCACTTCATATCTGTCTGCAGATTCTCAGGATAGTGACTGATCTTCAGTCCGCAGGAATGATCTGCGGGTATCTCGGTCCGGAAATGTTTCTCAGTTCAGGTGGGGAGATTCTTCTCCTGGCAGGGCGAAGAGGAGTTCCTCCGTCACCCTTTACCCCTCCTGAGGTGGGCAGAGCAAGGCCTTCAGATCCCAGAAGTGATGTGTCGGCAATAGGATCTCTGCTTTTCAGACTGATTGCTGGAACTGACAGCAGGGATGATCAGCTGAAAACCTGGAACAGGCTCAGTGTACCTGTTCAGGAGGCTGTTCAGGATATGGTTGCTGCTGATCCTGTCAATCGGCCCAGTGGATTAAAGGTAGTTGAAAATGTAATCCATGGGCTGCTGAATAAAGCAGAGGACTCCCCTGAGAAAGAAGATGAGAGTAACCCTCTTTCAGCAGCTGAGAGTTTTGTAAAGGAGAAAGCAGAACATGCGGAACCCGGAGGTTTGAAAAAGCGCTGGTATTTTGTCATTCCCGTTGTTCTGATTCTGGCATATCTGGTTTTCAGGTTCTCCGCACCTCCGGAAACTGCCAACAGCAATTCCCGGGAAACAACCCCGTCCGATACAGTTGTCTGGGAGACAGAGGAAATATCTTCACCATGGGTGGAAGAAAGCCTGGAACAGATTTCTGATACTCTATCTGCAGCCTGTCTGCTGGAGGATACTGCAATTGTATGGATCTCCAACTGCTCTGGAACGCAGGGTGTTGAAAACCAGTTCCGAGCCGGGCCTGCCAGCAGCTATTCCTTCGTGTATCCCCTGGTGGGTACAACTTCCAGGAGAACATCAATTGTACTGGTGAGAAGAGATGATCCGTTCACTCCACTAATGTCCAGTGAACTTGGTGCCGCTGCCGGGCTTCTTGTTGATTCAACATTTACTCTGAAACCTGTAGACATTACCATTTTGCTTGGAACAGACCTTTCCTACGCAGGTGTGAATTCACAGTTCTTTACAGTTCCCGAAGCGCCAGCAGGTACTCTTTACGTGGACATAGTGAATCACGGTATACAGTATTCTCTTGAAGGAATGGGAGCAGCTTCATGGGCTGCAGGGAAACTTGACGGCAAAGCATGCACCATTATGGGAACTGAGTACATTGTATCTGTCAGCGATATCAGGGATGCAGACAAATTCAATGAAGAGATAGGGATAGCTGAAGTTCTTGATCACACACTCTTTGTTTATCATGAAAGGCATCCAGCCGGTTCAGGTTTTGAATCTCTCGTGAGACAGTATTTGCAGTCACTTCCAGGAACCCCCCCGGTGGAAGCAGGCACCATACCTGTTCCAGATCTTCATGTTCTGATTGGATCACCTCAAGTCAATTGACAAATCGCTTCTAAAACGCTATATTCGCCATCCATTTCCACTTAGGAGGCACAGTGCGGTACGAAGTCAATGACAAGGTAGTTCACCCCTTTCACGGCGCCGGTGTTATTTCGGAGATCTGCGTTAAGGATATATCCGGAGAAATGGTGGAGTGTGTAGTTATTTCTCTGTCCGGTGGAAGAGCCGGAATACTTCTTCCCTCAGACAGCATTGATAATTCCGGTCTGAGAAGAGTATCCAACGATAAAGATATTAACGTGGCCATGGACATTCTGGCCCAGACAGGCGACGAGCTTCCCAAGGACTGGCGCAGACGGATCGATGTTCTCAAGGAACGGGTGAATTCAGGTGATCCTGTCATTATTGCCACTGCGATAAGGGATGTTCTCGGCAGGTCTTCTTTTTCTAAGATGAACCCTTCAGAGAAGCGAGTTCTCAACGAAGCAATCAATGTCTTCGCCGGTGAACTTTCCCTTGTCAGAGGAGTATCTCTGGATGCCGCTCGGAAACTCATCAGTAAAAAGGTTATGGGCAAGAAAAAAGATGCCTGATGCCATCCAATCAAACAATTTTCAGGGCAGTAACCAATCAGGAGCTTGAACGGGTTCTTATTGTTTTTGTGTCTCTGAACGGTCACAGGATCAACGATTCTGAGATTGAAGAGATGGTTCGTCTTGTGGAGAGCGCCGGCGGTGTTGCCGCAGGCAGGATTACACAGCGAAGGAATAAGCCGGATGCCGGGTACTTCGTAGGCAGGGGAAAGGCGGAAGAGATAGCCGCTGAAGCCTCCAGTCAGGAAATCACCACAATAGTTGTTGATCACAATCTCAGTCCCGGTCAGGTTAACAGGCTGGAAGAGACCACAGGCTGCAAAGTAATTGACAGAACTGAACTGATTCTGGCCATCTTCGCTGTTCAGGCAAGAACTCCCCAGGCCAGGATGAGAATTGAACTGGCTCAGCTGAGATACATGCTTCCCCGACTGTCAGGGATGTGGCATCACCTTGACAGGCTTGGTGCGGGGATTGGAACAAGAGGCCCTGGTGAAACACAGCTTGAGGTTGATAGAAGAAGAGCGAGAGCCAGGATATCTTCCCTTGAGAAAAAACTGGAAAAAATAGAAGCAGCTGCAAAGATAAGACGCAACGGACGCTCCGGCATGTACACCGTTGCTCTGGCAGGTTATACCAATGCAGGCAAGAGCACTCTTCTGAACAGGCTGTGTGATGCAGGAGTGAGATCTGAGGACAGACTGTTCGCAACACTTGACACCACATCAAGGAGACTTCGACTGCCGGCGGGAGAGATTGTTCTAATCAGTGATACTGTGGGCTTCATCGAAAACCTTCCGAAGGCACTGCTTGAAAGTTTCCGCTCTACACTGGATGTTGTGTGCGAGGCAGACCTGATTCTTCTGGTGGCAGACGGCGCAGACCTGGACAGAACGGGAAAAATAGGAACTGTTGTACAGACATTGCAGGACATTGATGCTGGAGAAGTCCCAAGACTTCTGGTATGGAACAAGAAGGACCTTCCCGGTGCAGAAGTGTCATCAGGGTTATCCGTTTCAGCCCTCACAGGGGAATCGATTGATCATCTGCTTCAGTCAATTCAGACCGAGAGAATGAGCGCACTGGACTGGTGGCTTCTCAGATTGGATATTTGCACCGGAGATACTGAGTACTGGATAAGATCGAAAGGTTTTGTTAATGACTTCAGCAGGGATGAACAGGGTGGTGTTGTGATACACTGCGGTTTTTATCACGGCAAAGAGCAGGTGGAGAGGTATCTTTCTTCCAGAGGAATCTCGTTTTCTCTTGAAAAGTCGGAAAACCGTTTTCAGCGGAAAGGGATGACAGATGTCCACTGAGAAGGCCATGGAAAGAGTTTGTGTAAGAATGGAGACTCTGTCAGACCTTCATTCCAGGGGTATCGTACAGGGAACACTGTTTAAAAAGCAGATCAGAACACTGCTGGCGTCCAGGGATTCCAGCAAGATCTTCCATGATCTCATCGAAACAGACCGGAAAGCAATAAAAATTCTTAACAGACTTGAAGACCCTGAGGGCTGGCGTGAACTTACAATGCAGAGCAGAGATGACAGGGAAGAGTCTTTCTATCATGCTGTTGAAGAGATAATGAACGGAGGCGAAGAAACTCCGGAGAAACTTATAAGGATGCTTCAGCTTGCCTGCCTTCCGCACTTTACAAGCTTCCTGCCCCTTGTTGACAAACAGCAGGAACCAAAAAAAGAGGTCAGACCCAGCAGGGTAAGCGTACTGGACTGATGACAAAAGAGGTCAGAGGCCGGCTTCTTGGTCTGCTGGGAGTTGTCTTCATTGCAGCATCTCTGTGGTTTCTTGTAAAATCCTTTTCTGCAGGGGTCCACCAGGCCGGCGGGATCGGGAATCTTCTTCAGTTCAACATCCCTCTTTTTATCCTTTCTACTGTTCTCCTGGCAGTTCACATTACAGTAGCAGGTTTTACATGGCATATGGTTACAAAGGTATCCGGGGGACACCTGGGTTTTGTTAAAGGATTTGCCATTCATTACCTGTCACAGGTCGGCAAGTACATTCCCGGTAAAGTATGGGCTGCAATGGGAAAATTCAGCCTCAGCAGAAATGCAGGGCTGACAACTGCCCAGACAGGTCAGGGGCTCATTCTGGAAACAGTTTTCATCGTTCTGGGCTGCCTGATGACCGCGGTTCCGCTGATGCCTTTTATTGCTTCAGAAGCCGGGCTTGGTCCTGCAACAGGTACTATTGCTGCAATAGGCCTTTCTCTGGTTCTTCTGGCTTCGGTTCACCCCTTCTTTTTCAGCAGGCTGGCATCTCTTGCGGCAAAGGTCATGAAAACTGAAACCTCCCTGAGAAAGTGCACATTCTCAGAAATGCTTACTCTTGTTCCTGTATACTTCGGGTTGTTCATTTTCCTGGGATCAGCATTCTGGGTAATGGCACTGGCTTTCGGTCTCAGAATGCCTTTTTTCCCCGGGATACTCATTTATCCTGCGGCGATGGGTATAGGCTACCTGGCAATCTTTGCCCCAGGGGGCCTGGGAGCCCGTGAATTAACCACTGTATGGCTTATTCATCTGGTGGTTCCCGATTGTGAACCGGGTCTTGCTGAACTGACAGCACTTGTAGCCAGACTCTGGATAACAGCAGCGGAGGTGATTGCCCTGGGCGTTTCTTTCCCGTTGTTCGGGCTGAGCCCCTCGGGTTTAAAGGAATTGTTCAGCGGAAAGTCACCTGACTGATACACCTTCCAGGGAAACAAACGGCAGCAGGTCGCTGTTGCATCTGAACTGTCTCCCGCCTACAGCGGTTACCCTGGACAGCGCATCGTAAACATTTCCGGTAATAACACATCCATCATAGTATCCGTACACCTCACCCCGCCTGAAAAGGTAGACTCTTCCACAGTCAAAAGTGAAATGGCCAGAAGCAGCGTTACCGCTGTCTGCAGATAAAACATCTGTTATCAGTATCCCGGAACCTGTTTCTTTCATGGTGTTTACTGAAGCTGTATCTGAAGTGTCTACTACAAGGTTTGTACAGACAGGCCTGGAGTGTTCCCCCAGATTCCTTCCACTGCTTCCAGTTGATTTTGCCCCTGTTTCTGCCGCCGAGCTGAGATCATGAATGAAATCCTGAAAGATTCCTTCCCTGAAAAGGGTCTTGTTCTCTGCCGGGATACCCTCACTGTCGAAAGGTGCAGACGCTGCTCCGTTGCTCAGCTCCGGCATGTCTCTGACAGTGAGCAGTTTTCCGAGAACATTCCTGCCTTCCATATGTGCCAGGGGAGAAGCACCTCTTGCAAGAAGCCTTCCGCTGACACCGGCTCTTATTCCCTGAAGCATCACCGAGAATACCAGAGGTGAGAGAATGACTTTCTTTCTTCCCACAACCTCTGTTTTTTCAAGGTTTTCCCTGGAAAGGGGCAGAGATAGCATTTCAACAACATCGTTCGCTGACGGGAGAGAGCATGAGGAGTCAATGGAGTAACCTGACTGAAGCAGTCCATCAGGGGAAGGCATGGTAACAGTGAAGAATGTTGAGGCTGTGGACTTGGAGTAATTTCCTCTAAGCCCTCTTGAATTTGCAATACTGAACGAATCCTCTCCCCACTTTACTCTTGCAGAAAGAGAAGCATCCGGGAATGTGTTTCTCACTCCTTTCTGAATATCCAGCAGGTAATCTGAGGCTTCTTCGTGGTTAAGACCTGACAGACTGTCGGGAACAGCGGATGTTGACTCAGGGGATACCTCCGGAAGGCTGAAAAGCGCATCCGGTCCGTATCTGCAGCTTCCAATTGCCCTGTCTACAAGCTCATAAGGTTTTACAGGTCCCCATTGTCCCGCCACTCCCAGCTTTCCGTTTCTTATCATTCTCAGGCCCCTGCCTGAAGATGATCCTGAACCGAAAACTGTTTTCACTGGATTCAGATCCACAGAGAGGTATTTCTTATCTATGCAGATTGTTTCCGCTTCAGCAGATACTTTCTCAGTTGCAGCGAGTATTTCCGAGTTCTTCATGTCACAAGTCATTCAGCTCACCTGTATCCCGCCTATAAGGACATGAGGACCTCCATGGCTCACAGGAATGGCGGAGCCGCCCCTTCTGTTGCAGCCTCTGAGTGTTCCGGTAATTGTCAGATCGTTGCCGGTTCCTTCCACAGAGTTCAGTATGTCTGTTACCTTTCCAGATATCACCACCGGAGTAACCGGCTTATGGATGATACCCTTTCTTACAGTCCATACTTCCTGTACTGCAATACTGAACCTGTCCATGTCAGTTGCGCCGCCCATGAATCCTCTCAAATACAATCCGTTCTCCAGCTGATGGAGCAGTTCTTCCCTTGTGGAGTTTCCCTCTTCGATATATGTGCATGTCATTCTTGCTTCCGGGAAGCGGCCGGGATCTGATACCCTGGCATTTCCCGTGGGCACTGAACCGTTTCTGGCTGCGGTTCCCGCTGTGTGAAGCCAGCTCTTCATCACTCCATTCTCCACGAGAACTGTTTTCCCCCCGGGAGTTCCTTCGTGATCCCAGCGCATGCTACCGGGGAATTTCATTAAACCTGAATCGTCAACGATGTTTACAAGCCGGGAGGCAACTTTCATCTCCGGGCGAAGGATATGGGCTACAGCTGGATTGCACTCCAGAAAATCTGCTTCTGCAAGGTGGCCGAAGGCCTCATGGACAAGAACTCCTGCAAGTTCAGGGTCAAGAACTACTCTGCTTTCTCCAGGGGCAATTGTGCTGGTTGTTTCTCTCACCAGCAGATCTTTCCCCATCTCCTCTATCTCCCTTTCAAGTCCCTTGAACTGATCAAAGCTTCCTCTTACCGCTATCTCTCTGGTGTTTTCAAGGCCGCCTGGGAGAACAGCCTGAAATTTCATTGATCCCAGGTTCTCCTTTTCCCTTACATTTGTACCTCTGGAGTTCACAACAATGCTGTCTGAAACTCTCTGCTGGAATGATACTCTGGCGGAACCAATTCCCAGTGCAGCTCCCAGAAGCTCGCAGTAATGCTTGCAGAGAAAGGATTTTTCCCTTGCAGGGACATTGATCATTGAAACAATATGCAGGCTGTCATCAAAAGAATCTCTGCGGTCCTGGGAGAACATGGGTAATGGTACAGGGGGTGACTGGCTGTGAATTGCGTGAGCAGCAGCCCTGTCCAGAGCTTCCTGCATCTCTCCTTCTGTTTGAAATTCACAGATTCCCCACCTGTTTGAGATGAAAACTCTGGCGGTTCCTGAAACACTTCCTACAGGTCCGGTGTTCTCAGTTGTCATTCCTGCCTGTACAAAACATGAGTTTTCCGTGGAGACCATCCGGATTTCCGCAAAGTCAGCTTCTGAACCCTCCACTGCCTTTTCAGCCAGATTTCTGAACTTCTGCACTTATTCCTCCCTTATTCCGGCAGCTGATTCAAAACTCAGCTCTTCCAGATATTGTCTGGCGGAATCAGCCCAGAGTCCATTAGGCTTCAGGAAAAGGTATCTGTTGATGTTATCAATGGCCCTGAGATGGTCATGCTGTTCAAGATAGATAAGAGAGAGCAGTCGGTGAGCTTCAGCCATACCAGCAGAAGCCGCAGGAAGAAGAACTTCTCTTGAACCGGACAGGTCTCCCTGCTGGAAGAGAAGGCTGCCCATACGCAGTCTTGCCTCAAATGCCAGTTCTTCATTTTCTATGATTGTTCTGGTGTACCAGGCAATTGCATCCTCGGTATTGCCCAGACCGGCTTCTGCATCCGCCACCGCAAGCCAGCATCTTCCATCAAGCGGTGCAAGGGTGAGGGCCTGGTCAGCATAAGCCACAGCTTCTTCGAATCTGGCAGGAAGAGTTAAAAACATTTCAGACAGTTCAAGCGGTGCCCTGTGATCAAAGGGTTTAAGCTCCATGTACATTGTGTAGTGTTCCTCGGCAGTGCCCCAGGCACTGTTAAGAACTGCTATTCTTCCCAGACCAAGATAAGCATCCCATGCCCGGTCACTCTTTTCCAGGGCTGTATTGAATTCCTGCAGAGCTCTGTCCGGAAGACCCTGCTCCAGATAAGCCATGCCTGTTTCCACATGGAGTGCAGCGGTCAGGGAATCCACATCCATCCCGGTTAAAGACACCATCAGAATCATGGCAAACAACATCCGGTACTCCCCTCTTGTTATCTCCGAATCCTACAATTGAAAACTGCAGCAGGCAAGAGATGAGCGGACCCGCAGGTGTTATATTACAATCTTAAGATATACAGATCATGCTTTTAAAAGGAGACCGGAAATGTCAGAAAAATACGACCTTGCAATTCTCGGCGGAGGGCCTGCAGGATATGTTCCTGCTCTGAGGGCTGCCCAACTGGGTAAAAGGGTTGCACTTGTTGAAAAGGCTGAAATGGGAGGAACCTGTCTCAACTGGGGCTGTATTCCCACAAAGACACTTGTGGCATCCGCTTCTCTTTTCAAACACAGTCTTTCAGCCAAAAAGTTTGGTCTTCAGGGAGCTCTCGAATTCGATTATGCTTCTATTTCCAAAAGAAAAAATATGGTTGTTACAAGGCTGCGCAAAGGTATTGAGGCCCACTTCAAGCATCTTGGTATTGAGATAATCAGAGGTCATGGCAGGCTTGCCGGCCCGGATTCCATTAACGTGGAGGGGAAGATCGTGTCAGCAGAGAACATTCTGCTGTCGCCTGGCTCTGCTCCCCTTATCCCCGGTTTCCTCAGGCAGGACGGTTTACTCACCAGCAAAGATATTCTTGCAATGGACACTCTCCCTGAAAGCCTGATAATCATCGGCGGCGGTGTTATCGGCTGCGAGTTTGCCTCTATTCTGGCCACTTTCGGTGTAAGCGTAACAATTGTCGAAATGCTTCCCGGGATTCTTCCCGGGGTGGATGCTGATGTGGCTGCCGTTGTGGAGAAATCACTGAAGAAGGCAAAGGTAAAGATCCATACAGGTATAGCTGCTTCCTCTGTGAATATCACCCCGGGAGAGGCATCTGTAACACTGGATGACGGCACTGTTCTCACAGCAGAGAAGATCCTTGCCTCCATCGGACGTATTTCAAAAACAAAGGACTGCGGCTTTGAGGCAGCCGGAATCCAGATGGATCAGCGGGGAAACATAATAACTGATGATTTCAACAGAACTAATCTTCCAGGAGTTTACGCCGCAGGAGACGCCACCGGTAAGTGGCAGCTTGCACATGCAGGAACAGCACAGGGAATTGCTGCGGTTCATCACATGTTCCACGCTGCGGAAAGAAAGATCAACGCCGACGCAATGAGCGGCTGTATTTTTACATTCCCGGAAATCGCAATGGTGGGCCCCGGCGAAGACCAGTGGAGAGAACGGGGAGAGAGCATCAAAGTTTCTGCTTCCAGATACATCGCAAACGGCAAAGCCGTGGGAATGAATGAGACTGAAGGTTTCGTAAAGCTGATCTCCAGAGAGCAGGATGACACGATCACAGGTGTTCAGATAGTGGGAGCCGATGCATCAAGCCTTATCGGGTGGGCTGTTATGGCAGTTAACGCCGGTATCAAAGCTTCTGATGCTGCATCGTTCATACATCCTCATCCAACTCTTTCAGAGCTTTTCATGGAAGCTTCAGAGGGCGCAGGAATCGGTTCACTTCATGGATAAAACCACAATTGCCATTCAGGAACTTATAGAAACAGTTAGAACTCTCAGAAGCCCCGGAGGCTGCAACTGGGACAGAGAGCAGACCCTTGAAACACTGAGACCCTACATGCTGGAAGAAGCATACGAGGTTGCCGACGCAGTGGACAAAGGTGATATGGATGATCTGAGGAAGGAGCTGGGAGACCTGCTCCTTCACATCATAATGTCAGCGGAGATCTGCAGGGAAAAAGGTGATTTCGACCTGGCTGAAGTCGCAGGAAGGATCAATGAAAAGCTGAAGAGACGCCATCCCCATGTGTTCAGTGAAACCTCTTCCCTTACTCCTCAGGAGGTAGAGAAGCAGTGGGAAGCCATAAAGGCAGCTGAGAAGAAGAAGGATAACAAGCGTTTCTTCGACTCCATCCCCGGTGCAATGCCTGCTCTTCAGAAAGCATGGAGGATTCAGCAGAGAGCTTCAGAAGTTGGATATCCCTGGCCGGACAGCAAGACTCTGAGAAGGAATGTAGCAGAAGCTCTTAATGAGGGAGAGGAAACTCTGGACAACAGAGCCGGCAGCATTCTTTTCAATCTGGTGAACCTTCTCAGGCTTAATGGAATAGAGCCTGAAAAGGCCCTCAGGGAAAAAGATGCCGAATTCATTCAGCACTTTCACCGGCTTGAGGAACTTCTTCATACACGAAGCTGTACTCTCAGTAATGCAACAGCAGAACAGCTGGAAGAATGCATTGCGGCAGCTCTGAAGCCTGAACATATATAGATATACTTTTTTAAAAAATCAGTACAGTTTCATTTTCACAAAAAAGATACTAGAATAATAGGAATTAACACCGCACCCTGATATTGAAAGGAGTTCCAGTGAAACAGATCTTTATTCTTCTTACCCTGGCTGTTCTGGCCATGGCAGGAACTATTGATCCAGACCTTCAGATGCTCATGTCAGCATCGTCAGACACCGACCTGATCCCTGTGTTTATCCTGGCCAACGGTCAGCTTGACAGGAACTGGGTTGAAAATGCTACAGACGGAATGACAAGAGCCGAGACACAGCAGTTTGCCGTTCAGGCAATGAAAGAGATCGCCGAGACTGCTCAGATTGGAATCATGAGCGAGCTGGGTAATCTTAACACAGAGGATGTCAGATCTCTCTGGCTCTCTAACGCTGTTTACTGCAAAGCCACACCTTCAGCAATCAGACAGATGGCTGCAAGATCAGATGTGGTTCTCATTGAGAGAGCTTCAGATGAGAACGGCGGTCTTATAGAGCCTGTTGAGGTTCGTGAACCCAATGCTGAGGAGAGAGGAAAAGCTCTCGCCTGGGGTGTTTCTCAGATCAATGCAGATGATGTATGGGCACTTGGATACGAGGGTCAGGGCGTTATTGTTGCCGTGATCGATACAGGAACAGATTACACCCATCCTGACCTTGGTAACAACATGTGGCACGATACTGCAGCCGGTTATCACTATGGCTGGGACTTTTACGATAACGACAACGACCCCATGGACACCTATGGTCACGGCACACACTGCTCAGGTTCAGTTGCCGGTGACGGTACAGCAGGAACAGAAACAGGTGTTGCACCGTCAGCAACCCTTATGGCAATAAGAATCGACTACTACTACGGCGGAGAGCCAACCTGGATCGAGGGCATGGAGTTTGCTATCGACAACGGTGCTTCTGTCATGTCAATGTCTCTTGGTTCCGGCCAGGGAAACATGTCCCTGAGAACAGCCAACGAGAATGCTCTCACTGCAGGTGTTTATCACAGTATTGCAGCTGCAAATGACGGTCCCAGCGCAGGGTCGGTTCTTTCTCCCGGTGACGGTCCTCCACCATGGTTCCACCCTGATCAGACCTATCAGGGCGGCCAGAGTGCGGTTGTTACAGTGGGAGCCACCGACAGCGGTGACGGTATTGCAAGCTTTTCCAGTAGAGGTCCTGTTACCTGCTGGAGTGACTACACCGATTCAAGTCCTCTGATCGACCCTGACATCAGCGGTCCCGGTGTGGATGTTCTCAGCACCAAGTGGGGCGGCGGATACACAACAATGAGCGGTACATCAATGGCCACACCTCACCTTGCAGGTGTTGCAGCACTTCTTCTCAGTGCCAATCCCGACCTTACGGTTGCACAGATGGACAGTCTTATTGAGGTAACCAGCCTTGACCTTGGTTCAGCAGGCAAGGACAACACATACGGCGCAGGGCGTGTAGACGCTTATCAGGCAGTTCTCGCAGCCATTTCAATGGTAGGCACGGAAGAGCAGACATGGGAAGCTGTAGGGCCTGCTGTAATCGGCATCAGTTCCGTAAGCCCCAATCCTGTCTCTACCTTTGCATCCTTCAGCATCAATACCCTGTCAGCAGGACCTGCTGATATTGCAGTGTTCGATGTTTCAGGCCGCAGAACAGCCAACATCTCAACACAGGAACTCACAGCCGGCGTTAATGCCTTCAGCTGGCAGGTTCCAGGACAGATGGGCAACGGTATTTACTTTGTCAGAGCAACTGTGAACGGTCAGACCGTTTCATCCAGAATGACAGTTTTAAGGTAGATATCTGTATTGTTCATGCAGTGAAGAGGGCGCTTCGGCGCCCTCTTCTCATGTAACTGCATTTTACGTATATCCTTGAACAGGCTTCAGGTATGGCGTTTTCCCCGGTGAAAGGAGTTTAATTGAAACAGATATTTGTTCTTATGGCCCTGGCAGTGACTGTCATGGCAGGATCAATTGATCCGGACCTCCAGATGCTTATGTCATCATCGTCGGACACAGACTTGATACCTGTGTTCATCCTTGCTCACGGTCAGCTTGACAGGAACTGGGTCGAAAATGCTGCAGTTGGAATGAGCAGAGCCGAGAAACAGGAATTTGCAGTAGAGGCCATGAAAGAGATTGCTGAGACAGCTCAGAGCGGAATCATAAGTGCGCTGTCTGATCTAAACACAGAGGATGTAAGATCTCTATGGCTGGCCAATGCCGTGTACTGTGAAACCACCCCTGCTGTGATCAGGCAGATGGCAGCCAGATCTGATGTTGTCTTCATTGAGAGAGCAGCAGACGAGAACGGCGGTCTTGTGGAGCCTGTTGAGGTGCGTGAACCCAATGCTGAAGAGAGAGGTAAAGCTCTTGCCTGGGGTGTTGAATTGATCAACGCAGATGATGTGTGGGCAATGGGATATGAAGGTGAAGGGGTAATAGTTGGGGTTATCGACACCGGGGTGGATTACAATCACTCCGATCTGGGTAACAACATGTGGCACGATACTGCAGCCGGTTATCACTATGGCTGGGATTTCTTTGATAACGATAACGACCCTATGGACGACTACGGTCACGGCACTCACTGTGCAGGGTCTGTGGCAGGAGACGGAGCTGCCGGTACCGAGACAGGAGTTGCACCTTCAGCAACCCTTATGGCTCTGAGAATTGACTACTACTTCGGCGGAGAGTCTACCTGGATTGAAGCCATGGAGTTCGGTACCGATCACGGTGCTGCGGTTCTTACAATGTCACTGGGCTCCGGTCAGGGCAATCTCACTCTGAGAACAGCTGAAGAGAATCTGCTCACTGCGGGAGTGTTCCACAGTGTATGTGCTCACAATGACGGACCTTCTCCAGGTACTATCAGATCAAGCGGAGACAGCCCGCCACCCTGGTTTCACCCGGATCAGATCTACCACGGCGGCCTGAGTGCAGTAATAACGGTAGGGGCAACGGACAACAGCGATGTCATCGCCTACTTTTCAAGCAGGGGCCCTGTTACCTGCTGGACCGACTATACAGATTCAAGCCCTCTGATCGACCCTGACATCAGCGGTCCCGGTGTGGATGTTCTCAGCACCAAGTGGACCGGCGGGTACACAACAATGAGCGGTACTTCAATGGCCACTCCTCATGTGGCAGGTGTTGCTGCTCTTCTTCTCAGTGCCAATCCGAATCTATCCGTGGCACAGATGGACAGTCTTATTGAGGTAACCAGCGTAGACCTTGGTACAGCAGGCAAGGACAACACATACGGAGCCGGTCGGGTAGATGCTTACCAGGCGGTTCTGGGAGCTCTTGCTCTGGTTGGCACGGAAGAGCAGACATGGGAAGCTGTAGGACCTGCTGCAATCGGCATCAGTTCCGTAAGCCCCAATCCTGTCTCTACCTTTGCATCCTTCAGCATCAATACCCTGTCAGCAGGACCTGCTGATATTGCAGTGTTCGATGTTTCAGGCCGCAGAACAGCCAACATCTCAACACAGGAACTCACAGCCGGCGTTAATGCCTTCAGCTGGCAGGTTCCAGGACAGATGGGCAACGGTATTTACTTTGTCAGAGCAACTGTGAACGGTCAGACCGTTTCATCCAGAATGACAGTTCTGAGGTAGTATTCTCCAGGAAAAAGGGGCGCCCCTGGGGGGCGCCTCTTTTTGTGAGTTCATCCATTCTGGAAACTCTCTTCAGCCATGACTCTCCGGAGATAAGGGTTTATAGTATCCATTGACTCTACTGCAGGCAATTGAGCGTTTTTAATCGCAAATGGAGGCAGGAATGCAACTCATTACTATTATCATAAGTTCTCTTCTGGCAGCTGCCGGCGTTACAATCACCGAACCTGCAGACGGAGAAACTTACCAGGGAGACTGGCTGACCCTCCGTGTGATAGTTGAGAATGATAATGAGTTGCCTGATTCAGTTCATTATGCTTTAAATGGCCTGGCAGCTGTTCAGGTTCCCAGGTTGAACACCGACTGGCATACATACATGGCAGACAACTGCCGTACCGGATTCTCAGAATCACCTGCTCCAGTTGATAATACTGTTCTGTGGACCGCACCTGTCACTGGAACGTCTCATGAATTCAGCAGCTCTGTTGTGGTGAACGGAACCGTATTTCATGTTTCAGATCAGCTCTCCACAGCGTATGCTCTGGATGCGGCAACAGGAGAGATACTCTGGGAGTATGATGTTGTTGATCATGTGGATGATGCGGTAAGCTGGTATCAGAACAGGGTGTATGTGGCTGCAGATTCCGCATGGTGTCTGGATGCGAGTACCGGTGAGCGCATCTGGGCAGTGAAGCCTTCCGCCTCTTTTAAAATGAACGGTACCCCTGTGTTGAGCGAAGGAGTGGCTTACTTCAGTTTTGCTCCGAATTACAATACCATGCAGATACTTGCCCTGGATGCGGATGATGGTGCTCTGAAATGGATTATCGACCTTCCAAACTACTCAACCGGGTGCATGTCCCTCTATCAGGACAGATTACTGGTTCCAACATATCAGGGCAGTCTTTACGCCCTCGACTGTGAAACAGGGGCGATAATATGGGAAAACTCCGCCTCTGCAGGAGGATACTGGGATTCGTCGCCTGTGGTGGTGGACGGTAATATCTACATCTGTGGATTTGACGGAACTGCAAGAGCATTTGATGCCGAAACAGGAACAACTCTCTGGGAGTCAACTTTCCAGTCAAACTGGTACATTGCAGCCACTCCGGCTTTTGCTTACGGCAATCTGTTCTTTGCCGATCAGGTTGACTCGTTCCAGTGTTTGAACAGCTCCAGCGGATCAACTGTCTGGTCTGTACCAGGAGTGCAGCACGGTTCACCGGGAGTGGCGGATCAGACGGTATTTTTCGGTGAGGGTGCAGACAGACAGTACGGAAAGATAAGAGCTCTCTCTGCTCTGGATGGAACAGAAATCTGGTCATACCAGACTGGGGGAGCGGAAAACTACTCCAGCCCTGCAATAACCGACGGAGTTGTTTACATTGCCGGCATGGACGGTCTTCTTTATGCATTCGGCACTGGTCTCAGATA
>CAYLRO010000023.1:0-45148 GCA_964386635.1 uncultured bacterium | reverse complement strand
AAAGAGAGCAGCCGAAGCTGCTCTCTTATCAATTCAACAGATTGCTACAGTTTACCCAGCAGTGATAGACCTTTTGAAATAATGCTGTCCTGTTCACTTGAAACATTGCCCTTAGGGGTTATCTGGTTGATCAGTTCCGGGAGAACTGCAGCCACAATGGCCTTTGCCTGTGGGGAGTTCACACCCAGTTTTGAAGCAATACCGCTGATGAGAGGGTTGCCGAATACCTGTTCAACCTGATCCGGCTCAACATCTTCATTGGCACCACTGCCTACCCATGACTGAGGTTTTGATCCAAGGCCGCTTTTGTTGAACATCTCAAGAACAGAGCCTACACCGCCGCTTTTCTGAACAGCAGACATCACAGTTCCAAGAATGTCGTTTTCACTGTTTCCGGTGCCACCTGCGAGACCACCCAGTATCTTTGTCAAAGGGCTGTCATCACCGGCACCAGGGACCTCTCCGGCTATGTTGCCCAGAATGCCCCCCATACCTCCACCAAGATTGATCATTTTTGTTTACATCCCTCCAGGAATATTGCCTTCTTCTGTTTTATACCCCAGGAAGAATACACTCATTGGTTTCTGAGGTTCCAGCCACTTCATTCAAGCTGGAAATCAAGGCCTGGTATCTCCATGAGGATAACTTCTCCTCTTCGTGTAAGTGCAACACCTTTTCCGTCATATGTAAAATCCATGTCGATGCAATGATCCGGAAGCAAACCGCCAATTACTCTTCTGAACTGGTTGTCATAGAGCCAGAAAGAATCACCGGTTCCTATGAACATCCTGTCGCCGTATCGTCTCATGTAAACAGGTATTCCATTATCTGTGAAAGAAGAAAGAAGCTCACCGGTCATTCTGTAAACATAGACAGTTCCGTCTGCTCCGTCAGAAACCCAGCCGTTGAAGTCTGAGTCTATTGCCGCTGCTTGCGGTACCATCATTCCAGGTAAATCACTTCCCCAGCACAGAGGATCATCAACAGACTGAAGTACAGCTCCTGCGGAATTCATCCAGTTCAGTGTTACCTGATTATCCAGTGTGGATACCGTTAGAAATACATCAGGAAGGTAATCAAATTTCCAGACAACACCATGGTCGTAATTGCCGGAGATTCCCAGGTCTGCTCCTGAGTAAGCATCAAACTCGTTGATCATCAGCATTCTCAGGGCATAGATACTGCTTCCGGCAGACCTCAGTGCATGAACCGTTCCCTGACCGCCTTCCATGTAAAACCCGTGAATCCTTTGGAGGTCTGAACTGATTATGGCAATGGAGTCGGAAGTGCTGTATCCGATAACCATGATTCTTCCGTCATCAAGTACTTCAATCATCATGGGATCATCCATCCAGTCAGGAAGTGATGTCACATTGATTATTTCCATGGAATGCTGACTGTTTGAGGCAGAATATTCAAGGGCGCCTGTATCCGATACTTCAATGTCAGCAGAGGCTGATTCATCCACTGAAACGGGCAGTTCAACTTCAGGTTCTTCTCCACACCCGAGAACCATCAGCAGGGTTGCAGTGAAAAGGAATAATTTCAATTAAAATTTCCTTACAGACTTGAGTAAAAAGGCCGACCCGCAGGCCGGCCTTCTTTGAAAATTTCGTTCTGTTACTCTACGCTGTAGCTGCCGGACCACTCAGGGTAATCCCAGCTTTCTACACCATTCCGCTCTGAACCTGTGTAAGCTTCTTCACCAGGAAGGATTGTAACGGTGACTATGCCTGTTTCGCCGTCAGAAAGAACGCCGGCATGAACAGCAGCTGCAGCAAGACTGGAGTCATCAGTATAGATGTCTGTTCCCCAGACGCTGCCCCATGCATCTCCGGTGACCTGAAATTCGAAGACCTCTCCATCCTGACCGCGATAATCAGTAAGGTTGCCCGGGTCAGCCATTACGCACTCTTCAGCTATGATATACTCAGGGAGAGCTTCAACTATGTAGCTGCCGGCCCATTCGCCGTAGTCCCAGCTTACAACATCGTTGCGCTGGGAACCTGTGTACTGGTCTTCTCCAGGAAGAATGGTGACCATAACAGTACCGGTTTCGCCGTCTTCAAGAACTCCTGCGTGAACAGCAGCTGCTGAAAGGTAGGAATCATCAGTGTATATGTCTGTTCCCCAGACGCTGCCCATTGCATCACCGGTTACGTAGAAGAACAGCTCTTCTCCGTTCTCGCCTCTGTATTCTGTAAGACTGCCGGGATCAGACATGGGTGTAACAGTTATTACTTCAATTTCCACATCTTCAACATCTTCCACATCTTCAACGACATCTGCCTGCTGGGCTTCTCCGCATCCCATTGAAACCATCAGACCGATGACCAGCAGTATTACAAGGTTTCTCATTAAATTCCCTCCCTGTTTAAAAAAGAAGATACTTATCTTCCAGCAATTTAACCCCATGCTTAAGGCTGCTGAAATTGCAGCCTGAAGCTTCTCTGAAAGTGAAAATGAAAATACACTAACCTGATTACAGGGTCAACGGTATGAGATGGCTGGAGGAAATAAGATACTGGAATAGTATATATTTCCATTGTTCTGCTGTTTTTTCATTTACCGGTTTTGAATTTCTAAATGAAAGGATGTTCTAATGGTTGCACTGAAAGAAGGAGACAGGCTTACCTGCGCAGAGTGCGGGATGGAAGTTCTAGTGACAAAGAGCTGTTCCTGTACAGATGAATGTGATTGCAAAGTGATCTGCTGCGATAAGCCAATGGTTGTCGCAGAGAAAACCGGTGGGTGCAGCTGCTGCTGCAGCTGAAGAATTTAAGAGCAGCCCCACCCGGGATCAACGCCGGGTGGGGTTGCTCTTTGTGAGATCAGGCTGCACCCCGACTGTTATCTGCAGTCTATCACCTTTTGATTAAAGAAGACCATCTTTTGAAGAATCCTGCCAGCAGGCATCTGACTGGATATCAGTTTTGAATACCACAAGGTCTGCATTCCAGGCGCCGTCTGTAAAGCAGATCACTTTGTCTGCATCACTGCGAATATCCGAGTAGCACCAGATCTGCGGCTCTGTGGCTTCCCACTGGCTGGTTGTCTCGTAGACAACCAGATGAGCTTCAGATCTGATATCTGTTACATGCACCTTGATGTCCGCATCGGATTCAATGTCTGTTATGAACAGCTTCGGCATTTTTCCCTCCTTTGGGTAAAGTATTAATTTGCCTGCAAACATAGTTAAACAGGAGCATCTGTGGATAGTCTGACCTGTAACATTCTGTTGCAATTCAGACTCAGGCAGGTAACAATTCAGTTTAATATTTCTGAAGACAGAAAATAACTTGTTGAACATAAATTCCTGCTTTCCCGCAGGATCTGGAGATGAATATGAAAAAGTGGCTTCTGCTTCTGGCTGTTCCGGTGGTTCTGCTGCTGGTGGTACCGGCACTTAAGAGTAATTCTGATGAAGAAGAAGGTATACAAATTACTGTGGCAACCCTGGGAAACCTTGAAGAAAGGGCAGACGGTTCAGGTGCTCTGGAGGGTGTGACAAGGGTTGATGTAAGCGCGGAGACAGGAGGACTTATAGAGAGTATTCCTGTGGAAGAGGGAGATACAGTGGAAGTGGGACAGCTTCTTGTTTCTCTGGAAACCACACAGGCCAGGGCCAACCTGAATTCAGCCGCATCACAGATACAGAGCTCCATGATAGCTCTGGATCAGGCAGAGCGCGAACTGGTGCGGACCACCCAGTTGTATGCTGAAGAGCTTACCAGTGAGGAAGATTATCAGACAGCTGTGGAAAATGCCGAATTGAGAACACAGGAGCTGTACCGTGCAAATCTGTCTTACACACTGGCAGACAATGAATTAGGTAAAACATCATACTATTCCCCTGTAAACGGAATTGTTACAGCTCTGAATGTTGAAGTTGGTGAGACTGCAGTTCAGGGAACCATGAACAATGCTGGAACAGTTCTCATGACAGTAGAGGACATGTCCACTTTCAGGGTCAGGGTAACAATGGTGGAGAGTGAAGTAGTTGCTGTAAGGGAAGGAATGCAGGCAGAGGTTACACTTGATGCACTTCCAGACACTGTTTTTACAGGAACTGTTGAACAGGTTGGCCTCAGTGCAACAAGCAGCGGAGGTGGTGAAACAGCAGCAGAATTCGAAGTGCTTTTAAGGCTTGATTCAGTTGATGAATCAATGCGGTCAGGGATGTCGGCTTCTGTTGAAATCGTTACAGCAAGTGCCGAAAACTGCGTGACGGTTCCGGTACAGAGTATTGTGCAGAGAGCGGATCCTGAAAACCCGGCTGAAATGGTTTCAAGTGTTCTTGTTCTTCAGGATGGAGTAATCTCAGTAAAACCTGTAACTGCAGGTGTAAGCAGTATCATGGAAGTTCAGGTAGAGGGAGTTTCCCCTGGGAGCAGGGTGGTATCAGGGCCTGTGGATGCGCTGAGAACACTGAATGACGGTGATGTTCCCGGTGAGGAATCAGACGGGGATTCCAGTGAGAACTCAGATGACAGCAGCGGATTTTCCATGAGAGGAATCCCTGGAACCGGTGGCGGTCCCGGCGGTGGCGGTCCTCCTCCGGGAGGAGGGCACTGATGGTTGTTGATGGAACCGGCCTCCGGAAGGTGTACCGGATGGGGGAGGTTGATGTTCAGGCCCTTGCAGGAGTGGATCTAAAGATAGAGCAGGGTGAATTTGTTACTGTAACAGGTGCTTCCGGATCAGGGAAAAGTACGGTTCTCAGCATTATAGGGTGTCTGGACAGGGTTACATCAGGGAACTACAGGCTAATGGACAGGGAAGTTGAGAAAATGACAGATTCAGAGCTGGCATCTGTTCGAAACCGGTTCATCGGATTTGTGTTTCAAACATTCAATCTTCTCCCCAGGGCAACTTCAGTACAGAATGTGGAACTTCCTCTTATTTATGCCGGTATGGGCAGGAAAGAGAGAAGAGAGAGGGCCATGGCAATCCTCGGTAAGGTTGGTCTGGAATCCAGAGCCTTTCACCGACCAAATCAACTTTCAGGCGGAGAGAGGCAACGGGTGGCAATTGCCAGAGCACTGGTAACCGAACCGGCTCTTCTTCTTGCGGATGAACCAACGGGAAATCTTGACAGCACAACCGGCAGTTCCATTATGGAACTGTTTAATCAGGTTCATCATGAGGGTAAAACAATTCTGCTGGTCACCCACGATCCTGAAGTAGCAGTACTGGGTACAAGAACCATTCAGTTGAAAGACGGTAGAATTGAAAGGGATGTGACCAATTGAAATCTCTTGATGTTCTTGCAACTGCCTACAGGTCAATTCGCTCCAATCCTGTGCGTTCATTCCTTACCTCATTCGGTGTAACTGCAGGAGTAACGGCAGTGGTGGCGCTTGTGGGTCTTGTGACAGGTATCGGCGGTTTTATTCAAGGTGAGTTTGAGAGTATGCTTAATTCCAATGCCTTTGAGATAACCAGAAGAAATCCGGATTTCAGCGATTTCCAGGGAATGATCGACAGCAGAACCTGGCCTTCAATAACAGCGGAGAACGCTTCCGATCTTGCTGAATACACCGGCTCAATGTGCACTGTGGCCTGGAAGGGAACATCCTCGGGAGCAGTTGTGTTTCAAAGTACCACAGCCCTTGATGTATCCATACAGGGCTGTTCCTTCCAGTCACAGATCGTTGACGGTACAGTTGTCGAATACGGCAGATACTTTACTGAAAGAGAAGAGGAAACCGGTTCCAGAGTTGCAGTGCTCGGGGCTGAACTGGCTGAAACACTGGGAATAACAAGTGACTGTATCGGCTCCACTGTGAAGATAGGGGGGTACCGTTTCACCATTGCAGGTATAGAAGAAGCTTCAGGTTCCGCTTTCGGCGTAACCATGGATAACAATGTTCTGATTCCCTTCACCACCTTTGAGAACCTGTTCAGCAGACCTGGAGCTGAAGTGGTAATAACAGTGATGCCGTTGGAGGGAATTGAACTGGAGGATGCACTGGAAGAATCCACCCAGGTTCTCAGGAATCTGAGAGGATTGACCAGTGAGGAAGATGATAATTTCTTTGCAGTGACCCAGGAGGGATCACTCAGTTCCATCAATGAGCTTCTTACAGCGGTAGGGGCCATCACTATCGGTATTGCAGCGGTGTCTCTTCTTGTGGGGGGCATCGGTATAATGAACATCACTCTTGTCAGTGTTGCGGAAAGAACCAGAGAGGTGGGAACCAGGAGGGCTCTTGGTGCCACCCGGATGGATGTAGTAAGACAGTTTCTTTCAGAAGCAGTGGCGGTATCACTTCTTGGAGGTCTTTCCGGGCTCGGGCTGGGTGCAGGGATAATTACAGTTGTATCCGCTCTAACTCCTGTTCCAGCATCAGTATCACCCTGGTCTGCCGTTGCGGCTCTGGGTTTTTCATGGGCGGTGGGACTGGTTTTCGGTGTTTACCCTGCCTGGAAGGCAGCAGGTCTCAGTCCTGTGGAGGCTTTGCGATATGAATAAAGTCTGGAGTATTCTGGAAAATGTTAAGACCGCGTTTGCAGCTCTTGGGTCCGGGAGAATGCGAAGCCTTCTCACCATACTGGGGATCGTAATCGGGATTGCTGCAATGACTGCAGTTACAAGCCTTCTGCAGGGATTCAATTCAGAAGTGAATTCAACATTCGAGGAAATGGGCACTTCAACTATTTATGTCAGAAAATTACAGGGTGCTTCCATGGCAGGAGGTTCAGGCAGAGCACAGAACACCAGGCCGGACCTGGAGTTGTGGTACATAGACGAACTTCTTGAGGTTGAAGGTGTTTCAGGTGCGGTACCGGTCAGTACCACAATGGGATCTGTCAAGACACTGGACGGTATTGAACTCTCCGTTGAACTGAGGGGCACTCTATTCAACTGGCCTGATGTGGCAGGGAGAGAGGTAACCACAGGGAGATTCTTCACAGAGTATGAAGGGCTTTCTGGAACAAGCGTCTGTGTCATCGGACAGACTGTGTCCGAGAGGCTCTTCGGTTCAGATGATCCTTCAGGTTCAGATATACAGGTGGATGGAAGAACCCTTGTTGTTATCGGAGTAATGGAAGAACAAGGTGAAATGATGGGTCAGGATCAGGACAACATGATACTGATTCCCTCTTCCATATTCAGTCGCTGGGGATCCCTTGAAGGGAACCTTACACTTATGGTCACTGCAGATTCACCAGAAACCATGAACGGGACTCAGAGCAGGATAGAGAGCTGCCTGAGGCAGTTGAGAGGTCTTTCCATTGATGAGGACAACAACTTCGAGCTGATCACCGCAGATAACCTTAAAGAGGGCTTCTCCACCGTTTCAACCTGGCTTTTCATCGGGCTCATCGGTCTCTCCAGTATTTCACTGTTCGTAGGCTCTGTAGGGATCGCCAACATAATGCTTGTGAGTGTTGCTCAGCGCACCGGTGAGATCGGATTAAGGAAGGCTCTGGGTGCTACAAAACAGATGATACTCGGGCAGTTTATTACAGAGTCAATTATTCTTTCACTTACAGGGGGGATACTGGGTATCATCTCCGGAATCGGACTGGCTCAGCTCATGGCTTCACTTACAGGCCTCTCTACTGGTCTCAGTGTTGCCGGTGTTGGTGCAGGTGTACTGGTAAGCACCCTTGCAGGCACACTGGCCGGGCTCTATCCAGCAGCAAGAGCGGCTGGGATGCAACCGGTTACAGCTTTGAGTCACAGTATATAAGAAATATCCGCCACTGTATTAACGGGCTTTACATATATTCATTCTTCATGCCCGGCAGTGGAGGTTGGAATTTGAACAGAGTGGTACAGCTGTTTCTTTTCAGTACTGTTTTCATGACAGGCTGTGGAAGCAATCCCGGAGTTGTTCAGACAGTTTCCCGTGATTTCAGTCTGAATGCTTCTGATTCCATCGGTGTTGAACTGGGAGACACTTCGTATGTGTTCGGGGTGTTTACCCACTGCAGGGACTCTCAGGGAGACATTCTCGTGCTGGATATCACCAGCCGCAGCGTCAGAAGGTTTACAGAACAGGGAGAGCATGTTCTTTCTTTATCCCTGGAGGGAGGAGGACCCGGGCAATTCAACATGCCCAGGAACATTGCTCCGCTTCCTGGAGGAGGTTTTCTTGTCAGCAGTGCAGCGGACAGGAAACTCTGTGTTTACAGCAGCCAGATGGAACTTGCAGGTGAGATCGTGAACAGTTCCGGGAGTATTATGGGGCCTATGAAAAGCATTGCTCTTACAGACACAACATTCGTATCCAGATTCTACAGCTTCAGTGAGGACACTGTTACGGGATTCATCTGTACTCAGTCTGTTACAGATGAAGAAGAGTTTACTGTGCTTAAGGAAAAGGCTGTGGTTTCCCCGGACGGAGATGAGTGGCATGACGCAGCTTCAATCCTGTTTGCAGCATCCCCTGATGGAACAGTGTTTGCCGCTGAGTATTCATGCGACACCTGGATTATTGAGCATCTGAATGCAGACGGCACAGTGATAAATGTTCTGGAAAGAAAGTATCCGCCTGAACCTTTTACGGAAGAGGAAGCACTTCATGCAGCAGAGACATACAGGCGCAGATATGTTCATGCTTTCAACACGGATGCCGGTTTCGAATACACTCCGCCTGATTTCAGATACTCTATAGAATCCCTTCAGGTAGACGGAAACGGGAATCTCTGGGTGGAGTCAGGTACTGCTGCTACATCAGAATACAGAATCTATTCTCCTGAAGGTGAATTTCTCTTCAGATGCTCTTTTGTGGGCCCGGACTGGCAGATGTGTGATGGATGGCAGCTGACAATTGACAGCACTGGATTTCTGGCTTCACCGGAGAATCCTGAGATGTATCCTCTTGTTTATGTTCTGCAGATTCAAAGCGTGCAATGATTCATCCGGAAGTATGAAAATGACTGAGGATTCCAGTGATCTTCCAGGAGAGATTCTTGACAAGTGATATATCTGAGATATATATGTAACAATATATCCAATGCCCTGAAGGGAGATATCATGAGTCCTGAAGAGAAACAGAGAATGATACACATCAGAATTGATAACGGTGTGCACAAGGAGCTGCGCAAGGTAGCTGCCGAGTATGACCTGACAATACAGGAAATAGTTTCCGGTGCCGTTGAGGAAACAGTTGAGGACCACGAGATAGAACTTCAACTTGAAAGACGGCGTGAAAAGCTGGAAAGAAGACACGAGAGAATAGAACGCAGAGCCATGGAAATTGAGAAGCGGAGAGTTGATGGTCGTGAGCCCATCACAGTTGAGATAGAAAGTGAATTTGAGGTTAATGATGAATCTCAGAGCGATTCCTTAATGGCAAAACTGCTGAAAATTGAGAAATCCGTTGACACTATTTCAATCCAGATCGAAGAGCTGAAAGCTGTATTGGGAACCCGTGATTAGCAGGGCGATCCTGATCATTTCAGTACTGCTTGCAGCCTGCTGCGGAAGTGATCAGGATTCCTCTCATGATACAACATCAGTTACTGAGATGATGGTTACCGATACCATCGGTGTGGATACAGGCAGTGAGAATTACGTATTCGGCGACATCTGCGGTGCAGACACCGACATGAATGGAAACCTTCTTGTTCTTGACGGTGTGAACTGTACTGTGAAGGTGTTTACTCCTGAGGGAGATTACGCAGGTTCTTTCGGCGGTTCCGGCTCAGGGCCTGGAGAGTTTCTTGAACCTCTTGCTCTCACTGTTCTTTCAGATGGGGGAATTGCAGTGGCTGACTGGGAAGCATGGGGGATATACCTGTTCAACAGTCAGCATGAATACCAGGGATTCCTTGGGCCCATGCCAGGTGGAGCACCGCTTGCTCTTGCAGGTGGCGCAGATAATTCTGTAACAGGTCTTGGTCTTCTGTTCCGGAATGAGAATGACCTTACTTCAGGCGAGTATTACCTGGGATCATGGTCAGATCTGCCGGAAGAGTCTTTCAGGTTTCTTGAAGGTCCTGCGGAGGTTGTTCCCGGTGAGGGCGGCGAGATTACAATAAACCTTCCGACTGTGGTGTTTGATTCTGACAGCAGGGGAAATCTCTTCGCTGCTCTTTCAACAGACTCAACCTATATCGTTCACTGTTATTCAGCTCAGGGTGAGGAACTCAGCCGGATAGTGCAGAATTGGGAGAAGGTGCCTCTTAACGATGATATGAAGCTGGCTCTTGAGGAAGCTCTATTCCTCAGCGGGGATACGGAAACTGAAATCCCTGAGTTCTCCAGCGCAATTGCCGGAGTGTTCTGCCAGTCGGACACCAGGGTGTGGGTAAGACTTGGAACATCTTCATCGCCGGTGTTTCATGTCTATTCCTCTCATGGTGAATTCATTGACACAGTGGTCTGCCCGGACATTCACGACCCTCTCTTTGAACTTGACTTTCACTTCAGCGGCTCTGAGGTTTATGTCTGGAACACAGACCCGGTGGATTACCCGAAAGTACTGGTTATGAACAATCCTCTGGGCAGCAGATAACTGAACCCGGTAATTAAAAAGGAGTATTATGTCAGCAGAGAAAAGAACAGTAGTGTATGCAGAAACTCTCTATGACGGTCACAGGAAGCGTGAGAACTGCTCTGTAATTGTGGAGGGCGACAGTATTGTTGATATCGTTCCGAAGAAACTTGAGGCTGACTACTCCGGTTTTGTAACCCCGGCTTTCATCGATGCTCATTCACACATAGGGATGGACAGGGAAGGCGAGCCCTGGACTGAATCTGAAACAAACGACGTTATCGGACAGATACTTCCGGTAAATGATCCTCTGAACAGCATCTACTTTGATGACAGGGCATTCAGCGATGCAGTGGATTTTGGAGTTCTTTACAGTTGTGTCGTTCCAGGAAGCGGAAACCTTTTCGGAGGCCGGGCAAAGGTGATCCGGAATTTCGCTCCCAACAGAAAGACTGCTGAGATAAAGGATTACGGATTCAAAATGGCTCTTGGCTTCAACCCCAGGTCTACAACGGACTGGAAGGGGGAGAGACCCAACACCAGAATGGGTGTTTACGCCATGCTGGAGAAGAAATTTGACGAGGTTATCCTTAAAAGAGATAAAGCGCTTCTGAAGAAAGAAAAGGATCTGCACAAGCTCGAGAAGGACACTGAAAAGGATAAGCTGTCATCTGATGAGGTGAGTTTTCAGAAGAAACTGATTGACAGGGAGTATTCACAGTCTTTTACTCCTGTTGAACTTGCTGTGCTTGAACTGCTGGAGGGAAAAAAAACTGCCAAGGTGCATGTCCACAAGGAGGACGACGCCCTCTATCTGATTGAACTGGTAAAGAAGTATGGAATGAAGGTTACAGCTGATCATCTGGGTGATGTGTTTCACAAGGAGATATTTGATGAACTGGGAGATGCCGGGATTCCAATAGTCTACGGTCCTCTGGGCTCTGTGGGTTACAAGGTTGAACTGAAACACGCTTACTATCAGAATGCAGGGCTTATCATGCAGTCTTCGGCTTTTTATGGACTTATGACAGATCACCCTGTAATCTGGACTCCATTCCTCAGAGACAGCCTGAAATTCTTCCTGATTGAAGGAATGGCACCTGAAGAGGCAATTTCCATGATAACATGGAAGAATGCGAAGATTCTCGGCATAGACGACAGGCTGGGATCTGTTGAACAGGGGAAGACCGCAAGCCTTGTGGTCTGGAACAGAGATCCCCTTTCCATGAGTGCATTTCCGGGAATGGTTATGGCTGAAGGAAAAGTGATAAGAAGTAAATAAACATCTCCAGACCATCTGCATGGATGTTGACACATTGGATATAGTATGCTATATACCATCCATAAGACATCCATAGGGATGATGAAAGGAGATTGAGAATGAACGATAATGAAAAGATCACCATCAACCTTGGACCTGTGGACCTGGGCCGGATTGATGTTCTGGTGGAACAGGGACTCTACTCCAACAGAAGCGATGCCATCCGTACTGCTGTAAGGAACCTGCTGGACCGTCATGAAGAGGTGATCAACGTGGTGAGAGACAGAACTTCAGCAGCTATCGGCGCTCTTATTCTGGGGAAGAGTGATCTGGAGAAGAAAAGAAAAAACGGACAGAAGTATCGGTTGAACATGATTGGAATGCTGGTACTTAAAGATGATATCACGCCGGAACTTGCCACTGAAGTAATTGAGTCGGTTTCTGTTCGTGGTGTGTTCAAGGCTTCTGACAGCGTGAAGAAGGCTCTGGGATCCAGGATAGTCTGACTTATGCGGATTGGAAAAAGGCCGGCAGAGAAACTGCCGGCCTTTTCTGCACCTGGAAGCCTCTGGATCAGTTTGAGAAGATGCTTTTCTGCCTGTCTTTACTTTGAAAAAAAGCAGGAAGCGGGATCTCCCAGCTGGAAAGCACTTTCACAACAGATACATCAAAGAGATCAAGTTTATCTGCAGGGATCTTTTCCCTGAGTTCTTTCAGGAAAAGCTCTACTGCATAATGGCCGTCAGCTTTTATGTCAGTAACCCCGTTTTCCACTGAAGCAATCACTTCAGGGAAAGAACCGTCTGAATGGAAAGCAGACAGTGTATCAGGAATAATGGAGGGGTCAAGTAACTGGCCAAGTTCCGTGAGAAGATCGTTCAATGCTGCAATACTGTTCTGCCTGCTGTGTTCTTTCAGGAAAAGGTCGAGACCCACTTCAAGGTTGTCAATACGGCTGAGAAAATCTTCCACGAAAGCACCGGTGATAATGCTGCCATGCTGAGGAGCTATTACTGCAGGAGTATGTTGAAGTCCTCTTACGTTGCTTACAGCATTTCTCAGCGCCATCTGGCTGGGCATGTAGATCTGATGGAAAGCTGATATCCCGTCCCAGGAGTCCTGGGATGCATACAGGTCCCGCTTGCTGGAGAGACCACCCAGGAAATCTCCTGAGAAAAGCACACCTGTTTCATGATCATACAGCATGCATGCTCCGCGGAAGTGACAGAAGGGAGTGGGTATGAAGCTTATCGTGTGTCCTGTATTAAGTTCGGTTTTCAGGTGTTTGAAGCTTTCAACCGGTTTATACTTTTTCTCATCAAGACCGTAAAATCGAACAAGCCTCCATGAATCCTCGGAGCAGAGAACAATGCAGTTGGGATTGAGTTTCTGGATGTGTACGGAATTGAATGATACATCAGGGTCCTGATGGTTCAGGAACATCACATGAAGATTCCTGATTCCTCCAATAAGACCGGAGAGTTTCTCAGCAAGTGATGTGAGGTCTTCAGGAGGTCCCGGATCAATCAGCATGTTCAGAACCTTATCGTCCTTACGGAATATCCTCAGGTATATGTTTCTTTCAAGAGCGGTGCCTTCTCTTCTGCCAACCCAATAAGTGTCTGGAGCAATTTCAACCGGTTCGCTCAAATCCGGATCCACAGTATGTGTTTGAACAGAGGCTGAAGGTTCAGGAGAATCAGCCGGCAGCTGTTCCTCAGCTGGGTGATCTTCATCAGAACTGGCTGTTTCAACTTCAGGATCTGGAACTTCATCTGCATTATCCTTTTCCTCGGCTGGAGGATCTTCATGGGGACTTTCATTATCTGCAGCTGATGGCTCCGCCGGGACTGTTTCAGCCACCGGTTCCAAAGCAGAAAAACTGAAAGCAGATTCGGAGACAGAACCTTCAAAAATGGAGGTATCAGTCATGGGCAGACTCATAAATGCTCTTGCAGCTGCAATGCTGAGATCCTGAGGTCCGTTATCCATTTGTTTCTTCAGAGCATCTCGAGCAGATTCAACAGCTTCTTTTTCCTTCTTCTGTTTTCGTTGATCAGATTTTGGGATGGAATCTGCAGCATTGCTGCTGTGTTCACTGATTACTCTGGAACAGATGTCTCCAACTGCAGAACATGCTGCGCTGCGAACTTCCATCTGCTCTTTTTCATTTTCTATAGACGAGATCAACGGCTTAAGAGCAGTGACACCGCAAAAAGCACCAAGGGCACAGGCAGCCTCTTCTCGAACAGAAGCATCTGATTTGAAGTTCAGTGCTTTGATTAGTTTCTTTTCATCCTTCGCTGCTTTCAGCGCCTGGATATCAGGCTTTTTTGCCGCCATACCTCAGGAACCCCTTTCGAAAAACAATAAAAATGTCTGTAAATATCCTCGGTGACTATGTGAAATATGGTGACAGAGAACCTTCTGAACCGCCATTTCTGAACAATTCAATATAGTTTCCACAGCAACTCAGTCAAGAACTTAGAGAAAGAACATCCTCCAGGAAACAACAGCAGCACTGTACAGTTTGACGGAAAATCTCCAAACTAATATGTTTAGCCTGCACTAAAAATGGAGGGACGGTAACAGGGATCATGAAGCTCAGTTCAAGCCTGGAAGATTACCTTGAAACCATTTTTGAGATAGTGAGCAGAAAAGGCGCAGCAAAACCCAAGGACATCGCCCGGGGAAGGGGAGTGGCTGCATCATCTGTAACCATTGCCCTGAAAAATCTTGTAAAACTCGGTCTTGTCAACCACCAGCCCTATGATCTGGTGACTCTTACAGAAGACGGTGAACGTCTTGCAAGAGCGGTTACTCAGAAGCATTCCGTTTTGAAGGATTTTTTCGAGAAAGTGCTTGAGATCGATGGCGAAACTGCAGATCAGTGTGCCTGTGGTATTGAGCATGTGATTCCCGACGATGTTCTTACCAGATTTGTGGCCTATCTCGAGTTTGTGGAGAAATGCGGTGTTTCAGGAAGGAAATGGCAGGAGGGAATCGGTTTCGTCTGCAACTGTATAGGACGGCAGGAAAACAGCTCCTGTGAGGATCAGAGCGAATCAGGTCTACAGTAACCTGTACATCATTGTATCTTCCCGGCTGCTGCATGAACAGCCTGCACAGTTTCCCCTGCTGCAGCCGAACTGTATAAGCTCAACCATACCTTTACCGGAAAGGTATTCCATCATTGGTTCCACTGCTGAAGGTTCTGCCTTCAACAGCAGGCCAAGCTCCCTCAATGATAGACTGCCATGCTCTTTCAGAAGAGTTCTGATCTGTTTCAGCATCTTAAGCTTTCAATATTCCATGTTTAGAGAGTAACTTGAGTGCTGCGTACCCGCCAAGAAGCATTGCAGCAGCCACTGATATCCAGAGTGCCGATTCCCCCGGGGCAGAAGAGATTGTGGCAATTCGGTAGAAGAGTGTACTTATTATCCAGGCAAGACCTGTCAGGTACGTGACTGAAAAAGTTGCCCAGCCGAGATTCGTTTCCCTGTAAACCGCAGCTATGGTTGCAACACAGGGTGCATATATCAGGATGAACAGCAGATAGGCGTAAGCACCTGCCTTGCCGTTGAATCTGCTCTGCATTACAGCAAAAGTGTTTTCCTGAACAGGAGGGGGTCTTGGAGAATCAGATTGTGTTATTTCGGAGAAACCGGTACCAATAGCTGTAAAGGCGTCAAAAACTCCTGCGGTAAAACTGAATTCACTGTTGTCTTCCGGTGCGATCTCAACAGTTTCAACCATTGCTGTGTAGAGATTATCCAGGGTGCCCACAACAGCCTCTTTGGCGAATATCCCTGTGATAAGGCCTACAGCTGCAGGCCAGTTATCATCTTCCATTCCCATGGGGCGGAAGACCGGTGTAACTGTTCTGCCGATCTCAGAGAGAACTGAGTTTTCTGAATCGTTGTTCCCGAATGATCCGTCGGTCCCCAGAGAGCTCAGGAAGCTCAATACGATTACAACTGCAATAATCACCTGGCCTGCTCTGATGATAAAACTCTTTAACCTTGCGAAGGTGTGATACATTATTCCGTTGAAGGTTGGCATGTGATAGGGGGGAAGCTCCATTACGAAAGTTGATGTCTCACCTTTCAATATGGTTTTCTTGAAGACCAGACCTGTTAAAACTGCAAGGAGTATTCCCGTTCCGTAGATGCTGAAAAGAACAGGCCCCCCGTTCCCCGGGAAGAACACTGCCACGAAGAGGGTATAGACAGGCAGCCTGGCTCCGCAGGACATAAACGGGTTCATAAGTATTGCAAGTATCCTGTCCCGGTTGCTTTCAAGAGTTCTTGTTGCAAGTATAGCAGGAACATTGCAGCCGAAGCCCACAAGCATTGGTATGAAGGCTTTGCCTGGAAGGCCCACAGTTCGCAGAAACCTGTCCATTACAAATGCAGCCCGGGCCATGTAGCCGGAATCCTCAAGAATTGAGAGGAAGAAGAAGATCATGAATATAGGCGGAATGAAAGTTGCCACGGTTTGAATGCCGCCTCCGACACCGTCAGCAAGGAAGGTGATCAGTATTTGCGGAGTCCCGAAACCGGTGAGCAGTGCTCGAAAACCATCCACAAAGATTGTTCCGGTGAGAATATCGAAAAAATCGATGAATGGAGCAGAAAAGCTGATCGTTCCAGTGAATACAAGAAACATTATACCCAGGAATACAGGAATGCCTAAAAACCTGTTCAGAACAAAACTGTCTATCTTGTCGGAAACGGTTCTTCTCACCTCGTATTTCCTGTTCACAACATCTCTTGAAAGACCGTGAATGAAACCGTACCTTCCATCTGCAAGAACCATGTCGATCTCATCGCCTGTATGGTTCTCAACAGCGGTTGTTTCTGACTCAATCAGGGCTTCTGGAACACGATCTTCACAGAGCTGAAGAGCATATTCATCTCCCTCAAGAAGACGAAGAGCAAGCCAGCGCGGATCAACTTCTTTATCCGCTGCTATGCCTTCCACACTGCGCTGAACATTCTTAACGGCTTTCTCGAGTTCAGAGTCATAGGTTAACTTCACCTGTGAAATGCTTCTGCTGAGACCCATGTCCAGGATAGTGTCCCTGAGTTTGTCAAGTCCTCTTTCCCGGGAGGCACAGACCGGGACTACAGGGCAGCCGAGATGTTCCGACAGATGATCAATCTCTATGCGGAGCCTTCTTTTGTCAGCCAGATCCATCATGTTCAATGCAAGAACCATGGGAACCTTCATCTCAAGAAGCTGCGTGGTCAGGTATAGATTGCGTTCCAGATTGCATGCATCAACAATGTTTACAACAATGTCCGGCTTTTCTTCAAGGATGTACTTTCGGGCAATTGCTTCATCTATTGAGAATGCGGTAAAGGAGTAGATACCCGGGAGGTCTGTTACTTCAACTTTTGTTTCGCGGTATATGAATGAGCCTTCAAGTTTTTCAACAGTTACCCCTGGCCAGTTGCCCACCTTCTGCTTTGAACCGGTAAGAGAATTAAGAAGAGTGGTTTTACCCACATTGGGATTGCCCACCACTGCTATTCTCAGATTATCCATCAGAGTTAGTCCTTTTCCACAAGGAGAACATCCGCCTCAAGAGCCCTTAAAGTAAGTTTGTGAGAACTGATCTCTATTTCAATGGGGTCACCCATGGGAGCTTTCCTGAGCACCCTGAAAGTATTGCCCTTAACAAGACCCATTCGCAGCAGTTTCTGTCTGTATTCTCTCTGGCATTTCACATATCCTGTTACAGTTCCGCTGTCGCCTGCGGCCATTTCGCTTAGTTTCATGCTATCCAGCTTTTTCAACTAGAATCTTTGAAGCCATGACCATGTCAAGCATCAGTCGAACTGATCCAACTGAGATGAGCATCATTCCATCATCTCCCGGTGTGTGCACAACCTGAACATCTGTTCCTGGAAACAGCCCCATTGCTGCCATTTTCTCTCTGCAGGTCCGACCTCCTGTGAAAGCTGAAATTCGGGCAGTGGTGCCGCTTGAAAGGTCTGCAAGTACCGATGAACCCAATGCTGCACATCTTCCTCTGCATCTGTGCCTGTGTCCAAACATTACAGTTGTCCTTTCATAAAGAAAATTAGATGCAGCTAAAATAATTGACTATAGGTAATTGTCAACATCACAAACCGCGATCAGGAACTGTCAATTAAGTTGAAATTCTGTATCTTAGTCTTGGTGAAGAATTACAATTTTACGACGGGAGCTTTATGTTCTATTTAACAGTGGCGGCTGTGGCTATTCTGGGTATGGATCTGGTGACTCCGTTGTTTATCTTAATGATGTTTGCAGCAGGGTGCGCGTTTGCTTCCGGCTCATCCTTATAGTTTGAAAGGAAGTGAGATGAAATCTTCCATCATGACTGTTCTTGTTCTTTCGGTAATGTCCTTTGCAGCACCTCCTCCAGGCTTTGTTCCGTCGGGAACACAGTGGTTTCCATCTGTTGCAGTGCGTTATTCAGACCCTCTCAAACTGAGTGGATCAATTGGCGCCACACTCATGAATCTCCAGCCCTTCGGCGGCTACAGAGGTTTTTTCGGTCAGATCGAAGCTGGTGCCGGAGGAGGAAAGGCAAGTGCTGGATACAGGCTGGGAAAACATCAGTTCATGCCCCTCTACAACATCGGGCTGGCTGGGTCAGTGATGCATACCTGGGGAAATCCCCTGGGAGATGTGGAAAGCGGTGAGACCTACCTGGGAGTGGAGCTGTCTGCGGCTCTGTTCGTGGTCAGTGTGAACAGCGGAATCTACAGGCACGCAGCTGGAGATTCTGAAATAAATGAATGGATATGGACTCTGGGTGCCGGTCTGGGGATTTAACACCGATTCAGTTTACCGTTACTCTGATATCTGTACACTGTCAATGAAGCTGTTAACCACGTAGGCCCGTGTTGTGTTTCCGAATGGATCCACCGGCCGAATAAAGAAACCGGTGTGGTTCGATTCGTCACTTTCCACAATTCCGAACATTCTTTCTCCATCCCTGAATTTCACCATTACATGCTTCCCTGAATCACGTGAAGCTGTCCAGAAATGCAGATCAATGTGAGATGAATTTCCTCTGAAATCCTTCACAAAGAAAACACCTTTCTGGTTTTCAAGCCATACCTTTTCTGAATCAAAAGGTCTCTGGATGGTGACAAGATGAAAGTAAGGACGATGGGCTGAGAAATCGGATGAGTGGCCTTTGAGTATTCTGCCGTCACTGCCGTGCACCACAATCTTATCCATGCGACGCCTCCTAAATAACTGGCTTCCAGATAGATACTAATACTATTCCTGCCCGGGGTCAACCGGCACCGGGTGTGCCATCTTTTGTTATTCCTGTATAATAAACAGCAATAATTTAGTCCGTCACCTGGAGGCAGTATGATTTTATCCTTATCAGTTATCGTTTTGTTTACAATATCGGCAGAAGGTCCCTGCAGTTGTCATGTTCTTGCACCTGGCACTTTTCATGGCAGCGAGGTTACAGCCCTGGCCGGCGAGAGCTGGCTCGGGCTCTTTACAGGAGAAGAAAGCTGTGAACTTCTTCCGGTAGTGCTCCGGATCATTCCAGCCGAAGATGTTGTTCTGGACCGTAACGGTGAACAGACAGGCAAAAAAGTATATAATTCCGGGAATGTTCCACTGCTGTATTTACTCTCAGAGGATGAAGGTGTTTTCTACCCTGGAGAAATATTCCCTTTGCTTTTTCAGCAGGAAGATGTGGAAATAGGAGATGTGTTTGATCTTGCCGCTGAGGAATATCTCGAGGTAAGGGAGGAAGGTCTCTACTTTGTTAAGAGCAGTCAGGAGCAGCGGATCTGCAATTCATATGAAAATCTCTACGGAGAGGGGCTCTCAATCACCTGGGCTGGAGACCTGGACGGAGACGGCCTGACAGATATTATTGTGAACGACAGGGGTCATTACGCAATTCCCATGGGACTGAAGGTGTTTCTGTCATCTTTCGCTGAAGGGAGCGAGCTGGTTCATTTTGTTGCAGAGTTCGTTACTGTAAGCTGCTGATCAGTTCAGCACCACCAGTCCTGTTGTTTGTCTGATTCCTGTTTCCGTTGTTACCTGAAGCAGGTATGTGGCTGCAGGAAGTCCTTGTAGATCCAGTTGTCTGTCAACAGGGGTCAGGGTCTGTGTTCTTACTGCTCTTCCGGTTAGGTCGAATACTCTTGCCTCAATGGTGCTTTCTTCAGTTCCAGGCCAGTAGAGTACACATACCCCCTGTGCGGGGTTGGGGCCCAGCCAGGCTGTGCTCACTCCCTCGGGAGGCAGATCGAATTCTTCAATTCCAGTGAGAACATTGCCGCAGAGCAGATGATGATACGGGTCCAGCGTTACTTCAACAGGCTGGAATGACAGCTGCCATGATTCACTCTGGGTCTGCTGGTCATTCCACATGACAACAACAGTATCCAGAGCATTGCCTTCAACAAGGAACTCTACAGGCATCTCAAAAATGGTGGGGGTGGTTTGTGTCTGAGAAAGATCGATTGTCAGGTCCCAGAGACCCCCTGCTTCTTCAGTGCTGAAGGACACATCATATATCGGGTAGCCCCATCCGTGAATCCAGGTGTCAAAGAACCAGTCTATGTCCTCACCGGTGTATGCCTCCAGGTCATTCCTGAAATCATCTGTCCAGACAAGACTGTAGGCGTAATGGTCGAAATACTGATTCAGTGCACCGAAGAAATCTTCATCTCCAAGTACATAACGCAGCATATGAAGAACAGCACCGGCTTTATCATAGGTTGTAGCGCTGAAAATCTCTGCAGGTGTGGAGGGCTGACTTATAGGGAATGTCTCTCCGCTGTTCAGATATGGTTTCATGATATTGTTTACCATGTAGTCGTCATATTCTTCCTGGCCGTATGTTTCCATCCATAGTGCTTCACCGATTGTGGCGAATCCCTCTTTAAGCCAGATGTGCTGCCAGTCTGCAGGGGTTACACAGCATCCCCACCACTGATGGGTCATTTCATGAGCAATCAGCCAGTCATAGTTGGTGTTACCGTTCACAGCCCCTGCAAGATGGGTTACATGGGATACATGTTCCATGTCTCCCTTTGGGGTTTGAACAAGGCTGAAACGGGTGTTCCATGGATATTCACCGAACAGCTCCTCCAGGTTTGCAAGCATCAGATCTACATTTACGAAACTTGCAAGGGCGTCATCAACATCCCACGAGTAAACGTAATAGAATATTCTGGAATCGGTTGAGTCATGCAGCACCGCATAGTCTCCAACATTCATGGCCACAAGGTAGGTAGGCATCTGCTGATCTATGGTCCAGTGGAAAGTCGCCTTTCCACCTGATATCTCAACACCTGCTGAATCACCGTTGGCAACAGCGTAGTCCTCTTCATCACATGTGATATGGAAGTCGAAGGCTGCCTTGTCATTCTGATGATCCCAGCAGGGGAACATGCACTTTCCCATACACTGGCCTTCCGTATAAACACCAACACCTATGTGATAGGTGATAACATTGGAAAACCAGAAGCCTCCCCAGGATTCATGGTAAGGGGAACCCCCGTATGAGATATGCACCTCCGTGGTGTCTCCCTGATTAAGAGGTTGTCCCAGGGTTATGAATATTGAATCCTGATCGTGGTAGAAAGAAAGCGGTCCGGTACTGTCCCAGACTGAATCTGCTGTGAGCTGTCTCAGATCAAGGCGTATATCCGAAACGGATCCCGCAGGGGATGTCATTTGAATGGTGCAGATTCCCTCAACCTCCTTGATATCTTCAAACACCTCAATAGCGATATCGTAATGGAGAATGTCCACTGCATTCTCCGGATGGTCGAACTCTTCAATGAAAGCTGCTGAAGTAAGTGGTCTGGCAAGTGCTGTGAAGTCCAGGAACATCTCAGGGTCTGCTGCAATAAGGGAAAAAACTATCAGTGCTGTCATTGTATATCTCCCGGTGTGCGAGTTGGAGTAACAATCGGAGAAGAAGAGATCCGGGTCAATACCCCTTCGTTGACTTAAGCATCATGCAGGGATATTCTTTCAGAGAAGGAAGGCTGTGGCAGATGTTTACGGAATTAATGGAATACATGAGCTTAGGCATAGGTTTTATTGGGGTTGTGGTAATTGCTTCAGGCACTGTTCATACCCTGTTTCAATTTATTCGCATTGAAGTAAGGCAGTTCAAGGGTGTTAATGTCTGCCAGAAGAGAGAACTTATTCGTCAACACTATGGTTCCTATATACTTCTGGGTCTTGAATTCTTCATAGCTGCTGATATTGTCCACACCATTACACAGCCAGGCCTGAAGGAGCTTGCGGCCCTGGGGGCCATTGTGGCAATAAGAACAATACTCAGCTATTTTCTGAACAGGGAAATGGAGGTCCATTCCTGCAGATATGAGTGATGTTCAGCGGCTGAAGGGTTAGAATCGCAGACAGGAGGGAATATGTCTCGTAATCCAGTCCAGACTTTCATACGGAATTTGGTCAGACTGCTGATCTGGGTTCCATTGCTTCTTATTTTTGTGCTGCCTCATTTCACAGTGGGCCGAGGAATAACCGGAATAACCGAATTTATCTGGGCCGCAGGAAAGTTTCTGCTGATAATGTGGCTTGGAAACACGGTAGCTAAAATCTTCTATATACTGCCTGAGTGGCAGCGGATTGTTATTCTCAGGCTTGGGAAATCCGTTGGAGCCAAGGGTCCGGGTATGTTCATAATCCCACCGTTCATTTACTCAGTTGCAAGGATTCTTGATATCCGAATAACCACATACGAGGTGAAGGCAACCAAGACTTTAACCCGTGACAACATTCCGATTGATGTTACTGCCGCTATCGAAATGGAGATTGAGGATCCGGAGAAGGCGGCCATCGCTGTTCAGAACTACTGGAAGACCACGGAATGGGCTTCTATGGAGGCTTTAAAAAGCACCATAGGTGGCAATGATCTCCGTCCTCTGCTTAGCGAAACCGAGAGGATAGCTACAGACCTTAAGAAGATCATAGATGCGGCAGCAACTGATTATGGAGTGAATGTCAGGGCTGTGCGAATTACCGATGTGGGAACACCCAGCAATCTTATTGAAGAGCTTGCAGTTATTGCAAGAGCTGAACGGTCAGCTAAAGCAAAGAAGATCCAGGCTACTGCTGAAGTGCATGTAGCGGAATCACTTGCTCGAGCTTCACAGGCACTTTCACTGCAACCCAATGCAATGCAGCTCAGGCAGATACAGGCCCTTCTTGATATCTCCAAGGAAGAGAGTGGAATGGTAATAGTCTATCCCATGGACAGCATGATGGGACAGAATATTGCCGCTGCAGCTGCAGGCAATCAGACGCCGATTAAAGTAATGCCCAGTACTGAAACTCCAGTAACAGAGTAGAGGAATTTCATGAGATATTTTCCGGTACTTCTGGTGTTTTCTGCTGCATCCTTTTGTTCTTTCAATGAAGATCAGGCACTGTGGAACATGATAGACACTCTGAAGGCATCCATGGAAGTACCGGGAACTATTTCTGACACGGAAATCCAGGGTCTGTTCAGGCAGGCCCTGGAAACAGCTGTGTCTTCTGAGCTGGGGCAGCAGATGGAGGACCTCAGGGCAGACGCATTTCAGTCTGGAGATTTCACAGTTGCTGACAGCTATGTTCTCAGAGCAGCTCCGGTAATAACCGTTCTCCTTGCAGGAGAGTCAAACAACATCGGAGTTAATGTTCACTATTTCCTTGAAAAGTCTGACCCGGATGGTGAGGCTCACACCTTTTTCGACCTTGCAGCGGATGGATTCTACTTTGACAGGAACAGCCCGAGACCTGGAACTTCAGAGCTGCCTGTCTGGCTGGAGCGTGCAGGTTCAAGTGCCCAGGCTATAGTAGAGGAGGACCTGTCAGAGATATATCTGAGAATCTGGCAGGGCTACAGGATCGATTTCAGCGGTTATTTCGGTGAACTGGCAGATGAAACCATAGCAGTTCTCAGTGGAGATGTCTGAGTCAGGTAACTGCCGGCTTTTCAGGAAGACCGATGAGAAAATCCATACTTGCAGGGATTGGTGGATATTCCATTACCAGTCTGAGCAGTCTGAAATTTTTCCTGTTCTGTTCCAGTTTACTGAAGCAGCTTTCCATCATGGCGGTGTAACAGGAAATACCGGAAAGTGATACAGGCGCTTTCCCTTTCCTGTAGAGTACAGGTTGTTCTGAAATTGGCAGAGAGTCCCCCGGGGTCATTCCACTGTAGTCCCTTGACGGGTATAGAAGGCTCCACAGTTCAGTTTCGTATACAGGGCCTGTGAATTCTTCAGGAAGGTAAACTTCCGCAACCAGCCGTCGTGTGGGAATACTGATTCTGTTATTCAGAGCTGCTCCGTCATCAGGCCCTGATCTGTATAGAGTACCGGTGTTTCTGAGAACTTCAGCGGCAAAGAAGTTGATTGAGCTTCTGGTTCCGATCTCTTTGCCGGTGAGAAAAAAGCTGGTTTCCCCGGAGCTGTTTGTAACTGACCCGAAATCAGGCATTGGGTTTGATGAGAATTCCTGCAGGAAAGGAGGTTCCCCCGGCTCTGCCGGGTAGAGAAACTCTCTTCTTGGGGTGGTTTTTACATTGCCTCCTGAGTCAAGAATGTAGGTGCTGGCAATTCTGCAGGGAACCCCGGACCTTGTTCTCAGAAGGCCTGCATGACCTCTGACACGGCACAGATCAACCTGGCCGGGATCATCTCTGGAAACCATTAGAATGCACACAGACAGCTGTACCTCGCTCTGCACACCAAAGGTGTAACTGTTTCCATCAAAAGACTTTCTGCGATGGATCATGTCGTTGGCAGTTCTCTCCTCGGTTGACAGGCCAGCCAGCATTACTGTGAACTGCTTGCGGCTTCCTGCTCCGGTTCTGATAAGATCATCAAGGCTGGAGGAGATTTCTCTGACCTTAACAGCTGTTTCATCTGCCACTCCTGCGGTAACTGCTTTATCGCAGAAAGTTCTTAGAGCCTTGTCTCCCGGGAGATACTTTCCCATGCTGAATATGTCATTTGAATTAACAAGTCTGGCGACCTTCCAGGCCAGATTCATATCAAGGTTCATGTAATTGCACAGATCCACAGGCCTCAGGGCAACAGGATCACCGAAGTGCCTGATGACTGAGGTAAGGCTGTCCTGAAGGCATTGTAGAGTTTCTGTCGCCTTTTTCTCAAAAATGCTCATTTAATCCCTCCCTTATCAGACCTAATATACAAATATAGCCGGAGTTAAAGTATGAGTGGTCTGTTCCATCATGCAAAAATCAATAATACTTGAGGAAGAGGGAGGAGTTCCAATGTCTGCGTCTGATGATTTTTATGGAGACAGCAGGTCCCTGGCAGATTTCCTGGAGTCCAGAGGGATTGCAGACAGAAATCTGTTACAGGCTGTTGCAAGGGTGAGAAGGCACAAATATATACCTGAAGAACATTTTCAGGGCTGTGACCCGTACGGTGATCATCCGTGTCCTATTGGCTACGGTCAAACGATATCTCAGCCATATGTTACGGCTCTGATGATTGAGAAAATGAGCCTCAGCAGGGGTGACAGGGTGCTTGAAATAGGTACCGGTTCAGGTTATCAGGCAGAGGTACTGCATGAGATGGGAATGGAAGTTTTTACCATTGAGATAATACCGGAACTGTTCAGTCATGCGGACAGGGTGCTTGCCCCTGAGATTCGCAGGAAGCTTGGAGACGGTTATAGCGGCTGGCGGGAGATGGCTCCTTTCAACGGGATTATTATCAGTTGTGCACCTTTGGCCATACCTGCTGAACTGAAATCTGAGATTGCTCCAGGGGGAAGAATGGTACTTCCTGTAGGAGGTGTATTCCAGAGGCTGATAGTAGTTGAAAGAAAACCGGACGGATTCACACTGACTAACGGGATTCCAGTAAGCTTTGTTCCAATGACCGGAGATGAAGAAAAGGGGAAACATGACTGACCGCTTTCCGGAGGAGATGTTTCGTCATCTGGTGGATAATCTCAACACCGGGGTCATGATTGATGACTCTCAGGGAAAGATACACTATGCCAACCAGACCTTCAGAGATATTTTCAAACTGGATCAAAAACAGCTGAAGTTCTATGATTTTGCCGACCTTACAGCACCTGAACACAGGAATGATCTGTTCACACTTCATCTGAGACGACTGGCGGGGAAATCAGTTCCAGGAAGCATGGATTTTACAGGAATAAGAACCGACGGCAGCAGGGTACCCCTTGAGGCCTCTGTATCCATGCTGCAAAGCGGAGACACAGTATATTTTCTTACAATATTGAGAGATTTATCTCAAGAGACAGCTGCAGCTGCGGCGATCTCCCAGAACAGAGATTTCGAAACATCCCGCCGTATCAGCATGTCTATTCTTGAGTCTTTCTCGAATCATCAGAGTGTTGAGGAGTTGAGAGAAAAACTGGAATTCCCGTGCTTTGATCCTGCGGACAGCAGTTCTCCCATGGATGCCGGCATGATTGTTCTTGAAACTGCCGGTTTTATTCAGGAAATAGGGAACAGTCATGTGAAGGTTTCAGTATCGGTTGATCCTGATATTCCCAGGGTAGAAGTCTCTGGCGGCTTACTCCGTCATCTGTTGCGTAATGCAGCCAGGAACGCTCTTGAGGCCCTGGGAGATGAAGGCCGGATAATACTGCGAGCGGGAATTGAAGAGACCTCGGGTTTTCCCGCCAGGACCGAGAGTATTCTGCATGACGGCATGTGGGTGTTCATAGAGATCAGGGATGATGGTTCAGGAATGACCGAGGAAGTTCTTAAAAGAGCTCCTGAGCCTTTCTTTTCAACTAAAAACAGAGTCCGACACAGCGGGATGGGGCTCTTTGAGATCTTTCAGGGGATGAGGTTCATTCAGGGCTACACCTTTCTTACCTCAGCCCAGGATTCAGGAACTGTTATTCGTCTGTTCATTCCCTGTGAACCTGACTGAGAATTGTACGGTTCAGTTTTTATTCCATAAGAGGAAGGTCCCGGGCAGGGACAGTAACCATATTCATCCCCATATCGTTGTTATCCTGCGGTGTTATAACCTGCTGAGGTTCCCTGTTCTTCCATTTCTCAAGAATCCCGAGGGACTCGTCACACCAGAGGAGAGAGCACTCCTTCAGGTGTTTCATGAACAATGCGGAAACAAGCCTCAGATCAGTGTCCAGAGATTCAGCAGAACTCTGCAATTCGTAAATGATTGAATTCACATCTGTCAGTTCCTGCCTGGCTGTATCTTTGTAACCTGTTATCTGCTTTACCATGTTGGCTACACCGGCTGTTCTGCCGAAACGTAGTTTCATAAGTATCTCAACCCTGAAACGGTTTAGTGTTGCAGGTTCCTGCAGCCAGTTCTCCAGACACTGCATCCCCACAGAATTAAGCTGGTAGATAACTTTTTTCTTTGTTTTTACATAGGAATCTGTTTTGTCTATCAGTCCGTCGTTCTGCAGAATTCTCAGCATGGGGTAGATGTTGCCGTAGGATTCTTTCCAGTAGAACAATTCAGGTCCTTCAAGGACCTTTCTTATGTCATATCCGGTTTGAGGGCCAAGGGTAAGTATTGCAAGGATGCCAAAGTATGACTGAGGATATTCTTTCTCTCTTTGTCGCATAAAGAACAGGCTTTCTGTTTCGGTGAAAAAGGTGCTAAAACTATACATGTCAACGGTTAACGAGCAAGTATCTTGACAATGCATCTTTTAGTACTATAATTCTTTTCGTAAGAAAAACCAGAGGAGGTCAAAGTGAATTCCTTTCAGAATGTGTTTGAGGGTTTGAGCGTTACGAACAGACCTCCAGACGGTTTTTCAGCAGAGGCGGTGTGGGCTTCGGCACAGTGGCCGAAATATCAGGGTGTTGTTGGTGCATGACTATACCGGAAGGTCTGGGAAGTCTTCATTGTGCAGAAGATCCAACCGCCTCTGCAACAGGTAAAACCGAGTTGGCAGGGAAACTTCCCCTGTTTATAACAGTCCTTATATATCTTGCTTACGGAGCTACCGGAATACATAGAAGAGCCTGGCTTGAATCTTTCGCATCAACAGGTATCTTTCACCGAAGATCAATGTATGATGTCTAAACCGCTTCTTATCTTTTTTACTGCAGTTCTTTGTTCACTGGTTTCATGCAGCAACAGGCCGGAGGGGAATTCGCCGGTTCCTGACAGCAGTATTCTGTCCATATCCTGTTCCACAATCACCCCTGATTCAGTACTGATCGGTTATGCAGCCGATGCATGTTTCGGTCCGTCGGGAGAGATTCTTGTTCTGGATCAGGCAGCAGCAAGGGTGCTGGTGTTTGATCACGACGGATACTTTGTGGAATACATGGGCAGAAGCGGCGACGGTCCCGGTGAGATGGGCAATCCTATGTCCGTGGAAACCGTGGCAGACCGGATAATTGTCAGAGATCAGACAAAGCACGGCTATATTGTCTTCAACTCTGATCACTTATTCGTGGAGCAGATTTCTCTCTGGCCTACTGGTTCTCCAACAGATATGCAGTCTTCAGGCCACAGCATTTTCACAGCGTTCAGATATGATATCGTTCAATATGGAGACGGTCTGGGGGCTTTCAGGGAAATAGCAGCTTACACATTTCCAGAATGCCAGAAGGAATCAGTGTTTTACAATGATACCGTTCCCCTTGACCCCACTGAAGTAACAAGCCTTATATCGGCATCGGAAAACCTGCTGTTTGCCGCAGCCAGCTCCGGTATGGTGTTCACAGGTATCAGTTCCGGGTCTGTCTACTCAGTTACTGCCTTGAGCAGAACAGGGGAGAAGCTTTACGCAATAGAAGAAGAATATCAACCTGTACCCAAGACCGATGATGAAATTGCAGCAGAGAAAGACTTCATGAATTCGCAGATGCAGTCCATGGGAGTTCAGGGCAGCACCGGCTGGGTTCCTGATGAAAATCGAGAGATGATAAGAAGTTTAGGTTGTGACCAGGAAGGGAATCTGTGGGTTGAATCTGCGCTGGAAGAGTTCCCTGCCTTCAATGTATATCTTGGGAGTACAGGTGAGTTTATCAGGAGAGTGGTCTTTCCTGTTCACGGATTCCGGTGGAATTTCAGAATTGAACCGGAAGGAATTCTCTGCTGGGATGAAGATCCTGAAGACGGTATCTTCAGGGTCCATGTGCTTGAAATTCTATAACTGCTAAAGGCAGATCATTTCTGCAGCTAAGGATAAATGCCGCTGAATTAGCCACCTTTTCGTGTTAATGTGAATATTGAGATGGAAACAGTCTGAAGGCAATTTACAGCCTTATACAAGGCACAATAAAGCATCATATTGACAGTGAGTAGCAGTTACACAATACTACACCCTGATTTCAAACACGGAGGGGTTTTAGGAGTTTTTCAGATGAGGGTGCTGTTTCTTCTTTCGGCACTGATTTTACTCTTTTCAGCAGGATGCACCGATCAGTATGAGCTCACAGGTCCCTGGGAGATGTGGGTGCTTGTAAGCAGTCCTGCTGAAAATGCAGTATGGACATCCACTGCTCCGGAAGATCGTGTGATCAGATGGGCTGCAATTCCAGGTGATAACATCAGATGTGAGCTTTATAGAAACGGCGAAGCGGTAATGGAGATCTTCCAGCGGCGAGACATAGCCCCGGGAGTCTTTATCTGCGACATGGATCTGGGTGCAGCCGGCAAGGGTGATGGTTTCAGTGTAGTAATCCATGACAACCAGGGCTTTTATGGAACAAGCGGTGAATTTTCCATAAGATGAGAGTCAGGAGAGACCAATCAGATATTTTATCATAGCATTTCTTGCAGTGTCTCTGATCTGCATGGCATGCCTGGATTTCGGTGAGAATATTCTCACAACAGAACTTACCCGGGATCAGCTCAACAGCTGCAGGTCACTTTTTCATATCTGCGAAGAAGCAGAGATAGAGCCGGTGGGGTTGAGAATACTTGGTTCCGGCATTGATGATGCTGTCTGGTTCAAGTTTGAAGCAGATGTGCCTGAGCCGGGGATGATTTTCCATAAAGATGTTGTCCCTGAAGATTTACTCACAGGGCAGGTATCTTTCTATCAATATGACGATATGCCTCAGTGGTGGGATACACGGAACAGAATATTCACTGGAGGAACTGTTACTCTGGAAAGCGGATCTGTGATGAAAATCGGTTATCAGCAGGAACCTGACAGGATAATCTGCTACATATACTATCACGAGATGTGACGAAGGCGGTTACTCAGCTGTCTGCCAGTGCTCAGGCAGGGGCAGAGGGGATGAATCAGATGTTTTCATGTATTCTTCCCTGTGCCTGACCAGAGTTTTTTCAAAGTCCCCGGGGTTGAGTTTCATCCGGGATATCAATTCACATGTTTGTTTGTAGCATTCAATGGATTCATCTACATTTCCCTGAATGAACATTATGTATCCAAGAGCACCCAGAGAGATTGCTTCAAGTCCCGGGTCCTTTATCTTTCTGAAAAGCTCAAGGGCTTCACTGCATTTGTCGAATGCAGGATCGATTTGCCCCTGTTTTATTTTAAGAAGTACCAGATTTGAGAGTGTCCACCCCCTTGATCTGAGATTTTCAGTCTCAAGTGAAATGGCAATGGCTCTTCTGTAATAGTCCTCCGCTTTTGCATCCAGACCTCTGTCGGCGTTCAGGATACCCAGGTTTCCAAGAAAGATACCCTGGGACCTTCTGTCACCGATCTTCCTGAAGATTTCAAGGGCATTTGCATAGAGTTCTTCTGTTTCCTCAAGCTGCTTCAAGTCGTGATGGATATTCCCCAGGTTGCCCATTGTCATGGCTTCACCACGGATGTCTCCCATTTCTCTGAAAATCTTCAGTGCTTCCCGGAAGTGCTCTATTGCTTTTCCGGTGTCACGCAGGTTTCGAAACATAATTCCCAGATTTCCCAGGGTGCTTGCTTCAGCCTTTTTGTTTCCCAGCTCAGAGTGTATTGCCCTGGCCCGCAGGAAGAATTCACTTGCTTTGTCAAGTTCTCTCCGGTCTGCGGCAAGAACGCCGAGATTGCCCAGTGCATCACTCTCGATTTCCGTGAGCTCATGCTGAGAACAGAGTTCCATTGCCAGGTCAAGGTGTTTCTGTGCCTTCTCAAGATCTCCAGAAGCCCGGAAAAAGGATCCCAGGTGCATATTAGCCTTGGCCATCCATTCGAAATTCTCCGTTTTCTCCGACAGTTCAAGTATTTGCCTGATTGTCTCCAGCTGCTCATTGCCTCTTCCTGTGAACTGGTAGGCAGAAGAGTTTCTTTCAAGCACCTTCAGGCGGTCGCTGGAATTGTCCGGCAGCCATTGAAGGAGTTTGTTTCCCCAGTAAAGCACAATAGTATGCTGGTAATTGTCGGAAGCATGTTTCTGTGCCAGTAATCCCCACCTGGAAGACGATATGATGTTTCCGGCACCTTCCCAGTGTGATGCCAGTTTGGCTGATACTCTCTCTTCATCTTCAAGAAACAGCTCTTCCATTGCTTCAGCGGCAGCTTTGTGTATCAGTTTCAAATTGTGAGCGAGATTATTCTGGTAGGCAGTTCTCTGTATCAGAGGGTGTTTGAACCTGTAGCCGTTCATGCCGCCGCTGTCGGATCTTACAAGCATCTGCTTTTCAACAAGCCCATGGAAAACGGCGTTTTCCGCACATGGTACACCAAGTTTTGAACTGACCATTCTGTATGTGTCCAGTACGAAGTCCTGACCGAAAACCGAACACATGAGAAGTACGCTCCTCCAGTCTTCCGGAAGGTTGTCAAGCCTGCTCTGCAGAAGCCCGGCAAGCGATTCAGGTCTTGACTGATGCACAGAAGAATCCGTGATACGCCAGATACCGCCTCTCAGCTGTATTCCACCTGACTCTATGAGATGCAGCACCAATTCTCTTAGAAAGAAAGGATTACCGGAAGAATGGGTATACAGCATGTCCAGTGCATGGTGGGAAAAGCTGTGATGATCTTGAGATGTTACCTGCCCGGCAACTGCGGATGCCAATTCCCCGGATTCTTCTCTGGAAAGCTCCTCAAGGTGAATGCCGGTGAAACTGTGGTAAAATCCGTTTTCTCTGATCCTGTCAACAGGTGCTGTCTTGTCAGAGTTTCTGCCTGTAATGATGAAAAGAATCGGTCTTTCCGTTCTGCAGTTCTCAATAAGGAAACTTAATACCTTGCGATCCGTTGAATCCATCCACTGGGTATCCTCCAGCAGTATTGCAAGAGGCTGTTTCAGAGAAAGCTCAGCAAGAAGGTCTCGCACTGCCAGTCTTGTCTCAAGTGCCAGGGCCTGTTTGTCCAGCACTGAGAATCTGGGATCATCTGTGTGGGAAGGAATTAGCCGTCCCAGAAAGGGGAGAGAATCACCTAAATTGTCCAGAGAACAGAACTCTCTAAGCCTGTCTGTGAACTCTTCCCAGGATACAGATCTTTGCACTATGAAACCCAGAAGGGAGCATAAAACAGAGGACCAGAGCCAATGTGCCGGTTGTCCATGGGGCATTGATCTACCCTTCAGGATAAGTCGGTCAGCACATTCCCTGCCAAGGAACTCGCCTGCAAGACGTACTTTTCCCGTACCGGCATCTCCTGTGATCTCAACCACTGTGTGACGGAGAAAACCGTCAGGGGCTGAATCGGTGGATGCATCCTCCAGCAAACCCTTGAGAATGTAGTATTCCTTTTTACGACCCACAAATGGTGTTTTGTCCATGATGGAGCATTCCGGTCTCAGGGCGGCCTTCGGTTCCCATACAGAGACCTGGCCTGAAACTCCCTTTACGGAAACGGTTTTTGGCTGAGCCCAGACGGCACAGTGTTCGCAGAGAGAGTGTACCCGGTCAGTAACAAGAATAGTACCCAGATCTGCAAGTTCTTCCATTCTTGATGCAATGTTTACCGTGTTGCCCATGGCTGTAAGGTGTCCGATTGCATCAGGCGCCACTGTGACAGGTCCGCTGCTGATGCCGATTCTTGCAGACAACTTAACCCCGGAAGGCTCAAGCACCGTTCCTGCAAGCGAAAGGACCTGAAGCATTCTGAAACCGCAGCTGATTGCTCTCTGGCTGTCATTTTCTCCCGAATTCAGGGCGCCGAACAGAACCATGATCCTGTCACCTTCAATTTTATCAACATATCCGGTGAACTGCTGTGCTGTGAGAACCAGCTGATCCATTATGCTTTTAGTGATGTCGTGTACAGTCTCATGATCCATTGCACCGGAAAGTTCTGTAAAACCGGCAAGATCAAGAAACAGCACTGCTGCATCACGCCTCTCACCGGGTTTCAGCTCGCTTTTTTTCATGGAAAGATCAGGTGATTGTTCCTTGCCTTCCTGGAAGGCATTCTGTAGAAGAACAGCAAGTTCACTTTTCACAGGAATACCCAAACCTTTCCCAAAGAATATGAAATGTTCTGTCAGCCCCTATAATTCAACAGAATCCCTGTTAATGCAATAATGATTGACATTCTCAAATAGCTTATTATTTATTACCGGCAAGTAACACCGACTGGTGACACTGAATAGTGACAATTTCTGGCAGACGCGAGAACAGGCGGAGATAAGATGTTTCAAACAAACCGGGACGAGACAGAGAAGCAGGTTATTACCGCTGCTACAAATCTGATGATGGAGAAAAACTCAACCACTGTGAGTCTTGGTGAGGTTGCAGATTACTGCGGTAAAAGCAGAATTACTGTAAAAAGACTTTTCAGAAACAGCGATGAACTGGTCAGACAGTCGTTCAAAGCTGCTCTTATCGATATGCAGGAGGTCCTTTACTGGCATTCTGCCAAAAGCATTTCTCTAAGGGAAAAACTGGTTCGAATCTGCAGCGACTACTACAGCCTGGGCAAAAACAGACCCGGGGTTGTAATGCTCTTTCTAAGAGGCATGTCAAGTCAGGATCAGACTCCTTTTCCATTTGAAGCCAGTATTGAAACACTGTTTACTGAAGCACGGGAAGTTTTCCGGTATGGACTGGCATCAGGAGAAATAGAAGAAGGAACAGACCTTCATAACGCCGCAAAAATATTTACTGTAACGATTCTGAACCTGCTGGGAAGAAGCATTCGGGAAAAGGATTTCCTTCTGCCTCCTTCCGAATCTGTTGTTGATGTTCTCTTCAACGGCATTGGAGTCTGATTCAGGTGAACAGCTGATAGATATTGGTGATAATGCCTGTATCAGCGGTTTCCTAAAAAACACAATAATTGATAGAGATTGGCAGAATTAGATGAAACCGACAACTCCTGGTTCGGAAAAAACCAGACAGCTGATACTGGATGCTCTGGAACATATTCTGCTTGACAAGGGATTCAGGGGAGTAGGTGTAAATGCCGTAGCCCGTGAAGCAGGAGTGGATAAAGTTCTTATATACAGATATTTCGGCTCCATGAAAGGACTGCTGGCTCAATTCAGGGAGAGGAAGAGTATATGCCCGGATATTGGAGGCATATTTGATGAGCATCCCCGGGATGCCAGACTGTCTCATGTAATGTCCCAGGTTGTCCTGACCCTTTTTGAGGCTTTCAGAGAAAGCAATCTCATACAGGAAATCTCATGCTGGGAACTTACAGAGAACAATCCACTTACTACCTCTTTCGTAAACGGAATCGAGCGGAAGCAGATTGATGCTCTTGCTGAAAGAGGCATTCACCCGGACAGGAAAACTATTCTCAGCATGGCTATCGTTGTATCCGGTCTTAATTTCATAACACTGCGGCAGAGGAACAAGTCTCCCATGCTGAATCTGGACTTTTCTGATCCGGATTCAATTCATGAAGTGGAAGAAGCTGCAACTGAGATAATAGAAAGATACTTCGCAGGGAGAGATGAGGTGCCTTATGTTGATTAAAAGGATTCTAATCGGCAGCCTTACTCTGTTTCTGTGTTCATGCGGTACTGAAAACGCTGCTGCTCCAGAACCGCTTTCTGTGAATGCAATTGTTGTCCAGCCTGAAATGATCTCTGAAACGGTTTATGCACCATGCCGGCTTCAGGCAGGTGATGAGGCGGTTATTTCAGTTGCAATGCCTGCAGTTGTTGAGGAAGTTCTGGTTCAGCCCGGTGATACTGTTGAGGCAGGGCAGAGGCTTCTTGTTCTCAGAACCGATGATATGCGCAGAGCTGAATTAACATCTGCAGCAGCGGTGGTTTCTGCAGCAAGAGCATCAGAAGAGTATGCCTCAGCGAATCTTGCAAGGGCTTCAGAACTGTTCAATAACGGAGCCATGAGCCCCAGTGAGTATCAGCAGGTTCAAACGGCTGCCAGTGCTGCACAGGCCACTTACCGGCAGTCGCTTGCCGGTTATTCCGCCGTATCGGCTTCAACAGGAAGCGGATATGTGACGGCACCTTTCAACGGCATTACCGGGAGAATTCTGGTTACTCAGGGAAACCCTGCATCAGGACCTCTTCTCAGCATGTTTTCAGGAGATATTCTCGAAGCGGAACTGCTTCTTGCCCCGGTGCATCTGATGGGGCTGAAAGAGGGATTGCCTGCACTTTTTCAGACTGATCATTATCCGGGAACAATTTTCAGAGGTACAGTGGCATCAGTATCTCAAGCTGCTGATCCTGTTTCAGGCCTTGTTTCGCTAACGGTTCAGTTTCCGGATACCACAGGAAGACTGATCCCGGGAATTTCCGGAATGGCAATGATCTCCATGAGAACTGCTGACAGTGCCGTTGTTCTAAGTGAGACTGCAATGACTCCTGCCGGAGAGTGCTGCTGGGAAGTTGCGGTGATAAGGGATGGCAGAGCAGAGCTGATCATGGTGCAAACTGGTATCAGCAACGGTATTCGCCATGAGGTTGCCAACGGCCTTGCTCCCGGTGACAGCGTAATCACTCTGGGGCACAATCTGGTTTCACAGGGACAGCAGGTCAGGGTGGTGAACCAGTGAGCCTTTCAGCAAACGCAGTAAACAGAAAGATCACCTTCATGATGATCTTCATCCTCATGGGTGGAGCCGGTCTGTTCGCACTCACCCAGCTTGGTCTTGATTACTTTCCCAAGGTTGACCTTGGGAGGATAATGATTGTTACCATCCTTCCGGGAGGAGCTCCGGAAGAAGTTGAAACCCTGGTCACCAGGGTGATTGAAGATGCTGTATCAGGAGTTGAAGGGGTTTCTTCTGTTGAATCCAGTTCAGGCAACTCAACAAGCGGAATCTTTGTGAATCTGTCATCATCAGCCGATATCGAAGTTGTTGAAGATGATATCAGAGAGGCTGTTGATCGAATAGAAAACCAGCTTCCCGATCAGGCAGCAGATCCAATAATCAGGGCAATGGAATCCAGCATGAAGCCCCTTGTCATTGCTTCTGTCAGCAGTTCAGAGATGAACAGCGGGGAACTGAGGCAGCTTGTCACAGATGAGATTGAACCTGTACTCAGCAGAGTGTCAGGAGTTTCTTCCTGCACCATTTCAGGTGGTGAGGAGAGGCAGGTGAATGTATCGGTTGATCCGGTACTTCTTCATCTGAGAAACATTTCACTTGTAAATGTATATGGCGCGTTGAATTCGGTTCAGGGAAATCAGCCAGGCGGGGATATTGATTCAGACGGGACAGAGGTTTTCGTCAGTGTCAAGTCAGGTTTCACTGATACAGAGCAGATAGGTGAGGTGGTTATCGGATCTCATGGCGGTGTCCCGGTGCACATCAGGGATGTTGCACAGGTGATTCACGGCAGCAGAGACCCCAGCAACACCAGCCGCCTTGACGGTGAGAACTCTGTTCTTCTGATATTCAGGAAGAGCGGCGATGCCAACACTGTGAACACATGCCGTCTACTGGAGGAACAGATATCGGAAACCGCATCAGATTATGCATCAATGATGGATCTGGAAGTGATTTACTCTCAGAAAGATTTTGTTCTTGATTCAACAAAGAATCTGATCTTTACCGGTATTCAGGCAATTGTTCTGGCGGCACTGGTGCTGATGTTCTTCCTTGGGTCTGCAGTAAATGCAGGCATTGTGAGCATCACCATGCCCCTGTGCTTCATAACCACATTTGCTGCCATGTACCTTCTGGGAGTCAACCTTAACATCATGAGCCTGGCAGGACTCAGTATCTCAATAGGTATGATCGTTGACAATTCAGTTGTTGTTCTTGAGAACATTCACAGGAAGCGCAAAGAAGGTCAGAACAGACATGACGCCGCAGTCCTGGGGACATCTCAGATAGGCATGGCAGTTACCGCATCCACAATGACCACTGTTGCAGTGTTCATACCCATGCTGTTCGTCAAGGGAATGACCGGTCAGATATTCAGAGATCTGAGTATAACAATTGCTTCAGCGCTTTTCCTGTCGCTGTTCATGGCTATGACACTTATACCTCTTCTTGCATCCAGATCGAAAAATCTGATTAAAAAGCACTCTGCTAAATCTGTTCCAGCAAGAATAGAGAGAGGTCTGGCAAAACTTGATGTTTCTTATGACAGTTTTCTTGCAAAGGTGATGAAACACAGAGTAAGAAGCCTTGTCCCGGTAATTCTTCTGTTCCTTGTGTCCATGATCATGTTCAGATTTCTCCCTACGGCATTTCTTCCTGACATCAAGGAAGGAATTATTGATGTGACAATAAGCCTTCCACAGGGAACCAACCTGGCATATACGGACAGCGTATCAAAGGTTATTGAGGATTCTGTCAGAGCATTGATACTGCCTGAAGATCTCAGTCACATAACAGTGGATGCCGGCAGGGCGGAAGGTCTTGGAGCCATGTTCGGTTCAGACGCTTCCTGCCGTATCACCATGTCCGTGTATCTTGTACCTGAAGATGAGATACACACACCTGCCGATGATTACGGAACAGCAGTCAATGAATACCTGGAAACAGTACCAGGGATCAGATACACTGTAAAAACCGGGGCTCCGATAGGGAACGAATTTCCCATACAGGTAAATGTCTACGGAACAGATCTCACTGTTTTGAGGGAAACCGGTGACATGATCAGCCGTGAAATATCCAGAATACCAGGCACCAGAGGGGAGACACACTCTCTCGAGGACTGGTTCTCACAGATCGAATATCAGCCTGATGACGGGGTGCTTTCTCTCAGGGGAGTTTCCAGAGCACAGATTTCAACCGAGATAACCCTGGGCATGCTTGGCCTTAATGCAACAGTGATGAATGACAACGGTACTGATATAGATGTGAATGTTCGATATGCGGAGAGGTACAGGTCTTCAAGGGAAGCTGTGGCTGCTCTTCCTGTGATGGGGGCACCGCTGGATTTCTGGGGTGAGTTCAGTTCAGTACTGGCTCCCAACAAGATCAGCAGACTGGATAGAAGCCGCGTTGTCAGCATCTTCTGCAGACTGGACGGCAGACCTCTTGGTGACGTTGCCGCAGATGTAGAGACAATGATGGATACACTGAATCTTCACGGGGCAAGATGGGAGATAACAGGAGACATCGAGGACCAGAAAGATTCATTCCAGAGCATGGGACTTGCAATCCTCGTAGCCATTATTCTGGTATACATGGTAATGGCAGCTCAGTTCGAGTCTCTCCTGGAACCGTTCATCCTCATATTTGAGATTCCTCTTGCTCTCATAGGCGTGGTGTGGATACTCTTTGCTACTGGTACTACAATGGGCATGACAGCCCTTGTAGGCGTGCTGATGCTCATCGGTATCGTGGTTAATAACGGTATAGTGCTGGTTGATTTTGCCAATTTCCTGAGAAGAGACGAGGGCATGAAACTTGTTCCGGCAACGATTCTGGCCGGCAGAACGAGACTGAAACCCATTCTCATGACGGCATCCACCACAATTCTTGCTCTGCTGCCTCTATCGCTTGGAGGCAGCAGCAGCGCCGCTATCTGGGCGCCAATGGCAAGAACAGTAATAGGAGGAATGCTTGTGGCAACTCCACTTACTCTTGTAGTGGTACCTATTCTTTATGTGATACTGAATAGAAGAAGAGAAAGGCGGAGCCAGGAGGCTCCGCCAGTATCTGAGAATTAAAGGAACTGAGTTGGTGTTGAAGGCTTTGGAACCTTAAGAACCAGAAACCTCAGGTCCGACCTGCTACGGTTGTACCAGCAGTGCGGGATACCACTGGGACTGTTGATGAAAGTACCGGCAGTAACAGTTTTTTCTTCTTCACCGATTTCCACAACACCTGTACCAGAGACTACAAAGAAAAACGCGTCAACAGGTGTAATGTGCCGCAGGAGCTGATCCCCCGGTTTTATTGTGATCATGCTTGAAAGTGCATGTTCCCCGTCGTAGACACGCCTTACATCCACACCGTGGGGATTCTTGGCTGGTTCGGTGTCGTCAAGACTGTCCACTATGGTTCCGCACAGGGAATCTCTGTCAGTTTTTATCTTAATGACCAGGATTTCCAGTGATTCTTCCGTTCCGTAGTTACGCCATCCTCTTCTCGCCTGTGGCAGACAAATTGCGCGAAAATTCTTCTCAAGATCGAAGTTATCATCGTTTACAGTAAGAGTTCCCCTGCCTGACAGAACAATGAAGCAAACCTCGAAAGGCATGTTGTGCATAGGGATAATTCCCCCTGGAGGAAGACTGAAGTGCGCCATGCCGAACAGGTCTGTGTCTTTCAGGGACTTCGCATTGTATGATTCCGCTCCGGGAATAGGCCGGATATCTTCAATATTGAGCGTTTCCACATTGTCTCCAGACTAGTCTCTGTAGGCCTTGAGACCTTCTCTGAGCACATGAAGTGCTCTCTTCATCTTCTCGTCTGATAAAACATAAGCAATTCTTATCTGGTCAACACCAAGCCCTGGTGTGGCATAAAAACCTGCAGCAGGAGCTACCATGGTGGTTTCACCGTCAATGCTGAAATCCGTAAGCATCCAGGAGGCGAATTTTTCCGCATTCTTAACAGGAAGTTTAAGCGTTGCGTAGAATGCTCCTTCCGGCTTAAGGAAGAATATGCCCTCAACGCCGGAAAGTTCAGCCATCAGAAGATCTCTTCTGTTCTGATATGTCTGCAGAACTTCTTTGTAGTAGCTCTCATCAAGATGGTTGTAAATGTAGGCAGCGCCATACTGAGCCATTGTGGGAGGACATAGTCTGGCCTGTGCCAGCTTCATGACAGAAGCAAGTATCTCAGGGTTACGGGAGATAAGATTGCCAAGTCTTGCTCCGCAGGAGCTGAACCTCTTGCTTATGGAATCCATGACGATGACTTTGTCTTTTATCTCATCCAGTTCAAGAGTGGATTTGTGATTGCCGCCGTCGAAAACAAAGTCTCTGTAAACCTCGTCTGAAAGAAGATAGAGATCATTTTTTTGAACAAGTTCAGAAAGGGTATTCAGCTCTTTTTCCGAGAGGACGGTTCCTGTGGGATTATTGGGAGTGCAGATCAGTATTGCTTTTGTTCTTTCATTAATCTTTGCCTGTATATCCTCCGGTGAGGGAAGGTGGAATCCGTTTTCAACATTGCTGGTCACTGGAACGAGCTTTACCCCTGCCATGGCGGCAAAACCGTTGTAGTTTGTGTAGAACGGTTCAAAACAGATAACCTCGTCCCCTGGATCGCAGGTAACCATGAATGCGAAAAAGACTGCTTCAGAGCCTCCTGTTGTGATCATTACTTCGTTTTTATCAATGTTTATACCGGCACGGAAATAGTAGGATGCAATAGCTTCTCTCAGAATGGGAAGCCCCTGGCTGGGTCCGTAAGCAAGAACATCAGGGCAGTTCTCATGCATTGATTTCCAGTATCCCTCAGGAGTCGGGATGTCCGGCTGGCCGATGTTAAGATGGTATACTGATGTCCCCCTGGCCTTTGCAGCATCTGCAAGAGGAACAAGTTTTCTAATGGGTGATGCCTGCATTGCAAGGCATCTTTTGGAAATATCAGTCATGATTCAGCCTTTCATTTGAATGCTTGTAACAAGAACCCGATTATACTAATGAACGATCTCCGCGTCCTTAATGCGGACAGCCTCTACAGTTTCTATATTCCACATTACATATTGATGAATTCCGGAGGTTGTGTTTTGATAATCAGACTTGCTGAACTGCCCATCACAGACTCATGGAATGAGTGCATGGAAAAGGCTGTCATTGCTGCGTATCTTAAGCCGCTGCCTGATGTTCTCATTCTTCCGGAGCTGTTTACAATAGGGTTTGTTCTTGACTCCATTCAGAAAAACGCTCTGGAACCGGAGCAGCTTGAGACTGTTCCCCTTGCAGATGCTGCAGCTGATACCGGTGTCTGGATAGTCGGGGGAACCTTCCCGGTTAGAACTCCCAGAGGTATTGTTAACATGCTTCCGGTTTACGACGGCAGGGGAAAGCTGGTGCACACAACTGAGAAAACTCACCTCTTCAGAAATATGGGTGAGGACTCTGTATTCACAGCTGGCGAACCCGCAGGGGTGTTCGACCTGAAGGGTGTTGCCGCCGGAGCCTCTGTGTGCTACGATCTCAGGTTCCCTGAGTTGTTCCGAAAGCATGTTCTTGCAGGTGCGGAACTTCTGGTTCTTCCTGCACAGTGGCCTCAGCCAAGGCTTGAACTTTTCAGAAGTCTTCTAAAAGCAAGATCTGCGGAAGCACAGGTGTTTACAGCTGGATGTAATCTCGGTGGAGAGCACCTTGGAGTAAGATTCCACGGAGGTGGTGGAATTGCCACTCCATCAGGGAAGATGATAGAACCGGTTCAGGTGGAAGAGTACATAAGAGATTTCACTTTAGATATAGGTGAGGTCAAAAGAACAAGAGAGAAAATTGACTGCCTCAGTGATAGAAGACCTGATGTTTACAGGGGGTGGCAATGAGCCGGACCAAGGCTGATCCATTCAGGATATCGATGTTCATAATAGCAGCACTGTTCAGCCTGGTTATTTTAAGGCTGGGCGCTCCAATTCTTGTGAAAGTTTCCATTGCAGTGTTCTTTACTCTTCTTATTTCGCCTGCTGTCAAGAGCACTACAAAACAAGTGGACAGACTATTGCGGCGTCTGTTCAAAAGGTATAGAAAAACAGGAGATAGAAGTCAGTCCAACCTGGCAAATGTGATAGGAACCGCGCTTGTTCTTGTGATGGCTATTTTACTTACTTCTCTCTTCTTCTTTCTTATTTACGGAACCATGAGCCTTCTGGTGAGCAGGAAAGACGATATGGTCAGCAATGTTGTTCATCCTGTGGTGGAAATAGTCGAAACTGCCAGAACCGAATGGATACCTGATACATATGGTTTGCTGGGCCTTGAGGCTGTTGGAGAGGTTACCAGTCAGGCTGACTCTCTGTCAGGAGAAGGTAAAGTCTCTGCTCCTGTGGCTCCTATTGAAGATTCCGAGTTCTCCATTTCATCCATTGTTCCTACAGCGGCAGGATTCGTTGGAACTGTTACAAATCTTCTCATTAATACCGTGCTGATAATCATGCTTACAGTGTTCATGGTTAACGGAAGGCGGATATTTTCCGAGAAGATCAAACTGATGGACTCTGCAAAACATGAGAAGTACAAGCGTGTTATAAGAGCAGTGGAAACTGTTCCCAGGAAGTATCTGCTTGCAAAACTCATCACAAGTGCTCTTACAGGAATACTTATCGGAGTTGGTCTTGTGATCATGGGGTTTCAGGTTGATGAAGCGTTTATCTGGGCCATAACCGCAATGGTATTCAACTTCGTGCCTTTTTTCGGTTCAATGCTTTCTGGAGTGATGATAGCGCTGTACGTTTCCTCTGTTGCCGGTTTCCAGCTCGGAGCCATTGCCGCGCTGATGGTAATAGTTGTAAACAATCTTGTATCAAATGTAATAGAACCCAGTTATTTCGGAGATGTGCTTCCCATAGGAAAGGTCACGATTCTTATCTGTGTGATTGTATGGGGTTATCTCTGGGGCGTGATTGGAATATTCCTCGCAGTTCCTGTCACCATAATAATCAAGGTTCTACTTGAACAGACCATGGGACGAAATTCCATGGTTGTACTTATGGAGGTATAGATGATATCCCTGATGCTTGTACTTGCACTTACAGGGGGAACTCTGCAGATCCAGTGGAATGCTGCATCTGATCCACAGATCGTCACCGGTCCTCTCGGTGACAGAATACTGTTTGAGGATGCTGTTGGTTCCTGCACACCGGGAACTCCACTTATACCGGTAGTACCGGTAGTTGCAATTCTTCCCCAGGGAGCTGTTGTGGACGGTGCGAGGATCATCGCGTTCAACGAGCAGCTTACAGACAATTCTTTCATGCCTATGGCGGCTCAGGCGGGTACTCCAATATCGAGACCTGAAGACTTTGCCATAACAGCGCCGATCAGAGAAGCTTTCTCAAGACCAGCTGGAATAGAAGCAGCAGTGAGCGGGCAGGGTACTCTTATGGGGTACACAGTTGCTGATCTTGTTTTAAAGCCGTTTTCATGGGACCCGGTAACTGAAAATCTTAGTTTTGCATACTCAATGACAGTTGAAATAAGTTATCATTTCGGTAATGACGGCACCTATGTACCTGTAAGGGGTATTGCAGGCTCAGAGACCATCGAAAACCTTATTACTCATACTGTTATCAACCCTTCAGATGTGGGTATAGAGCTCAGGTCGCCTGCCCGTGACCTGCCCTGGGGTGAGTATCTCATCATCGCTGATGACAATCTTGCGGAATCATTTGAGCCTCTGGCTCAGTGGAAAACCTGGAAAGGTATTCAAGCCCGGATTGTGAACATGTCCTACATTACTGACATGTATTCCGGTGTGGATGATGCTCAAAAACTCCGCAACTTCCTTTTTGATATTTATCAGAGCAATCCTCCCACATACATCCTTCTTGCAGGGGACACACCGGGAGTTCCCCACAGGAACTGTTACGCCACTGCCGAAGGTTACACAGACAACCCTGCAGCGGATCTCTACTACCAGGACATGAATGACACTGCTCCGGGAGTTGATGCCTGGAACCTGGATGGTGATGGTACATGGGGAGAGCTGAACGGTGATGACAATATGGACTATCACCCTGACTACATCCTTGGAAGAGCTTCAGTTGAAACCGCTGCTGAGGCGGATATTTTCGTAAGCAAAGTGCTTGCATGGGAGAATGCACCGGATACAGCTGACTGGTACACATCCATGGGATTCACAACCGGTATTCTCTGGAGCAGTCCATACTGCCCGGGCAGTGCCGGCAAGGAAAAGGTTGACACCCTGTACACACCTTCCACCTGGGACATAACAAAACTGTATCAGGATACCGGAACACAGAGCTACACAGCCACAATGGCCATGCTGAACACCGGTATGCAGCTTGTGAACCATGCAGGTCACGGCAGTGAGGGAAGCGTATCCATAGGAACGGCTTATCTGGACAACTCCGACTTCATGTCCCTAACCAACATTTCAGAAAGAGGACGTCCCACCATCTGGAACACAATCGCATGTCTGTCAGGATCATTTGATACAGGTACCTGCTTTGCAGAAGCATGGATCAGATCTCCAGGGGGAGGCGGTTTCTGCATTATGAACACCCGATACGGCTGGGGAGAGCCTGCTGAACCCGGTGGACAGTGGAGTGATCTGGTGGATCAGGAGTTCTTTGCAAAGTTCTTTACAGAAGACATGTACAACCTGGGCGTTGCGTACATGATGGCAAAGGATGAATTCATTTCATTGATCCCGACAGATACTCACTATGACTGGATAGCAAAGAGTAGCACGCTCTTTGGAGATCCTGAGCTTCCAATGTACTCTGCAGTTCCTGCCGAGATCCAGACAGGGAGTGTGTTCGTATCTGAAGGATGCACAGATGTCCAGATATCTGTAACCTCTCTGGGAAGTCCTCTGGAAGATGCAAGAGTATGTCTTCTTCAGGGCACCTGGGATGATCCTGTCACATACGCTGTAGGGCTCACAGACGGATCCGGAACAGTTACACTCACATGGCCGGAGATGATGCCTGCCAATCCTGATTCAGTAAGAATTACTGTGTGGGCCAGGGATCATGTAACCCTTACTGAAATGCATCCTGTCTACAACATGGGAGCAGAAAGCGGAGAAGTTCAGGCTCTTCCCCAGCTTTCCGTAACAGCACCAAATCCTGTTGCAGGAACCGCTGCAATCAACTGGTCACTTCCTGTGGTACAGACTGCTGAAATAGCAATCGTAGATCTTGCAGGACGAACCGTGGAAGCTCATGAGCTCCAGGGAACCAGTGGCGTGTTCAACTGGAATGCGGCAGAGAATCCTGCAGGTGTCTACTTTGTGAGAATGACAACACAGTCCGGCGCGATTCTGAAGCATCGCCTGGTGGTGGTGCGGTAGAAAGGGATCTGAATTGAAAGAACTGAAAAGAGAGAATGGACTGGCAGTACTCCGTTTCGACAGGGAAGAAGATTTTATACAATCATTCACTGACTGGCTCAATGAGAACAACATTCAGTCAGCTGCTGTCCTGTGCGGAATAGGAATGCTCTGTGACATGGAGATCGGCAGGTACAACGGCAGA